>MKTT01000113.1 GCA_001898385.1 Planctomycetales bacterium 71-10
CCCCTACCGCCTGATCGCCCGCCTCGGCCGAGGCGCGCAGGGCGAGGTCTGGAAGGCCGTCGGCGGGGCCCGCCGCGGCTTCCTGGCCCTGAAGGTCCTGAACCCCGGCCTCTCCATCAACCCCCGCCGCCTCGCCCAGTTCCGCCGCGAGGCCGAGCGCGGGGCCCGCCTCGCCGGCCCTTCCCTCCTCCGCGTCGCCGACGCCGGCGAGGCCGACGGCTGCTTCTACATGGCCATGCCCTACGTCGAGGCCGCCACCCTCTTCGACGTCATCCACGAGCGCCGGATGCGCCGAGACGGCCACGACCCCGAGCCCGTCCACCCGCTCGCCGACCTGGACGACCCGGCGTATTACCTGGAGATGGCCCGCGTCATGGCCGGCGTCGCCCGCGCCCTGCACCGCGTCCACGCCCACCGCGTCGCCCACCGCGACGTCAAGCCGGGCAACATCCTGCTGGAGCGCCGCGCCCCCTTCGGCGCGTTCCTCTGCGACCTCGGCCTGGGCCGCGACCTCGACCACGCCACGGCCGATCAGATGCGCGACGGCGCCGGCACACCCATGTACATGGCCCCGGAGCGGCTGCTCAAGGCCCCGGCCGACGAGGTCCTCGCCGACGTCTACTCGATGGGTGCCACGACGTTCGAGGCCCTCACCCTCGGCCGTCGGCTCGACCCGGTCCGCAACGTCCCCCTCCCGGCCCTCGCCCCCCTGCTCGCCAACGCCCGCCCCCGCGCCCCCCGCGCCGTCGACCCCAACCTGCCGGCCGGCCTGGAAGCCGTCCTCCTCCGCGCCCTGGCCCATTCGCCCCGCGACCGCTACCGGTCGGCCGGCGAGCTGGCCGTCGCCCTCGAAGCGGCCATCCCTCAGGCCCGCCGCGAGCTGGGCCTCAGCGACATCCCCCGGCCCCACTTCCTCGACCCTCGACGCCCCCGGGCCGGGCGTCGCGAAGTCCGGTAGACTGTCCGCGGGAGGACCCCGGACGATGCCAGACGCCGCCGACCCGCCCTGCCTGGCCATCCACGGCCTGGGCGGCGGCCCCTACGAGCTTCAACCCCTGGTCGACACCCTCCGCGCCTCGGGCCGGCGCGTCAACGCCCTCACGCTCCCCGGCCACGACGGCCCCGGCCCCGTCATGCCCGCCTCGACGTGGCCCGAGTGGGTGGCCGCCGCCGAGGCCCGGCTCGACGAACTCGCCCGCGACGCCCCCCCGGTCCTGATCGGCTTCTCCACCGGCGCGACGATCGCCCTCCACCTGGCGGGCCGCCGCCCCGTGGACCGACTGGTCCTGATCGCGCCGTTCCTGGCGATCCGCCACACCGCCCGCCTCCCATTCCGCGCCGCGCCGGTGGTCCGCGCCCTGGCGAGGATCGCGCCCGACCTCCCCCGCCGCCCCCCCGCCGTCCGCGACCCCGACGCCCGCCGCCGCCTCGCGACGCTCGACCGCTTCCGCACCTTCAGCCTCCCCGCCGCCGCCTCCGCCCTCGACCTGATCGAAGCCGTCGCGCCGACCCTGCCGACGATCGAAGTCCCCACGCTCATCCTCCAGGGCCGCCTCGACTCCGTCGTCGAACCGTCGCGCGCGCCCTGGCTCCTCGATCGCCTCGGCTCCCGCCGCAAGCGCCTGGTCACCCTCGACCGCAGCGACCACCTCGCCCCCCACGACCTCGACCGCGACCGCCTCGTCGCCGAGGCGCTGGCGTTCCTCGACGAGCCCCGCGATTGACTCCGCGGCCTCTCGAAAACATTTCCAGAATCACAACCCGCGACTGCGCAAGACTTTTCGCCCGAAATTCTTCAGCGGCGATTTTCCAGGCCCGATTTATGGCGCACTACAGGGTAGAGAAGTCCGATTTCCGCGTTCTTTGACAACCCGTAACGGTTCACGAGGTTTACATGCGAGGCGTCCGCGCCGGTGCTTGCGACATGAGCCGCAGCGGAACGGTGCTGCGTCACGGCTGTTTTTCGGTCGGCCTCGTAGGCTGGGTCGAGACCCAGCCCGAGCGAGCCGCGGCCTTCTCAGGGCTGGGTCTCGACCCAGCCTACAACGGCGGCCCGAAATTTCGGCCGTGACGAAAGACCAGTCGGAGAAGCTGGGGACGCGATCGGACCATTCGAAAATGACGACCGAAGCCAGGCCGAAACCGACCCTAAACCCTTTTACCGCAAACTCTTGGACACCAAAATCGAGAGGCGGTCTTCCCACGAACAAAGCCACTCCGGCCCGGCCGCCGTCGGGGGCGACCGGGCCGGCCGGGGGTCAGAGTCTCAGGTAAATGTTACGCTTCTCCAGGGACCGGACGAACGCATAGGAGATGATGTAGAAGATCGCCAGGGCGGTCAGGCAGTACCACAGCGGCGAGTCCTTGGGGGTCACGGCCAGGACCGCGCCTTCGACGTAGTGGTGGATGATGTACGCGGCCAGCGGGTTCTGGCCCAAAGTCCGGAACAGGCCGAGCCTCGCCCCCGCGACGTCGCACGCCGGGATGAACAGCGCGTACAGGGCCATGGCGAAGCCGGTGGAGAACAGCATGAACGGCAGGCTCACCAGCTTCTTGTTGATCTGCCAGTAGTTCACCGGCAGCACGTCCTTCGGCGGCGGCTGAACGAACGGCGGCGTCGGGATCAGCGTCGCGATCGGCCGCCCCGAGACGTTCGAGAACGGCGGGATCACGGGCGACGCCGCCACGTTCTTGCCGGCGACCTCGACGGTCCCATGCCGCGTGTCGTACAAGGTGGCCAGGCCGTTGAGCCCGTAGCCCAGCGCCGCCAGCGCGAGCCCCCAGGTCAGCAGCTTCTTCGCCGCGGCCCCCGACGAGTGGGCGACCATCACGTCGTAGACCAGCGTGCCGAACAGCATGGGGACGGCCCAGCTCAGGGGCCCGAAGAACCCGCCGTCCCACGCCCCCTTGCCGGACAGCCCCCAGAGGTCGTCCATCCAGTTCGGGAGGCCGTAGATGAAGAAGACGTTGAACGAGTAAGCCATCCCCAGCGCGACCGCCATGAACGCGACGGCCGTCCCAAGCCGCACGCGGAAGCTCGCCGCGATCACCGGCATGATCAGGATCTGGGCCACGCCGATGATCGCCAGCGTCTCCCACAGGTCGGCCTTCAGGATCCCCAGCAGGAACTTCCCGGGCACCTCGGCCAGTTCGTCCCACTTGCCGATTTCGAAGTCCTCCGCCCCGTACATCACCATGGAGATGAGCACCAGCGCCAGGCAACGCCAGAGGAAGCGGCCGTAGCCGACCGATCCGGCCTTCTCCAGCCGCTTCAGCACCGAGAGGCGGTACGAGAAGCCGGCGGCGAAGAGGAACGCCGGCATGATGGTGTCGGCATAGCTGAAATAGTGGTCGTGGTGCTTGATCACCTCCGGGAGCGCCTTGAGGCCCCCCACGAAGTTCACCAAGAACATCCCGGCGACGGTGTAGCCGCGGAACTGGTCCATCGAGACGATCCGCGGCGACGGCGACGTCGGCGGAGCGGCCACGGGGTCGGCGCTCATGGGCGGCCCTCGGTCTTTCGGAGCGAGAAGGATTCGCGAAGGGACGGGCGATCGGAGCGAACGATCCTAACGGCCAGCCCTCGCGCCGGCAACGGGCCCGCCCGCCGCGACGTCCGATAGGGCCGCCCAGTCGGCGGCGATGGGCTTCTCCAGGTCTCGTCGGGTATGGTCGAGGAGGACCGGCGGGGGTCAGGCGAAGCGGCGGGCGTCGGGCGAGCCGGGGTCGGAAGACGGGGCCGGGGGGCGGAAGTTCCGGGGGGGGAGCGGCGGCGGGGAGCCCTCGCCGGATTCGGGCCCGCGACGCCCCAGGGCCTCGCGACCGTCCAGGACGTGCCGGATGATCTCGCCCGGATCCACGGGCTTGACCAGGTGGGCGTCGAAGCCGGCCTCGCGCGACTTCCGTATGTCCTCGGGCTGGCCATACGCCGTCTGGGCCAGCAGGATCGGCGGGTCGACGAGGGCCGAACGGATCGCCCTGACCACCTCATAGCCCGACATCCCGGGCAGACCGATGTCGATGAACACGACGTCGTGCGGGCGCTGGGTCGCCAGGCGCAGGCCCTCCCAACCGTCGTGCGCGACCTCGACCCGGCAGCCGTAATATTGAAGGAGGCTGGCCTGCGAGAGCGCCAGGTCCTCGTTGTCGTCGATGATCAGGACGGAGCGACCCGTCATCGCCCCGCCCGTCGTCTTGGTCTTCATCGTGCTCCCTCCCGCCGTCGGTCTTATGCAAGACTCGCGCCGCCGGGAGGCGGGCCGGGTCCCTCGCGGGCCATTTTCAATGGCCGGCGGGAGGATGTTGCTCATTGAAGCGGAAGAGGGCCTGCTGGGCGGCGGCGTCCGAAACGTCGCGGGCGACGGCGAGATTGAGCCAGCCGCGGGCCTCGGCGATGAAGCCGGCGCGGGCGCAGGCGCGGGCGGCCTGGTCGATGATGGCGGGGTCCTTGCGGCCTTCGGGGGTGGCCATGCGCTGGACCAGCGAGTTGAACGCCTCCAGGGCCTCGGCCTCGCGGCGCAGGGGGGCGGCCTTCTCGGGCTGGCCGCACAGCTCGTAGGCGTGGATCAGGCCGAAGACAGTATCGCGGTTGTCCGACTCGTGCTCGTAGGCGATCCGGTAGTAGCGCAGGGCCTCGGGGCCGTCGCGGCGGGCGAGGGCCGACCGGCCGCGGAGCCGGGCCAGCTCGGGGTCTTCGGGGGGGCCCTGCTTCAGCAGCTCCTCGGCGCGGTCCTCCTCGCGGCGGTCCATCAGGATCATGACCCGCTGGGCCAGGGCGCGGACGTCGTCGGCGGGGAGCGGGGCCAGGATCTCCTCGGCCTCGTCGTACAGGCCGAGGCGGCGGTCGTTGTCGGCCAGGGCCAGGCGGGACTCGCGGTCGTCGGGGTCGGCCTCGATGTAGCGGCCGAGCGTCTGGGCGACCTCGCCGGCCTCCCAGAGGCAGTTCCGCATAAGGCACCAGTGGAACAGGTTGTCATACTGGAGCGTCGAGATCTGGGACAGCGCGGCGAACTGGTCGCACAGGTCCCGGCGGCGGAGCTGCATCCCCAGGATGTAGATCAGCTCGCGACGGGCCTGGGCCATGCCGGGGTCCAGTCGGATCGCCTCCCGCAGCAGGGCCTCGGCCGACCGGGCGCGATCGCGACGCAGCTCGATCTGGCCGGCGAGCAGCCGGGCCATGGGGGCGCGACGGTCCGAATCGGGGACCTCCGCCAGCGCCGCGACCGCCTCGTCCGGGCGCTCCCTCGCGACCTCGACCTGGCCCCGAAGGAGCCAGTCCTCGGGCCGGGCGGGCCGGGCCTCGGAGATGAGGGCGAGGAGCCTTTCGGCCTCGTCGATGCGACTCTGCTGGAGCGCCTCCTGGGCCTCCACCCACAGGCGGTCGGGGTCGACCGCGGGCCGGCGGGCGAGGATCGCGCAGGCCGCGGCCGCCGCCAGCGCGACCGCGGCGACGCCGACCGCGATCGGGGCACCCCTGCGACGGCCATTCCTGGGCGATGCGGGGGCCGGGGCCCGCGACGACGCGGCCGTTCGAGAAGGACTGGACATGACCTTCGCCCGTGGGGTGGAAAGACCTGGGGATGCCGCGCGGCGATCGCCCGCCTCGATCATGCCCGCCCTCCGACCGCCCCGTCAATCGGTGATCCGCCTCCGGAGGATGTACCCGCAGCGGGGGTCGGCGTCGCGGAGGAAGCCGGCGGCCTCGTAGCCCGCGGCGAAGGCGGAGGCCATCGCCTGGCGGACGGCCTTCCGCCAGGCCTCGGCCGCCTCGGGGCGGGACTTCCGCAGCGCGGCGACGTCGCGGGGGATGGGGAGCCACAGGCGGTCGGTCGCCGGTGCGGCGACGGCCGTCGGCAGGCCGTCGCGGGTCGCGATCAGGCTCGGGGCGTCCCCGGGGTCGGCGACCGGCTCGGGCTCCACGGCCACGTCCCACTCGGCGATGACGCGGTCGGTCGGCACGCCCGCGTTGAGGGCGTCGGTCCGGGGGCCGTACATGTCGTCGACGTAGCGGCGGACGCGGGCCCCCAGCTTCGCGAGGTTGAACCGGGCGTTGCCCGACTGGAGCGGGTCGAAGGCCCAGGCGATCGTCTCCAGCCCCTCGGCGCGGGCGAAGTCGCGCTGGAGCAGCTTCATCTCCCGCCCCAGCCCCAGCGACTGCCGCCCCGGCACGACCCCGGTGAGCTGCGAGTACAGGCAGGTCCGCCCTTCCACCCGGCCGAGGAACCCGAACGACATGGCGACCGCCGCCCCGTCCGGCTCGAACGCCCCCAGCACCAGGCCGCCGTGCAGGTTGGCCCCGACCATGGTGGCCGCCGGGATGACGTACCCGTCCTCGCTGATCCCCCACGCCTTGCGCTGGGCGTCCTGGCAGGCGCGGTAGTCGGCGGGGGTCTCGGCGCGTCGCAGGACGACGCCCCCTTCCAGCACTCGGCGAAGGCTCGGCATATCGGCGTTCTCTCGCGGGTTCACGAGTTCAGATTTCCATCAGCAGGGCGGCCAGGAGCGCCGCGCGTTCGGGGAGGGCCTTGTAGAGGATGTGCTCGTCGTCGGCGTGGGCCCCGCCGCCCGGCGTCCCCAGGCCGTCGAGGGTGGGCGTGCCGACGGCCGCGGTGAAGTTGCCGTCGCTGCCGCCGCCCGTCGAGCCCTCCGCCAGCGCCAGGCCGAGCGCCGCCCCGATCGCCCTCGCCCGCTCGAACAGCGCGGCGACGCCCGGGGTGCGCTCCATCGGCGGGCGGTTGAAGCCGCCGGAGACCGTCACGCGGGTCCCGGGCGTGGCCGCGGCCAGGCCGGCCATGGCCCGCTCCAGGGCCTCCGCGCCGGCGATCGTCACGGCGCGGGCGTCCACCTGGGCCATGGCGTGCGCCGGGACCACGTTCGGCGTCGTCCCCCCCTGCACCGTCCCGACGTTCACCGTCGTCCCGGAGGCCGGGTCGTTGAGCGCCTGGATCCGGAGGATCTGATGGGCCAGCTCGACGACGGCGCTGGCCCCCTGCTCCGGCGCGACCCCCGCGTGCGCCGCCCTCCCCTGCACCTCCAGCCCGAACCGGCCGACCCCCTTCCGCGCCGTCTTCAGCGAGCCGTCGGCCAGCGGCGGCTCCAGGACCAGGGCGTGCAGGCTCTCTCGCGCCAGGTCCTCGATCAGCGCCCGCGAGGTCTTGCTCCCCACCTCCTCGTCGGACGTGAACAGGACCGTGACCGGCCGCCTCGGCGCCAGGCCCAGCGCGGCGAAGGCTTCGAACACCGCCGCGACCAGGACCAGGCTCGCCTTCATGTCGTACGCGCCCGGCCCGTACAGCCTGTCCCCCTCGCGACGGAACGGCAGCCGGTCGATCGTGCCGACGGGCCAGACGGTGTCGAAGTGGCCGACCACCAGCGCCGGCTTCTCGGCGATCGACCCGAAGAACCGGCCGACGAGGTGGTCGCCCGCGCCGTTGGCCAGGCGGTCGACCTCGCCGCCGAGCCCCGCCCAGCGCGCGGCGATCGTCCCGGCCAGGGCGTCGAGCCGCGGCTTGTCGCCGCTGGGGGACTCGTGCTCCACCAGCGCCTTCAGCTCGGCGAGGTAGTCCTCCAGCCGGTCTTCGACGAACGTTCGGACGGCGGTCGGGTTCATGGCGGGCTCGGTTCAGGCGCCGGCGCGGAGCGTCGCGGCGCGGAGGGTGTTCTTGCGGATGCGGTCGGGGACCGGCTCGACGCCCAGGCCCGACCCCTCGAAGACGGCGATCGCGCCCCGGGTCGCCAGGATGGGAGGCTCGACGACGTCCTCGCGATAGTACTTGTCCGACCCCGACACGTCGCCCGGGAGCGAGAAGCCGGCGAGGCTCGCCACGGCCACGTTCGCCGCCCGGCCGATGCCGAACTCGTGCATGCCGCCGCACCAGACCGGCACGCCGCGCGCGGCGCAGACGTCGTGGATCCGCCGG
The DNA here is from genome assembly GCA_001898385.1 of Planctomycetales bacterium 71-10. Lineage (GTDB taxonomy): Bacteria > Planctomycetota > Planctomycetia > Isosphaerales > Isosphaeraceae > Paludisphaera. Next base: position 7,920 of record MKTT01000113.1, read on the forward strand.
GCCTCCAGCGGCCCGCCCACGCGGCTCACCTTGATGTTGATGACGCGGCACGCCCCCAGCTCGATCGCCTTGCGGGCGTCGTCGGCCGAGTGGATGCTCTCGTCCAGGCAGACCGGCGTCTTCAGCGCGGCCTGGAGCTTGACGTGGTCGATGATGTCGTCGTGCGCCAACGGCTGCTCGATCAGCAGCAGGTCGAAGTCGTCGAGCTTCTTCAGCAGGTCGATGTCGTCCAGCGAGTAGGCCGAATTCGCGTCGACTTGCAGGGCGACGTCGGGATAGCGCCCGCGGACCCGGCGGACGACGTCGACGTCCCAGCCCGGGGCGATCTTCAGCTTGATGCGGCGGTAGCCCTCGCCGAGGTACTGGTCGATGTTCTCGAACACCGCGCCGATGTCCGACTCGATCCCCAGGCTGACCCCCGACAGGACCTCCGACCGCGTCCCGCCCAGCAGCCGATGCAGCGGCAGGCCGCGGGACCGCGCCAGGGCGTCCCAGCAGGCCATCTCCAGGCCGGCGCGGGCGAACCCGTTCCCCTTCACCTTCTTATAAAGGGCCGCGAGATCCTCGATGCTCTCCCAGGGCTTGCCCAGCGTCATCGGCGCGAGGAAGTCGTGCAGGACGTGCCAGCAGGTCTCGGTCGTCTCGGGGCAGTAGAACGGGTCCGACGGGCTGGCGCACTCGCCCCAGCCCTCGACGCCGTCGGCGACGACGCGGACCAGGATGTGATCCAGGTGCGCCTTCCGGCTGGAACTCGTCTGGAACGGGCGGATCAGCGGCAAGCGGACGACGGCGAGGTCGATCTGTTCAATACGCATGGTCTCAGCTTCGTCCCGCCGCGGGAGGTTGTCAAGGCGACCGGCGGCGGCCCTTCGAGGCCCCACGGCGAGGGCCCGTCGCGCCCTCGACGGGAGCCGCCCCTTCGACGGCCGGGGGCCTGGGCCGGGAGACGTACGGGTTGCCGGCGATCGAGAATCGCAGCGGCTCCGCGGCCCACTCCTTGGCGTAGTCGACGCCGACCCGCGGGCTCCGAATGATGTCGAACTTCTCGCGCCGGCCCCGGGGCTTCACCACCGTCAGCTCGCCGCCGGAGAGGTCGTGGCCGTACAGGGACAGGTCGATCCCCATCGCCCGGCAGAGCCGGCCGGGGCCGCTGGCGGACTCGACGAGCCCCGCCACGGGCTCCAGCGCCCGGATCAGGACCGCCGAGGCGTGCAGGCCGGGGCCCGTCACGGCGTTCAGGCAGTGGTACATCCCGTAGATGAGGTAGACGTAGGCGAAGCCCGGCGGCCCGTACATGACGCTCGTCCGCTTCGTGTTCCCCTTCGTCGAGTGCGCCGCGAGGTCGGGCGGCCCCAGGTACGCCTCCGCCTCCACGATCCGGCCGATCCTCACCTCGTCGCCGATCGTCCGGACCAGGTGCATCCCCAGCAAGTCCGGCGCGACCTCGTCCGCGAGCCTGTCGTAGAACCGATGCGGCAATATGTCCATGTGATCAGTGTAGCGGCGGGAAGGGCCGTCGGCAAGACGACGCGGGCCGTTGCCCGACGCCCGCGCCGGCCGTACCCTGGACCCGCCTTCCCGACGGTGCGGAGGGCGCTGGGCGCGACGAGGGGGCGACGATGCCGGATGCGAGGCGCGGGCCGGGCGCGGCGTTCTGGATCCTGACGGCGATGGCGCTGTCGGCGGGCTGGGGCGTGCGCGGCAACTTCGGGCACGAGTCCGGGGCGCTGATGCCCGGGGCCCTGGCGGCGATGGCGGCCGTGCTGCTCTCGGGGCGTCGCGACTGGTGGGGACGGCTGCCGTTCTTCGCCCTGTTCGGGGCGATCGGCTGGTCGTTCGGCGGCAGCATCTCGTACATGATCGTGATCGGCTACACCCATTCGGGGCACTCGCCGTCGGTGCTGTACGGGTTCGCCGCGCTGTTCCTCATCGGCTTCCTCTGGGCCGCTCCGGGGGGTGCCGGCACGGCGCTGCCCGCGGAGGCCGGGCGCGACCGCCTCGTCGAGCTGTTCCCGCCGACGCTGGCCGTGTTCGCGGCCTGGCAGCTCCAGGGATGGTTCCTGGAGCCGTGGCTCCGCGGGATGGGCTACTCGCTGGACTGGTACGACACCGACTGGCTGGGCGTCTCGGTCGCGATCGTCGCGGCGCTGGCGTATGCGGGCGTGCGGCGGCGGGTCGACCGGGCGACGTCGCTCATCCTGCACATGGCGGTCGGCTGGTGGGCCGGGTTCCTGGTCCTCACGGTGATCCTGGGCCTGCGCATGACGCCCCCGCGCGGCGACAACTGGGCGGGGATGACGGGGATGGTCGCCGGCCTGCTGGTCTACCTGCTGCGGACCGGCCTCCCCCAGACCGCGAGGGCGACGCTCGTGACCGGCTTCGTGGGGGGGATCAGCTTCGCCGGCGCGTCGGCGATCAAGCTCGCGGCGGTGACGAGCGGGTACGAGACGAACTGGCACAGCGTCCTGGAGCAGACGACCGGCCTCATCAACGGCCTGGGTCTGGCCCTGGCGGTCGCCGGGCTGTCGCGCCGGGTCGCGCCGATCGCCGACGAGGCGGTCCCGGCCTCGCGGCGATGGCCGGAGCGGCTGGCGGTGGCGTTCACGCTGCTGGTCATCCCGCTGGTGAACTTCCGCAAGAGCGTCGGCCACTGGGTCGACGTGCAGGCGGTCCCCGCGATGATGTACGGCATCTCCGCACAGGGATGGTTCGACCTGGGGTTCGCGATCGCGACGGTCGCGCTGTTCGCGCTGATGATCCGCCACGACCGCCGGCCGCTCGCCGTCGTCCCCGAGGACGCGCTCGGGCGGGGTCAGGCGCTCTTCCTCATGTTGCTGGCGATCATCGTCGTGGGGAATTTCGGCAAGGCCGTGGTGAAGTTCGCCGACCAGCGGCTCATCACCGAGGGCGTCATCTATGCGAACGCCGTCGCCTGCGCGCTGATCCTGCTGCTGGCCTCGCCGGCGCGCGGCGCGGAGGCTGCGGGCGTCGGGCCGATCCCCGAGGTGATGCGCCCTGTGCGCTGGGGGCGGCTGGTCGCGGCGGGCGTGGCGGCCTCGCTGCTGGCGATCGCGCTCGACTGGGCGTTGGTGCGAGGGATCTACGGCGACCGCTTCGCCGGCCACGCCAACCTGCACATCCGGTTCGGGCCGAAGGCGACGGGCCACCTCCCCGGACGGGCGGGGTGAGCCGTCGTCCGCTTTCGAAAACCGAGGAGCCGGCATCCCATGCCGAGCCCCCCAGACGCGACCGGCGGGGCCTCGTGAAATTTCCTGGACCATGCGGAAATCCATTTGGGATCCCGGGCGTCGCGTGTTAGCATCACCGTCGTCCGTATTCACGGATGCTTGTTCGTCCGGCCTCCCCGCACCGCCTTTCGCGGGGGAGCCTCGCTGCTGCTCTGCAATCGTTCGATCGTCGTTGGATTGATCCTTGAGAAGATCGACGCGGCCCGAGCCGCCCGCCTTGCCGCTTATGCGCCATGGAGGGTTGGAAACCGACCGCATACCGACCATCTTCGCGGCGCGATGGGGCGTCGAAGATCCACAGCACGTCACCATTGCGCCTCCCTCTCCCTGGAGCCCTGAGCCCGATGGCATTCCGTCGTACATGGAAGGACGCGGCCCTGGCGTCGGCCCTCGCCCTCGCCTGGGTGCCGCTCGGTTGCAGCGAAACGCCGCAGTCGTCTGCACCGGCATCTGCGGCGACCTCGGAGCCGGCCGCCAGTAAACCGGAGAAGTCGGCCGGCAAGGGGAAGAAGCTTTCGAAGGAGGAGATGAACATGGGCATCAAAGAGTTACGCGAGCAGCGCGCGGCCGCCAGGGCCAAGTCGCCCTGATCGCGGTCCGGCCCAAGATCCCGGCCCGACGCATCGCCAAATCGCATTTCCCGATCGCTGATCCTATTCGTCATCACTATCGAGAAGGACATCGCATGCACACTTCGCCCCGGATGGGCGCTCGCCGCGGCTTCACGCTGATCGAGCTGCTCGTCGTCATCGCCATCATCGCCGTCCTCATCGCCCTGCTGCTGCCGGCCGTGCAGGCCGCCCGCGAGGCCGCCCGCCGAGCCCAATGCACCAACAACCTCAAGCAGTTGGGGCTGGCCACGCACAATTACGAGAGCACCAACGGCAGCTTCCCCATGGGAGACAGCAACGGCCGCAACAACAACGGCAGCGCCATGCGGCAGAACTACGGCCCGTTCGTCGCTCTGCTCGCCTATTACGAGGGTGGCACGATCTGGAACGCGTTGAACCAGAATCTCACGATCTGGGTGGGCGCGAACACGACCGTCGTCGGCATCGGCATGAACACCCTCTGGTGCCCCAGCGACGACGTGAATGGCCTGCGGGCTCCCAACCTCGGCGACGACACTTCGGGCTGGGACGACTCCTACATGCCGTTCACCTACAGCAGCTACGCCGGTAATATGGGGACCCTCGCCTACCGCTGGGACGACGCCAAGTTGGGACAATCCGACGGCATCTTCAACCATTGCGGCGGCACGACGGACAATATCAAATTCGCCGGGGCCTTCCCGCCGATTCGGATCGCCGGCATCACCGACGGCACCAGCAACACGATCCTCTACGGCGAACACGCCCACAGCCGCATGGTTCCGCTCAACGCCGGGGACAACGGCAAGTACACCGCCTGCATCTGGATCTCAGGCGACTGGGGCGACACCGCCTTCTCCACCTTCTTCCCGCCCAACTACTTCAAGGACAGCCGCCAGGCCGAACCGTCGGTCAACCCCGGCGCCCCGGCCAATAAGTTCCCCCGCAACGCGGACAAGGGGGAGAACTACAACTACCGCATGACCTCCGCCAGCAACCATTCCGGCGGGGCGAACTTCGCCTTCTGCGACGGCTCGGTCCGGTTCATCAAGAACTCGGTCAGCTCCTGGAACCCCGGCTCTCAGGGCACCTCCGGCAGCAATAACGCCTGGGTCTATACACCCACCACCCCGGGCGGCGTCTTCCAGGCCCTCGGCACCAGGGCCGGCGGCGAGATCGTCAGCGCCGATCAGTATTAACGTCCGGTCGCCACGAGGCGAATCCAAGCGGGCGATCCATCTCACATGGGATGGATCGCCCGTTTTTGATTGTCCATCGGCCCTATGATTCGGGCACGCCGAAATAAAGCAATCATACACACCCAAGCGAAACACTGACCATCGACCGTTAAAAAATATTATTGTTTTGACATACCGACGACTTCTGCCCAAGTTTGTCACCACTTGACATTGAAGCCTTCTCTTCCAATCACCTTGGAGCTTCAAGCCATGAAGTTGCATCGAGCATCTTTGCGGCCGTCACGGTCCAACACGCGGTTCACCCCCGGCTCTGATCTCCACATCTCGATATCCCTCGAAGCGCGTAGCTTGGCGAGTCTACTCTCGGTCGAGATGTTCAGCCCGTCGAGCCCCCCCAGTGCTCGCAAGTTCCAGAAGGGCACCCCAAGCATCTTCGATGGCCTGTCCTTCGATCAACATATTCTGAACTTCATCCTTGGACAAGAAGCCTTGGCGAGAGAGGCGGTCCTTGGCTCGCCGACCACAGTCGGGACCGGTGTCTTCGCCACGAACGGCAGCAACGCCGATAGTTGGGTCGGGGTGTTGCCGGCATACAATGCTCAAGATTCTGTCCCGGGCTACCAGACCTATGGGACCGTCACGAACATGAGCCCCTACAGCTCATCCCGACCGGTTCCATTCGCCGGCGGCATCGGCACTTACTACTTGAATTACTCCAGAGGGAACAGCGTCAATCTTGGCGCCGGAAATATCGATGGCACCTATCAGCAGTGGGACGGCTATACCAACAACACCCCCACCCCCCCAGGGCAGATAAATCTGACTTCCACGGACACGGTGTCCGTCTGGCAGGTCACTGGAAAGTCGAAGGCATTGGACCTTGAGTCCTACGCCAATGTCGAGAGCATGATTTTTGACCTCAACGTGTATGACTTCACCAACGACTTGACTTTGGGAGGGCTATCCGGTTCCACCGGTTATTCAGGGTTCTTCACAATCTCTTGGGATCCCTCCTTCAGCTCCACTATGGGCTTTCATTTCAGGGGGCATGGAATCGAAGTCTTCGCTGGCGGATCATTAACTGCGACATACACCACGAGCAGCGGGCCTGTGACATTCACAGACTCCTCTTTCGGTTGGGCAGGTGGGACCTATACGTTCAATTTCGACGGCATGACCGACCCCGCCAAACCCTACAATGACGTTCAGTATGGCTGGTTCAACAATATCGCGGCCAGCGAACTTAGGGCTGGTCAGGGGGAGGCATCGACTCTCAGTTGGGAATATAAGGTGAGTTATTGATGGCCTTGAGGTCGGCGGAGAGCCTGGAGCCTCCAGGCTCTCGCCCCTCGGCAGCCTAAGGTTTTGACCCTCGGCCGACAAGCGTTTTATTCGAACGCCTCGGGACGGTCACGGCCGGCGCGAGGCGACCTTTTTCACGGCGGCGTCCTTGTCCTTGCCGCCGGTCAGGTCGTACGTAAAGCGGTTCTCGCCCCCTTGCACCACGTCGGCCTTCAGCTCGGAGCGAGTGTTGTACCGGGGCGGGATCTGTTCGACCGTCTCCTCGACGGGGTTGTCGGGATCGTTGCGGTCCTTCAACGTCTTGCCGGTCGCCTTCTTCGACCAGACGTCGACGCGATGGGGGCCGAGGCCGGGGCCCTCGGCGCGGGGGAGCGAGAACGCGCCGTCGACGACCAGGCCGCTGACGACCAGGTCGCCGCCGGCCTCGGGCGTGAAGGTGATGAGCCCCTTCTCCAGCGGCCGGCCGTCCAGCGTCACGACGCCGCTGATGGGCTCGCGCGGGGGGCCCTCCTCGCCGCCGCAGCCGACGGCGAACAGGGCGGCCAGGGACGAGGCGAAGAACGCGGACGCACGCAAGGCGCTCGGGCGTATCACGATCGAGGTCTCCGAAAGGTGATCGAGCGGGCGGGGGCGCGCGGCCCCCGCGCCGGTCAGTAGGAGTCGGACGAGATGATCTCGCCGCCGGCCCGCGTGCCCAGGGCCCAGATGGTCGCGACGTCGACCGAGTCCTTCAGGAACCGGACCGAGCCGTCGGCCAGCAGGACGTTCGCCCCGCCCGGGTGCAGGCTGCTCAGCCCCCACACGCCCGGCGACTGGAGCGTCCCCGTCCCGTGGGTCGAGCAGTTGGGATACCGCGGATTCGGGGGGAGCAGGACGTTGCCCAGCGAATACGCCACCAGGCCGAGCGACCAGTTCTGGCCGAGCGTGGTGCTCTTGCCGTAGTAGCCGTCGCGGTCCTTGGCCGCCGCCGCGCACTGCGAGGCCCAGGCGAGGAAGGCGCCGCGGGGCAACAGCGGCGAGCCCAGCGTGCCGTCGTTGCGCTTCGTGCCGGCGGGGAAGGACCCCAGGAAGATGATGTCCGTCGGGATGGTCGTGACGTTCGGGTTGCCGCTGCCGGTCCGCCACTCGCCGAACGCGATCGTGTTGCTGGATCCGTCGGTGATCTCCCGGAGCCCGTGCGTGCGGCCCTTGTCCCCGACGTACTCGAAGACGCCGTTGGGAGGCCCGCCGCTCTGCTGGCCCGCGAACTCCATCGTCGCGCCGAGCGAGGCGAAGTAGTTCCCCCCCGGGGCCCGCAGCGCGTTGAAGACGCTCCCCGACCCCTGGTGGTTCCACGACGGCGGCGTCGACGACGGGCAGAGCATCAGCGACAGCCGCGTCGTCGTCGTGGTCGAGTTCGCGCCGTTGCCGTAGTCGTTGTCGTTGAAGCACGCCAGGTCGAAGTTCGCCGCGTTGTACAGCGCCGGCTGCTCCGTGAAGCCCAGCAGCCGTACGTGCGCCGAGAAGTCGCGGTTGTTCCCCAGCGTCTTGTCCGCGCGGCGGCCGAACAGCGCGCCCGGCGGGAACGAATCGAAGACGCTGTGGTAGTTGTGCAACCCCAGGCCGATCTGCTTGAGGTTGTTGCTGCACTGGGCCCGGCGGGCCGCCTCGCGGGCCGACTGCACGGCCGGCAGCAGCAGCGCGATCAGCACGGCGATGATGGCGATCACGACCAGCAGCTCGATCAGCGTGAAGCCGCGGGCCTCACGCCCTGCGGCATCCCCTCGCCGCGCGATGGAATTCGTCCTCATGGGTCGACTCGATCCTCGGCGCGGCCTCCATCCCCTGTGGTCGGCCCTGCGCCCGGTTTCGTCGGACACCTCCCGTCGACGGGTCGGCTGGATATGACGCGCGGTCGCGCCCTCGGATCGCAATTATGCACCCGACGACCGTTCGATCAAGGACGAATCCCGATAATTCCCGTAGGATTTATCAACTCAAGCCTGCGGCCGCATCATTTGGGCGTGACGGCGAGCAGGCAGGGGGCGTTGACGGCGTTCCAGAACTGGTAGAGGACGACCGTGGCGCGGACGGAGGGGATGGCGCGGGCCCAGGCGAGGACGGCGTCCTGCTCATCCTTGCCGCCGGCGTGGCCGGGGTAGCAGACGATGGTGATGATGCCGCCGGGGAGGACGATGTCGAGGGCGGCGGCCAGGGCGGGGAGGGTCGTGACGGGGCGGGTGGCGAACGCGCGGTCGCCGCCGGGGCGGTAGCCGAGGTTGAACATCACGGCCTTGGGCCGCCGTCCGGGGAAGTGCTGCGCGACGACGCGGGCCATCCCCTCGTGCCCGGTCCGGACCAGGGTCACGCGGTCGGCGGTCCCGGGCGACGTGAGGCGGGCGGAGGCGGCGTCGAGGGCGTCTTGCTGGAGGTCGAAGCCGATCACCCGGCCGCCGGGCCCGACCCGCTCGGCGAGGATCGCCGTGTCGCGGCCGTTGCCGACCGTGGCGTCCACCGCCAGGTCGCCCGGCCTCAGGACCCGCTCGACCCACGCGTGGGCCTGGTTGAGGATCGGGTGGAACACGGCGTCACGACCCCGTCGGCGCGGGGACCCGGATCGAATCGACGAGCGCCTGCATCTTCCGGACCCCGGTCGCGGCGACGACGGCCGGATCCTGCGCCCAGTATTCCTTGTTGAAGACCTCCAGCGACAGCATGACGTGGAAGCCCCCCGCGGCCAGCGTCTCCAGGATCCAGCGGATCGGCGCGACGCCGTCGCCGGGGTAGACGCGGTCGGAGTCGTTGAGCGTCCTGGGGTCGGGGACCTGGGGATAGTCGTTGAAGTGGAAGGCCGGGATCGCCGCCGGCCCCAGCAGCCTCAGGCCCTCGAACGACGAGCCGCCGCGATGGAGGTGGTAGACGTCGGGCAGGACGCACGCCCTGGGGTGGCCGGCGGCCGTCGCGACGTATACCGCCTCGGCCAGGTTCCCCAGCGTCTTCGAGAAGCCCCAGACCTCCACCTCCGGGACCACGCCGAACTGGTCGCCCAGCGCCAGGACGGCCCGGTAGCGCTCGGCCAGGCGGGGCAGCTCCACCGGCGCGTCGGTCGCCCCCGAGGCCGGCGCGGCGACCCGCTTCGCCCCGATCTTCTGGAGCGTGTCCATCGTCCGCCTCGCCGCCTCGAGGCCCTTGCGACGCCGCTCGGGGTCGTCGACGGCCCATTCGAAGAAGTCGATGGCGCTCTCGACGGAGATCCCGGCGTCGCGGAGCCGCTTCCCCAGGTCTTCCAGCGAGCCGCCGCCGTCCTTGTAGCGGTTGATCTCGTCGAGCCAGGGCTCAAGGCCGGTATAGCCGGCCCTGGCCGCGACGTCGACGATCTCCACGATCCCGAGCTTCTGCCCGCGGATCGTCGCCGTGTTCAGCCCCAGCGTGAACGACCCGGGCGCGCCCGGCGCGGCCTGCGCCGTCGCGCCCGCGATCGACCGCCCGCCGAGGGCCATCGCCCCGGCCAGGCCGGCCAGCGCGGCCCGGCGGTTGATCTCGATCGGTCGGTGGGCGGCGTCGGTGGGCGTCATGGGGAGGGTCCGAGGGATGGCCGGGGAGAACGAAGGCCTTCGTCGGTGTGGATTTTAAACCACATCCCCTCACGCCGCCAAACGGATTCCGCCCGCGGGCGCCCCGCCCGCCCGGCGCGATCGGACCACGCGTCACGTCGCGACTCAGCGGCCGTCGGCCCCGGCCGCGACGGGGATCCGGTGCGGCGTCTTCTCGACGTTCCCCGCCTCGTCCTCGGCGCGGGCCTCGACGCCAGCGACGCCGACCGACGGGACCTCGACCTCCCACTCGGCGAAGTTCGGCCGCAGCTCGCGGGCCTCGTGGTCGTTGACGACGACGCGACGGACGTCGCCGTCGTCGGCGCACGAGCCGCGGACGACCAGCGGGCCGGAGGGGTCGCGCGCGTCCTTCGGGCCGACGTATGTCACCACCGTCGAGGGGGGGAAGTCGTCGACGGGGTTCAGGAGGACCATCTCGTCCGGCTTCGCCAGGCCGGGGCGGGGGAAGAAGATCCCTCGCGAGATGATCTTCTCCATCCTCAGGTCGGCGTACTCGTGGCGGTCCAGGACGCAGCGCCAGACGCCGTACTGGCTGTCGTAGATGTCCATGCCGTCGACGCGGACCGAGGGCGAGCCGGCGTGGAACGCCCAGTGCGTATCCCAGGCCCGGAAGCGGCGGATCAGGAACGGGTGCTTCGAATCCGGCCCGACCCCCTCCACGTCCTCGACCCGACGACGGCCGCCGTTCTCCTTGTACTCTTCCATCGCCTTCGCGACCGGCGTGGCCTCCGCCTTCTCGCCCGGCTTCGCGGGGACGCCGCCGTCGTTGAAGCCCCCCAGGTTCAGGCCGAAGAACCGCATGCAATGGGCCTCGTTGTCGTCGAACCGGATGAACGGCAGCGTGCGGACGTCCACGGCCTTCCGACGCCCGTCCGGCTGGAGGACCGGCAGCTCCGGCTTGAAGTCGTCGCCGACGAAGACCTCGAAGCGGTAGCCGTCCTGGTCGCACTCGGCGGCCGAGTTGTTCGTGAACGAGTTCAGGCTGTTGGACCACCAGAAGCCCGAGCCCAGGTTCTTGTCGAAGGGGAGCACCTGCGCCGGCAGCGGCTTGCCGCGCAGGGCCATCACCGCCAGGTTGCCGTCCAGGATGTTCCGGGTCTCGGTCCCGTCCTCCAGGAAGAACCCGTGCCCGACCGACTTGTAGCCGACGCAGTCCCGGATGACGAGGTAGCTCGCCCCGTGGAGCGTGATCCAGCGGTTCTTGCTGTCCCAGATCGACGCCCCGACGACCGAGGTCCCGCGCATCGTCTCGCCGATCTGGTGGAAGTGCAGCGCGTACTTGCCGAGCACCCCTTCCTTGCCCAGGTGGCGGAACTCGGCGTAGGAGATCGACCCCGAGGAATTCCGGTGGTACATCGTATGGCCGCGGACGCCGTCCGGGTCGGCCGACTCGATCACCACGTTGCGGCTGAGGTTGGCGACCTCGGCCCGATAGTCCGCCTCGGCGCGGTGGTCGCCCTCCAGGGGCGCGTCGAGGAAGAGGCGCGTCATCCGCTCGTCCAGCTCGCGATAGGGCGAGATCTTGACGACCCGCCGGGTCTCGGTCGCGGGACGCTCGGCGACGCTGTGGGTGCGGGAGTTCTTGTAGCCGACCTGGCGGGTCGTCCCGGCCACGAGGACCTGGTCGCCCGGCTTCCAGCCGACGGCGTCGGCCTGCGGGACCACGACGACCGCCTCGCCGCGGCCGGCCTCGCGGGCCAGCCGCGTCCAGGTCTTCGGCATGGGCGCGCCGTGGAACTCCATCCGGCCGCCGCAGTCGATGATCGACGGGCAGGTCTCCTTGTCCATCCCCTCGACGTAGGCCAGGCGGATCGTCGCGGTCTTCCCCGCGGGGATCGGCTCGTCGGCCGTGCCGACCGTCAGCGTCGGCCGGGGGGCGCCGGGCTCGACGGCCGCGGGGGCGTGGAACTCGCAGTCGAAGCCGTTCTCCGAGGCGTCGTCCCCCGCCTGGATCTTGATGAGCCCGACGACCAGCCGGGTGTCGCGGTCGCGGGCGAAGTCCAGCGTCCCGGCGACGTGGATCGATCGGATCACCCCATCGTCGGCCAGGTCGTAGACGACCTTGTGCCCCTCGCGGACCTGGACGCGGGCCCCCGCGCCGGGGACCGCGCCCCCCTCCCACGTCTTCGGGTCGGACCACGTCCCGCTCGCGGCCGAGCGGATCAGCGGCGGGGCCTGGGCGTCGGGTGCGGAGAAGGCCAGGGCCAGCAGGCAGGCTGTCGTCGCGATCATGGGGGCTCCACTCCAGGCGGGGTCATTCCAGGCCGTCGGGGTCGTCCGGTCGGCCCTTGCGGGCGGCCGACTTCTTCTTGGGTCGAGGGGCGGCCTTCGTCGCCTCGAACGTCGGGATGACGTTGTCGCCCTCGGCGATCGTCGCCTCCAGGGGCGTGCTGCGGCCCTGGGCGTAGGCCCCGCCGAGCAGGTCTTCCGCGAGCGAAGGCCCGGGCGGGCGGTCGGGCCAGAACAGCGTGACCTTGTAGCGGCCGGTCGGCGCGCCGTCGCCCGCCTCGTAGGTCCCCAGGGTGTAGCCGCCGTCCTCGCCCGTCTTGCCGAACGGGACGAGGGCGTCGAGGGCGTCGGGGTCGGCGGCCGGCCGCAGGCGCACCAGCACGCCCGCCGTCGGCTGGCCGTCCACGATCACCTTGCCCGACGCCGGGTGGAGGGCCACCTTCGGCGGGCCGGGCTCGCCGCAACCCGCGGAGGCCAGGGCGGCGGCGACCAGGCCCGCTCGGATCCCGTACCGGCTCACCATTGCGAGGCGTCCATGATCTCGCCGCCGGCCCGGCTGACGTAAGACCGGATGACCGACTTGGCCGTCGACTCCTTCAGGAACCGCACCGAGCCGTCGCACGACAGCACGTCGATCCCGCCCGGGTGGAACGAGTACGCGCCGTTCCAGCCGTTGTGGCAGTTGATGACGCAGGGGCCGTCGTACTCGTACTGCCCGCCGGTAGAGCTGGTGATCCGCATGTTCATGTAGCTCGCCCAGGGGCCGTGGAACCACTGGCGGTCGATGACGTTGGGCGAGCTGGGCGTGGGGAAGCCGTGGACGAACCGCCGGCGCTCGTAATAGTCGGGCTTGCCGGCGCACTCGTAGGCCAGGAGCGTGTTCGACAGCCCGTCGCTCACCGCCGACAGGGGCGTGAACGTCGTCTGGTCCAGGACCCCGATGTGCTCGACCTGCTGGTTCGTGGGATACCACGGGTCGACGAACGACCGAGCGGTGAAGTAGTCGCCGGCCGCGGCGTAGATCGTCGGGTCGGGGGTCGCGGCCGTGCCGCTGTACCGCGGGACGTAGTTGATCGGGTTCATCGACCGCGGGCTGGAGGGGCAGATGTAGGTCGGGACGACCGTGCGGACGGCCGTCTGGTTCGCGAGGACGTACCACCCCACGTTGAAATTGTAGGCCCCGGAGACGGCCGGCTGCTCGATGAAGGGGAGGATCTGCACGCACCAGCCCCCCTGCATCTGCGTGTTTGGCGAGGCCGCGTTCCGGGCCAGGGTGACGGCCGTCGCGGGGAAGCCGTTGTGGACGTCCAGGTAGTTGTGGAACGCGATCCCGATCTGCTTCAGGTTGTTCGAACACTGCGCCCGGCGGGCGGCCTCGCGGGCCGATTGCACGGCCGGCAGCAGCAGGGCGATGAGGACGGCGATGATCGCGATCACCACCAGCAATTCGATCAGCGTGAAGCCTCGACGGCTCGGCCGCGGCATGGGCGACGACTCCAGGGGCAAGGAGTAGGGGCGATGTCGAGCCGGTCTCGCCGGGACCTTCGCAAGCGTCGACGACGACCATCGCGGGCGGGAACTTGAGATTCAATCTCAGCAGGCCCCCATCGTAGAGGGGCCGCCCGCAAGGCGTCAACAGATGTTCGTGGTTCGAGCCGGCCCACCGGGGGCTCAGGCCCCCAGGTCGCGGGCGAGGCCCCGGCGGGCCACCTCGACGCACTCGGCGATGCGGTCGCGGATCAGGGCCGTGATGGCGCGCGCGTCCAGGCCCTCCAGGTCGGACGGGAGGATGGGGGGGCCGTAGTGGACGCGGATCGGGTGGGGCCGCGGCAGCAGCCGGCCCCGCGGCCAGGCCGAGAAGGTCCCCGCGACGCCCGCCGGGACCACCGGCACGCCGGCGCGGGAGACCAGCAGCGCGATGCCCGGCTTCAGCTCGCCCAGCTCGCCGTCGATGCTGCGCGTCCCCTCGGGGAAGAGGGTGACGACGCCGCCGGAGCGCAGCCGCTTGAGCGTCTCCTTCATTCCCGACGCCCCCATCCCCTCGCGCTGGATCGGGAAGCCGCCGACGGATCGGATGAAGGCGCCCAAGACGGGGACGAACAGGGTCGAGCGGGCGACGTAGTTGAGCGGCCGGCGCACGCCCATGCCCAGGATGAAGACGTCCAGGTAGCTGAGGTGGTTCGAGACGAGGATGACGCCGCCGGCCGCGGGCATGTTCTCGAAGCCGGAGGTCCGCCAGCCGCCGAACGCGGCGAACGACGTGGTGGCCACGGCCTTCACCAGCTTGTACCAGGCCCGCGCCAGGGGGGATCGGTCGGCCTCGGGCCGCTCGCGGCGCTCGCGTCGGGGGGTCGGGGTCGTCGGGGTCGGCTGGTCCGCGGGGGCGTCGGCGTTCATGGGGCGGAGAGGACTTTCCGGATGAGGAGGTCGACCACGTCGTCGATCGACAGGCCGGTCGTGTCGACGGTCTCGGCGTCGTCGGCGGCGCGCATGGGGGCGATCGCGCGGGAGGCGTCGCGGGCGTCGCGGGCCCGCTGGTCGTCCAGCACGGCGTCGAGGGTGACGTCCTGGCCCTTCGCGACCAGTTCCCGATGGCGGCGGCGGGCTCGCTCGACCTCGGAGGCGGTGACGAAGAACTTGCGGAAGGCGTCCGGGAAGACGATGGTCCCCTGGTCGCGGCCCTCCGTCACCACGTCGTCGGACTCGGCGAACGCCCGCTGCCAGGCGACGAGCCGGTCCCGCACCGCGGCGCAGTCGGCGATGAACCGCGAGGCCCGCGTGACGGCCACGTCGCGGATCGCGGCCGAGACGTCCTCGCCGTTCAGGACGGCCAGGCCGGGCGGGAACGAGGCGTCGAGCCCCCCCGCCAGGCGGTCCAGCGCGCCGGCGTCCTCCAGGTCGACCCCGCCCCGCAGCGCGGCGAGCGTGACGACCCGGTACATGGCCCCGGTGTCCAGGAACCGCCACCCCAGCCGGCCGGCCAGCAGTCGGGCCACGGTGCTCTTGCCCGCGCCGGCCGGCCCGTCGATCGTCACCACGCGATGCAAGGGATTCGTTCCTGGAGGATGGCGGATCGGTCGGGGGCCCGGGACTCCATTGTCCCGATCCGGCCGGCCGCTTCAAGCGTTCGCCCCGCGAGGCCGGGCCGGCCGCGCGGGGCGATGGGGGTTTCGGGGGTGTCGGGCGGCCTCGCGTCAGACGGCGGGGGTCGCACCGGCGTCGGCCGTGTCGGCGATGCGGCGGCGGCCGGCGAACCCGGCCTCCAGCTCGTGCCAGTGCGCGACGGCCGGCTCGCCGAGCCGCCAGCAGAGGTAGACCTCGCGGCCGTCCTTCAGGCTGGGGAAGTCGCACAGGCCGTCCATGTTCCGCAGCTCGACGCCCAGGGCCTTCAACTCCTGGTGGAACGTGTCCAGCCGCTCCTCCTCGGCCTCAAGCTCGCGACGGAACTGGATCATCTCCTCCGAATAGACGTCGTCGGACGAGGCGTTGCGCCGGCGCTCGCGGCCCAGGCGGGCGAGCCGCTGCTGAAGCTCCTCGACCACGCCGTTCTGCCGGACGATGTCGGAGACGATGGCCCGGACGTAGGGCAACGCCCGGTTGGCGTCCTCGACGGTGTAGTGTCGCATGCGTGAATCCCGTGCGGGTTTCGTCGCGGCCATGGGATCGTCCTCGCTGCCTTATGGATGATGGCGGTATGGGACCGCGGCCTCTCGGCCGGCGCATCCATGCGGGGGGAGCGAATCGGGCGCCGGGACGCCGCCCGCTGCGGCCGGGCCCCGACGATCCGCCGTCCCAATTATAGATCGACCCCGAATCCCAGCAAGGGCGGGCGACGGCCCGTCGGGCTCATCGACCCCGCCCGCGCAGGGCCTCCAGGCGCTTCGCCACCTGGGCGACGGGGGCCGTGTTGAAGACGTCCCCCCTCGTCAGCCAGGCCCGCCGGGCCACGCCCACGCCGTACGACAGGTCCCCCAGGCCGGCGACCGAGTGGGCGTCCGGGTTGATGACGATCGTCACGCCCTTCTTCCGGGCCCGTCGGCAGTGGACGGCGTCCATGTCCAGCCGGTACGGGCTGGCGTTGATCTCGATCATCGTCCCGTGCTCGGCCGCGGCCTCGATCACGGCGTCCAGGTCCACTTCATACGGGGCGCGGGAGAGGAGGAGCCGGCCCGTCGCGTGGCCGAGCATGGTGACGTACGGGTGCGAGATCGCCCGGACGATCCGGTCGGTCATCTCGGCCTTCGACATCTTGAAGCGGGAATGCACGCTGGCGACGACGTAGTCGAACCCGGCCAGGACATCGTCGGGGAAGTCGAGCGATCCATCGCCGAGGATGTCGCACTCGGTCCCCTTGAAGACGCGGAACTCGCCGGCGTACTTCGCGTTCAGGGCGTCGATCGCCCGCCACTGGTCGCGGACCCGGTCGACCGTCAGGCCGCGCGCCATGGCCAGGGATTTCGAGTGGTCGCCGATGCCGAGGTACTGCATGCCCAGCGAGCGGGCGCCCTCCGCCATCTCTTCGAGCGTCGCGTCGCCGTCGCTCCAGTCGGTGTGGCAGTGGAAGGTGCCGGTCAGGTCGCCGGGCTCGATCAGCTTCGGCAGCGTGCCGGTTTCGGCGGCTTCGAACTCGCCCGCATCCTCGCGCAGCTCCGGGGGGATGAATTCCAGCCCCAGGGCCTTGAACAGGGCGGCCTCGTCGCGGCAGGGGACCTCCTTCGACTCGTCCTTGACGCCGGAGAGGGCGTACTCGTTGAGCGACAGCTCGCGCGCCAGGGCGCGCTTGCGCATGGCGATGTTGTGGGCTTTGGAGCCGGTGAAGTAGTGGAGGGCGAAGGCGAACTGGTCGTCGGCCACGCCGCGGAGGTCGCACTGGACGAACTGGTCGGCCTTGAAGCCCGGGAGCAGGACGCTGGCCTTGGTCCCGCCGTGGCCGAGGACCTTGGCGACCTGCGGAAGCTTCACGAAATCGTCCAGGACCGCGGCCGGGGCCTTCGAGCTGAACAGGACGTCGAGGTCGCCGATGGTCTCGGCGCGGCGACGCAGGCTGCCGCAGGGCTCGGCCCGGATGACGCCGGCGTGGCCGCGGACGAACTCCAGGATCGGCGCGACGAGCGCCAGGGCCTCGTTCTGGAGGATCCGGCCGCCGGTCGTCTCCAGGAAGCCGATCCCCTCCAGGATGTTGGCCTCGGTCTTGGCACCGAACCCCTTCACCTTGGCGATCCGGCCCGACTCGGCCGCGGCGCGGAGGTCGGCGAGGCTCCGGATGTCGAGCGCCTCGTGCAGCGCCTTGATCTTCTTCGGCCCGACGCCCGGCACGCGCAGCAGCGCCAGCAGCCCGGGCGGGGTCTGGGCGCGGAGCTTCTCGTAGGCCGGCAGCCGGCCGGTGGTGGCGAGCTGGACGATCTTGGAGTAGAGCGTCTCGCCGATCCCGGGGACCTCGGCGAGGCTGCCGTCGGCGATCATCTCGGTCAGGTCGCCGGGGAGCCCGTGCAGCGCCTGCGCCGCGTTGTGGTACGCGCGGCAGCGGAACGGGTTCTCCCCCTGCACCTCCAGGATGGTCCCCATGTCGTCCAGGATCTGCGCGATCCGCGCGGTGTCCATCGCGATGCCCCCCCTACCCCGCCCGGACCTGTGCGGGGAGCCCGGCGGCCGGCGTCCCCGAATGATCCGTGAACCACCATCTCCAGACGGCCTGCCAGCGATGATAGTTCATCGCCCGTTCGAACTCGCGGGTGTAGTATTTCCGGCCCTCGTCCGTCTCCGCCGTCGACGACGCCGCCGCCTCCGGGTCGTCGGCGGCCTTGAAGCCCGCCCTGCCGTTCAACCATTCCGAATGGGCGTACACGAGCACGTCCTCCGACTTCAGCCCGTCGGGGAGCTTGATCTCCCTCAGCGCCGCGACGCGGGGATGGCGGCCGGACTCCTTGCCCGCCTTGTTCCGCCGCTCGACGAGATCCTCGCCCTTCTCGTCCGCCAGCTCGACGAGGGCGTTGTAGAACGGCTCGACGACTTCGAGGTCGTATTTCTCCGGGTCCGGGGCCATCGTCCCCGTCTTGAAGAGCTTGGCGAAGTTGAACGCCATGCAGAGCGGCTTGAAGGCCCCGCCGTCCTTGAAGTCGTCCCGCCTCTCGCCGAAATTCCGGAGGATCCCGGCCAGGTCGGCGTCCTTCGGAACTTCGGGGAACGCGCGATCGATGGCCTGCATCTCGCTCCGGGTGAGATACCAGGACATCGGGACGTCGCCGCCCATCCCGCGGGCCGTCCCCATCCCGCCCAGCCCCGGCCATCGGACCTCGTGCGCCCTCTCGGCCTCGTCCGAGTCCGTGCTCAGATAGGCCGTATTCTCGAAGACGACCGTGGCCACGAACCCGTCGTCGGCGCCCAGTCCCCGGAAGACCTCGTTGACCTCGACGAACTCGTGATCGTTGCGGAAGGCGTTCGTGGAGCTGCGGGCCTGCAACAACGCCTGGCCGACGCTGCTGAAGAACTCGGCGCCGCGGAAGAGGCGGGCGAAGAAGCCGAGCGCCTCCGAGGGGATGCCCACGCGCTCGCGCTTGCTGACCGAGTCGCGCGTCTGCACCACCAGGACGCCCGACGTATTCCTGCTCAGCCACCCGCGATTCTGGAGGATCCAGGCGTTGGCCACGTGGACGCCGTAGTTGTCGTAATAGGCGGCGTCCACGATCCGAAGCGGCGGGTCCGTGGGGAGGTTGACCGCGGGGGAGACGAAGGGGAACGTCGCGTTCATGCGCGCGGCGGTCGCCAGCGTCAGCCGCCGCGCCTCGCGGTCGGGCAGCAGCTTGAACAGCTCCAGCGCCGAGATGGAGAACCGGTTGCGCAGGTGACCGTCGTTGTCGTTGTCCAGGTCGTTCTGCCGGGCGACGGGGACGGCCCATTCGCTCAGCCGATCCACGCGCTCTCCCTCGGGCAAGTCGCCCTGGTCGCGGCCGGGCCTCATGTGGGACGCGAGGTCGAGGTTGGAGATCAGGAGCCGCCGGCCGTCGTCCACGATCATCGGGGAGAAGACCATCGAAGGGATCGCCCCCGCCTTCTCCTGCTCGTAGAGGTCCTCGAAGCGGACGCCCCTCAGATCCTTCCAGGTGTGGTCCAGCACCATCCCCCGATCGAACGCGCCGCCGCCGGGGATCCGGGGGAGGAGCATCCGCCACGGGGATTGCAGGGCGATGAAGCCGGCGACGTCGCGCAGGCTCTTGGCGGGGATCTCGACCTCCTTCACGCCGAACGTCCGCGGGGCCCTCTCTCGGCCCGGGCCGGGCTCCGCCTTCGCCTGCCGATATTGGTCGGCGACGAAGTAGCTCATGCCCACCATCCCGCCGGACGCGCCGGTGATGAGGCGGATGTGGTCGTAGAACTCGCCGGCCTTGGCCTTGCCCGCCCCATCCTTGTCGCGCCCGGGGCTCGACTCCAGCCGATCCAGGACGGTGGTCGCCCAGTAGGCCGACCGGATGGCCCCGCCGGAGGCGCACACGATGACCAGCTTCGGCTTCTCGCACCCCGGCCGGTCCTTCCAATACCCGGCGACGCGCCCCTTCCAGTTCTCCAGGACCTCGTGATTCTCCAGGAGGCCGTATTCCTTCGTGCTCAGCACGCCGTACGGGTAGACGGACTCGATCATCGCCGAGAGCCGTTCGCGCGGCGGGGCCACCTCGTCCCCCTGGCGAGGATAGGGCAGCTCCTCGAACCGATTCTTGAACGGATCGTAGTTGACCAGCAGGACCCAGAACGCCAGCGTGCAGGACAGCAGCACCCAGCGTCGTCGCCCCGCGTCCGCCGAACCGTTGGGGATCGGGCCGGTCGCGAAGCAGCCCAGCAGGCAGACGGCCGCCGCCAGGACGATCGGCGGCGACGCCCTGAGCCCCGAGAACAGCGCCAGGGCCAGCACCGTCGCGAACGCGGCGGCGGCCAACACCCAGCGCATCCCGATCGTCGCCCGCGCGTACCACTTCCCCGCGACGTTGAACAGCACGATCGGCATCAACGCCGCCAGCGCCAGCATGTCCTGGACCGTGATCGGCTCGCGGTACAAGGGCCGCGCGACCACGACCCCGCAGAGCGCGACGAACACCAGGCCCCCGATGAGATAGACCGGCCGGACGTCGCGCGTCTCGGACACCACCAGGGTGATCGCCAGCACGCCCAGCAGGGAGAAGATCGCGAACGCCGGCGAGACCGGCTCGCCGTGCCAGGACAGGAGGACGACCGGCGAGCCCAGCGCCAGGACCAGCACCGCGAGCGCCGCCGACGCCCACACGTCCGCGAGCGTCGCCTTCCCGTTCTTCCTCAGGATCCCCGTGAGGACCGGCTGCAACGCGCCGAACCCGATCAGCAGCGCCGCCCCCGCGACCTTCGCGACGGTGACGTCCGACGTGCAGAGCCCCAGGAACAGATAGACCAGGATCACGACCAGCAGGTAATGGAAGAACCCCCCCAGGTCCGCCGCCTTCGCCCACATCACCGCCATCGGGGCCGGCCGGCTCCTCGCCGTCGCCCACGCCAGGAAGTTGTTGATCGTCGCGTTGGAGCGCAGCAGGAGCTTGACGACGACCGCCCCCAGCGCCAGGCCGACCACCCAGGTCGCCAGCGACCACAGGTGCGCCAGGGCGTCCGTCCGCACGTCCCCGGAGACGTCGAGCCCCCACGGCGGCTTCACGGGCGGCTCCGGGGCGTTCCAGGGGACGTAGTCGAACAGCACCGGGAACAGCGCGGGCAGGCTGATCAGGGTGAAGAACGGCAGCCGCGCGAACCGCAGGAAGATGCTCAATCGCTGCCGATTGATCTCGTCCGGCCGGGGGGCCTGCGGATTCTGGGGCGTCGGATTCAGCCACGGGAGGAAGTCGACCGAGGCACCATACATCAGCAGGAATCGATTCATATCCCGGACCACGCGCCTCCCCTCGCTCCGGTCCGGGGTGATCCCCAGGTAGTACGCATTCACCCCCAGCAACGCCAGGAGCAGCGCCGCCCCCAGCGCCGAGCAGGCCCGCCCCAGCAACTCCTCGTCCCAGATGAGATTCGGGATCCCGAGGCCGACCCCGACGCCCCCCCAGACCAGCAGGAGGAGCAGGAAGAAGATCGTCGTCTGGCCCAGGTGGTCGAGCAGGAAGCGGCCGAACGGCGGCAAGAACCGAGCGTAGGTCAGCGCCAGCGAGACGAGCAGGGCGGACATCGCCAACCAGTTGTACCAGTAGGAGACCTGGCCCCAGGACCACGCCACCCAGTCGGACCGGCGCGAGACCTGGTCCACGGCCCCCCCGGCGCGCGCCGCCCCGTCCCATGCCTCGACGATGAACACGCCCGCGATCAGGAGCACGTTGACGAGGACGAGCATCCTCACCGCCGGGCGGTTCTTCCACATGCCTGCCAGGCCAGCCATCCGACACCCCCTCGCCCCGATGCCCCCGGCGCGGCGCGCAGCGACGCCCGCGCCCGGCGGATCCGCCGAACCTCCACCTCTCCGTGCCGATCGACGCCCGGGGGCCTGAAACACGCCCGGACGACTCAAGAGACGCACCGCCGGCTCGAAACTTAATCGATCCGAATCGCCTCAATAACTACGTCTACAATAACCGCCATGCGGGATCAACCCCCGATCGCGTCCAGGGCCTCCCAGCGCTCGTAGGCGGCGGACAGGTCGGCCTCGACGGCCTGGAGGCGGGCGTTGGCCTTGGCGATGGCGTCGCGGTCCTGTTTGTAGAAGGCGGGATCGGCCATCGTCTCGTGGATCGCGGCCAGCTCGGCCTCCAGCTTCTCGATCTTGCCGGGGAGGGTGGACAGCTCCTTGCGCTCCAGGTTCGTGAGCTTGGCGACCTTGGGCTTGGCGGCTTCCGCGGACGATGCCGGCTTCGTCGCGGCGGCCGGGGGGGCGGCGGGCTCGGCGGGCTTCTCGGCGGCGCGCTGGCGGAGGTAGTCGTCGTAGCCCCCCTCGTACTCCTTCACGCGGCCGTCGGGCTCGACGACGAGGACGCTGGTGGAGACGTCGTTGAGGAACGCGCGGTCGTGGCTGACGATCAGGATCGTCCCCTGGTACTCCACCAGCAGCGATTCCAGCAGCTCCAGCGTCTCCAGGTCGAGGTCGTTCGTCGGCTCGTCCAGGACCATCACGTTCGACGGCTTCGTGAACAGCTTCGCCAGCAGGAGCCGGCTGCGCTCGCCGCCGGAGAGGTACTTCACCAGCGTCCGGGCGCGGTCGGGCGTGAAGAGGAAGTCTTGCAAGTAGCCCAGGATGTGGCGCTCGCGGCCGTCGATCTTCACCATGTCGTAGTCGGTCACGTTCTTCTGGACGGTCTTCTCGTCGTCCAGGGCCGACTTGAGCTGTTCGAAGTACGAGACCTCCAGGTTCGTCCCCTGGCGGATCGACCCGGCCCGCGGCGTCAGCCGGCCGAGCAGCAGGTTCAGGAGCGTGGTCTTCCCCGCGCCGTTGGGGCCGATGATGCCCACCTTGTCGCCGCGGATGATGGCGGTGGAGAGGTCGCGGATGATGGTCCGCTCGCCGTAGCCGAACTCGACGTCCTCGGCCTCGATCACCAGCATGCCCGACTTCTCGGCCTCCTGCGCCTGGAGGACGGCGGTCCCCTGGCGCTCGCGGCGCTTCTGGTGGGCGACGCGCATGGCCTCCAGCGCCCGGACGCGGCCCTCGTTGCGGGTGCGGCGGGCCTCGATCCCCTTGCGGATCCACTTCTCCTCCTCGGCCAGCTTCTTGTCGAACAGCTCGCGCTCGCGGGCCTCGGCGGCGAGGAGCTGGTCGCGGCGGGCGAGGAACGTGGGGTAGTCGCACGCCCAGTCGGAAAGGTGGCCGCGGTCCAGCTCGACGATCCGCGTCGCCAGCTTCTGGAGGAACACGCGGTCGTGCGTGACGAAGACGATCGTCCCCGGATAGCGCAGGAGGAAGTTTTCGAGCCAGGTGATCGACTCGACGTCCAGGTGGTTCGTCGGCTCGTCGAGCAGCAGGACGTCGGGCTCGTCGACGATCGCCTGGGCCAGCAGCACCCGGCGCTTCATGCCCGAGGAGAGTTCGGAGAACTTCGCGTCCGGGTCCAGCCCCACGCGCGAGACGACGGCCTGGACGCGGTGGTCGTCGCCGCCGAAGCCGTGGTCGTCGTGCGCGAGCCCGGCGGCGACCTCGTCGGCCACCGTCCCGCCGTGACCGGCCGGAACGTCCTGGAGCAGCCGCGCCACCCGCAGGCCCTGCTGGCGGAGGATCGTCCCGTCGTCCGGGGCGATCTCGCCGCTGATGAGCTTCATCAGCGTGGACTTCCCCTCGCCGTTGCGGCCCAGGAGGCAGACCCGCTCGTTG
The DNA here is from genome assembly GCA_001898385.1 of Planctomycetales bacterium 71-10. Taxonomy (GTDB): domain Bacteria; phylum Planctomycetota; class Planctomycetia; order Isosphaerales; family Isosphaeraceae; genus Paludisphaera. The sequence goes on from MKTT01000113.1 coordinate 31,395, forward strand.
GCCTCGATCGTCAGGTCGACGCCGTCCAGCAACTTCGGCCCGCCGAACGACAGGCTGATCCCGCGCAAGCTCAGTAACGCCATGTTTGCTTCTTCGACCCAGCCCTACGGACCCGTCCCGGAACGCAGCCGAGTATTGTAACGGAATCGGCCTCGCTTCGGAGGCCGGCCCGGATTCCCGACCGCCTCCGAGAGGCTGACCAATGCTTGAGCCGGAATCGACGCGGCCTCGCCTGACGATCCTCCTCGTCTACGAGGATCCGCCCGACATGATCCAGGTCGAGGTCCGGGTCGCGGCCGGCGGATGGGCCGGAGTCGCCTGGGCTTATGCGGCCCCCCACATGCTCGTCGAGGAAACGAGCGGGCTCCTGGAATGGCTCGAACGCCCGCGAGGAGAGTTCGCGATCAAGGCGTTCGAAGACACGGGCGATGGGGGCGTGACGCTGCGATGGCGCATGGCCGACAAGGCCGGCCATCTGGCCTGCCACGTCCGGATCTCGGACTGCCCGCACAGGGCCTGGGATGAGATGGGGAGGCTCCTCAATGAAGAGATCCTCACCCACCCCGCGCAGGCGGACCGATTCGCCAGGCACCTACGCTCGCTCGCGAACAGGTTCGTCGGCGAGGTAAGCCTGGAGGGGGACTGAGGGCGAGCCGCCGGGCTACCCCGATGGTCGGGATTTCTTATGTCGAGTAGGGGGACGACGACGCCTCAAAGCCGAGCCCCGCCCCGGCCATCCCCGTCGTCTCATCGACCGAATTCCTTCTTGTCCCGACGATTCCTGAAACCCGGCCCCCGACCTCACGGACCATACCAGACGAGAGACTCCATCGTTCTTTGACAATCCGGCCGCATCGCAAGATCCCGGAGGCCGGGAATGCGCGAGAGATTCGACCCGGGTCGTCGCCCGGATGCAGCAAACCCCATCAAGGCGACATCGGGGCGGGACGGAGCCGACCTGGATGGACGACGGGAGGGACGATGGCGGGAGACATTCGAAAATGACGAGCGAACCCACTTCGAAAAACCCACAACCTCAATAGCGGCAACAACCTGCAACCCAACCCGAGGAAGTCTCTTTCCCACGATCGAACCCAAGTCGGCCGCCCCATCCGGATGCTCCGGCCGACGAAGGGCCGGACCAAAGCGGGAAATCGCCTCAACATGGCGGGGATTCGTCGCTTATACTGATGGCATTTCGCGTCGTCCCGAAGAACCCGGGCCCACCGCATGCTCCTCACGCTCGCCTGCCTGATCGGCCTGACGCTCGCCGGCCAGGACGGTTCGCCCGTCCCGACGGCGGTCGTCCGCGCGCCGGGGCCCCGGGCGGTCGAGACGACGAGCCCGTTCCTGGGCCGGGCCGACCGGGATGAACTCCGCCCGTCGTCCACCACGTCGACGCCCCTCGACGACGAGGTCGAGGGGTTCCCCGACGAGCCCGAAGGGGAGGACGAGGAAGACCCCGGCGAGGCGATGGGCTCCAAGGGGACCTCGTCCGCGTCGGCCCTCCTCGTCGCGCCCGCGTGCATGGACCTGGTCGTCGTCCCGCCCCCCCTCCTCTCCCGGGCCGCCCTCCCCGCGCCCGCCAACGGCTCGCCGCTGAGCCTCCTCTGCCGGCTCCGATTCTGAGACCCGGCCCCCCCGTCGGGCGAGCTTGAGGCCGACGAGCCTCGTCGAGCATCCGCGCGCATCGACCGCGCGCCTGCGCCTCGCGCCCTCCCGACGGCCCCCCGCCGCGTCTCGACACATCCCGCCTTCCCCCCGCTCGGAGGACGTCCGGAGTCATGTTCGATCGCCTCATCGTCGGATCGTTGAAGAATCGCTCGCTCGTCGTGCTGGCCCTCTTCGCCCTGGTGGCCGTGGGCGCGAACTCGCTGCTGAACCTCCCGATCGACGCCGTGCCGGACATCACCAACGTCCAGGTCATGGCCCTCACCAACGCCCCGGCGCTGGGACCGGAGGAGGTGGAGCAGTTCATCACCGTGCCGGTCGAGAACGAGATGAACGGCATCCCCTACGTCCAGGAGGTGCGGTCGTTCTCCCAGCTCGGCATCTCGGGCGTGACCGTCGTGTTCGAGGAAGGGACCGACATCTACTGGGCCCGCCAGCAGGTCAACGAGCGCCTGGGCCAGATCACGGCCGACATCCCCCCGGACTTCGGCCGGCCCGAGATCGGCCCGGTCGCCACCGGCCTGGGCGAGATCTTCCAGTTCGAGGTCCGGAACGCCCCGGACTCCAAGGACCCGCGCTCGCTGATGGAGTTGCGGACGATCCTCGACTGGGACGTCGCCCGGCCGCTGAAGACGGTCCCGGGGGTCGTCGAGATCAACCCGTTCGGCGGCGAGCTGAAGACCTACGAGGTCACGGTCGACCCCATGCGGCTGACGGCCCGCAACATCTCCATGGACAAGGTGTTCGACGCGCTCCGCCGCAACAACGCCAACACCGGCGGCGGCTACATCGAGCGCAGCGGGCAGCAGCGGGTGATCCGCATGGTCGGCCTGATCGGCGACCTGGAGGCGCTCAACGACGTCGTGATCGACTCCAGCCGGACCGGCACGCCGATCCGCGTCCGGGACGTCGGCGAGGCCCGGTTCGCCCCCATGATCCGCACCGGAGCCGTCACCCGCGACGGCCGCGGCGAGGCCGCCACGGCCACGGTGCTGATGCTCTCCGGCCAGAACTCCCGCGTGGTCGTGGAGCGCATCAAGGCCAAGATCGCCGAGATCCAGAAGACCCTCCCGCCGGGCGTGGTGATCGAGCCCTTCTACGACCGCGCGGCGCTGATCGAGCGGACCATCTCGACCGTGGCCCGCAACCTGACGGAAGGGGGCGTGCTGGTCATCGCCGTGCTGCTGGTCCTGCTGGGGAACCTGAAGGCCGGCCTGATCGTGGCGTCGGCCATCCCGCTCTCCATGCTGTTCGCCGGCAACCTGATGCTGGCCTCGGGGATCGCCGGCAGCCTGATGAGCCTGGGGGCGCTGGACTTCGGCCTGATCGTCGACAGCGCCGTGATCGTGATCGAGAACTGCGTCAGCCGGCTGTCGCACGCGAACCCGCGGGAGAGGTCGGTGGACGTCGTCCGGCGGGCGACGCTGGAGGTGCGCAAGCCGGTGGTCTTCGGCGTGGCCATCATCACGATGGTCCACCTGCCGATCCTGGCGCTGGAGGGGGTCGAGGGGAAGATGTTCCGGCCGATGGCCCTGACGGTGGTCTTCGCGCTGATCGGCTCGCTGATCCTCTCGCTCACCGCCACGCCCGTCCTGGCGTCGTTCTTCCTCAAGCCCGGGACGTCCGAGCGCGACACCCTGCCGATCCGGATCGCCAAGCGGCTGTACCGCCCGACGCTCGACTGGGTCGTGCGGCGGCCGGCGACCATCGCGATCGCCGCGGCGCTGGCCCTGGCGGCGTGCGTCCCGTTCGCCATGCAACTCGGCGGCGAGTTCATCCCGCAGCTCGACGAGGGGGACCTCGTCGTCGTCCTCATCCGCCCGCCCGACGCCTCGCTCTCCGAGGGCCTGGAGGGGACGACCCGGTTCGAGGCCGCCCTGCACGAGAAGCTCCCCGACGTGATCCGCACGGTCGTCAGCCGCACCGGCCGGCCCGAGATCGGCATCGACCCCGCGGGCGTCAACCTCACCGACGTCTTCGTCCTGCTGAAGCCCTCCGACGAGTGGAAGTCGGTCCATTCGAAGGAGGAGCTGATCGACCGCATCAACGCGATCGCCGCCGACGTCCTGCCGGGGACGTTCCTCAGCTTCACGCAGCCGATCCAGCTGAGGTTCAACGACCTGCTGGCCGGCGTCCGGGCCGACGTCGGCATCAGCCTGTTCGGCGACGACCTGGACGTCCTCCAGGAGAAGGCCGACGCGATCGCCGCGGTCCTCCAGAAGATCCCCGGCGCGACCGACGTGAAGGCGCAGGTGCTCGGCGGCCTGCCGTTCCTGAAGCTCACCATCGACCGCGACCGCATCGCCCGCTACGGCATCGACGCGGCCGACGTCCTCGACGTCGGCACGGCGCTCGGCGGCAAGATCGTCGGCCAGGTGGTCGAGGGCCAGCGCCGGTTCGACCTGGTCGTCCGCGTCGCCCCGGAGTCGCGCAAGGACGCCCAGGCCATCGGCCAGCTCCGCGTCCGCGACTCCCAGGGCCGGCTGATCCCGCTCCAGGAGGTCGCCGACGTCGAGAACGTCGACGGCGTGTATGAGATCTGGCGCAAGGACCGCCGCCGCCGCGTCATGATCCAGGCCAACGTCCGCGGCCGGGACCTGGCCGGCTTCGTCGCCGAGGCCCAGGAGAAGGTCGAGGCCCAGGTCGAGGTCCCCCGCTCCTACACCCTCCAGTGGGGCGGCACGTTCGAGAACCTCCAGTCGGCCACGAAGCGGCTGACGATCGTCGTGCCCGTGGCCCTGCTGGGGATCTTCCTGCTCCTCTACGCCACGTTCCAGTCGGTCGGGCTGGGGCTGCTGATCTTCCTCTCGGTCCCGCTGGGGGCGATCGGCGGGGTGATGGCGCTGTGGATACGCGACCTGAACTTCAGCATCTCGGCCGGCGTCGGCTTCATCGCGCTGTCGGGCGTGGCGGTGCTCGACGGCCTGGTGCTGGTCTCGGCCATCCGCCAGCTCATCGAGGCCGGCGAGCCGACCCGCGAGGCCGTCCGCTCCGCCTCGATGTCCCGCCTCCGGCCGATCCTGATGACCGGCCTGGTGGCCAGCCTGGGGTTCGTCCCGATGGCGTTCTCGCACGGCTCCGGTGCCGAGGTCCAGCGCCCGCTGGCGACCGTGGTCATCGGCGGCATCCTGACGAGCACGCTCCTGAAGCTGATCGTCATCCCCGCCATCTACCCCTGGTTCGACCCGGGCCCGCCGAAGCCCGACACCTCGCTCGACGAGGAGAACTTCGGCGACGAGGAGACGGGCAACGGCCATTGACCGACCCCGGCGGCGGCCGTCACCCCGCGACGGCCGCCGCCGGCGCGGCGAAGCTCAGGTGATGGGCGCAGTGGATGCACACCAGGCGACGCCACTGGTCGCGATCGAGGGGGCCGAAGATCCGGTGCGGCGCCAGCGGCCCCGGCGCAGCGGCCATCGCGGCGAGGGACTCGCGGAGCATGCGGGCCCCCTCGCGCGGGTCGACGTCCTCGGGCTGGCCGAGGCCCCCGGGGAGCGGGATCCCCTCCGGCAGCTCGCCGGTGGCGAGGACGTGGTCGCGCCGCTCCGGCGTGGCGCGCAGGGAGGTGTCGTGCGGCCCGTCGACGGGGGCGGCGAGGACCCGGTTCGTGACCGTCGCCAGGTGGTGGAGGATCTGCCCCAGCGTCCAGGAGCCGACGGTCGAGCAGCCTCCGACCAGCTGATCGACGTCGGCGTGGATGTCGTCGAAGGTCGCGTACTCCAGCGTGCGTCGTCCGGGCGTCATGTCGGGTCCTCGGAGGGTGGGCTTCGTTCGGCCCCATCGTACATCGGGCCGTCAAGCCCCGCCAACGAGCCGGGCGCATTGCCCCGCGCCGACGCCCCTCCTATCATGGCGGCCGGGCCCCGGCGCTTCGCCGAGGCCCGTGAAGGAGCCCCCGATGTCGCCCGTCCTGCTCGCCGTCTGCCTGCTCGCCTTCCCCGCCGACCCGCCGCCGACGACGCTGGAGAACGCCCACCTCCGCCTGGAGTTCGACCCCGTCGACGGCGACTGGACCGGCCTGGTCGACCTCCGCGACGGCTCGCGGCTGACCTCCGGGGGCCGGTCGACGGTCGTGCCGCAGGGCGGTCGCCGGCTGGACGCCGATCGCCTGAAGGCCGCGGCCGGTTCCTGCGTCGACCTGGCGGGCGACTGGCTCTACACGCCCGAGCCGCCCGCGCCCGCCGCGAAGGACGATCTCCTCGCCGGTCGCTTCGACGGCGTCGCGTGGAAGCCGACGCCGATCCCGAGCCGGATCGACGCCGGCGACGGCCGCCTCAAGGATCGCGCCGGGGACTTCTGGTATCGCCGGACGTTCGACGCCCCGCCGGACCTCGGCGCGTCCGCGGCCCTGCTGATCGGCGCGGTCGACGACTTCGACGCGGCGTACCTCAACGGCGTCCCCATCGGCCGGACGGGCGTCGAGACGCCCCGCCACTGGGAGACGCCCCGGCTCTACCGCTTCCCCGCCCGGCTGCTGAAGGCCGACGCCCCCAACGTCCTGCTGGTCCGCGTGACCAACGGGGCCTTCGAGGGGGGGATCGCCGGCCCCGTGCTGATCGGGCCGGCCGAGGTCCTGGAATCCGCCGCTCCCGGCGTGGTCGCGGCCGAGGCGGCGCGGCAGGAGCGCGGTCGGTCGCCCGGCGCGGCGACCCTGGCGACCATCGCCCGCGGCGGCGGTTACGAGTTCCGCGTCGACTGGACGCTCCCCGACGACGCCTCCCGGTTCTCGCGCCGGCTGACCGTCGCGAACGTCTCCGACCGCGAGCAGGTCTTCGAGTCCGCCGCCTACGCCACGCCGGCCCTGGCGATCGGGACGGGCGCGGTCGCGACCTTCCCCGGCAGCCTGCCGGTCGGGGACGTGCCGGCCGCGTCGGGGGAAGTCGGCGAGGCGCTGAGGCCGAGGGGGATGGATCCGCTCATCGTCCTCTGGGACGAGGCGTCCCGGCGCGGCCTGGGGTCGTGGTTCGTGCAGGAGGACGAGTTCAGCCCGGTGCAGGTGGTGCGGACCTCGGAAGGGCCGTCGATCCGGCACGTCCAGCAGGTGATCGCGAAGCTCAAGCCCGGGGCGTCGGTCGTGCTGGGCGACCAGCATTTCTGGCTCGCCCGCGGCTCGCGCGACGCGGCGCTGGCGGGCGTGCAGGACGTGTACCGGGCCGTCGGCCTCCGCGCGCCCGACCGGGCGCCGGCCGGGCTGCGGTCGATGGTCCTCTACTGCGGCCATCCCGGCGGCACGCCCGAGCTGGGCTACATCCGCTACGGCGGCTTCCAGGCGCTGGAGGCGTACCTGCCGACGCTGGCCGATATGGGCGTGGACGTCCTCTGGATGCTGCCGGTGTGGGAGCACGGCGACGGCTCGAAGTGGAACCTCTACGGGCCGTCCGATCACTTCCGCGTCAGCGAACTGTACGGCGGCGAGGCCGCCCTCTCGCGGCTCTCGGACGCCGCCCGGGGGCGCAAGATCCGCCTGCTGTTCGACCTCGTCCCCCACGGCCCCCCCGACGAATCGCCGCTGGCGAAGGAGCACCCGGAATGGTCGGCCTTCACGCGCGAGGGGAAGCCGGCCTACGAATGGGGCCAGCTCGCCTTCGACAACGCCCACCCCGGCTGGCAGGACTACTTCCGCCGCGTCGCCGAGTCCGACGCCTCGCGGTTCGACGCCCTCGGTGCCCGCGTCGACTGCGCCGCCGGCGGCCCGCTGAACTGGAAGTCCGACCGGCCCTCGCGCTCCGGCCTGGGGGCCGGTCTTGAGATCACCCGCGCCATCCGCGAGGGCTTCCTCCGCTCCCGCCCCGACGTCCTCATCATCCCCGAGGAATACACGGGCCAGAATATCTACTACCGCATATCCGACCTGACCTACGACGCCCAGCTCTACTTCCTGACGACCGACCTCCTGGACCGCAAGGCCCCGCCCGAGGAGTGGGCGGCGTCGCTCTCGCGATTCCTCCACGACCAGGCCCTCACGATCCCGCCCGGGGCGCTGAAGATGCGATGGATCAGCAACCACGACACGGTCTCGTGGACGTTCCAGAAGAAGCGCCCGCTGGCGGCCTACGGCGTCGACCGGATGCGATCCCTCATGGCCCTGTGCGCCCTGGTCGAGGGCGTTCCGATGCTCTACCAGGGGGACGAGGATCCGGCCGTCTACGGCGGCGAGGGCCCGTCGAGCGTCGCGTTCCTCAAGGCGATCTACACCGCCCGCAAGGGCGTCGCCCCGATCGCGGAGGGGACGGCCGACTACGCCTCCGTCCGCGCCTCGGGCGGCGTCTTCGCCTGCCTGCGGGCGAGGGGGGAGGAGAAGGCCCTCGTCCTGATCGGCTTCAACCCGGGGCCCGTCCGGTCCGCGATCGCCGCATCGGCGGGCGTCCTCCCCGCCGGCCCCTGGCGCGACGCCCTGGGCGGCGAGGCGTTCGGCTCGCTCGAAGGCGGCGTCCCGATGGCCCCGCATCAGGTCCGCATCCTCGTGCGGCGATGAGATGGAATGGGGGTCGGCCGGACCTCGTCGTCCGGCCGACCTTGTCCGCCGCCAGGCGTCGGCGGCGGCTGGAGCGTGGGATTCGGTCAGCAGAACCCGCGAGGCCCGGGGCCGCCGGGCCCGCCGCCGAGGCCGCCGAGGATCAGGTCGAGGTCGCTGGGCGCGACGCCGGTGATCCCCAGGCGGGTGTAGTCGGCGGCGATCGCCTCGCGCGCCGTCGCCAGGGCCGAAAGCTCGTCGGAATCGACGTCGAGCTTGTCCGCGACCGTGACGAAGGCGTCGAACGCGGCGTTCACGAGGGCCGTCTCGTCGTCGGTCAGGGTCGAGTCGGTGTCGTCGTCGCCCGTCGCGCCGGCGAAGGCGGCGAGGAAGGCGTCGCGATAGGACTCGGCCGTGGTGGAGTCGTCGGAGTCGGCCAGCGCCGAGAGGACGCCGTCGGCGACGGTCGCCAGAGCGTCCTTATCATAGGTGACGCCGGCCTCCCTCAGGGCGTCGAAGGCGTCTCGGAGGGCCTCCCGGTCGGCGTCGGTGACGGACGAGCCCTTGAGGACGGCCGTCGCGGCCGTCTGGTACGATTTCAGGTCGGCGGCGAGCTGCGTGTCGCGGACGCCGCCGCCCCACCGGCCGCCGGGGCCGCCGAAGCCTCCCGGCCCGCCGCGACGGCCTTCGAAGCCGCCCACCTGGGCCGTCGAGGAGACGTCCCCGGAGCTTTCGGACGTCGAGCCGAAGGAGCCGGCCCGCGCGAACATGGCGGCCCGCGCGGCCATGCCGCCGCCCAGGCCGCCCATCCGCGACAGGACCAGGCGCCCCTCCAGCCCGTCGACCGTGGGCTGCCATTGCTTGTTCCGCCTCGCCGACGCGCCCGACTTCTCCCCCTTCGGGGGGATCAGCCGCCGCCACAGGCTCTTCGAATGAATCATGCTGCGTCTCCCGGTGGTGCTGAAGGCCCGCTCTGAATACCCGAGTGGTTGAGACATGCGATGCCAGGTGTGGGGCGGCCCGGGTGGCGCCTCGGGCCCTCGCCGCCCCGAATGAGGGATCCGACGTGATGCCCCCAAGCGCGCGCCGCGGCGAGGAAATCGGGGAAATGGCCTCCGCGAAAAACGCCGATGGACGTAGACTGGTCCGGTGGCAGGGAGGCCCCGTCGCGAGGTTCCCTCTCGCGCCGTGGGCGACGGTCCCATCCCGCCCGCCCCCTTCGCCGCCCGCGCCAGGTCTCCGAACGGATCGTTCGCGCAGGGAGAAGCCGTCGATGCGGAGAGATCCTCGACATCCGGGCCGCTTCACGCCCGCCCTCCAGCCCCTGGAGGGGAGGGTCGTGCTGAACTACGGCCCGGGGCCGCCGGTCGCGATCCTGACCGCGCCGATCGCGGCCCCGACGAGCCTCGCCCCCGAGGCCGACGCGATGATCGCGCCTTTCTCCGGCCCCCACGGCGACAGGCCCGCGACGCCCGGCCTAACGAGCGGCTTCAACCTTCCCCCGCTCGCGAATCGAGCCGACTTCGGTGCCGCGCCGTCCGGCTACGGCGGCTACAAGGCCTTCTTCGGCGGGGGCTTCTTCGGCTTCAGCTTCGGCCGAGGCCCGGGAGGGCCGTGGCGCGTCGGGGGCCGGCCCGATGGCGACGCGTCGTCGTTCGCGACCTCGGACGACTCCCCCTTCGTCGGACCGCCCGCGCCGGAGAGCCCCGACGCGCCGGCGTCGGCCCAGGCCGGCTCGGCGACGCCGCCTCGCGGCGGCGAGTCGGGATGGGCGCGATTCGGCCCGTTTGCGCAGCCGCAGTCGGGCCCCGGCCCGACCGCGGCCCAGCCGAGCGAGTACCAGTCCCGGCCGGGGGGCGCGATCCCCAGGGGCCCCTTTGCGCCGCCGGTCCTCATCGAATCCACGTCCCCGGCCACGCCCGCGGCCCCCGGGCCCCCGGCCCCCGGCCCGCCGCCGCCCCTCGCCGCGGCCGGCGCGCCCGACCTCGCCCGCCCGCTCGCGGCGACCAACGTGGCCTGGAGCGCGACGGTGGCGTCGTTCAGCCTCGGGACGTCGGCCCCGGCCGACGTCCGGGCCATCGCCCTCGGAGCCCCCACGACCGCCTCGGGGGCGGGCGGCGAGGCCGTCGCCGCGGCCCCCCAGGGCGAGGGCGATCCCCGGGCGGCGTCGCCCGACGCCGCGACGGCCGACGCCGACGCCGCCCCCCCGGCCGAGGCCCCGGCCCCGATCGGCGCGGGCGTGCTGACGGGATTCCTGCCGCTCGACCGCGCGACGGTCGACCTGGCGCTGGAGAAAGTGATGGGGCAGTTGGACGACCTGGGATCGCCGCTCGCCGGGCCGTCGAGCCGGCTGCCGCTGGTCGTCCCGGTGGCCGCCGCGCTGGCGACCGCGGAGGCGGCCCGGAGGTGGCGGGCGCGGGCATCGGTCCCGGGGCCGTCGGCCGCCCGGGGCTCGCGGTTCTCCTCGCTCCGCGGACTGTCATGAACGCCCCGCCGCCGGAGGGCATCCCATGAGCGAAGAGTCCCTGGATCGCTGGATCGAGCGGCTGAACGACGGCGACCCCGCGGCCGTCGAGCGCGTGTTCGTCGCCTACGAGCCGTACCTCCGCATCATCGTCCGGCGCCGCCTCGGCCGCGGCCTCCGCCCCAAGGTGGACTCGGGCGACATCGTCCAGTCCGTGTTCGTCGACTTCGTCGAGGGGGTCCGCGACGGCGGCTGGCGGTTCGCCGGGCGGGCCCAGCTCCTGGCGTTCCTCCGCCGGGTCGCGGCGCGTCGGCTGGCCGACCGCTGCCGCAAGCACCGCCATTCGATCGGCCGCGAGCAGTCGCTCGACGAGACCGAGGCCGGCGACCACCCCCGCTCCCCCCTGCCCCGCCCCAGCCAGGAGGCCCAGGGTCGAGAGTTCTGGGAGCGCGTGCTGCTGGCCTGCCCGCCCGCCCATCGCGACATCGTCCGCCTGCGCCGCGACGGCCTCCGGCTCAACGAGATCGCCGCCCGCACCGGGCTGCACGAGGGGAGCGTCAGGCGGATCCTCTACGACCTGGCGCGCCGGCTCTCCTTGGGCCGTCGCTCCGAGGCCGCGGGCGACCCGGACTGAGCCATGGGAGACGAGCCTTCCCGATTCGCCCGCATCTCCGACGAGATCGCGGACATGGCCGCCGCCTTCGGGCGCGGCGAGCCGATCTCGGCCGCCGAGGTCCTCGCGCGCCGGCCCGACCTCGACCCCGAGGCCGCCATCCGGCTCATCTACGAGGAGGTGAGCCTCCGCCGCGAGTCCGGCCAGCGGGTCGACACCTCCGAGGTCGTCCGCCGCCATCCCCGCTGGGGGGACGAGCTGCGCGACCTCTTCGAATGCGACCGGCTCATCCGCGCCTCCGGCGTCGCGCCGGTCGTCGACCTGCCCGACGCCGGCGAGACGCTGGGCTCGTTCGCGCTGCTGGAGGAGCTGGGCCGGGGGGCCTCGGGCCGCACGTTCCTGGCGACCGACCCGACGCTCGCCGACCGCCCGGTCGTGGTCAAGGTCGTCTCCGACGACCAGGACGAGCACCTGGCCCTGGCCCCGTTGCGACACACCCACATCGTCCCCCTGTTCTCCGAGCAGTCGATCCCCGATCGCGGCCTGCGCATGCTGTGCATGCCGTACCTGGGCGGGGCGAGCCTGGCGGAGGTGCTGGCGGACCTGGCGCCGGAGCCGATCGCGCGCCGCTCGGGGGCGCGGATGCTGGAGGCCCTGGAGCGCCGCAGCCGGCCGATCCCGGGCCCGCCGCCGGCCGTCGGGCCGTTCCGGCGCGGGCTGGAGGAGGCGTCGTACGTCGACGCGATCGCCTGGGTCGCCGCCTGCCTCGCCGACGCGCTGCACCACGCCCACGAGCGCGGGATCGTCCACATGGACGTCAAGCCGTCGAACGTGCTGGTGACGGCCGACGGCCAGCCGATGCTGCTGGACTTCCACCTGGCCCGCGCGCCGATCCGCGCCGGCGACCGCGTGGCCGGACGGCTGGGGGGGACGCCGGGCTGGATGGCCCCCGAGCAGGAGGCGGCGATGCTGGCCGTCTCCGGCGACCGCCCCGCCCCGGCCGACGTCGACGGCCGCGCCGACATCTATTCCCTGGGCCTGCTGCTGCGCGAGGCCCTGGGGGCGGCGCCGGCCGGCGAGGACGCCTCGCGGTTCCGGCGGCCGGCCGGCGTGGGGGTCGCGCTGGCGGACGTCGTGCGGAAGTGCCTCGCCGCCGATCCCCGCGACCGCTACCCCGACGCCGCCCGGCTCGCCGACGACCTCCGCCGCCAGCTCAACGACCTGCCGCTGAGGGGCGTCGGCAACCGCGACCCCATCGAGCGCTGGGGCAAGTGGCGGCGGCGGCACCCCGGCGCGTTCGCCTGGGGGATCACCCTGGCGACCACGGCCGCCGCCCTCGCCGTCGCCGGCGGGGCCTATTACGCCTCCGTCGCCCAGGGCCTGGGACGGGCGCAGGCGGCGCTGGAGGGGGGCCGCCGCGACCTGGCCTCCGGCCGGTTCGACTCCGCCGACCGCCTGCTCCGCGACGGCCTCGCCGAGGCGGAAGCCCTGCCGATCGGCGGCGACCTCGCCGCGGAGATCGAGGCGCAGCTCCGGCTGACCGCGCACGCGCGGCTCGCCGCCGACCTCCACGCCCTGGCCGACTCGATCCGCTTCCGCTACGGCGTCGAGCTGCCCGAAGGCGACGAGGCCCGCGCCCGGGCCGACGCCTGCCGGTCGCTCTGGGACGCCCGCGACCGACTCCTCGACGGCCCCGGCCCCACCCTCGACGCCGCCGCCGAGGCCCGCATCCGGGCCGACATGGCCGAGTTGGTCGCCCTCCGCGTCGACCTGCTCGCCCGCGAGCCCTCCGACGAGGGCCGCGCCGAGGCCCTGCGGATCCTGGACGAGGCCGAGGCCGCCCTCGGGCCCGACGCCGCGATCGACGCCCGCCGCGAGCGGCTCGCCGGCCGGGCCGACGGCCCCCGCGCCCCGCGCACCGCCCGCGACCACGACGAGCGCGGCCGATACCTCCTCCGCTCCGGCCGCGTGGCCGAGGCCGCCGGGGCGTTCGAACGGGCGCTGGACCTGCGCCCCCAGGAGTTCTGGCCCAACTTCTACGCCGGGCTCTGCGCCTTCCGCCTGGGCCGGTACGAGCCCGCCGCCGCCTGGTTCCACGCCTGCTGCGCGATCGCCCCCGACATCGCCGCCTGCCCCTACCACCTCGGCCTCGCGCACGAGGCGCTCGACCTGCCCGAGCGGGCGCACCGCGACTACTCCCGAGCCCTGGAGCTGGACCCGTCCCTGGCCCCGGCCTGGCTCAACCGCGGCGTCCTGGAATACAAGGCCGGCCGGGCCGACCGGGCCGCCGCCGACTTCCGGGCCGGCGCTGACGCCGGCCCCGATCGCGAGACCCTGGGCCGCCTGCGCTACAACCTGGCCCTGGCCCGCCGCGCCCTCGGCGAGCGCGACGCCGCCCGCGCCGACGCCGAGGAGGCCCTCCGGCTGGGGGTCGAGGAGGCGCGGACGCTCCTCGACGCCCCGCGCTGAGCCGCCGGCTCAATCCTTCGTCGCCCGGCCCTGCGCCCGGGGGAGGCGGACGGTGAACGTCGACCCGGAGCCCAGGCGGCTGGCCACGTCGACCCGGCCGCGGAGCGATGAGACCAGGTGCTTGACGATCGCCAGGCCCAGCCCGGTGCCCCCCATCTCGCGGCTGCGGGCCTTGTCCACGCGGTAGAACCGCTCGAAGATCCGCGCCTGGTCCTCGCGAGGGATGCCGACGCCGGTGTCGGCCACCTCGACGGTCGCCTCGGACGGCGTCGTCGAGCACGTCACCCGCACCGAGCCCCCCGGCGGCGTGTACTTGATGGCGTTGTCGATCAGGTTGTCGAACACCTGCCGGACGGCCTCCTCGTCGGCGAGGATCGTGGCGTCGCCGTCGGCGCGATCGGCGTCGAACGTCAGGGCCAGCTCGGCGGCCTCGGCGCGGTCGCGATGGGCCTCGACGCGATCGCGGAGGACGTCGACCAGGCCCAGGGGGCCGTGCCGGAAGAAGTCCTGGTTCGACTCCAGGCGGGCCAGGCTGAGCATGTCGCGGATCAGGGCGTCGAGCCGGTCGGCCTGCTCGTCGATCCGCTCCAGGTAGCGGCGGTTGAACGCCGGGTCCTCCAGGGCCCAGTCCAGCAGGGTCTCGGCGTACGCCTTGATGGAGGCGAGCGGCGTCTTCAGCTCGTGCGAGGCGTTGGCGACGAAGTCCTGGCGCATCCGCTCCAGCCGGCGCAGCTCCGTGACGTCGTGGAAGACCAGCACGGCGCCCGGCGGCCCCCCCGGCAGCGGCGTGCCGCGCACGGCCAGGATCCGCGCCGGCGACCGGAGGACGTCGCGGCCGGCCAGGGCCAGCTCGGCGTGGTAGGCGTCCGGGTGGGACAGGCGGAACGTCGCCTCGACGGCCTCCTGCACCTGCGGGCTGCGGATCAACTCCGGGATCAGCCGGCCGACCGACGAGGCGTCCAGGCCGAACAGGGCGTCGGCGCTGGCGTTGGCGAAGAGGAGCCGGCGGCGGGGGTCGACGGCCAGGACGGCCTCGGCCATCGCCCCCAGGACCACGCGGAGCTGGCGGCGGTCGGCCTCCAGGTCGCGGAGCCGCTCGTAGACCTCGGGAGCGGCGGCGTTGAAGGCGTCGACCAGCGAGCCCAGGCCGCCGGACGGCCGGGCGAGCACCCGTCGCGGCCGGGCCCCCTCGGCCAGACGGACCAGGCCCATCGCCACGTCGCCCGCGGCGCGCCCGCGACGGGCCGCGGACGCGACGACCGCGACGACGAGGGCCAGGGAGAGCGCCGCTGCGACATACACCATCGTCGGCCATCGAGGACGGAGGTCCGGTCATCCCATCATCACGTCATTTCAGTATCAAGTCTTCGGCCGATCCGGTCAATCGTCGACGGCCGGGCCTCCGGGCCGATTCAACTGCTGGCGCTGCGATAGGAGCGGAGGGCGACGTGGAAGAACCGCCGGCTGACCCAGAGCGAGGCCGCCGCGACCGCGACCGTCCAGGCGATCATCCCGGGATCCAGCACGCGGACCATCACGTCCGCCGGCACGTTGGAGACCAGCAGGATCGGCACGACGAACGTGAAGAATCGGCCCAGCATCTCCGCCCCGCGGCCCGAGAAGATCTCGCGCGGGTAGCGGACGAGGCTGGAGAACAGCCACCACATCTCCATCAGGCTCTGGTTGCGGACCATCCAGACCGAGACCGACGTCAGCATCATCATGAAGCTGTACGCGATCGCCACGCCGCACGCGAACGTGACGACGAACGCCGCCACCCGGCCCGGGTCGAACGTCCACCCCTTCTGCACCAGGGCCACGGCCATGAGGATCGCCCCCATCAGGAGGTTCGGCGCGGTCCCCCAGTCGATCTTGCGGCAGGAGATCAGGAACTGCTCGTCGATCGGCTTGAGGAGCAGGAAGTCGAGGTCGCCGGTCCGGACCAGCTCGGCGAACTCGTTGCAGTTCTCCAGGAACAGGGTCTCGATCAGGCCGTTGATCGCGAAGAAGCAGCCGACGAAGAAGAAGTAGTCGGGCTCGCTCCAGCCGGCGATGGTGCTCGTCTTCGCGAACACGACCCGGTAGAAGGCGACGAGGATCCCCATCCAGAGCAGCTCGACGGAGACCTTGACCAGGAAGTTGCCCCGGAAGGCCATCTCGCGGGCCAGCGTGTAGCGGGCCAGCCCCCCCATCATCCGCGCGTAGCGGGCGACGCCTGCGACCATCGGTTCAGCCTCCGAATGCGCTGTAGCGCTTGAGCCCCGCGCGGTAGAGCGTGCGCGCCAGCACGGCGAAGGCGACCGCCCAGAACAGCTCCAGGGCGAGGTGGAGCAGCAGCTCCGTCCCGCGGACCTTCCCC
Source organism: Planctomycetales bacterium 71-10 (assembly GCA_001898385.1). GTDB lineage: Bacteria > Planctomycetota > Planctomycetia > Isosphaerales > Isosphaeraceae > Paludisphaera. The sequence continues at coordinate 47,425 of MKTT01000113.1, forward strand.
TGGAACACGACGGCCGGGAAGTACGCCATGTACTGGAACGGCAGGACCTTCAGCAACCCGGACCACGGCTGCGGCAGCAGGTCGAGCGGCAGCATGTGCCCCGAGATGAAGAAGTTGAGCGTCATCACGATGTACAGGACCGACGTCACCTCCAGGAACCAGAAGCCCACCATCCCCACGCTGGCCTCGAAGTAGAACCCGACGACGAACGCCAGGACCAGCGAGACGACGAACGCGAGCATCTGGAGCGGATCCGGGAAGCCGTCGAAGTAGCCGCGGCAGAGGTAGAACAGGCCGGCGTAGGGCAGGAACGACATCGTGATGTAGGCGACCTTGTGCGCCACCCGCGACGACAGCAGGTAGCCGAGCAGGTCGAGCGGCTGGATCAGGTAGCGCTTGAGCGTCCCCTCGCGGACCTCGCGGGCGATCCCGCCGGCGAGGCCCGGCATGCTGGAGAACATCCGGCTGATGTTCGTCAGCAAGAGGTACGCGATCATCTCCCGATAGTTGAACCCGCCCAGCTCGGCCTGGCCGGAGCCCTCGTAGATCGCCCGCCAGAGGAGGACCGTGGTGACGATGGGCAGGAAGCGCAGGATGGTCCCCAGCAGGAAGTCGCTGCGATACGTCATGCGCTCGATGAGCGCGACGCGGAAGATCCGCGCGTACTTGACCAGCGACGGCAACGGCCCCGGGCGGGGCGGGGCGAGGGCGACGTCAGGCGGCGTCATGGGCGAGCCGGGCCTCCTCGAAGACCTTGGCGATGACCTCCTCCAGCGGGGGGTCCTCCACGCTGACGTCGGCCAGCGCGTGGCGGTTGAGCACGTCGGCGAGCGCCCCGGCGATGCGGGACCGCTCGATCCGGACGTCGGCGAACGGCCCTTCCAGCCGCGAGACCTCGCCGTAGCGCTCCATCTCGCGACGTTCGGGCGCGGGGCCCTCGAACTGGAGCCGGACCAGCTTCGATTCGCCGAACCGCTCCACGATCCCGGCGAGCGGGCCGTCGTAGACGAGCGTGCCGTGGGTGATGACGATCACCCGGTCGCACAGGGCCTCGACGTCGCGCATGTAGTGGCTGGTGAGCAGCATCGTCACGCCGCGGCTGGCGTGGTAGTCGCGCAGGCATTTCTGGATGGCGGCCTGGGCGACGACGTCGAGGCCGATGGTCGGCTCGTCCAGCAGGAGGACCTGCGGGCCGTGCAGCAGGGCCGCGATCAGCTCCATCTTCATGCGCTCGCCCAGCGACAGCTCGCGGACGGCCTGGCGGGTCAGCTTCTCGACGCCCAGAAGCTCGGCCAGTTCGCCGAGCGTGCGGTCGAACTGGTCCCTGGGGATCGAGTAGATCTCGCGGTGGAGCTGGAAGCTGTCGCCGGCGGGGAGGTCCCACCAGAGCTGGTTCTTCTGGCCCATCACCAGGGCGAACCGGCGGCGGTAGGCGTCCTCGCGCCTCCAGGGGACGTGGCCCAGGACCGTGGCGTCGCCGGCGGTGGGGTAGATGAGGCCGGAGAGCATCTTGAGCGTGGTCGTCTTCCCCGCCCCGTTAGGGCCGAGGAAGGCGACCATCTCGCCGGGCTCGATGGAGAAGTTGATGCCGGCGACGGCCTTCACTTCCTTGTATTCGCGGCGGTACAGGCCGCGGAGGGCGCCGAGGAGGCCCTCCTTCTTCTGGAAGACGCGGTACGTCTTCGTCAATCCCTCGACCTCGATGATCGGCATGGACGGCGGTCCCTGGGGTGCGATGCGGTGCGGCCCGGTCGATCGATCAGATGTCGATGTCGGTGGCCGTGTAGGCCTCTTCCATGATGAACTTGAAGCGGGCCTCGGGCTCCTTGCCCATCAGGTCGGAGACGGTCCGCTCGGTGTAGGGGCGGTCCTCCTCCGGGACGACGACGCGGAGCAGCCGCCGCGAGTCGGGGTCGAGCGTCGTCTGGAACAGGAGCTTGGCGGGCATCTCGCCCAGGCCCTTGAAGCGGGTGATGTCGGGCTTCGCGTTGGAGGGGAGCTTGGCGAGGATGCGGTCGCGGTGGCCGTCGTCGGAGGCCCAGTAGGTCTCCTTGCCCCAGGTGATCTTGAACAGGGGCGGGCAGCCGAGGTAGACGCGGCCGTCGCGCATCAGGCCGGGCATGTGGCGGTAGAAGAACGTCAGCAGGAGCGTGGCGATGTGGTGGCCGTCGCTGTCGGCGTCGGTCAGGATCACGACCTTGCCGTAGCGGAGCCGCGCCGGGTCGTACTGGTCGTCCATCCCGCAGCCCAGGGCGCTGACCAGGTCGGACAGCTCCTTGTTGTCGAGCATCTTGGACCGGCCGGCCTGCTCCACGTTCAGCACCTTGCCGCGGAGCGGGAGGATGGCCTGGACGTCGCGGTCGCGGCCCTGCTTGGCCGAGCCGCCGGCGCTGTCGCCTTCGACGATGAACAGCTCGGTCTCCTCGGGGTCGGAGCTGTCGCAGTCGGCGAGCTTGCCGGGGAGGTTGAGCCGGCCGGAGACGGCCGTCTTGCGACGGACCTGCGTGGCCGCGGCGCGGCTGGCCTCGCGGGCGCGGGCCGCCTGGATCACGCGGGCCGCGATGGCGTCGCCGACGCTCTTGTTCTGGTGGAGGAACGCCTCCAGGCTGGGTCGGACCAGCGACTCCACCTGGCCGCGGACCTCCGGGTTGTTCAGCCGGCCCTTCGTCTGGCCCTGGAACTGGGGCTCGTGGACGCAGACCGAGAGGACGGCCGTCAGCCCCTCGCGGACGTCCTCGCGCTTGATCTCCAGCCCCTTCTTGACCAGGTCGTGCGTCTCCATGAACCGCTGCACGGCCGAGCCCACCGCGGAGAGCATCCCCATCTCGTGGGTGCCGCCGTCGCGGGTGGGGATCGTGTTGACGAACGACAGGACGTCCTCGTCGGTCGACTCGGTCCAGGCCAGGGCCAGGTGGAGCCGCAGGCCGTCGTCCTCGACCTCGCGCTCCAGGACGAACGGCGTCGGGGCGACGCGGACGTCCTCGCGACGCTTGTTGACGTGGTCCAGGAAGTCGGCGACGCCGCCGTCGTGCCGCAGCTCGACGCTGGTCTTCGCCTTCTCGTCGACGAATTGGATCACCAGCCCTTTATTCAGGTACGTCTTCACGTCCAGCCGCTCGGCGATCAGGGCCGAGTCGTAGTCGAGCGCCTGGAAGATCTCCGGGTCGGGCGTGAACGTGACCGTGGTCCCCGTCCCGCGGGAGGGGTCGCCGGCCTCGACGGGGCCCAGCGGCTTGCCGCGCTTGTAGAGCTGGCGGTAGGTACGGCCGTCGCGGCGGACCTCGGCGATGAGGCTCTTGGACAGGGCGTTGACAACGCTGGCGCCGACGCCGTGGAGGCCGCCGGCCACCTTGTAGGCGTCGTTGTCGAACTTGCCGCCGGCGTGGAGGGTCGTGAAGATGACCTCCAGCGCGCTCTGGCCGGTCTTGGGGTGCTTGTCGACGGGGATGCCGCGGCCGTTGTCGGCCACGGACAGGGTGCGGCCGTCGGCGTGCAGGGTGACGACGATCCGCGAGGCGTGGCCGTTCATCACCTCGTCGACCGCGTTGTCGACGATCTCCCAGACGAGGTGGTGCAGCCCCGCCTTGTCGACGCCGCCGATGTACATGCCGGGGCGGCGGCGGACGGCCTCCAGCCCCTCCAGGACGGTGATCGACTTGGCGCTGTACGTCGCGGATCCGTTCGACATCGGGGTCTGGTCCCTCTCGACTCCGCCCGGCGGCCGGGGCCGGGACGCGGTATTCTTCGCGGGCGTCGGGGTTCGTCAATCCTTGCCGTCGTCGGATTTGGCGCCGTCGACCTGGTCCGGCGGCGGGACGGGCTCGGCCTCGCCGGGGAGCAGGCACTCCAGCGACCCGCGCTGGAGGATGGCGTAGCCCTTGCCGCCGCGGCCGGTGACGGGGTACTTCGTCGCCCTGACGATCTGCTCGGCCCCGCGGTTGGTCCGCACGGCCAGGCCCTCGCGCTTCTTGTTCGCCAGGACGAAGCCGATGACGCGGTCCTTGGCGTCGAGCTTGATCGCCGCGACGCCCCTCGCCGCGGAGGCGACGACGTTGGCCTCGGTGACGGGGAAGATCAGGACCCTCGCCCCCTTCGTCGCCAGGCAGACGTTCTCCGAGCCGTCGGTCGCCTCGACGCCGACGACGGAGTCGCCCTTGAACGTGGGGTCGAGCCGGATGACCAGCCGGCCCTTCTTAGTCGACACCGGGGCGAGCGCGACGAGCGGGAACCGCAGCACCTTGCCGCCGGCCGTGAGGGCCACGACGTAAGGCGGGGGCGGCATCGTGGGGCCGGCCTGGCCGTTGGCGTGGCCGTCCCCGTTGGCGTGCCCGTTCGCCGACGGCTCGTCCAGGCCGACGCCCAGCCCGCGCTGGACCAGCCGGCCTGGCGTCTGAGCGTGCTTGGTGTAGTCGGGGAGGCAGCGCGGGTCGTGGCAGACGACGCCGACCAGCCGCTCCTGGTCCTCGAACGCGAACAGCTTCTGGATCGGGTCGCCGTGGCCGGTGGTCATGATCAGGTCGTTGACCCGGACCGTGTACGCCACGCCGCGGTCGGTGAAGAACGTGATCGTCTGGCGGGCGCGGGCGCGGTAGACCCAGCCGACCTGGTCGCCGTCGCGGACGCGGATGCTGGCGACGTCGGTGAACGACTTCTGCCGCTTCGTCCAGCCCTCACGGGTGACGATGACCCAGGCGTCCTCGTCGACGATGTAGTCCTCCTCGCGGAACTCCATCGGCGCGGCGGGGGCCTCGACCTTCGTGCGGCGGGCGTCGCCGTAGGTCCTGGCGATCTGCTTCAGCTCGTCCTTGATGATCGCCCAGCGGGCCGGCTCGTCGGCCAGGAGCTTCTGGATCTCCTCGGCCCGGGCTCGCTTGGCGGCCAGCTCGGCGAGGATGTCGTGGATCTCCAGCTTGCCGAGGCGATACAGCTTGGTCTCGAGGATGGCGTCGGCCTGGAGGTCGGAGAGGCCGAAGCGCGACATCAGCTTGGGGGCGGCGTCGGCCTTGCCGTCGCTGGCCCGGATGATCCGGATCGCCTCGTCCAGGTTGTTGAAGACGATCGCGAAGCCTTCGAGGATGTGGATCCGCGCCAGCAGCAGCCGCAGCTCGTTGTTCAGGCGGCGGACGACGACCTCCATGCGGAAGTCGAGGAAATGCTGCAAGATCGTCTTGAGGTCGAGCCGGCGGGGGACGGCGACCTCGGCGCCCTCGGCGGGGAGGAGGCACGTCAGGTTGACGGCGTAGTTGATCTGGAGCGGCGTGTTCTTGAACAGGTACGCCATCGCCGCCTCGGCGTTGGAGCCCGGCTTCAGCTCCAGGACGATGCGGACGTCGTCGGTGCTCAGGTCCTTGACGTTCGTGAGCTGGGGGACCATCCCCTTGCCGATCAGCTCGCCGATGCGGGCGACGAGCGGGTCCTTCTCCTGGCCGTAGGGGATGGAGTCGACGACGATGGTGTTGGGCCGGTCCTCGGGCCGCGTGTAGGTGCCGCGGAGCTTCAGCGAGCCCTGCCCCGTCGCGTAGATCTTGCGGATCTCGTCGGGCGTGTTCAGCACGACGCCGCCGGTGGGGAAGTCGGGCCCGATGATGTGCCGCGTCAGCTTCTCGAGCGGGGCCTCGCGGTTCTCCAGCAGGACCACCAGCGCGGCGACGACTTCCTTCAGGTTGTGCGGCGGGATGTTCGTGGCCATCGCCACCGCGATCCCCGCCGCCCCGTTCACCAGCAGGTTCGGGAACTGCGCGGGGAGGACGACCGGCTCCTCGGTCGTCGCCATGTAGTTGTCGCGGAAGTCGACCGTCTGGTCGCGCAGCTCGCTCAGGAGGGCGTGGGCGATGGGCATCAACCGACATTCCGTGTACCGGAATGCGGCCGGCGGGTCGCCGTCGATCGACCCGAAGTTGCCGTAGCCCTCGATCAGAGGGTGCCGCAGCGAGAACGGCTGGGCCATGCGGACCAGGGCGTCGTAGATCGACTGGTCGCCGTGGGGATGGTAGCTCTTGATGACCTCGCCGACGACCGCAGCGCACTTCATGAACCGGCCGTCGGCCGTGATCCGCAGGTCGGACCACATCGCGTACAAGATCCGACGCTGCACCGGCTTGAGGCCGTCGCGGACGTCCGGCAGGGCGCGCGAGGTGATGACGCTCAGCGCGTAGTTGAGGTAGCGCTCGCGCGTCGCCTCCGCCAGCGGGACGTCCTCCGTCAGCGAGCTTCGCCGCGCGCGGACCTCCCGATCCTCGCCCCCCCCGCGCTTCCGTTTCGCCATCGCTGGGCCCCGGCTCCGTTCCCATCCCTCGCCCGATCGGCATCCTGCGCCGACAGATCAGACCAAATCTCGCGATCGCCACAATACCAATTGTCGGCCGGGCGCCGCAAGGCGAATGGTGTACAAATTTACAAAGACGTGACGGCGGCCAGGTTTTCGCGGAGGCATTCGATGGAGCGGCGGGCGGTCTCCTCGGCACCGGGGGAGAAGTCGAAGACCTCGACCGAGACCCAGCGGTCGTAGCCGGATGCGACGAGGGCCTTGAGGATCGGGCCGAAGTCGACGTCGCCCATGCCGGGGCCTTGCAGGTTCACGTCCTGGGCATGGAAGTGGCCGGCGGCGCGGGCGTGGCGGCGGATCAGGTCGGGGACGGGCTCGGCCTCGGAACTTTGGGCCTTCACGTCCATGTGGAGCTTGAAGTTGGGGTGGGCGACCTGCGCGATGACGGCCTCGGCCTGGGCGCAGGTGTTGAGGAAGTCGGTCTCGGACGGGGCGAGGGGTTCGAGGCAGAGGTCGATCCCCAGGTCGCCGATCGCCGGCATGATGCGGCGGAAGACCTCGACGGCGTAACCTTCGGCTCCCTCATACGAGACGCCCGGGAGGAGGTCGCGCTGCTTGGGGGAGCCCAGGACCAGCAGCGAGCCGCCGAGGTCGCGGGCGGCCTCGGCGAGCGCGACGAAGTAGTCGCCGGTGCGGCGGCGGACGTCGGCGTCGGGCGAGGTCAGGTAGAAGCCCTCGGTCTTCGCCAGCAGCCAGTGCAGGCCGATCGTCGCCAGGCCGGCGTCCTCGATCGTGGCGCGGACCTCCCGGCGCTCCTCCCGGGAGAGGTCCGTGATGAGCGGCGCGAGGGTGAACGGGGCGATCTCCAGGCCGTCGTACCCCAACGCCTTCACGACGCGGCAGACGTCGGCGAGGTCCCAGCCATCGAACAGTTCGTTGCAGATTCCCAGCTTGATCACGGGGTCAGCCTCGGCTCTCGGCGGCGAGCTTGGCCGCGGCCAGGGTGTTCTTGAGGAGCATGGCGACGGTCATCGGGCCGACGCCGCCGGGGACGGGGGTGATCCGGCCGGCGATCGGGACGACCTCGGCGAAGGCGACGTCGCCGCAGAGCTTGCCGTCGGCCTTGCGGTGGATGCCCACGTCGATCACGACCGCGCCCGGCTTGATCCAGCCGGCCTTCACGGCCTCCGGGACGCCCATCGCGGCGATGACGACGTCGGCCTCGCGGGCGAAGCGGGCGGGATCCTTGGTGCCGGTGTGGCAGACGGTCACGGTGGCGTCGGCCCCCTTCCCCTTCTGGAGCAGCAGGAGCGACACCGGCTTGCCGACGACCTGCGAGCGCCCCAGCACGACGACGTGCGCGCCGCGGGTCTCGACGCCGGCGTCCTTCAGCAGCTCCACGATCCCCAGCGGCGTGCAGGGGACGAACCGGGGCCGGCCCTGGGCCAGCAGGCCGACGTTCTCGGTGTGGAAGCCGTCGACGTCCTTCCGCGGGTCGACCCGGTCGATGACCTCGGTCGCGTCGAGCCCCTTCGGCAGCGGGAGCTGCACGAGGATGCCGTGGACGGCCGGGTCGGCGTTGAGCCGGTCGACGACCTCCAGCACCCGCGCCTGGCTCGCGTCGGCCGAGAGGCGAACGACGGAGCCGTCCATGCCGGCCGCCTTGACGGCGTCCTCCTTGTTGCGGACGTAGACCCGGCTGGCCGGATCCTCGCCCACCAGGACCACGGCGAGGCCGGGGGTGATCCCGGTCGACGCGCGGAAGCTCGCGACTTCGCCCGCCAGGTCTCCGCGAATCCGCCCCGCCAGGGCCTTCCCGTCCAGGATCTCAGCAGGCACGTCGGGCGTCCTTCATTCGGCTGGTTTCGAGTGGCCGGGCTTGCGCCCCCGGCCCGCCATTATGCCGGACGAGGGGCGTCGGGGGCGAGCCGGAAACGGGGACGCGCCCCCATCGCCGCCATCCCGATGAACGAGGATGGGCGGGGTGGCGGGGTGCCGCGGAAGCCGATAGAATCCCCGGTATCGCGGCGTCCGGCGCACGCGAGGTCGCCGTCCGTTCCAGGAGCCCGATCGTTTCATGAACATGCGCCCGGCCCTGCAGGCTTGCCGAAGCCTCCTGTTCGCGATCCGCTCCATCAGGCTCCTCCCGCACCTCCTTCTCTGGCACCTCTCCCCCCGCCGAGACCTCATCACCCTGGACATCCTGCGCTGGAGCGAGGCCTTCCTGAGGCTCCCGGAGAATCACGCGGACGCCCGAACGTTCTTCGTCCTGATGATCCGATTCAAGGAATATCGCTCGCTCTTCTACCTCCGCCTGGGCGCGGCGGCGGGCCTCGTGCGGTTCCTCTGCCCGCCGATGGAATCGCTCCTCCTGTTCTGCGAGGACATCGGCCCCGGGCTGATCATCCAGCACGGGCACGGCGCGGTCATCGTCGCCGAACGGATCGGGGCGTATTGCTGGATCAACCAGCAGGTCACGCTCGGCACGGGCCCCAGGCCCGGGTCCCCGATCCTGGGCGACCACGTCCGGATCGCCCCTGGGGCGAAGGTCCTCGGCCACATCCGGATCGGCGACCGTTCGATCGTCGGCGCCAACGCCGTGGTGACGAAGGACGTCCCCCCCGACGTCACCGTCGTCGGCGTCCCGGCCTACATCATGCGCCGCGACGGCGTGAGGGTCCGCGAAGAACTCTGACCGCCCCGCTCGATCGTCCCCACCTCCGCCGACGACGCCTTGACAGGCGCACGCCGGTGGAGGGATGATAGATGCAGTCGAATTGAGACTGAATCTCAATCGCACTATCGTCAAGCCATCGCGGGGGGACGGCGACCATGAATCAGGGCGGGGACATCCTGAGCCGTTGTTTCGAGCTGGCCGGGGCGGGGCAGCTCGACGAGGCGGGGGACCTGGCGGAGCAGGCGCTGGAGTGGGAGGGGGACAACGGGGGCCTGTGGCGGTTCGTCGGGCTGCTGCGGCACCGGGCGGGCGACTTCCGGGGCGCCCGCGACGCGCTGGAGACGGCCCAGGCGCTGGTCCCGTTCGACCCGACGACGAGCTGCGTCCTGGCCGAGAGCCTGGCGCGGACCGGCCACGCCGGGCCGGCGCGGGAGGTCTACGACGCGCTGACGGCCGACGAGCGGTGCCCGGACAAGCTGATGCCGGCGATCGCGGCCGGGCTGGGATACCTGGGCGAGAACGGCCGGGCGCTGGACGTCTGCGTGGAGCTGATCCGCCGCCGCCCGGATCATGCCGAGGCCCATTTCGGGGCGGCCTTCTACCTCCGCCGCCTGGGCCGCCCGCCCGAGTCCGCCCTGTCGTACGTCGCCCGGGCCCATGAGCTTGCGCCGGACGTGGTCCTGTACCGGATCTCGCTGGCCACGCTCCTCGACCACGCCGGGCGTCGCGACGAGGCCTACGACCTGCTGCGCGGGGTGGACCTCGACGGGGTATCATGCCGATGCTGCTTGCGTCGGATGACCACCATCTTCCTCGCCGCCGGCGATTCCGGCCGGGGCGAGACCTGCCGCCGCCGGGCCGGTTCCGGGCCCGAGGCTTGCTGAAGGGGATGCGACCATGTCGAGCCCGATCGAACTGACGGCCCCCGTCCCCGCCGAGGGGCGTCGCGTGGAGACCCTGGCGAAGGCCGACGGCTTCGAGCTGAAGCGGCTGTCGCTGGCCAAGGGGGCCGAGATCCCGGAGCACCACGCCCCGGGGCCGATCACGGTCCAGTGCCTCGTCGGCCGCGTGGCCTTCACCGCCGGAGGGGTCGCCCACGACCTCCGCGCCGGCACGCTGATCCACCTCCCCCCGCGCGAGCCCCACGCCCTGACGGCCGAGGAGGACTCGATCGTCCTGGTCACGAAGATCGACCCGCGCTGAGGTCCGGTCGGGTCAGCCCTTCGCGACCCGCCGGGCGTACTCGCGCTCGCAGGCGAGGTCGCGGAGGTCGTCCATCCGGTCGAGGAAGACGACGCCGCGGAGGTGGTCGTCCTCGTGCTGGAAGATCCGCGCCGGGAAGTCCTCGAACTCGCGGACGACGTGCTCGCCCCGCACGTCCTGGTAGCGGGCCAGGATGCGCCGGTGCCGGGGAACCTCGCCGCGGAGGCCGGGGATGCTGAGGCATCCTTCCCAGCCGCGGACCATCTCGGCCGACCGCTCGACGATCTCCGGGTTGATCGCCACGATCGGCGGCCCCTCCACGGCGTCCGGGTAGCGGGGGTTGGGACGCGGGGCGACGATGAAGATCGCCAGGGATTGATGGACCTGGGGGGCGGCGATCCCCACGCCGTCGGCCTCGCGCATCGTGGCCAGCATGTCGTCGATCAGCTCGCGGACCTCGTCGGAGAGCGGGAACGGCACGGGCCGGGCCGGCGTCCGGAGCACGGGGTTCCCCAGCAGGGCGATCTGCCTGAGCACGGGCATGGGTCGGGAGCCTCCGGGATCGGGTGGGGCCTTCCGGGTCGATGATCCCCTCCCAGGGCCCGCGGAACAAGGCGGTTCGCCGCGGGGCGTGGCTCTGCTATCCTCGGGGTTCCATCGCCATCCCCTGAAGGAAGCCGGGAGGACCCCATGAGGATCGCCGTCACGGCGCTGCTCCTGTCCGCCGCCTGCGTCGCCCGCGCCGAGCCCCCCGCCCCCGGCCCCGGGCCCTGGATCCGCGTGAACCAGGTGGGCTACCTGCCGGGCGACCCCAAGGTCGCCGTCCTCTCCGGGCCCGAGCCGCTCACCGGGAGGTACACCGTCGTCGACGTCGCGTCCGGAATGGGTGTCGAGGGGGATATCGGCCCGGACGAGGGCCCTTGGGGCCCGTTCGCGCACAACTACCGTCTCGACTTCTACGCTATCCGCGGGCCGGGACGGTTCCGCGTCCGCTTCGGCGACGTCGAGTCGCCCGAGTTCGCCGTCGGCCCCGACGCCTATGCGAAGGTCCCGGACGCCCTGCTCCGCTTCATGCAGATCCAGCGATGCGGCGACGACCCGATCGCCGGCGAGCCGAAGTGCCACCTCCAGGACGCGATCGACGTCGTCACGGACGAGAAGGTGGACCTCGTCGGCGGCTGGCACGACGCGGCCGACCGGCTCAAGCACATGATCACGACCTCATACTGCGTCGGGGCGCTCCGGCTCGTGAAGGGCGAGGCCGCCCAGGCCGAGGCCCGCCACGGGGCGGCCCTCGTCAAGAAGCTGCACCCGAAGCCCGACGTCATCTACGTCCAGGTCGGCGACGATCGCGACCACCGCCCGCCGGCGACGCTCTGGCACGACGACCGGTCCGACTACGGCCACGGCCCCGGCGGCCCGCGCTCGGCATGGCCGGCGACCGGCAAGCCCGAGGGCCCGAAGTACAAGAACGCCTCCACCGGCAAGGCCAGCCTCGCCGCCCGCTGCGCCGCGGTCATGGCCCTGATGGGGGACGTGGAGACCGCCCGGTCGATGTACCGGCTCGCCCAGGCCAGCCCCGGCGTCGCGATGTCCGTCCCGGTGCTGGCCCCTCATTATTACGGAGAGAGCAGCGACCAGGACGACCTGGAATGGGGGGCCGTCGAGCTGTACCGCGCGACGAGGGAGCCGAAGTTCCTGGCCGACGCCGTCGCCCACGCCGACCGCGCCGGCGACAACGCCTGGATGGGCCGCGACGCCCACGGCCACTACGAGTTCTTCCCCTATGTCAACCTGGCCCACTGGCGGCTGTACGATCTGGTCGGGCCCGACGTCCAGGCCCGGCTGGCCGGCTACTACCGATCGGGGCTGGAGCGGATCCGCGACCGGGCGTTGAAGAACCCTTATCGGATCGGCACGCCGATCGTGTGGTGCTCGACGAACGACGTGATCGCCTTCGCCACCCAGGCCCGGATGTACGAGGCGATGACCGGCGACGACCAGTTCCTCGATCTGGCCGCCGAGGCCCGCGACTGGATCTTCGGCCGCAACCCCTGGGGCGTCTCGTTCGTGATCGGCGTCCCCGAGGGGGGCGTCGCTTCGAGCCGTCCTCATCATATGTTCCACCGCCTTGCCAAGCGCCTGCCGGTCGGCGGCCTGGTCGACGGCCCGGTGACCAGGGCGATCAACGACTCGCTGAAGTTCTCCCCCTTCGAGGACGACCCCCTCGCCCCGTTCCAGTCCGACTTCGCCGTCTTCCACGACGAGTTCGCCGACTTCTCCACGAACGAGCCGATCATCGACGGCACGGTGTCCCTTTTGCTACTGCTGGACGTCTGGGATCCCAGGTGACGGACCGGAGACGAGCGATTCGATGCGCATCGACAACGACCCCAAGCTGGACTTCGACGACGTCCTGATCCGCCCCAAGCGGTCCGAGGCCCCGAGCCGGGCGTCGGTGGAGTTGGAGCGGGAGTACACGTTCCTCAACGGCGGCGGGACGTGGCGGGGAATCCCGATCGTCGCGGCGAACATGGACACGGTGGGGACCTTCGCCATGGCGAGGGCCATCGGGCCGCCGATGCTCACCTGCCTGCACAAGTACTACCCCGAAGACGCCCTCGTCGACTTCTTCCGCGACGAGGCCCGCGCGTCGTCCGCGTTCTTCACCCTCGGCCTGAAGGACGACGAGTTCGACAAGCTCGTCGCCGTGAAGAAGAAGGCCGACGTGAGGATGGCCTGCGTCGACGCCGCCAACGGCTACACCAAGTACTTCGTCGAGCGCGTGAAGCGGATCCGCGACACCTTCCCCGGCATGACCATCATGGCCGGCAACGTGGCCACCGGAGACATGGTCCAGGAGTTGCTCATCTCCGGGGCGGCCGACATCGTGAAGATCGGGATCGGCCCGGGGAGCGTCTGTACCACCCGGCGCACCACCGGCGTCGGCTACCCCCAGCTCTCGGCGATCATCGAGTGCGCCGACGCCGCCCACGGCCTCCGCGGGCTCGTCTGCGCCGACGGCGGCTGCCGATATCCCGGCGACGTCGTCAAGGCGTTCGCCGCCGGGGCCGACTTCGTGATGCTCGGCGGGATGCTCGCCGGGCACGACGAATGCGAGGGGGATTGGGTCGAGGAGGACGGCCGTCGGGTCGCCCTGACATTCTACGGGATGTCCAGCCGGGAGGCCCTCGACAAGTACGCCGGCGGCCGTCGCGACTACCGCGCCTGCGAGGGCCGGGCCGTCTCCGTCCCGTACAGGGGCCCCGTCCTCGAAACCATGCAGGAGATCACCGGCGGGATCCGCAGCGCCTGCGCCTACGTCGGCGCCACCCGGCTGAAGGACCTGTCGAAATGCACCACCTTCGTGATCTGCCAACGCCCCCACGGCAGCATGTTCGCGTAGCGATTCGTGAACATTCGCACAAGGCCGCCGGGACGGGCGTAGGATAAGATCCTGAAAGATCATCGAATCGCTCGCCCAGGCGGCCACACCCATGAATCACCCATCGCTGAAGGGACAACTGCTGATCGCCTCGCCCCAGGTGGAAGCCCCGCTGTTCGCGAGGGCGGTGGTCCTCGTGCTGGAGCACGACGAGGACCAGGGGGCGAAGGGGATCATCCTGAACCTCCCCACGAACGCCACCATGACGGACCTCGCCGGCAAGCTGTTCGACGAGGACTTCGCCTGGGACAAGCCCCTGCACCTGGGCGGCCCGGTCGCCGGCCCGCTGCTGGTGCTGCACACCCGCCCCAAGATGGCCGACCTGGAGATCGCCTCGGGCGTCTACGTCGCGCTCGACGCGGCCAAGTCCCAGCACCTGATCACCCAGGAGATCGAGCCCTCCCTGGTCGTCGCCAACTTCTCCGGCTGGGCCCCCGGCCAGCTCGAACGGGAGATCGCCGACTCCGTCTGGGTGGTGGCCCCGGCCGACACCCGTCGCATCTTCGCCGGCGTGGACCAGGACCTCTGGTGGACCTCCATGCGCGACGTCCGCGCCCAGGTCCTCCGCTCCATCGTCAACCTGCCCCACTTCCCCCGAGACCCCGGCCTGAATTGACCGAGGACTCCGGCCGGATTGGGTTCGACCGTGGGAAGCGACGCTCCCGACTACAAACCCCAAACCATTGCAACACCAACGGTTAAGTCGATCGAAACAGTGGGTTCGATCGTCGTTTTCGAATACGTTGTGGATCGCTTCAGCCGGCCGGACGCGGGAAGCTCGATTCGGGACCTCAGGCCAGCAACCAAGCAACCACACGATCGCCACCTCCTACCTGGGCGACTTCACCCGTAGCCTGGGTCGAGACCCAGCCGGATTGCGCGACTCCTCCTTACCGGCCCCGGCCTCCGATTTCCGCCTTCGACTTGTCAAAGATCGAGGGACCTTCCATCGGCATGGTCCGCGTGGCGAGGGCCGAGATTTCAGGAATCCGACGGATTCCTTGAGGATCCGTCGCCCGACCCGACGCCGGCGCAAGTGCTTGCCATGAAATTCCCTGCCGCGCGGCATCGGGCGTCGCGAGGAAATCGGCCCGCTGTTTCTGCTGAAACTTTTGTTTGAACTGAAAATTTCAACCGCCTCAGCTCCTATAATCCCTTCGAAGGACTCCTCAATGGAGGAGGCGGGGGCGTCCGGCCAGGGAAGAGACGCCCCCATCCGACGGGAGCAAGCCGAACATGTCTATATGGGGCGATGACTCGAAGCGACCGAATTGGGGGCGATGCCCGGTCCGGGTGGTCGTGATCGGCGCGGGGTTCGCGGGGCTGGCGACGATCCAGGGGCTACGGAAGTCCCGGGCGTGCGTCTCGGTGATCGACCGGCAGAACCACCACCTGTTCCAGCCGCTGCTGTACCAGGTGGCGACGGCGTCGCTGAATCCCAGCGACATCGCCGCGCCGATCCGTCGGATCGTGCGCGGGCAGAAGAACGCGGAGATCCAGCTCGCGGACGTGACGGGGATCGACGTGGAGCGTCGGGTCGTGTCGCTGGCGGACGGCGAGGTGCCGTACGACTACCTCGTGCTGGCGGCCGGGGCGACGCACTCGTACTTCGGGCATCCGGAGTGGGAGGAGTTCGCGCCGGGGCTGAAGTCGATCGAGGACGCGCTGGAGATCCGCCGCCGGATGCTGCTGGCGTTCGAGGTCGCGGAGCGCGAGACGGACGAGGCCCTGCGCCGCGAGTGGCTGACGTTCGTGGTGGTGGGGGGGGGCCCGACGGGGGTCGAGCTGGCGGGGACGCTCCGCGAGGTCGCCCGGATGACGCTGACGAAGGACTTCGCGCACATCGACCCGTCCACGGCCCGGGTGATCCTGGTCGAGGGCTCGGACCGCGTCCTGCCGCCGTACAGGCCCGAGATGTCCGCGAGCGCGAAGCGGCAGCTCGAAGCCCTGGGCGTGGAGGTCCGGACGGGCCAGCACGTCACGCGGATCGACGCCGAGGGGGTCATGATCGGCGACGAGCGGATCGCCTCGAAGACGGTCCTGTGGGCCGCGGGCGTGGCCGCCTCGCCGCTGGGCCGCGCGCTCGGCGTCCCGCTCGATCGCGCCGGGCGGGTCATGATCGCGCCCGACCTGACCATCCCGGGCCATCCCGAGATCTACGTCGTCGGCGACCTGGCGCACCTGGAGCAGGACGGCGCGGCCGTCCCGGGCGTCGCCCCGGCCGCCGCCCAGATGGGCAAGCACGCCGCGAGGAACATCCTCCGGGCGATGGACGGGAAGCCGACGCTGCCGTTCAAGTACGTCGACAAGGGCTCGATGGCGACCATCGGCCGGGGGGCGGCCGTCGCCCAGATCGGCAAGCTGAAGATCTCGGGGTTCGTCGCCTGGCTGATGTGGATGTTCGTCCACGTCTTCTTCCTGGTCGGCTTCCGCAACCGGGTGCTGGTGACGATCCAGTGGGCCTGGTCGTACTTCAGCTACGATCGCGGCGCCCGCCTCATCACCGGCCGCGCCGAGGGCCCCCTCGTCCAGGGCCTGACCGAGCGGCGGCTCCCCTCGACCGAAGGGGCCGAGCCCATCCACGGCTGAGCCCATATCCGAGGACGACGTCCACGATCCGGCGCCTGCCGTCCCCCGCCGCCTCATCGCCGGATTGTTCATCCGCGACGCGTCCCTTCGGATCGAGCAGGTTCATGGCGGCATTCACGATGAGCTTGGCCCCGATCCCGACGTGGGCCCGCCCGGGGATGCGGGCTCACTGCGGCGGCATCGCCCCCTGGCGGACGGTCAGGTCGCCGAGGTGGCGCTCGGTAGAGAGACCGACCGTAGGGGGTCTTCAGCTCCACGCCGTGCAGCCGCGCCTCGTTCCGGGGCTGGCGGCCCCGCTCCAGAGCGATATCGAAGAGGGCGTTGCAGTCGAAGGTCGCGTCGCCCAGGACGTAGCCGAAGCCCTCCAGGCGCGCCCGGAGGCGGCGGGCGACCGTCGACTCGGACTCGTTCGCCGGACGGGGCCCAGGCGAGCGGAGCCTCCCAGGGCGTGCAGCTTGTAGGTTCCGTCGAACGACGGGTTTGATTGATGCGTAGAGAGGATAGACCCACCTCCGGAGATGGGAAGGCTCTGAAAGGAGGCTTCCCATACATCGCCACGAACTCTCCGGCGCTCAATACAGGCGGCTTGAGCCGTTGTCGCCCGCCCCGCGGCACCATGGCAAGGGCGGCCATCCCTGGCTGCCGCATCATGCCGTGGTCGACGGCATCCTCTGGCTCCTCAGGACCGCGGGCCCCCTGGCGCGACCTGCCCGAGCGCTGCGGCAGATGGAACTCCGCCTCTCGAAAGTGCTGGACCGGCGGGACGATCAGGGGCGGATCGATCATGATCTGTGGTGCATCGACGGCGCCATCGTTCGCGCGGCACGGTGCGCCGGCGGCGCGATCGCCGGCGGCCCCGCCCGGGCGGGAGCACCGCGACGGGGCTTAGTCGACGAGAGGGCTCCCTCAAGAAGGGGACGAAGTCGGCCGGCGTGCAGCGTCGGTATCCCGGCACGGCCGGCCGGATTGAGAACTACCAGGTCGGCGTCTTCCCGGCGTGCCACTCGGGCCGGGGAGCCGCCTTCTTCGACCGGGCGTCGTACCTGCCGAAATCCTGGGCCGGCGACGCGGCTCGCCGCCTACCTCGACCGCTGCCCGAACGGGACGACCGTCGAGACGCTGGCCCGCGTGGCGGGATGCCGCCGGGCGATCGAGTCGGCCTTCGAGCAGGCCAAGCAGGAGGCCGGCCTCGACGGCTACGAGGTCCGCAGCTGGGCCGGCTGGCACCGCCACGTGACCCTGGCCCTGCCGGCCCACGCCTTCCTCGAGGCCCTCCGGGCCGAGGCGGCCCCGCCGCCCCCAAAAAGAGGACGAGGCGGCGCTTCGCCGAGCTGATCCCGCTGACGATC
>MKTT01000114.1 GCA_001898385.1 Planctomycetales bacterium 71-10
AGTTCCGACGATTCGCCACGAGATATGAGAAACTGAAGGACGTCTACCTCGGCGTGGCCCGCCTCGTCTTCGGATTCATCCACGTCCGCAAGCTCGCTGAAACCGTCAACACGGCCTAAAACCTCCGCATCTCAATATAGTGCAGGAGAACGGACATGGGTAAATATAGCGGATGACAGATGGCTATTAAATCGATCCAGATTGTCGTGCCGTCTTTATGATAGAATTCGATTTGACTTGTATCGCATTCCATTGGCCCGTTTGGCGGTGATCCCGGAAGTGTTAGACTACCAGCTAGTCAAGGTGGATTATCCCACTTGTTTTTACCGAAAACCGTCTGGCTACGCAGCAAGTCCATGGCAGGAGTATGCAATCCGTATTCTTGAGGATGAATTAAATTAGTCAGTCGTGTAATAGTCGATCCGAGATGGAATAAACCCGAGACTCCTCAGCATCGAGGGGCCCCGGGACACCGGCTCGGAGCTACTCTACGGGTCGTACGGTCGTCACGAGATCATCGACATCTTCGACGTTGATCGCGATGGGCGGCATCCACTTGAGAACGGCCTGTCGATTCTGCCCCTCTCGCTCACCTGTCCAGTAGGTGTGCCAGTGAGCCCGCCGGATGTGGGGACGCTTCTTCCCGCCGACTCCCCCGTCGCCCTCAGCCTGGGCATACGCCCGTCTCAACGCCGCTCCGATTCTAAAGCCCACCTCCCACCGTGTCGGACGTTCGGCGGCGAACACTCGGTCACCCTGCTTGGTACGCTTGCTTTTGGGCAAGGAAGGCTGTCGACCACTGCCACTGGCATCAAGAACTTCAGCCGTCTGACTACACAGGTAAAGCAAGCACGACACCAGCGACGGCGTCAACTCAGCAAAAGCGACCTCAAGACATTTATCGCTACGGCGCCCATTGCTTACAATTGAACTTTTGACCGCCTCCAACCCTTCGGTAATTCCACCATGTCCCAGATAAACCAGATGGGGCAAAAGCATGTCAGGCGTATCCAGCAAGAACCTTAACTCCTGCTGGCCCGACATTATGTTGTAGTCCAGGCACGCATAGAATCCATACAAGTCGTGCCCGAAGAATGTCCGATTGGGCGTCAGGATGTACGGGCAATATTCTGGCAGTCGATGTAGGATCTCCGTCGGGATATCACCCTGAATGTTAGAATTCCAGACTGAATCAAACAGAGTGCCGTCGAATTCGTAAACTCCCTTTGTCGTCCTCCAAATCGCCATCATGGCCACGGTAAGAGCGTCCGCCTCAATAGCTCCGTGCCGATCTTCAAAGTAACGAGATGCCGCACTATTCGGAAGAAAACACCAGTCGGGCCAGTCAATAAATCCTCGCGGGCCGACAGTGCCACGTTTTACCCGCATCCCATCCAGGAACTTCCAAGCATCCGGATACTTGACAGAATATTTGGCGAGATGATGGGAGGGACGCTGATAGAAATCGCTCATGATAATCCTTCTAGAAATAGAGAGACCGCCGCATGGCACGACGGCCCGTAAGCGGGGGATATTCGTCAGGTGGGACGAGAGGCCAAAACCTGCTTGCCATGCTTTGTAATGAACGGGTGGCTGGTTCCGGACGAGATGTCAATCAGCTTGTAGTAAATCATCGTATTACGTAGTGCCGTTGTATCGTCTGGAACATGGAGGTTGAACCGAGAGACAACGACTCCTATGACCTCGTTCCATTCAGGAAAATCATCATCATCCACAACAGCAAGTATTTCCAAAACAGCCATTTCCAGAGGAGACGCATCTTCGCCAATGTCTTTTAGAGCCCCCTCGTCAAATCTAAGACGAGTAGGATGAAGGCGTTGACCGTTGGGAGTCGGCTTTCTAACGAGCCTGAAGAACTTGAGGGAATCCAACGCCCGGTCGACATCGGCTCTTGACACTCCATATCGAATCGATGCGACATCGAACACCTTCTGTGTGATATTATCTACCATTTCAACATTATAGCCTCCGGTGAGGTAGCGGTAGATCTTGAGCACGATGAGTTCTTCGCGGCTGATCTCGGACAGCGACATGGCTTCAACCCCCATGAGCCACCCGAATCAATAAGGTCGAAGGGAACGGCCGGGGTGGCAGCGACCGTTCCGTTAAGATGAGACCCGCCAGCCCCATGTGAGACCGGCGGGCCATAAGTCTTGCTTATGTCACCTGTTGAAAAACTCGATCAAACTCTCCGCACCATCGAAAGCGAAGAGGACGTGATCCCAGAGATCCACTTTATCGAGCCACGTAATCACTTCTTCGCGTCCCGGCAGCGTCGGGAACATCTCAAGAATCTTCTTCGTCTCTGCCAGCCAACTAGCGTCATGAGATCGCAGGCTGTTCCGATAGGCTTCCACGGCATCCGGGGTCGCTACGTCGATATAGATCATGAAGAGGTTGGTCATCAGATCGATATCATAGTCGTTGAAATCATAGTTCGTTCCTGACTTGACCATGCGATCAAAGTCAGCCCACGTCTCGTACTGGCTCGGATAGGTGGCCTCGATCGACTTACCAAAGAATTCAGCCATGTTCGTAAAGTCCTTCGGATACGCGGTCTTGAGGGAAGCGGGCATCTCGTAGCCGGTGAGATCCTGCTTGGCCAGCCAAGCGTCCTGTTCTTCGGGGGTCCAGTTGTCGCCGAACATTGTCGGTCTCCTATGCCACGTCATAACTCTGGGAAGCAAGAGGCCGGCGACGGGCAGCCAACCCCTGCACAATGACTATACTACGGTCGGGCGTGCGGCGTGACAAGACCCTTGCAAGATTTTTTCAATGATTGCCGCTCGGGCCGCGATCCATTTTGTACCGAGCCGCCAAGCCGGCAGGCTCTATCCTACGGGCAGAGGCCATGGGCCCCGCCTGGAGGCTTCTAGGGGCCTTCCCGGGGCTTGCATCCGCCCATCTCTCGTCTCCGCAGGCAGCGGCCTTGCACCACGAGTAGACCATGAGGGCATACAAAAATAGAATTGTCGCAACGATCAAACGTCTTCTCCATTAACACGCAGAAGGGGTTGATAAGGGTTTCCACGATGGGCCCAACGAATCAGTTCTAGGATGATGTCCAAGTCCTTCTCTTCACATAGAATGCTGTCGTGGCAGGTGATGAGAGGGACGTTCGGGTACTCCCTCATTAACCGCCCGCAAACTCCGTCGATAATCGCCCCACTCTCTCGCCTTTGCATTTCCTGGGGGACCGATTTATATCCCCGCTCACTTTTCATCCTCATCAATTCCTCGGCCACCTCGGGATAAAGCTCGGCGAAGATCGGCATGCCTTGGTGGACCTTCCCATAGACCTCGCCGAAAAACTTATCTTTCGTCTCGCCCTTGCTCTCAAAGCCTCCTGCTGACTGAAACCGATCGTAGAGCACACCACCTAGAACATCCTCTAAGAAGTCAAAACAGGAAACATATGGGGAGAGGGAGTGGGATGGGATGGAGTGGGTTGGTATGTAGGGGGAAAGAGAAGAATATTTTACGCCCGACGTCATACAAGCCAGTTGGTAGGGTTGAGAGCAGGCAAGGTCTACTTCGATGAGAGGAGTACGTCCGTCAAAGCTCAGGCAGTGTTTCCGTACTTCCCCCACAATTCCGGTAATGTTGGAGTGAAACCTTTTTCCGAACTCACAGCGTTTAGCCCTGACCACCCCCTGCTCAAACACGTCGATTTGCTCTCGGGCAAGTTCGGCTTTCTCGTGGGGGAGTTCTTCGAGTGTTTCGCCGACGCTTATAAACTTTACGAGTTCGAGAGACTTTCGTAGGTGGTGGCCAACCTCATCAAGCTCGGTGGTCGAAGTGAGGTGAGAGCGGAATTCCCTCACCCTTTTGGCGAATCGTTTTCCTGGAATGTTCCAGCGGGTAAACTTCACCCCGAGAAGGGCAGGTCCCAGCCTGTAACGCAGGGAATGGACCCCCGGCTTGTATCCCTCACCATCGAGTTCGATCAACCCAGCTTCGAGACAGGCATTTCTTGTTGGGCGAATTTGGTCGTGACCGCCGAACACGAGAGAGAGGAGACGGGAGTGGAGGGGAACGTAGTCTTCAAACTCTCGGCCGGTCGTCACCCGCGAAAAGTAGATCGAGTTCAGCAACCACCGGACATGCGTATCGAGATGGGCGGGCACGTCGAGCGAAATGTCGGGCGAATAAATCCAGTCGGGCATTCTTCACATTCTCCATTTTATGTTAAACATTTCTCCTGCTGCGAGCAAGTACACCGGGGGACGTCCATGCCCCCCGGAAAGTCGGAAAGTCGGACTGATCAATTCAGCCCAGCTTCCCTAAGTCGCTCATAGAACGTGGACTTCCCGTGTCCCGTCTGCTCCTTGAACAGATCGATCTTGGCCTTACAGCCGATCTTCAGGGCATCGATGGCGATTGCCTTCTCGCGGAGGAATTCCAGCCTGCCATCTCGCGTTCGGGTGGGAAGTAGGACAGTTTCCTCCAACCGTCCGTCGACCAGATCCCGCCAGTCGAGAGATGAGAGCCCATCCCGCCACTGCCGCCTGTCCTGCCAGGCACCCACGGCACTGCGGAGGCTGATTCGCTTGGACGTTTTTTCGGCCTGGTCGAAGAGGTGGTCAAGGCACTCGTGGCAGTCGACCGCCGGCAAATCCTCGTGGCCGTTGTTGGCCAGTTGACGGAGGGCTGCCTTCACCTCGGCGGGGGAGGGGCAGAAATGCAGGTGGGGGATTCGATCCCGAACGGCTCTGAGTTCTGGGCAATCGGCCAGCGATCGATTTGCCGTGAAGATGATGCCGCCGGTGAAGTCCACAGACAGTGAATGTTTCGCCGTCTGCCAGACGATGGGGCGGGGTTGCCCTGATGAGGTGGTCCACAAGGCCGAGCGAAGGAGAGAACTACCCTCCCTGCTCATCCCCTCCAAGTCTTCGATGACGTGGATGTCGTTCGGGAATTCGGCCAGGCGATCAAAGAGACCGCGAGCCGTAAGTCTACTGTTACAAACGTGATAGGACTTGCGGAGTTGGTTAAGCTCGTCGAATACGATCCAGCTTTTCCCGATACCGCCGTCACCCCAAATGTAAGTTCCAGTCGCATAGCCAGTTGCAACGCCCCGTACCCTATCGCGGATGACGTCGCACTTCGCTTCGTAACTTTCCAAGTCTGCGTGCATGCTTGAGTCCATGTTTCCGAGTTTCCGACTTTCCAGCCCCACGAGGGGGCCCAAGCTGTCACAAACGGCCGGTTTGTCAAAGAGCGGGGGGAGACCTTACCAGACCGCACATTCCCGACGCAAGCCCTCTTTCGAAAAAATCTCCAGAGGGGCTAGGAAGCGTCTCCCGCCTCCACGTCCCCTCTACCAGCCCCACCCCTGCCGACCTCACCACGGGCGTCCTGCGGCCTCGTCGGACACCTGTAGAGGGTCTTCCGCCCATTCATCGGCGATTTTTAATTCCTGCCACTCCCGGTCCAACTCGTCCACCGGCAGGTCCAAGAGCAGGCCCTCCCAACGATCGATCCGCCCCTCCAAATAATCCTGGCAGGCCACGGCGAATCGCAGCCGGTCACGCACGTCGTCGCTCATACCGCACCTCCGTCAGCCGTTCGACGACGAATCCATCGGTCCTATAGAGGTTCATGCAGCCGTCGAGGTGGTAAACCTCCACCCATTCGGCTCCCCCGTTTAATTGTTGGGCCATCAGAACTCCGTTGATCAGGTTGCGACACGGATATCCATCGATGTAATAGCCACGTTCGTTTTCGACGATGACGTAATTCACTTCCCGCCTCCTTCCAGCAGCTTGAGCGTTCGCTCGATCTCAACCCGGGCACGTTCATTCTTGTCGGCGAATCTTTTGGCGATAGCCTCTGCACGTTTACGGGCGTCCCGCCTATCGAGAGCGGCCAGGGCAAGGCGATCTTTGGTGGTCAGCATGTATGGGCTCCACGGTTGCGGTTGTTGCCAACACCAGGACTATAACGGTGAGCCTCGGCATTGATCAATAGCATGTTTCGCTTTATCAACGTTGCAAATAGTCCGTCCCAATCAGACATAACGCTCGCAAGTCATGTCGAATCGCCCTAAGCCCAACTCCCTGCTAGCCTTCCGATTTAATGCCCGTCGCATATATCTTGTCGTAATTGCCGCCTATGTCATCCTACATCTCTCACAAGGGAGGTGTTGGAAATGCAGAGGCTAAATATCGATCAACAATTTCTAATCGTGGAAAATCTCGAAGTAGCTCGACGTCAAGCGAAAAGGTGGAGCAGGAAGTTTGACCGAATTGAGTTCGAGGACTACTACCAAGCGGCGTGTTTAGGCATGTGCAAGGCCGTTTCGGCTTGGGATGGCGAGAAATGGCCCGATGTGAAGACGTTCTTGGGGACCGCTGCGAAATTCGAGATCAAAAAGTTGCTCCGGAATTACGGTCGGCGTCATCGAGAGAAGGCCGTGGAAATTCCAGAGCGAGAAATCGACGGAGGATTTGAGCAGGGGGAAATTCGAGAGGACGTTCAGTGGGCACTTGGGAATCTCGATGCCCAATCCAGGTTTGTAATTGATCAATTGATGGACGAGATCACGGCAGAGCAGACGGGGAGGGCGATGCAAGTCAGCCGGACAACCATCACCAATTGGAGGGGGGGATCCTATGAGATGCTGAGGAAGTTCTTGTCGTCCTACGCTTGACCCTTCCTGCTTACGAAAATCTTCCAGGAAAACTTAACGTCCGATGGGTGATGGCGTAGTTCATGAGAAGAAGGGCAGGAGAAACATCGTTTTTTGAAACGGTGTACTTGTATGTGGGTTGATTGACCTATCACTTAATAGCCGGGTGTCCGGCGAATAACTTCAAATTTGGAGCAACAACATGAACAACTACAAAAAACTGGGAATCTACAACGGCGTCGAACTCCTCATTAACGACGCAAACAAGCATGCCAGCCTGACAACCCTTTGGAAAGCTGCCGGGGCTGACGCGAGCAAGAAGCCGGCACAGTGGTTCCGTCAAGGTAACCGTTCACGCCCCGGCGGGGACGAGGGAAGGCGGCGCGCCGCCTGAGCGGTGGGCGGAGACGGCTTGGACGAGGAAGTCGAGCAGGTCGCGGGATTGAC
>MKTT01000115.1 GCA_001898385.1 Planctomycetales bacterium 71-10
ATTTGACCAGATAACCGGCCGGGCTCTTGGCGATCCGCCGGTCCTTCTTCTCCTTCAGCCAGTCGAAGACTTCGACCTTGGCCTGGATCGATTCGGCCGAGTGATGCCGCATCAGCTCGGCGGCCGTCTTGGCGGTGATGCCGCGCGAGGTCAGGACCGCGACCAGGCCGGGCGGCTCCGCGATGGATTCCGTCGCGGGCAGAAGAAGGGTGGAAGGGGCGTGGTTCTTCTGGACGAGGCGGATCGACCAGACGCGGCCCTTCTTGATGAACCGGTCCTTCTCGGAGAGCGGTTCGAGGAATCCGACGGCCTCAAGCTCGGCGATGGCCGGCTTGAGCTTTCGGGCGATCTGCGTTCCGCCCTCATAGATGCGGCCGAGCCCCACGTGCTCGTGGGCGAACTCCTTGAGGTCGAACACCCATTCGGCCTTGACGTAGAAGCGTTTGCCGAGGAATCGGTAGATGCGGAGGGCCGTGGGGTGCTCAAGCCGCATGCAGAGCTGGAAGTCGATGTCGCGGAGGAACCCGGCCTGGAAGCTGTCGAAGACCACCTCGTTCCAGACGATGCGCGAGGTGAAGAGCCCGGTCTGGCCGAACGAGGTGCGGCTGTCGTTGATCTCCACGTTGTCGATGATGTTGAAGGCCCGCGTCGTCCACGTCTTCTGTCGCGGGTCCCACCAGGCGTTATCATAAACGTAATTCACGCCTTTGATGCGAAGCAGCGAGAGCTTGATGCGGTCGAAGCTCCTGCCTTCGTCCGCCCAGCCGAGCATCTTGATGAGTTCCAGCCGGGTGAATTCGACCTCGCGTTTCGTGAAGCCGCCCTTGAGCTTCGTCAACTGGATCAGGGCGAGGATGACCAGGTCATCCGTGGCGGTCGGCAGGCCGTACTCCTCCGAACCCTCGATGATGCGGCGTCGGGTGATGAGCTTCTTGCGCTTCTCGTCGTAGACCTGATCCTCGAATTTGATGAGCTTCTGCCCCTTGGGCACCCTGTCGGTCAGCAGGGCGATCGGAAATTCCGCGAAGTTCATCTCGTCCTTGCCGGAGGGCAGAGGAGCGGGAGGACTCTCGGTATCATCCGTGACATCGAATAGCATTTGTTTCTTCATACTTTAACCAAAAAGCAACAACAAGGGGTTTTGGAGGTCGGCCGGTCGCGCCCGCGTAGTGTTGTAGTTTTAGCAAGTTATCTTAGTTAGTAGTTAGCCGAAAAAAAAG
>MKTT01000116.1 GCA_001898385.1 Planctomycetales bacterium 71-10
CCCCCCCCACGGTCGTCCTGTTCGTCAACAGCCCGCGGCTGTTCGACCCGACGTACCTCCGCTACCTGCTGAACGTCTTCCGCGAGAAGCTCCCGTTCCGCGACGTCCCCATCAAGCTCTACATGCGCTCGCGCAAGCAGTCCGAGCCGGGCGACCGCAAGGTCCCCGAGGACGCCGTCGAGGGCTGGGACGACCTGGAGGGGGACGAGTTCCCCCCGCCGGCCCAGGAGCCCGACGAGGTCCGCTTCCTCAACCGCGAGGTCAACGAACTCCTCTCCGACCTCGACTCCTGATCGCCGACGACCGGCCCGGGGCCGATCAATCGACGTTGAGGATCGACCCGGATTCCGCGACGACGACGCCGAAGACCCGGCCGTCGACGGTCATCTCGACCTGGTAGGTCGTCGCCTCGCGGCGGCCCCGGGGCACGACGACCTTCTCGACCGTCGCGAAGGCGCGACGGCCGGGGAACCGATCGGCGAGCGCCGCGGCGACGGCCCCGGGCAGGTCCTCGGGCGCGATCTCCGTCCGGGTCTCGCGGATCGTCCCGTCGGCGCGGACCTCCAGGCGGACGCGAGCCTCGCCCTCGGCCAGCTTGACCTGATAGCCCGGCTCGGAGCGATGCCGGGCCTTGCGGACCTCGCGGACCTCGGCGTCGGGATGCTCCTTCGCCACCCCCTCGCGCACGGCCTCGGGGGCGTCGCCCCATTCCACGGCGGCGGCCGGCGCGATCCCCAGCAGCAACGCCCCCAGCAGGTGCAAGCTCAAGGCCGCCATGATCCTCCCCTTTCGGAATTCGACGGGACCGGGGACCGGACGGCCGCCCGTCGCGGGGGCCGTCCTCCCGGATCCATGTCGAATTCTTGGGGCGGAACCTTAGCGGGCCGTGAGGCGGCCCTTAGATCCTCTTAATGACGGCCGGGCGGCGGGCGGGGCCCGGACGACGACGGCCGGCGGCCCCCGTCGCGAGGAGCCGCCGGCCGCGGGTTTCTTCGGGTCGATGGCGGGCGTCAGCCCTGGGCCTCGTCCTTGGAGACCTCGTCGGGGGGGGTCCAGTCGGACGGGAGGCCGGCCTGGCGGCGGAGGCGGGACATCCAGGCGTCGTCCCGGCTGACGGCGGTCTCCTGGCGGGCGAGGGAGCGGAACCGCATCTCCTCGCCGACGGGGCCGTAGAACTGGTTGAAGTCGACGGGCTCGCGGCGGTCCAGGGCGATGACGTAGTAGGTCGTCTCGGGCCGGTCGGCGGCGACGGCGGTCTCGCCCTCCTGGATGCCGAAGTAGGCGTCGCGGAACGCCTCGCCGGCGTGGGGGACGTCGGCGATGGGGGTCTCGACCTGGGGGGCGGGCTCGAACGGGTTGGTCGAGATCCCGCTCTGGCGGCGGGCGATCGGCGGCAGGGCCAGGACGTTGTAGCCGTCGACCTTGTCCTCGTCGATCTTCCCCTTCTTCTCGGCCTTGATCTTCGCGGCGAGGTCCTTCGCGGCCTTCTCGGCGAGCGGGCGGGCCTTCTCCAGCTTCCAGGCGCGGACGACCTCGGCGCGGACGTCGTCGAGGGGCGGGACCTTGGGGGCCTCGTCCTTGAGCTTGCGGGCGAGGTAACGGCCGCCGACGATGTCGGTCAGCTCGACCGGCTCGTACACGCCGGACTTGCTGGAGAAGAACTCGTCGACGAAGTTGGGGCCGTTGCTGAAGCGGACCGACCCGACCTGGGCGTTGGAGATCAGGCCGTACTTCGCGGCCTGCTCGCGGGAGAGCATCGGGGTGATCTCGTAGGCGAGGCCGTCCTTGGCGGCGACGGCCTTGAGGTCGACCGGCTCGGGCTCCTTGACCGGCGTGTTCGGGTCGGCGGCCCTCTCGTCGAGCATCGTGAGGTAGGCGTCGGCGTAGGGGATGAGCGACTCGTCGCGGATCCTGGCGAAGACGTCGTTGACCTCGGCCTGGGCCTTCTCGTCGGCGAGCCGGTCGGCGAGCAGGGCGCGGACGTCGGCGAACGGCTGGATGACCGGCGGGGTGAGGTCGGCGGCGTCGGCGAAGAGGGCCTCGGGGAGCTCCGAGGGGACCTTGAAGTCGTTCTTGTGGTTCTCGTAATACGCCCGGAGGTCGGCGTCGGTCAGCTTCTCGCGGAGGGCGTGGGCGCGGGAGGCGGCGTCGACCGTGACGAACTCGACCTGGATGCGGCGGGGGGTCTTGAAGCCGGGGGTCGGCGAATCCGGGTCGGGGAGGACGTCCTTGTACTTCTCGTAGACGGCCTGGACGTCGGCCGAGGAGGGCTCGCCGACCTTGGCGAGGAAGTCCTCGACGGGGATCTCGACGACCTTGTCGGCGACGCGCTCGTTCTGGCCGCGGTAGGCGCGGAAGGTGTCGTAGGGGGTGACCAGCGGCTCGCCGGAGAGCATGCGGACCTTGGCGATGCGGACCTGGTTGGCGACGTCGGCGAGGAGGGCCTCCTGGCTGACGTCGTTGCTGAAGCGGCTGTAGACCTGGTCGAAGGTCTCGCGGTTGATCCGGCCGCCGGTGACGGCGCGGAGCCACTCGCGGCCGGTGATGGGGTCGGCCGGCATGCCCAGGCGGTCGGCCTCCTTCTCCAGGATGAGGGCGTCGATCAGGTCGCGCTGCTTGAGGCCGCCGAAGAAGTCGCGGGTGAACATGCTGAGGCCCAGCATCGTCGCGACCTGGTTGGCGCGGGAGCGCTGGCGGGCCATCTGGTTGAGGTCGCTGAGGCGGACCGGCCGGCCGAAGAGGCGGGCGACCTCGACGTCCTGCGGGGCGCCGCCGGGGTTCAGCAGCCGCGGCAGGCTGTCGGCCAGGACGAAGCTGAACATCGCGAGGATGGCGAGGATGGCCAGCATCTTGCGCTGGTGGCGGCGGAAGACCTCGAAAGGCATGGGGATCCTCAGGTGCTTGCGAGAGGCATCGGGGGGGCCTCCTGGCGTCCCCCCCTTGACAGGCCCCGTTACCCTAGCTTATGCCGCTAATGTGAAGGATGCGGGGCCGCGGTCGATCGATCGAGAAGCCCCCATCGTAGCAAGTCCACCGCCCGGGGCAACCTCAGAGTCCCTCGCGGGCGGATCCCGGCGGGAATCCGACGGATCGACGCATCCGGATTCTAGGAAAGATCATAGGACAACACCGTGCCGTCAAAGCCCTCCCCCAAGTCCGCATCCCAGAACGGCGACGCCCCGGAGCCCAAGGCGAAGAAGCCGAAGGCCGCGGCGAAGCCGAAGGCCGCGGCCGGTTCGACGAAGAAGGCGGCCCCCAAGAAGGCCGCCCCCAAGGGATCGAGGCCCAAGGCCGCGGCGGCCGACCTGGGCCCCGGCGGCGGCGGGCCGTCGCTGGTGATCGTCGAGAGCCCCAAGAAGGCCAAGTCGATCAACAAGTTCCTGGGCTCGAAGTTCATCGTGAAGGCCAGCATGGGCCACGTCCGCGACCTCCCCAAGCGCAAGCTGGGGCTGGACGTCGCCAACGGCTACGAGCCCTCCTATGAGATCGTCCCGACCAAGAAGGACACCATCGGCGAGCTGAAGCGGGACGCCCACCGGGCCGACGTCGTCTACCTGGCGACCGACCCCGACCGCGAGGGGGAGGCCATCGCCTGGCACCTCCAGCACGCCCTGGAGCTGCCCGACGAGCGCGTCCGCCGCGTGACGTTCCACGAGATCACCGAGCGGGCCGTCCGCGACGCCTTCGGCCACGTCGGCCCGATCAACATGGACATGGTCAACGCCCAGCAGGCGCGGCGGTTCCTCGACCGCTTCGTGGGCTACCAGCTCTCCCCCCTGCTCTGGAAGAAGGTCGCCCGCAACCTCTCCGCCGGCCGCGTCCAGTCGGTCGCCACCCGCCTGATCGTCGACCGCGAGCGCGAGATCCGCGCCTTCGTCCAGGAGGAGTTCTGGCGGATCACCGCCACGGTCTCCCCCGCCGGCTCCACGAAGGAGGACGAGCGGTTCGAGGCCGCCCTGGCCGAGTACGACGGCAAGAAGTTCGAGGCCAAGAACGAGGCCGACGCCCAGAAGGTCCGCGACGTCCTGGCGTCCGAGTCCTACGTCGTCTCCAAGGTCGAGGAGGCCGAGAAGCTCGACCGGGCCGACGCCCCGTTCAAGACCAGCACGCTCCAGCAGCAGGCCGCCATCCGGCTCCGCTTCTCGGGCAAGAAGACGATGAAGATCGCCCAGGAGCTGTACGAGGGCATCGACGTCGACGGCTCCGGGCCCGTCGGCCTCATCACCTACATGCGTACCGACAGCCTCCGCGTCTCCAACGAGGCGCTCGACTCGGTCCGCGACCTCATCAAGGACCGCTACGGCGACAAGTATCTGCCCGCCAAGCCCAACCGCTACGCCGCCGGCAAGAACGCCCAGGAGGCCCACGAGGCCATCCGGCCGACCGACCTGGCCCTCTCCCCGGAGCGGGTCCGCGACCGCCTCAACCACGACCAGCTCCGCCTGTACGAGATGATCTACAAGCGGTTCGTCGCCAGCCAGATGACGCCGGCCGTCTTCACCGTCACGGACGTCGGCATCACCGCCGGCCCCGGGCTGTTCAAGGCGCAGGGGAAGATCCTCCGGTTCGACGGCCACCGCCGCGTCTGGGCCGCCGCCGGCAAGCAGGAGGACGCCCTCCTGCCGCCGATCAAGGTCGCCGACCCGCTGGACCTCCAGGACCTGGCCGCCACCCAGCACTTCACCCAGCCGCCGCCGCGCTACAGCGAGGCCACGCTCATCAAGGCGCTGGAGAAGGAGAACATCGGCCGGCCGTCCACCTACGCGCCGATCATCCAGACGATCCAGGACCGCAAGTACGTCGAGCACAAGGACCGCCGGTTCTTCGCGACCGAGCTGGGGATGGTCGTGACCGACGTCCTGGTCAAGCACTTCCCCAAGATCCTCGACCTCAAGTTCACCGGCCACATGGAGGACGAGCTGGACGACATCGCCACGGCCAAGGAGGACATGGTCAAGGTCCTCGACGAGTTCTACCACCCCTTCCAGGAGGCCCTGAAGGCCGCCGAGACGGGGATGGAGCGCGTCCAGATCATGACCGACGAGGTGTGCCACGTCTGCGGCGCGCCGATGGTCATGAAGTTCGGCCGCACGGGCGAGTTCCTGGGCTGCTCCAAATACCCCGACTGCAAGGCCACCCGCCCCATCGGCGGCGAGCCCCGGGCCGAGGCGGTGGAGAGCGGCCACGCCTGCCCCAAGTGCGGCAAGCCGCTGATGATCCGCGAGAGCAAGAAGGGCGAGAAGTTCCTGTCCTGCGCCGGCTACCCGGAATGCAAGGAGTCGTTCGACATCGCCGCCGACGGCAGCCCGGTCCCCAAGCTGGTGGAGACCGAGCACGTCTGCGAGAAGTGCGGCAAGCCGATGGCCCTGCGCAACGGCCGCCGGGGCCCGTTCCTGGGCTGCACCGGCTACCCCAAGTGCCGCAACATCATCGCGGTCGACGCCGAGGGGAAGCCCCTGCCGACGATCAAGATCGACATCAAGTGCGAGAAGTGCGGCAAGCCCCTGGCCGTCCGCCAGGGGAAGCGCGGGGCGTTCCTGGGCTGCACCGGCTACCCCAAGTGCCGCAACGCCGTCCCGGTCCCCGACGAGCTGAAGGACGAGGTCGCCAAGCTCCCGCCCCCCCCGACCGCCGCCGCCAAGAAGGGCCCCGACTTCAAGGCCCTCGGCATCGAGGAGGTCTGCGACGACTGCGGCGGCCCCATGACCCCCCGCAAGGGCCGCCGCGGCTACTTCCTCGGCTGCGCCAAGTACCCCAAGTGCAAGGGGACCAAGGAGCCCAGCCCGGAGACCCTCGAAAAGATCAACACCGCCGTCGCCTCCTTCGAAGCCGCCGAGGCGGCCGAATCGGCCGAGGTCGCCGCGGCGGAGTGAGGGACTGTTCCGGGAGGCGGCGTCAAGGCGGGAGACGGCCTTCCCCCTACGACGGGGGAAGGTGGCCCGCAGGGTTCGGATGGTGAGGACGGCCGGGGGGGCCGGGGGATGGGCGTTCGTCGCGCCCCGCCCGGCCCGGACCCTCTCAGAGGCTGTTCCAGAGGGTCACGGGGCGATCCTCTTGACGCCTTCCCCCCTCGCGGGGGAAGGCAGACCCCGAGGGGTCGGATGAGGGGGACGCGAAGCAACGGCCCCGTCGGGATTCGAAGGCCCGTCCGACCGGCTCGGGATCCCGACGGCCGTCCGGCGCGTCGTCCCCCTCATCCGGCCCTTCGGGCCACCTTCCCCCGCGAGGGGGGAAGGACGTTCCAATCCACCTTCTGGAACAGACTCTCACTCCATGCCGGCCCCGCTCCGGATCATCGACCGAGCCAGCAGGGCCGGGATCGCGAGGGCCGACGCGACCGCCGCCACGATGAGCATC
>MKTT01000117.1:0-61163 GCA_001898385.1 Planctomycetales bacterium 71-10
GGGGAGGTCGGATGCGGCTCCGCCGCTTCGGTTCGCAACCCAAGTGCCGAACACGATTACCTTCCGGGGCACCTTCTCCTACGAGGGGAGAAGGCGGGATCATGCTCCCCCTCGACGTCTTCGAAGGAGCACGACGACGTGCGAATCCGGGGCCGGGGCGACGCCCCCCCGCGCCGTCGCGACGGTCCCATTTCGAGACGACGCTCCTCACCTACCCCCGTCGGCTTCATCCGGAATGCCGATTTGGAAGCCTGGGATGATTGGGGTTAATGGGTGGCATGTTGTTGACTGCGTATTTCGGGATACATATGCTGACTGATCGATCAAGTGGTCGGCCGCCGCGGCTCGGCGAGGCCGAGGCGCGGCCCGACGCGACACCCGGGAGGATCAACCGATGACGAATGCGCACTCCGATCGATGCGGGCGGCGGGCCGCGATCCGACTGGAGGCCCTGGAGGGCCGGTGGTTGTTGACCGGCGGCGTGATGCGATTCGGGCCCCCCGCGCCGGTCGCGCTGGAGGGCTCGCCGAACTCGTCCGTCCTGGCCGACTTCAACGGCGACGGCAAGCTCGACCTGGCCTCGGCGCTCGGCGGGTCGGACGTGGGCGTCGCGCCGGGGAACGGCGACGGGACGTTCCAGGCGACGCGGTATTTCCGGGCCGACCCCGATCCCTTCTTCCCGACGACGTTGGCGGCGGTCGTCGGCGACTTCAACAACGACGGCCGGCCCGACCTGGCCATATCCACGTTCTCGACCGACGCGGTCAGCGTCCTGCTGAATACGAGCGAGGGGGGCGGCCTGAGCTTCGCCGAGCCGATCACCCACGGTGCCGGCGCGGAGCCCGTCTTCCTGGCGGTGGGCGACTTCAACCGCGACGGCCGGCTCGATGTCGCCACGGCCAACATCGCGGCCGACGCCGAGTCCTCGGTCGGCATCCTCCTGGGCCGGGGGGACGGCCGGTTCGAGGACCTGCGGTTCGCCGCGGCGGGCGCCAACCCCAACTCGATCGCGGTGGGCGACTTCAACCGCGACGGCGTGCCGGACCTCGCCGTCTCCTACAGCGCCGACGCGGGGGCCTCGGCCGACAGGGTCGGCGTCCTGCTGGGGCGCGGCGACGGGACATTCCAGGCCGTGCGCTACTTCGCCGCGGGGACGACGCCGGCCTCGATCGCGGTGGGCGACTTCAACCGCGACGGCGTGCCGGACCTCGCCGCGGCCAACGTGAACAGCGACAACGTCAGCGTGCTGGTGGGCGACGGGGCGGGGGGCTTCACCCCGAGGGCGACGTACAGGGTGGGGTCGAAGCCCAACGCGATCGTCGCGGCCGACTTCACCGGCGACGGCCGCCTGGACCTGGCGGTCGCGAACTCCAAGGGGAACAGCGTCACGGTCCTGACCGGCCGGGGCAACGGCACGTTCCTGGGGGCGAACTCGCGCCGGAACGTCTTCCCCGCCGGCCCGGAGCCGTCCGGCTCGCTGGCGGTGGGCCGGATCGCCCGGCGGTTCCTGCCGGACCTCGTCGTCCCCAACGCCTCCAACCGGGCCTCGGTGCTGCTCAACCGCACCCGGCTCCCGATCCACTATCGTTAATCGCGATCGCGATCGCGGCCGACGGGGCCTCGCCGGACGTCCGGACCCCGTCCGGCCTTGCCGTCGGGGGCGTTCGCCCGCGGTTCCCCTTTCGCCCGCAGCCTGTCGAGGTAGGGGAGCAGCCAGAGGATCATCCGGAGCCGCGCCAGCAGTTGCGTGAACGCGACCCCGCCCGCCAGGGCGAGCGCGCCCAGGGCGAGGAAGATCCAGGCGATCGCCCCCGGCCAGAAAGCGTACGCGCCCAGGCCGCAGGCCGATGTTAGGATGAACATCGCTCCGTAAATCAGCCGGACGGCCTGGAGGATGGAGGAGCCGGGCGCTCTCGGCATGGCCGACTCCGCGGATTCAGCGGCTGGAACTCGGCCGTCGGGGCGATCGCCCCGAATTGGGGACCTCGTTGAAACTTGAGGCCGCAAGAAGGAGGGAAAGGCTCCCCTCGAAGTACACCCGATAGGATTCGAACCTATAACCTTCGGTTCCGTAGGTGTTCCTCGACCACACTCGCTGGCGGCGTTGATCTTACGCAATACGGTGTGGCGTGCGATAAGCGTTTCGTCGCCGCCGGGCCTCGCGGGCGTTGCATTTTCGCTCAGGCCCGACTTGGACTTGCGGGGCGAGGTACGTTCCCGGCGGCAGTCGCAGTCGACGCGACTCTCCCCGACACCGGAGGAATCACGGATGATCCTTCCTGCATACGACCCGGCCGCGCCGTACTCGGTCTTTCAGAACGCCGTCATGGACCGCTACAAGCCGGGCGTCCGGCGGCCGACGACCGTCTCCAAGATGAAGAGGGTCCTCGGCGAGTTCGCCGAGCTCTGCCCGACGCTCGGGGACATCAACTACACGGCGATCCCGCCGTGGATCGAGGCGCACCGCGGGCGCCTCATCGTCACCAACCTGAGCTACCTCGGCTCGTTCCGGGCGGCCTGCAACGTGGCCCGGAAGCTGGTCCCCGACTCGCCATTCGCCGAGTGGGGCCCGAAGCGGTGGTTCTCGGAGGCCGACCTGGCCCACGACCCCGAGCGGACCTTCCACGGCTCCGAGGACGTGGCGAAGGTCCTCGCCCTGGCCGACGCCAGGGCCCGGCGGGGCGGATGGCCGGCCAAGCGGCTCCGGGCCCTGGTCTACACGCTGGTCTACCTGGGGGCCCGGCGCAACGAGGTCCTCGGCCTGCGCGTCGAGGACGTGGACCTGGCCGACGGCCTGATCCACATCCGGCCCAACGCCCGCCGCAGGCTCAAGACCCGCTCGTCGAAGGCCCTCCTGCCGATCCCCAAGCGGCTCAAGTTCGTGCTGGCCGCGTGGGCGCCCCTGGCCGACTCCGAGTGGCTCTTCCCCGGGGCCAGGAAGGTCGGGCCCTGGCTCCACGGCGCGAACGGGTACAAGCCCTCGGACCAGATCCGGGAGCTGGGCGAAGACGCCGGCGTCCCCAACTTCACGGCGCTATCGGCCAGGCACACCTTCGCCACGTTGGCCGAGGGCTGGGGCTGGGGCGAGGCGATGATCCAGCGGTTCTTGCGGCACACGACGCCCATCACCCAGAAGCACTACCGCCACGTCCACATCCCGCAGATGGCCGCCGCGGCCGACCGCATCTCCTTCGCCCGCCCTCGCGCCTCGGCCTGAACGAGGACGGCCGGCCGGGATCTCAGGAATCCCGGCCGGCCGGAGGAAGTCGCGGGCCGCTCCGAGCGGCCGGCGCGGACGATCTACCCCCGTCCGGGTCGCCCGTCAATCCCGACGGCGACTCCGGGCCCTGGGAGCCCTACCAGCTCTCGCTCTTCGAGTGGCTGCTCTTCGTGGGCTGCCTGACGTGCTGGACGTGCCTGGCCTGCCTTGCATGGAAGGGCGGCTGGGGGTCGATCATTCTGCGCGCCTGCCGAGGGGAGGTCTGACATGGGCATCGAGCTGATGATCGTCTGCGATTCCTGTCGGGCCGACATCCGGCTGGGGAATTACTTCGACGGGGATTGGGATGCGGCCTGGGACGCCAGGGCCGTCATGGAGCAATCCGGGTGGACGTCGCAGGTCGTCTCCGGGCGGAGGGTCGTCGCATGCCGGGCGTGCGGCCTGCGAAGCGAGCGGTCCGCCTCTCGCGCCGGCTTCACGCTCGTCGAGCTGCTGGTCGTGATGGTGATCGTGACCATCATCGCGGCCGCGTCGCTCCCCGTCGTCCTGGGCTGGTCCCGGACGCGGGCGGTCCATGCCGCCGCGGAGGGCCTCCAGGCGGCGATCGTGGGGGCCCGGGAGGCGGCGGCGAGGGATCGCTCGCCCAAGGGGCTGCGGATCGTCCCCGACGCATCCTGGGCCCTCTCGCGGGGGCCGGACGGGCGGATCGACCCGGCGAAGGCCCTAGCCGCCGGCCGGGCCGTCCCGATGGAGGCCGGCCCGGGCTACTCGGAGGGCCTCGCGACCATCGACGTCGGGCCGCTCCCCGGCGGCTTCGCGAAGCCGGCCGCCGTCCTCATGCTCGAACAGTCCCGCGTGGACCGCGACGGCCTCCTGGTCGCCGGCACGTCCTGGGCCTGGAACGTCCGCGTCGGCGACCGGATCCGGATCGGGGGGAGCCAGGCCGACTACTGGGTGGTCGGGCCCGAGGTCGTCGGGCCGGCCGGCGGCAACGTCGAGCGATGCGTCAATTACGGGCCGGCGGGGCCGGACCTCGACCGCGGCGACGGCCGGGGCCCGAGGGAATACCTCTGGCTCGTCAACGGCCGGGACGACGACGGCGACGGCCGGGCCGACCCGGGCTTCAACGGGATCGACGAGGACGGGGACGGCGCCATCGACTCGCCGGCGGAGTGGGCCGAGGTCGAGGAGTGGGCGCCCGCCCATCGGGCCGGCCTGACGGCGGAGCCCTACATCCTCTTCCGCCGGCCGGTCCCCTCGGCCGGGCCGTCGGTCGAGCTGGGGGCGGCCGTGGTCGACCTGACGGGGTGGGGCCTCGACTCGCCGCCCAGGTCGAGGGCGATGGTCGACCCGTGGACCGGGGCCGTCGAGCTGATCGTCGAGCCCGACGGCCGGGTCCGGCCGGCGATCGTCGCCAGCTCCCCGGCGGCGCTGGGGCTCCGGGGCGACTGGATCCACCTCTGGATCGCCGACCGCTCCGACGTGCAGGATTCGCCCCGCCTGGACGGCGCGGCCCGGCTCCTCTCGATCCAGGGGCGGACCGGCCGCGTGGTCGTGACGGAGATCGACCCCGACGACCCGGCCGGGGCCTTCGCCGAGGCGGAGGGGAGGTAGCCCCGGGCGTCGAGACTTCGAAATGACGAGAGGCCGCCGCCACTTCGCGAGAAGTGGCGGCGGCCTCGTCCATGCGCCGGCGGCCCCTGACGGCGATCGGGGCCCTCAAGCTCTCGGGATCGGCCCCGCCGAGGGCGGGCCTCCCTCCCATCCGGGGGGAGGCTCGTGGCCCCGAGAGTCACCGGCGATGCGCGGATTATGCCGCGAGCCGCGCGCGGGTCAATAGGGCTTGCTGCTCCAGCCGCGGGTCAGGTTGTAGACCTGGTTCCCGGGCATCGCGTCGACGTCCGAGAGGATGGAGCGATCGGAGGCGATCGCGAAGACGTCGGCGATGGTCGCCGGGTCGTCGGCGACGTCGACGGGCGTGGCGAGGTACTGGCGGGCCGGCCGATCGGCGTCGCGAGGGAGCGACGCGAGGTGTCGGGCCGGATCCCAGGCGTTGTCCCAGCCGCCCCGCTCGTGGTCCCACCACTGGGAATCGCCGAGCGAGCCGTCCGGCCGGCAGGACCGCCGGCGGAACGCCGCGCCGAGCTGGGGTTCGCTGACGTAGGGTATCAATCGGGGGGCGTAGGCGATGCTCATGATGTCTCCTCGGAAGTAGGGTCCCACCGCCCGCGCGGGCACGTCGCAGTCCCCAGCCAGGGCTTGGCGGCCCCGAAGCACCCGCAGACTCGACAGCGCCGGGCCTGCGCGTCGAACTCCGGGCAGCCGGTGCAGATCGCCCGCCGTCGCGCCCGCTCGGCCGAGGGGGTGATCGGGCAGCCGGCCCGGAACCAGCTCGCCAGAGAGCCGGCCAGGCCGCGGGCCTGCGTCGCGATCGACGGGTAGGCCGCGGCCGGCCCGGCGATGCGGCGGACCAGGACGCGATAGGCATCCCGCTGGGCGACGTCGGGGTTGGCGTCGCTGGCGAGCCAGGCCAGGCGGGCGTTGCGCGCCAGGGCTGATGCGACGTCGTCGGTCATTCGGTCAACGTCGCATAGAGGTCGGAGCCGCAGCTCGTCGCGTAGCCCAGGTTGGGGCTGACGACGGGCGTGAATCGATAGACGACGCTGAACGCCGGGGGGCACGAAATGGACACGGGGTTGAACGGCAGGGTGCTGTAGGGAGTCGGCCCCTCCGTGGGCGGACAGCCGTTGGAAGACCCTTTGAAGGTCCAGGTGAGCGCCAGGGGGCCGAACAGGAGGCGGACGGGGGCGAGGTCGTCGCCGGGGGCGCACCCCGCGATTTCGAGGCCACAGCCGGGGTAATGCCACGGGGTCCAGTCCGCCTGCCAACCGGTGCCGATATAAGTCGCCGTGACGGCCCCGATCAGGTCCACCGTGGCGTGGAGCGTCGTGGGGACCGGGAGCCAGCAATTGGGGCCGCCGAAGCAGGCGTAGCCGGACGCCGGGGCGAGGGTCACCGTCGCGACGGCGTCGCTGAAGCTGAAGAGGTTGCCGAAGACGATGGCCCCAGTGCCGGCGAGGCGGGCGTGAGGCGACGGCACCCATGCGTAGCGGTTGCCCGAAAACGACGGGAACCTGTACTCCCCGGCCGCGTCCGTGACGCCGGCCTGGACGAGCACCGACCGCGTGGAGTTGGTGTAGATCTCGACGACCGTCCCCGCGGGCGGGATCCCGGTGCAGGAGCGCACCCGGATCGTCTGGGTCGGGCCGGCGGTCGGGCAGCCGCAATTCGCACAACCGGGGTCGAATAGCATCAGGAGCAACTCCCCGAGACCAGCCACCACTGGCCGGCGATCCACGCGACGCGGACCATGCGGCCGACGGGCAGGGACGCCGGCATGGTGAAGTCGTTGTAGACCTGGACCTCCTCGCCGTCGCCCCACGCCCCGGCCGCGTCGCGGACCTTGAGCCGGACCTTGCCCGTCGAGCTGGGGGACGCCTCGGTCCCGGTCGGGATGGCCGTCGTCACGCGGGCCCGCTGGACGCCGGGGTTGTAGACGGCGGCGGGGACCCGACCGCGCTGGTTGCGGATGGCGGAGGCCTCGACGGCCTGCGTGGCCCGGGCCATGCGGACGGCCGTGCGCTCGCCGATCAGGACGCCGCGCTCTTTCGTGGGCATCAGGGGGTCTCCGGGGTGCCGGCGCTGAAGAGGTCGGCCGGGAAGTCGAGGACGGAGAAATCGGCCGGCGGGTAGAGGTTGAACGTGAGGTAGTGGGGGTCGTCGGTCGGCGAGGCGACGGTGCCGTCGGACTTCAGGGGGACCGGCGTGGAGACGGGCTTGTTGTCGACCTGGATGTCCTTCCAGGCGCCCGAGACCTTCTGACGCATCCCGCAGTCGAGGACCTGGACGGCCCAGCCGGGGTAGACCGTCACGTCGTCGCCGCCGTCGTCCGCGATGAGGGGGCGTTTGAAGGCGAACTCGTATTCGACCTCCCAGCCGTAGCCGTTCACGTCCTCCAGCCAGACCTGGCGGGGCTTGATGGACTTGCAGAGGACGGAGCCGGCCGGCCATCCCATCCACTCGGCGTCGTTGACGTGGGATTCGAGGTCCTCGACGCGGTCCAGGAGGAAGTACCGCTCCATGCGCGACACCTCGATCACGAGGCAAGGCTTGGAGATCGCCAGGGGCGGGTCGAAGGGGTCGCCGGCGGAGTTGAGGATGGGCTCGCCGTCTCGATCGTGGGTGACGGCCACCTCCTCGGACTCGGAGTGGGCGGAGACCGTCGGCCGGGCCGCGAAGGGGTCGCGGGACCCGTCCTCGTCGATCGGCCCGCGATCGTCCTTCGACGGGTCCCGGGGCGCGAACGCAAGGGTGACCTTCCACACCGCGCCGTCCTGGCCGAGGCCGACCTCGTCGGCCTCGACGGATTGCAGGAACGACCGGGGGTCGGACTC
Organism: Planctomycetales bacterium 71-10; assembly: GCA_001898385.1. Taxonomy (GTDB): domain Bacteria; phylum Planctomycetota; class Planctomycetia; order Isosphaerales; family Isosphaeraceae; genus Paludisphaera. Next base: position 7,675 of record MKTT01000117.1, read on the forward strand.
CTTCGCGGCCTCGACGAACGGCCAGCGGTAGGTGTTGGCCTCCCAGAGGTGCAGCGCGTCGATGACGGCCTTGGGGCCGACGTCGAGGTCGTCGGTCTGGACCTGGAGCTCGATCGAGTAGGTCCGGCCGCCGTCGAGCGACCAGCCCCCCTTGGACTTCACGTCGACGATCTCGACGATGCCCTCGGGGAGGTCTTCGGGGTCGATGGGCATGGGTCACATCGCGTAGGTGGGGGACGGGGCGACGGCCGCCTTGAGCGCCGACTCGATCCGCCCGAGGACGTCGATCTGGACCTTGGTGTTCTCGGCCGTCTGCTTCGAGCTTTCGGCCACGGCGTCCTTGCCCGAGCCGAATCGGGACTTGAGGAGGACGCTGGCCGCCTCGGCCGAGCCGAGCTTCATGGCGCCGGCGAATGGGTCCTGCTTCTTCGCCTTCTTGTCCTTCTTCGCCGGGTCCTCGGAGACGGGGGCCGAGACCGAGGCGGCGAGGGGCTTGGACATCTCCTCGCGCATCCGGGCGATCTGGGCCCCGGCGGCGTCGTACGCGCCGAGGACCTTGTCCTTGACCCCGATGAGGGCGTCCCCGAGCTTGTCGGGGGCGTCGGTGGCGTGGGCCCAGGGCTTGGCCCAGGCGTCGGCGAGTTGCTGGGCGGAGCCCTTGGAGGCCTCCCCGAGCTTGTCGCCGATGCGGGAGAGGTAGGAGGCGGTGTCGGAGGCCTTGCCGGTGACCTTCTGGTACACCCAATCGAAGCCCTGGGCGATGTAGGAGAGGCCCTTGAAGATCGCCGTCATGCCGCCCAGGACGGCCGTCTTGACCGCCTGGAACGCGACCCCCATCACCTGCCAGCCGTCGGCCAGCGTCCCCAGGGCGAGCCGCCAGTAGTCGATCTTGCCGCCGCCCAGCTCGAAGAAGTCGGCGACGGAGCCGGCCCAGGAGAGGAGCGTGGAGCCGACGCCGGAGATGAAGCCCCCGACGGCCTCGGAGATCGCACCCCAATTTGCGGTGAGGGTCGCGATCCCCTGGTTCACGACCTCCAGGGCGGAGCCGAACGCGGGGGCGAAGGACGCGCCGACGGTCTCGCCGAGGGTCTGGAGCCGGCCCCAGAACTCGGCCATCTGGTTCGCCGGCGACTTCGCCTCCCGGGCCAGCGCCCCGGAGTCCTTCGCGAGGCCCTGGGTGATGATGGCGAGCCGGGCCTGATACTTGGCCGCATTGCCCATCTCCTCGCCGGCCTTCACCAGGCCCATCTTCTGGGCCTGGAGCTTCACCGTGGATTCGTCGATCAGGATGCCCCAGGCCTTCAGCGGCTCGGCCTCGCCGGAGAGGCCCGCCTGGATCTTCCGGAGGCTCTCGTCGAAGCCCACGTCGCGGAAGGCGGCGGCGTCGGCGGCGAGGTTCGTGAGCTGCATCGAGAGCGCGGCGGCGTCCTTCTCCGCATACCCAACGCCCTGGAGCTGCCCGCCCAGGGCGGAGGCCCCGTCGAGGTACTCCTTCCGCGCCGTCCCGAACGCGACGTTCATCCGCTCCGCCTGGGCGACGACGCCGTCGGCCGACTTCCCGAAGACCTGCTCCGTCTTGCTGATCGTCTCGTTCAGGTGCGCCGCCATCCCCGCCGCCTTGACGCCCAGGGCGACGCCGACGACGCCGGCGAGCGGGCCGATCTTGGCCAGGGCTCCGGCGACCGACCCGGCCGTCGAGACGATCCCCCCGAGGGTCGCGCGGAAGGCCGAGGCGGCGGACGTCGCGACGTTCCAGCCGATGGCCAGGAGGGATTTGCCGACGCCCACCAGGCTGCGGGCCGCCCCCATCGCCCCGCCGACGACGCTCTTCAAACCTCCCACGATCCCGGGAATCCAGGAGAGCGCGTACGCTCCGTATTGGATCGCCGACCACAAGCCGACGACGCCCCGGATGGACGCCTTCGCGAAATCGCCCAGGGCCGCGGTCGATCGGCCCAGGGTCAGAACGAAACGGGAGGCTGCCAGGCCGGCCTTCCCGAACTCGACCGCCGAGAATCCGAGGGCCTTGACCGCCTTCACCGCCGCGGAGCCCATGCCGACGAGAGAGACCGTAGCCCGGACCAGGCCGAAGCCCATGCGGACCCCACCGACGAAGACGCCGAGCATCTCCTTCGCAAGCCGGCCGACCGCGCCGCCCGCAAGGGCCCCGAGCTTGGCGCCGAAGAGAGTCAAGTCGGCGAGCATGAGGCCGAAGCGGGCTTTGCGGCTTACGGCCCCGACCGCCTTCAGGGCGGAGCCCGCCTTATCCAACTTCGATCGGAGGGCGTCGGCCTTCTCGCCGGAGGACATGAACGCCAGCCGCAACCGCCCGGCCCCGACGGCCGCCCAGCCCGCCGCCCGTCCCACGTCTCCGAAGGCGAGCGCCGTACGCGCCACCGACTTGACCTTGTCGAGCTTCTGGATGCTCCCCGTCAGGGCCTTCATCGGGGCGGCCTTCGCGTCCTTCGCCAGGCGCGAGAAGGCCGAATCGACGGCCGTGGAGACCGATCCCGCCCACGAATCGAGGGCCTTGGACGAAGCGACGAGGCTTCGATTCAGCGGGGCGAAGTCGCCCCTGCACCTGACGACCAGGTCGCCGACGGGCATGAAGTCAGCCTCGGTTGGCCAGCCGGCGGAGGCCGGCGAGGAGGATGCGGAGCGTGAGCGCCCGGGCCCTGGGGCCCTGGTCTTCGTAGGCGGGGAGCATGTAGGGGTGGGCGGCCATCTTGTAGGTGCCGTACTCGACCATGGCGGCGTAGTACTGGTCGCCCAGGAAGTCGCCCTCGCCGACCTTGACCTCGACGGACACGCGGGAGCCGTCGGAATGCGTCTCCATGTGGATCGCGTCCCGCAGCTCGCCCGTGTCGACGGGGGCGTTGGCCTTGGCGGCCTGGAGGACCAGCGACATGCCGGCCTCCATCGCCTGCGCGGCGTACCGGGCCTGGAGGTCCGGGGCGAGCCGCTTCAGGCGTCTGTCGACCTTGCCGAGGCCGAGGACGGCGACGGTCCGGCCCTTACCCGCCTTGCGCGGCATCAGGGGCGTCCACGGCCGAGGGGTCGCCGGCGTCGAACTCGATGAACCAGGCCATCTCGGCCCGGGCCAGGCCGACCTCGCCGGCGTCCCTGGAGAGGGAGACGAACTGGACGTCCTCGATCTCATCCCCGTCTTCGGCGTACACCCGAAGGTCGGGGGCGTCGGGGTCCCGGGACGCGTTCCTCACGATCAGCTTCATCGGGGGCCTCGGGATTCCGGGGGCGGATCTTGGCCGAAGCGCGGACCTTGGCGAGCATCTGCTCGGGCGTCATCCGCCGCTTGCGGCCCGGGGTGAGGGGGAGGAAGTCCTCGAACTTGTGGCGACGGCCGCCGCCCCAGAGGGTGGCCGCGACGTAGCTCTGCTGGGCGGAGCACCAGTAGGGGTCCGGCAGCGGCTCGATCCGGTTGAAGGCGAGCCACTCGGACAGCTCGGCCGAGGACATCTCGCGCCCCAGGCGCTCGACGGTCATGCCGAGCTGGAGCGCGAGGCGGAACAGGAACCGGCGCGCGGGCCGGTTCAGGAGTTTTTTTCCAGATCCTCGATGGCGCCCTCGGTCGGCTTGTTGAGCCTGTTGGCCGCCAGGGCGATCGGCTCCAGGGCGGCCCCGAACTGCTCGGCCAGCGCGGCGACGTCGTCGGGCTTGAAGAGGAGGACGCCGGCCTCGTCGCAGATGGAGAAGGCGGCGATGCGGGCGCGGTAGTCGGCCTGGTCGGCGTCGACGTGGGCCGCCTCGAAGCGGTCGCGGTCGCCGGCGGTCATGCCCCGGATGAAGCAGTGGCCGCCGAGGGCCGGGACCTCGACCTTCTCGATCGTCGGGGGGGCGGAGAGGAAGTCTTCGCGGGAGAGGAGCTTCGACATGGGTGGGCCTGGGGAGTGCGGTGGAGGATGGAGTCGGGGACGGGGCCGGCGTCGGCCCGGGGAGGTCAGGAGGCGGTGGTCTCGACGACGGCGCCGGTGACCTTCACCGTGACGCTCGCGGTGAGGTTCTCCTCGGGGCCGCCGGCGGAAGGCTCGAAGGCGGTGAGGAAGCCCTGGAAGGTGTGGTGCTTCGCCGGCGTGAGCGGGTAGGTGATGCGCCAGCTCAGGACCTCCGGCTCGTCGGCCAGCCCGGCGAGGAAGATGTGCTCGGCGTCGGCCGGGTCGTACTCGATCTCGAAGGACATCTCGCCGCCGTCGGGGAGGCCGGGGCGGTAGGTCTTGCGCGGGGACCGGAGGTGGGTGGTCTCGACGGAGCCGACCTCACGCGAGGGGCCGTCGATGTTGAGGACCAGGCTGATCTCGGTGTAGGTCGTGGTCCCGCCGGTCTTGTCGACCGACAGGATGGTGTCGAAGGCGGAGCGGCAGGTTGCGGGCATGGGAGTGGGATCCCGGGGGACGTGTGGATCGAGGGAGGGGGCCGAGAGAGGGTCAGGAGGCGAGGAGGGTCGGGAGCGGGACGCGGTGCCGGATGCGGTAATCCATCAGGATGCGGCAGGTCCAGGTGTCGGACTCGTCCTTCGGGGGCGAGGAGAGGTCCAGCTCGTCGAGGAGGATGGAGGCCATGACCTCGACCCGGCCGATCCGCCCGCGGAAGCCCTGGAAGCGGTCGCGGACGGCTCGGGCCATCGCCACGGCCTGGGGCCTGGAGGCCGCCCAGGCGGAGATCCGCACGCGCGGCGAGCTGGTCCCGTCGGAGCCGCGGAGGTGATGGCCGTAGGGCCGGCCGGGGAGTTCGAAGGAGACGGCCGGCAGGTCCCAGCCCTGGGGGATGTGCCCGTGGTGGATGCGGTCGCCGACGATCGCCGTCAGGGCCGCCGTCGATGAGAGCCGGAGATAGAGGGCCTCCTCGAAGGTCTCCGGGCCGAGGTCGACCGGCGAACTGACGACGGCCCCCAGCGAGCCCCACGGGGCGAGCGTGCCGTAGGGGCGGAGCGAGCCGAACACGGGTCAGGACTCCGGTTGCGGGTCGGGGTCGACGACGGGGGCGGGGGCCGACTCCATGGGCTCGTACATCCAGCCCGGGAGCGTGGCGGCGACGATCGTCCCGCCGACCTTGCGCCGGAGGGCCTTGTCCATCAGCCCGAACATCCCGAGGACCGCGTCGGGGTCCTCCCGCATGATGTTTCTGACCTCCCAGGGCTCCAGCGAGTGCTCCGCGACGATGGGGTCGCTCACGCCGGCCGCGTACGCCTGGGGGGTGCAGTAAGAGTGCGAATCGAAGGCGAGGCTCACGTCCCCCGATTGCAGGTTGCGGAAGTCGGCCCTCTTGAGGACGGGCGCCCACGCGGCCCCGTCCTGCTCGCCCAGCTCCCTGGCCTGGGGGTTGACCACCTTGTTGCCGACGACGGGCATGGCCGAGTCCTTATCATCCGAAGTAGAGGCCGGGGACGCCCGACTCCAGGCAGAGGAGCCGGGCGGGGGCCGCGGTCGGGGTGAAGATCAGGCCGCTGACGCGCCACGCCTGGCTGTCGAAGCGGATCGCGACGGCCCCGTCGACCACGGCCCGATACCAGGTGGACGGCGGGTAGGCGGTCGTCGGCAGGCTCACGGAGTCCAGGACGGCGGACGTCGCCGCGTCCAGGATCGACAGCTGCGGCGGGGCGACGGCCTGCGAGTAGCAATGGAGCGAGATCAGGGCGGGGGACGTGGTCGTCAGGTTGATCCTGGCGCCGCCGCTGAGGAGGTCGCCCCAGGTGTAGACGAGCCGCCCGCCGCCGAGCGCGGCGGGCCGCAGCATGGTCGCCAGGCCCGACGCGGTCTCGTCGCGGATGCCGATGTTGGCGGGGAGCGCCCAGGCGCACGACGTCACGGCCGCCGGGAGCGAGGCGTCGGCGCCCACGGCGGCGAGCGACGCCTGCGTCTTGTACCAGTAGCCGAGGCTCCCCGAGTCGGGCCACGCCCCCCCGGTCGGGTCGCTCGCCGGCTTCGTGGCGACGGAGAGGATGGTCGCGGTCGCCACGTCAGGGAGCCTCCCGGATGGTCAGCTCGATCGTCAGCCCTCGCGAGTCGGCGGGGACGGTCCCGAAGGTGCCCAGCAGGGGCGTCCCGGCCGGGATCGTCCCCGCCGTCCACCCGCCCGAGGCCGAGACCGGGCCCAGGGCGGCCGGGGCGAGCGACGGGGCGGTTGAGGCCAGGCCGGTCGCGCCCGCCTTGACGTTGCCCGTCGCCGTGCCGGTGGGGTTGGCGGTCGCCCAGATCCGCATCGACGCGACGACGCAGTCGTAGGGCGCGTAGACGGGCCGATCGGCGTCGCCGGAGGCCCCCGCGGCCGAGGTCGGCAACCCCCAGCCATAGGTGTTGGAGCGAAGGGCCCGGATCTGTCCGGACGCGATCGCGAGCGTGGGGCCGAGCGTCAGGTCCGCATGGGCCCCGGCCGCCCCGGCCCCGACGACGCTCGCCCCGCCGGCGTTCGCCAGCCGGGCGAGCGCGACGGATCCGTTCGTGAGGACGTCCTGCTTCCCCGTCAACGACGCCGTCGTGGCGTAGGAGGCGAGCGTGGACGTCAGGCTCGACGTCGTGACGTAGGAGGCGAGGGACGCCGTCGTGGCGTAGGAGGCGAGCGTGGACGTCAGGCTCGACGTGGTCGCATACGGGGCGAGCGCGTCGTCGAGATCGTCCGCGTCGACCAGGCCCGCGACGGCGGCGGCGATCAGCCCGCCGACGGCGGCGGACGTGGGGCGGTCGGCCATGGCGACCCAGAGGGTCCGGAGGTGGACCGCGAGCGGGGCGTCCGCGATCCAGTCGCCGGCCTGGACGGTCGGCAGGGCGTAGCCGGGGACGGCCCCGGAGACGCTCAGCGAGTCGCCCGAGACGGCCGGGACGAGGACGGCCCCGACGAGCTGCTCCGTGCCGTCGGGCGTCAAGGAGTCGATGGGCTGGGGCGAGGCGGATCGCCACACGCCGAGGGCGAGCGGGGCGTCGGCGGTGGGCCCGGCCGCGCCGAAGCGGGCCCCGCGGCCGGCGGTGACGGCGAGGGAGCCGGAGGCGACCGGGCCCAGGCATCGGGCGAGCGCGTTGTCGGCGGTTGCGTAGGGCATGGTCAGCTCTTGACGGGCCGTTCGGTGCAGCGGAGTTCGACCCGCGAGCGGCGGCGGTCGACGTCGACGACGGAGGCGATGTTGAGGATGCGACCGTCGGAGAGGAGGCGGAGTCGCATCCCGGGGGCGAAGGCCGGCGACGGGCCCTGGTGGCGGAGGGTGACGACGTAGGAGAGCGAGGCGGACTGCCGGGAGTCGTCGAGCGACTCGTCGCCCCGGTCCGGGCGGACGCCGCCCCAGAGGACGGCCGCGACCTCCCAGGACTGGTCCGATCCACCGAAGGTGTCGCGCGTGGTCACGAGGCGCTGGACCTCGACGCGCTCGCGGAGGAGGCCGGCCCTCACGGATACCCCCCCCATTGGGCGGAAGCGAGGAGGCCGTCGAGGTCGGGCAGCTCGGCGACGGAGACGCCGGGGACGACGCCCTCGCGGTTCTCGTAATGGGTGCCGACGTGCAGGAGCATCCAGTCCATCAGCGAGGCGGGGACCAGGTCGGCCGAGGCGTAGCCGGCGGTGTAGACGACCTCGACGGCCCCCAGGCCGGGGCGGGCCGTCGGCCAGCTCGCCCCGTAGGCCGGCCGGATGCGAGCCGGAGGGCCCTCGTCGACCTGGTAGGCCGACGGGTCGAGGACCTGGAGCACGCCGGCAACGTCGCGGTAGGAGATCGAGCCGACCGACAGGAGGCAGTCCTCGATCCGGATCTCACGGATCCAGCGGCCGTCGACCAGCTCGGGGGCGGGCCAGCGCTCCAGCTTCAGCCGCCACGTCGTCGGCAGGAGCGTCCGCGACGTCGCCTCCTCGGCCGCCTCGCGGGCCGAGCGGATCAGGCGCAGGATCGCCGCGTCCTCCAGGTCGTGGTCGACCCGGAGGTGATCCTTCGCCTCGGCGAGCGTGAGCGGCTCGGAGGCCGGCGGGGCGACGAGCTGGCGGGGCACTTACTTCGCCTTCTTCTTCGAGGGCTGGGGCTCGACGGCGGCGGTCGGCTCGGGTTCCGGGATCGCCTCGACGGCGGGGGCCGGCTCGGGGGTGGGCTCCGGTTCGACCTCGGCCGGCGATGGCGGATCGGGCTCGGGAGTCGGCTCCGGTTCAGGGAACGGCTCCAGAGCCTCGGCATAGCCGCCGAGGACCAGGTCGAGGGCCATGTCCTGGGGGACGTCGGCCGCCGCCCCGGCGTCGATGCAGCCGCGGGGCCCGGCCAGGATGGTGAGCATGCGGATCTTCAAGGGGTCGCTCCGGTCTGGGGAGACGACCCGGGGAGCATCGAGCCTCCCCGGGCGGTCCGGGGATCAGGCCAGCTTGCAGCGGCTGAAGGCCTCGGCCAGGATCGGCGCCCCGTCGACCCAGCGACGGCCGATGAAGCCGACCTCGTTGGTGTCCGCGTAGCGCTCGACCAGCCGCTGGATGCGGAGGTCCTTCACCTCGACGATCCAGTAGTAGCGGAAGCAGCCGATCGCACCGACGTAGAGGCCGGTGGTGAAGGTCGACGGGGCGAACTCGCTCTCGGCGACCGGGATCCCGAGGATCCGGTCGGGCTGCCCGGCCTGGATGGACGGCTGCCAGAGGTACTGGTTCTGCGAGTCCTTGAGCTTCATGATCGACTCGATCGCGGCTCGGCTCCAGACCCAGCGGCAGGTGGGATCGCTGCGATATCCCGCCTTGAGGCTGTACTTCATGGCGATGAGCGTGTCGGCCCCGATCGCCGTCGTCGTGTTGGTGCCCGTGACGTCGCGGGCCGTCGGGACGCCGTTGGCGGACGCCGTGAAGATGCCGAGCGGCTTGCCCGTGCCGTTGCCGGTCAGGTAGGCCTTCTCCTCCGTGATGCCGAACTTGTAGGACAGCTCGTCCTGGATGAGCGTCTCGAAGTTGGAGTCGCGGTCGGAGGCCTCGATCGAGACCTTCGCCAGCTTCGACATGAGGTAGGGTTTCAGGTCCCGACGGTCCACCGCCATGGTGGTGTCCTCGGTGACGCCCTGGACTTCGGTCGTCCAGTCGGCGTCGGCCATGCGGGACGTCAGCCGGGGCGCGCCGAAGCTCTTCGCGCTGCCCATCTTCTGGATGCGGGCCAGGCCGCGGACGAAGACCGAGTCGTCGATCGCCTTCACGATCTCGCCGGCGAGCTGCGTCGGGGTGACGAGGTAGCCGCCCTTGCCGTCCGTGCCGAGGATGGTGTCGCGGAACTCGCGGGGGACCTTGCCGTAGGGCACCTGGCCGGTCGCGAGCCACTCCGAGAAGACGGAGCGATATTCGGGCGATTCGCGGTACTGCTGGATGGTGCGCTGCTCGGGCTTGGCCGACGCACCGCCGGCGGTGCGGCCCTCGGAGCCGATCGGGGAGGAGACGCGGCCCTCGGCCGTTTCCAGGTCGGCCTCGGCGGCGTCGAGGCTCTCCATCGTCTCGTACTGGTCCTTCAGCGCCTGGGCGGCGTCCATCTGCCGCTTGACCTCGGCGCGGTCTTCGGCGGTCGGGCCGCCGTCGCGCTTCTGGGCTTCGTCCCACTTGGTCCGGGCCTGGGCGATCAGGCCCGCTCGCTCCTCGCGGAGCTGCACGGCGGTCTTCGCGGTCTTCATCGGTGGCGGTGTCCTGGTTGGACGGGGATGTGAGGGGGGCGTGAGGCGAGGCGGGGCTCAGTCGGCCTCGGCGAAGAGCAGCTCGACGTCGGCCTGGGCGATCCAGGGGTCGGGCTTGGCGAGCGCGAGGCGGGCCTGGTCGAGGGAGCGGACCGAGACCTCGGTCGCGCGGTAGGCGGCGTAGGCGACGATGCTGACGTCGTCGATGCGGGCGAACTCGGTGATCTCCCGGATCACGCCCGTCGGTTCCGATCGCCAAGACTGGCCCCGGTTGGGGTCGTCGAACATGTAGAACCGGAAGGACGACTCCGAGAGATCCCCTCGCTCGATCGAGACGAGGTAGTCGCGGGCCATCTGGGTGTCGGGCGGGTCGGCCTCGTAGCGCAGGCCGCGGGAGTCCTCGACCAGCTTCAGCGTCCCGTTGCGGGTGCGGCCGAGGATGAGCGAGGGGTCGTGATTGACCACCAGGCGGACGTCCGCCCCGGCGAGGGCCGAGGCGAAGGCCCCCGGCCGGATGATCTCCCGGAATCCGCCGAGGTCCTCGGAGGGCGAGTTGAAGACGGCCGCGTAGCCGACGATTCGACGCTTGCCGTCGACCTGGTCGACGCGCAGCTCGGCCGCAGGGAGGGAGCGGGTGTCAGGCTTGGGATTCGCCATCGGGCGGGGCCTCGGGCGTGGGAGGGGCTTCGGGCGGGGGGCCGTCGGCGTCGGCGGCGAACGGGAGGGACTTCTGGACGGGCTTCTCGGCCGGTTCTTCGCCGAGTCGTTCGAGCGTGGTGAGGTTGAGCTGGCAGGTGTACTTGTCGCCGCCCTTGGCCTTGCCGATCGGGGCCATGTTCTCCTTCCGGCGGACCTCGTCCCGGTTCATCCAGCCGTTGCGGATGGCGACCTCGTAGGCCTGGTAGCGGGCGAGGAGGTTGCCCCTGAGGAGGGCCTCGACCGTGTGCTCGACGTAATAGCCGGCCTTGCGCTCGGCCGCGCTGAAGAGCTTCAGCGCGGCCTGCTGTTCGAACCGGACGATCCACTGCATCAGGGCCGTGTTGAGGTAGTCCTGATTGCTGGCCTCCAGATTCGCCAGGTGGGCCTGGGAGTAGTCGCCGACCTTGTTGGGCGGGACGCGGTAGGGCCGGGCGACTTCGAGGACCTGGTACTTCCGCGCGTCGAGGAGCTGGGCCTTGTCGGGGTCGACGCCGATCTGCTTGTAGGTGGCGCCCTCTTCGAGCAGGGCCGTCTTGTGACGCCTGCCGTAGCCGCCGTGGCGATCGGCCCAGTCCTGGAGGAATTGCCTCCTCTTGGCCCGGTCCTTGATGGACCCGGCCATCTCGATCACGCCGCCGGGGTCCGAACCGTTGCTGAAGAAATCGCCCTGGTAGGCCTCCTCGGCGAGGCCGACGCCGATCGCCCGCTTGATGAGCTGGACGAAGCTCCAGCCCGAGATCCCGTCGTCGCCGAGGCCGGCGAGGTGGAAGACCTTCGCGGCGGGGAGGGACTTGCCCCCCTCGATCTCGTACCAGAGCCGTCGCTTCGCGTCGCGGACCGGCCGGGTCGTGAACGGGTCGAGGAGGTGGAGGGATGCCGGCCGAGACCCCCGGAGGACGATCTCCGCGAACCCGCTGCCGGTGATCAGGGCGTGCCCCATGAGGGCCTCCCGCCAGCTGACGGCCGTCGTCTCGCCGTCGGGGCTGACGTTGAGCAGGTCGTCGACCGAGTGGTCCCGGGCGAGCCGACGGCCGCCGTCGGCTTCCTGTTGATAGACCCGGCACGGCAGCATCGCCATGTCGGGGGCGATCACGTTCAGGACCGCCAGGAGCGCGGGGAAGGTGATCGCCGTCCGCTCGTTCACGACCATGCCGGCGGTGTCGGCCGTCGGGGCGTAGAACATCTCCTCGCCCTGGATGTAGCGGGGCTCGGGCTCGGGGGCGGCCCCGGCGTCGGCGGTGTAGGTGCCGTAGGGGTTCATAGGATGAGGATCCGCTCGGAGTCGTAGATGGAGGTGGCGTCGGCCGACGAGCCGGCCGAGGCTGCGGCGATCATGTTCACCAGGGCGGCGGCGCCGTCGATCTTCCGCCGGCTCTTCCGCTTCGAGAGCTTGATGTTGCCGGCGGCGTCCTGCTCGGCGACGGCGTTGCCGACGTGGGACCGGAGGATGGGGTTCCCGTCGTGCCGGATGCGGCGCGAGAGGATCAGTCGGAGCAGCTCCTTGGTGGGGGCGCTCAGCGACAGGAAGCCTTGCCGGAGGAACTCGACGGGGAATCCGTCCTCGTCGCGCAGGCGCAGCACCAGGTCGAGGGCGTTGGCCGGGTCGACGAAGAGCTTGACCAGCTCGTGATCCCTGGCGAGCTGCTGAATCTCCGAGCGGATGAAGTCGTAGTCGATCACCTCGCCCGGGGTGAGCTTGATGACCTTGTCGAGGGCCAGTTCGCGATACTTCTGCTGGTGCTCGCGCTCCAGCCGCTCGATGCCGGCCTCGGGGAGCCAGAACTTCGCCCGGACGTCCAGGCCCTCGTTGACGTGGCCCCGGCCCCAGACCAGGGCCGAGAGGTCGTCGACGGTCGAGAGGTCGAGGCCCGCGTAGATGGGCTCGCCGGCGACGAAGGCGACGTGGGCGTTGCAGAGGTCCCAGCGCTCCAGGTCGACGAAGGCGGTGTCGCCGGCGGAGATGATGTTGAGCCGCAGCCGCTTGAAGTTGGCCATCAGGGCCGGCACGAGCTTGGCCTCGGCCAGCTCGGCCCGGAAGTCCTCCTCGCGGATCGTGACCCCCAGCGACGGGTTGGCCTTCCGCCAGGTCTCGGGATCGTCGATGTCGTCGTTGGGGAGGGCCCGGTAGACCACGCCGAGGTGGCGGATGTCGGGCTCGCGGCCGTCGTTGACGCGATCGCTGTACTCGCGCTGCTCGTGCCAGACGCCGTCCGCGGACTCGCCGGCGGTGGTGATCGACCCGAAGATGGGCTGGCGTCGCGAGGCGCTGGCGTAGCGCATGACGTCCCAGAGGTCGCGGGACTTCTGGCGGTGCAGTTCGTCGAAGACGATGTGCGAGGCGTTGATGCCGTCCTTCGAGGCGACGTCGGCGGAGTTGGCGACGATCACCCCGTTGCTGTCGCGGTGGGTGATCCGCTTCTTGTACTCGATGACGTCGAAGCGGCTGGCCAGCTCGGGCGAGGCTTTGATCATCCTCGCCGCCTCGTCGAAGATGATGCCCGCCTGCTGGCGGTCGACGGCGTTGACGTAGACCTCGGGGGCCTTTTCGCCGTCGAGCAGGACGAAGGCGATGAGCAGGGCCGAGAGCAGCGTGCTCTTACCGTTCTTCTTGGCGACTTCGAGGTAGAACCGCTTGAAACGCCTGGTACCGTCCGGCATTCGCCAGCCGAACAATCGCATCAGGAAGTCCTTCTGCCAGTCCAGGAGCTTCAGGGGCTGGTTCCCCCACTCCCCCTTCGACTGGATGCAGAAGTTCTCGATGAACGCGATCAGGAGCAGTCCCGGGCGTTCGTCGAAGTAGCAGCCCTGCTTCACCGCCAGGGTGTCCGAGGCGTTGCGGATCCATTTGGCCGGGATGTGCATGGTTCAGGATGGGACGGCCGTCGCCTGGAAGCCGGCGATGAACTCGCTCAGCTTGTCCTGCTCGGGCTTGGGAGGGGCCTTGATGCGGGAGCGGGAGGAGGGGGTGAGGCCGAACTCGGTGAGGAGGCGTTGGTAGGACCGGATCGCCTTGTCGTCGAGCGGGTCGAGGCGGAAGCGGGCGTAGAGGCGGCACATGAGGGCCAGGCCGTGGCGGTCGCCCTCGGTGAGGAGGCCGGCCGCCGACAGCATCGGGGCCAGCTCCATCCAGTGCTCGCGACCATAGCCGTAGTCGTCGTCGAGGCAGTCGGGCGGTTCGAGGTCGCCGGGGGGGAGCCGGGGCTCGTCGAAGTTGATCCGGTCCTTCCGAGTCCCCTCGGCGATCTTGACGGCGGTCGGCTTAGGCTTTCTGCCGCGCATGGGTCTTGAGCCGTTCGGACGCCAACTCGCCGACGTGCATGATGCCCAGCAGGATCACCACGAAGGGCAGCAAGGTCCCGGCGAGGAACAGGATGCCCACCAGCGAGAACAGGACGACGGCGATGAGGGCGAGGGCCTCAAGGGCCTTCAGGATGGAATTCATAGATGGGGATGGCTCGGGTCGGGAAGAGGCGAATCACCAATTTTGTCACGACGCGCGCGAGGCTCCAGCTGCGGTCTTCGGGCCCACGGGCCTAGCGAAATCACACCCCCCTGGGGGGGCCGGAGCGCGAGGCGTGGAGGCGGCTGTGGCAGGCGTGGCAGAGGACCTGGAGGTTGTCCAGCAGCAGACCCAGCGAACGATCGTCGCGAAGCTCGACCTTGTGGTGGACGTGGGAGCCGGGGTTGAGGCGGCGAGGCTTGGCCTGGAGGCACAGCTCGCACAGGGGCGATTGCGAGAGCTTGACCTTCCGCACCTTCTTCCAGGCGGAGGAGTTGTAGAACTGCTTGGAATCCTGATCTCGACGGGTTCGGTCGTAATCACGACGGGTCGACTGTGATAGGTCCGGCGTCGATCTGTGATAGGGGATCCGCTGGGGCACTGGACCAGGTCTCGGGGTCGGTTCTCGCGGCGAGCCTGTGGCTCACGACCATCTGGCAGAGGTGGATTCCCAGGCGGAACTCCGCGAGGTCGTCGGGGTGTCCCGGCTCGGCCCCTTGAAGCTCCAGGAAGGCGTTCCAGGCCGCGGCCAGCCGGACGACGACCTTCCGCTCTCGGGCCGTCGTCTTCATCCTCTCAGCGTCCGCCGCGGCGGTTCCTGGTCCTGTCGGCCCATCAGGCCGACGATCGCCTGTTGCAGGTCCCGGATGGCCTTCTGGGTCTGCTCCTCGGATTCCTTCCGGCTTCGTTCCGCCTCGACTCGGGCCCGATCCGCCTCGGCCCTCCGGCGGTCCTTCTGGCGCTCGATGTAGAGGTTCCCGGCCAGCGAGGCCAGGGCCAGCAAGGCCCCCAGCCAGGTCCCGGTGGGGATCTGATAGACGGTCGCGACGATCGAACAGGAGGCCCCGGACGCCGACCCGCAAAGGAGGTAGGGAGAGGTGTCGGTGGGAAGCGAGACGTGGGGGAGGGTCGGCAGGTGGAACACGGGTCGGCGTCCGGGCGGAGAGGTGCTATCGGGGCGGGGTTGCGCGGGGCGTCAGGAGACCGGGCCGATGGTCTCGTCGACAGGCTCGACGTCGGGCGTCGGCTCCGGCTCGGGACTGGTCTCGGTGTCGGGCGTCGGCCCCAGCTCCGGCTCCGGATCGGGGTCGGGAGTCGGCTCCGGCTCGGGCGTGGGCTCCAGTTCTGGGGCCGGCGTGGGCTCCGGCTCGGCGATCTCGAAGTCGCCGGCGATCGTCTCGACGCGGTAGTACGGCGGCCAGTTCGAGTAGTAGCTCTCGGAGACCGTGTAGACGGAGACGGAGCCGTCGGGGTTGACCAGGGCGGCCTTCCGGCCCTTCTGGCTCTTCAGGGCCTTCACGACATCGTCGGAGGCGTCGGCGGCGACGCCCTCGGCGTTGTGGAGGGACGCCTTGGCGGCGGCGACGTCGGCGACGGCCGCCAGGGCGACGGCGGCGATCTGGCTGAACTTCTTCGACATGGGCGGGGTGGGATCCGGTGGGAGAGTGGAGAGGGAGAGAGCATCCAGAGGAACCGCAGCAATCACACCCGACGGCTCTGATCTTTTCGGCGGTCGCCCGCCGTGTCCGGTCTCGATGCCGACGCCGTGGATTCGACGTCTCCGGGTCGCCCGACTTCCAGCCTCTCGGCTGGTCTCCGCGGGTGGGCTCTCAGCGGGCGATCGTCAGGGCATCAGGACTTCGACGACGTCCCGGAGCTTCGCGTTGGCCGCCTCAACCTCCTCGAAAAGCTTCTCCAGCCTCTCGATCCGCTCGTCCCTCTCGGCGATCGCCGACGGGTCCTCGGGCTTCGGGGCCTGCGAGGGCTTGAAGCCTTGACCCCAGAGATTGTCGACCAGCGACTGAACCTCTCGGGCCGGGATCATGAAGTCGTGAATCCGCGTCTGGCCGCTGACGTAGTCCTCGATCTTGAGGCGCAGCTCTACGGCGTTCAGTTCGGGACGATGGCGGCTGGTGATGGTGGTCTTGTTCAAGGTGGGCTGCTCTGACTCGCTGATTGGGAAGTCCGGCCGGTTCGGAACCAGCAGGGCTTGGATGTGAGGGGAGAGGAAGTTGTACGGCGGCACGGCGGACGTCTCCGCTGAAGGAGGCCGGGTCGACGGCCATCTCGATGCGATGCTCGAAGACCCGCCCGTCCGAGGTTCGGAGGAGCATCAGGCCTTCGCGGCGGGGACGCCGATCGCCGCCCGGAGCTGGGCCACCTTGGCCCCGCTGTGGACGGCCGCCGCGGCGGCGACCAGGGCGGAGAGCAGCTCGGGGAGGCCGGTGAAGTCGCCGACCGAGAGCTTGCCGCAGAGCACGGCCAGGACGGCCAGGACGGGGGCGAGTTTCTTGATGAAGGCGACGGCCGTGGCCGCGAAGGCGATGAGCGAGGCGATCTTCATGCAGTCCCTTCGATCGATGGGTCGGTGGAAGTCAAAACTCACTTCCACGAGGCGGGTGAGGTTCATGCGGCCGAGGCGTAGGACCAGTGGGCGGGGAGCCGGCGCTCGACGAACGCGGGGGCCTGGCGGAGGGCCCACGAGTCGCCCTGGGCGAGCATGGCCTCGACGACGTAGCGGTCGGCCCAGAAGCTGTAGGAGGGCTGGTCGAGGGCCAGCGGGCCGGAGGGGACGTCGGGGCCCCAGGACTGGAGGATGCACGCCCCCGGCCGGTCGAACCGAACGCCGCCGATCAGCATGCAGTGGCCCCAGGTGCCGCCCGGCGTGCAGAAGCCCCAGGCGTCGCGAGGGTTGACCCGACGCCAGGAGTCCTCGAACCCCTGGTTGGAGCAGATCGTCACGGGATAGCCGTTCCTCATCGCGGCGACCAGCTCGGCCCAGGTGGTGACCCTGGCGGCCCCGCCGAGCCTGTAGGCCCCCGCGGCCCGTTTCACGTCGGCGGGCGCCCCGTAGCGGCCCCAGGCGGTCGCCCGGGCCCCGCCGTCGGGTCCCGGGGCTCCGACCATCTCGACGCTGGCCACGCCGATGGTCTGCATGGCCTTCACGGCCGCCGATCCATACGACCCGTCGCCGCGGCCGAGGATGCCGGCGACCTCGCGAGACGTCGCATAGACGAAGACGGTGTCCGTCTCGCGATACTCGCTGGGCTCGCCCAGGGCGATCTCCACGCACTGGAGGAGGTCCACGCCGTGGCCGTGGCCGTCGCCGACGCACTCGCCGACGTCCTGGGCGAAGTACTTCGGGTAGCCGCCCAGGACGTCCCGGAAGGCCTTGTACAGGAGGATCGGCCGGCCGTCGTGCTCGTCGCCGACGAGCCGAGGGGCGACCGATCCGAAGAACGGATACTCGTCGGCCGTGGCGAAGTGGCCGCCGTCGTCGAACCAGCCGGGAGCGGGGGCGAAGGCCTCGGGACCCATGATCGAACCTCACTCCATGATGAGATCGCCCAAGGCCAGCAGGATGAGGCCGAGGGGGTAGAACACGACGGCGATCACAACCAAGTCGACGATGAGCCAGCGGAGGCCCTCGCCGAAACTCAACGGCCGACCCCTCGGGCGAACTCGCGGAAGGCCCGGGCGAGCGCCCGCCGCTGCACGGCGACGACCTGGGCGTCGGGGGTGCCGTCCGGGACGATGGCGCCGAAACGAGGCGAGACCATGGCGGCGAAGGATCGGGACCGGGCGGCGTCCGAGTAGGGGCGGATCCGGGCGATCACGTCGACGAGCGAGTCGCCGGCCTCGACCTGGTCCGCGGCGCGCCGGAATGCCTCCGCGTAGGAGTCGAGCATGACCGCCGAGTATGCTCGGCCGATCGTTACCAGCGACTCGTCGGCGGCCAGGACGGGCGTCGCCGGCGTCGGGGGGATGGGCGTCGACGGCCCCCGCCGGCAGCCCATCGTCAGGGCCGCGGCGACCGCCAGCGCGACGCCGAGCCGCGTGACGAGGATGACCCGGAGGTCGGATCGACTGAGCTGCATCGGGACTCCTGGTGATGATGGCTCTCGCCGGGCCGGGCCGACCGCCGAAGCCGACGGCCGGCCCGGCACGTCGCCGGCGGCACGCTCCGAGGAGCGGCGCCGGCCTCTCGCGGGGGTTGTCTGAATTAGGGTCGGCTTAGAGGGCGGCGGCGAGCTGACCGGCCGACGGCAGGCCCAGAGCCTTGCGGCCGAAGTAGGCCGTCTTCGAGACCGTCTTGCGGTCGAGCTTCATCGCGCAGTAGCGGCAGACCCCCTGGCCGGCCTCGACCGCGGCCCCGCAGAGGACGCAGGGCTCGGGCGCCGACATGGGGGCCGCCGGCGTCGAGTAGGTCGGCGGGGCGATCGGCTTCAGGCCATGCGCCTTCAGGTGGTCTCGGCGACGCTTGCGGGGCATCAGCGCGGCGGCCGTGCGGACCTTGATCTCCTCCGCGTTCATCGGGAGGACGATCGGCGGCGGGGAGGCCTGGACGCGGGCTCTGAGCTTCGGGAGCTGCAAGGGTTCCTCCGAGGGGGAAGTGATTCGACCGGGCCCGCGACTCCCCCGTCATGGGTTCGGCATGCGGGCCCGGGTCGAGCGCCGGGCGCTTGCGTCAGGCGACGTTCCGCCGGCGCGACTTCGCGGCCGGCTTCACGGGGCGGTCGACGACCTTCAGGGACTTGGAGACGGTGGGCTTGATCTGCGTCCGGACCTCCTCGACGACTTCGAGGCCCAGGAGCCTCACCAGCTCGTCGTTGGTGATCCGGCGCTGCTCGGTCTCGGCGACGTCGAGGTCGAGGGGGCCCGGCTCGACGGGCAGCCCCAGGGCGTGCTGGGCGAGGATGATCTTCCGGAGGGACTCGACCGTCCAGTTCAGCTCCCGGGCCTGGGCCGAGAGGGCTCGGTAGCGGCCGAGGATCTCTTGCCGGATCTCGGACGGGGCGGGTTCGGCTTGGGGCCGGGGTTCGTCGGGCTGCTGCATTGCTGCCTCTGGAGGGCCCTCCGCTCGCGCCGGCTCGGCCCGTCCCCCGGCGGCTTCGCCGTCGCCGCGGGCTTGCCGATCCGCTTGGGATCCTTGCCCGGGTCGCGGCGGAGGACGGGGCTCAGCCCGTCCGCCCAGCTCCGGTCGCACACGGCGCACACGAAGGGATAGGGAGGGTAGGCCCCCGAGTGGGGGCACTTCGAATCCGGGGTGAGCGGACCGAGGGGGGTGAGGAGTTCGAGGCGGAGGCCGAAAGACATGGAGTGATCGAGATGTGACGTGGTGGGGCGGGCGGGTCTACAGAGTAATGACCCCCATCCCCCCGATCGGCTCAGGCGGCGCTCGGATTCGCGAGGACGGGCCGGAGCTTGGCGAGCGCCCTCCGATAGATCCGCCCGACGTCGGGCTTGCTCCGCCCGAGGATCGCGGCGACCTGGCGGTACGACCGCTGGCGGAGGTCGCCGTGCCGCAGGATGACCACCTGGCGTTCGGTGTGGTCGAGGTGCCGCTCGCAGGCCGACCCCAACGCCTCGGCGCTCGGCCCGTCCTCCTCGGCCGCGGGCCGGGCGAGGATGGCGGCGAGAGAGCCCGTCGAGAGCTGCTCCAGGCGGGTCCGCGCGGCCTTGCTCAGGGCGTTGGTGATCCGGCCCAGGATGAAGTCGTGCGAATAGGACGTGAGCCGGGCCCCCCGATCGGGGTCGTAGCGGCGGACCGCGAAGAGCAGCCCGATGGAGCCGCACTGGACCAGGTCCTCGTAATCGACCCCCAGACCTCGGAATCGCCCGGCGATGCAGCGCACCCAGTCGAGGTGCTTCCGGACCAACTCGGCTTCCGCGTCCCGATCTCCGGCCCTGACGCGTCGGGCCAACGCGACTTCCTCGTCGCGGGTGATGGCGGCCATGGTGTCCCCCCAGGTTGCGTGATCGTACCTTCCTGTTTATTCTCCCGGTGTCGCTTAAATCGGTACATTCGAATTCGGTCGGGTGGACGGATTTTCAGGCGGCGGAGGGTCCCATAATGCGTCTTTCCGGACCCTCGCCCCGATTACCCGGTGCATCCATGAAAGGGCGTCGCGATCGCCGATGTACAGTAAGCAGGTGTACGCCAGGTCGAGCCGATGCACCTACTCGGACGCGCGTCGGACGTTATAACGTCGCATCACTCGTCGTCGGCGATCAGCCGCGAGACCTCGCCGGCCCCGTCCCTGCGCCGGTCGTCGTAGATGGTGAGCGTCCGCAGGTCCTTGTGCCGGCTGAAGCGCTGGACCTTGCGGACGTCGCCGCCGGTCCGGTCGAGGGCCTCGGTGATCGCCTGGTGGCGGAGGCCGTGGGGCCGGAGCTGCTTCCGCAGGCCGGCCCGCTCGCCGAGCTGCACGACCAGGCGGTGGATCGAGCGGCCGGTGATGCGTTGGGTCCGCTCGGCCGAGGCGCCGGGGTCCAGGCGGACGAAGAGCGGCCCCGGGTGGGGGCCGCGTTCGGCGATCCAGGCCGCGAGCGCGGCGGACGTCGGGGCGGCCAGGGAGAGGCGTTCCTTCTGGCTCCGCTTCTTGCCGAGGATCCAGACGTGCGAGGGGACGTCTCGATCGTCGAGGTCGACGTCGGCGAGGTCCAGGCGGCAGACCTCCTCGCGCCTGAGGGCCTGGTCGTGCAGGAGCCGGACGATCGCCAGGTCCCGGACCTTGGTGGGGGAGCCGTCGCCGGCGTCGGCCTTGGCGGCGTCGCGGACGGAACGCCATCCCGCCTCGCCGGGGCCCGACGTGTCGCGGTAGGCCTCGCCGGATGGGGAGCTGATCGACAGCTCCCAGTCGACCTGGCCGATCTGCCCGGCCAGCTTGATCGCGGACCGGAGCGCGGCCAGCCTCCGGCCGATCGTCGTCGGCGCCAATCCGCGGGCGAGCAGGTGCGCGCGGAACGACAGGGCCATGGCGTGGGCCTGGCCCTTCCCGGCGCAGATGAGGGCGGCGATCGCCATGCGTGGGGAGCCGACGCCGAGGAATTCCGCGAAGTCGCGGAGGTCCCGGTCGTAGGCCTTGCGGGTGTGCTCGTTCCGCCCTTCGAGAAACGCCCTGGCGACGTCCTCGGGGCCGAGTTGGGTGTGCTGCTGGAGAGCCGGGGTCGTGAGCGACTGGAGGGCGATTTCCCGGCTCATGGCTTGTGCGTCCAATGAGGGGTCTCCTACCCGAGTAATCGGGGAGGAGGCGCGAGATCGGTTCGGAGATGCGACGGCCGGGGCCCGGTCGGTCCCGGGTTGCGCCCGGCGCCCGCGGCCGTCATAGTACGGACAAAGCGGCCCGGTCGCAGGATGCGGCCCCGGGCCCGACGGAGGGGCGGGAGCGGGGGCACGGACGTCGCCGTCCGCCGCTCCGATCTTCCCCCGCGTATCGACCCCGCCCCTCCCCTGCCGGGGGAGGAGTCGAGGCTGTGAAATCAAGGTTTACCTGTTCGATAAACCTTCGTCGGCAAGGCTTACGCAGCCGTTGCAGATTCGCCCTCGCCGTCCGGCTTCGAGCTGCGTAGGGAGATCGTGAGGGAGCTGAGCTTCTCCCGGAGCCACTCCTCGACCACGCTGGACCGGTCGGTCTTCATCATCTTCGCGTAGACGGACAGCTTGAAGTCCATCTCGTCGGAGAGCTTGATGCACGCCTTTCGCGGCTTCGGGGCGGCCGGCTTCTTCGCCCGTTGGGACTTCTTCCTGTCGGTACGTCCGGACGTATTGTCTTCCATCGATCTCGACTCCCTTCGGTAAGGCCACCTCGCCCCGACGTCAGTAGGAATCGACGTCGAGGCGAGGTCGGCTTGATGGTGGTTTCCCTCGGTCTCACGACACCTTTCGCAGCGGCCCCCGGATCTCGGCGATCCGGAACGTGTAGGCCCAGACCCAGTCGTCCAGCAACCAGGATCCGGGGCCGTAGAGCGACTCCCAGAGCCGGCGGTACCGGGGCCTCGCCGGCTCCTCGTTCCGCATCGTCGGCGACAGCCCCTCGGCGATGCAGTCGGCCGAGCTGATGGCCGTGACGCGCTCGACGCGGAGGTCGAGGACCTCCAGTTCGAGCCGGCAGGCCCAGCGAGGCACCAGGATCGACGGCGTGCAACGGAGCCCATAGTCCCGGGCGCATCGCACGGCGTCGGCCCCCATGTCCGCCGCATAGCCGACGTGACGAGGGCGGCCCTCGTCGTCGGTGCAATTGCATTCCTCGGGCGAAGCCCATCCCGGAGGGGTGATGTAGGCGTTCTCCCGCACCCAGAGCCTCCCTCTCGGGCCTCCCCAGGTGGAGCGGATGGAGAACCAGCATTCCTCGTAAGGGGACCTCGGCAGCTCGAACCAGGCGACGTCCCCGTCGAGCTTCGCGAGGCGACAGTCCCGGACCATCGGCCAGGCCTTCGCCTTCACCGGCCGCCGGGTCTGCGTCTTCTCCCCCTTCAGGATCCGCCGGACCATCCCGGGAGACATGAGGGCCGGACGGCTTCGGGCGTCAGCGACGATCATCCGGGTCGACCTCCCATCTCAGACCGCGATTGCCCACCGCCTTCATGATCCGCCTCGCCTCGGCCAGCTCGCGCATGGCCGCCTCGCTCCCGCCGGCGTCCGGATGGGCCGACTTCGCCTTCGCTCGGTAGGCCGCGTCGATCTCGACCTCGGTCGCCAGAGGATGGACATCGAGAACCTCGTGGGCGGGCCGTCTCTCCTCGGGCGAGGGCAAGGCCTGGAACCCGGAGAACGCCTGCCCGACCATGTCGCCGGATCCCCAACGCTGGATTCCCCTGAGGGCCTCGATGGTCTTCCGGATGGCCTGAATGTTGTCACCGACCGAATCCCAGCGGTCGCAGGCGAAACACATCGGCCGGCCGCGCAGCTCGAAGTACACGGCGACGCCCCGGTCGTCGGGCGTCCTGGCGTTGGCGTAGGGCAGCCCGTCCCTCCGAGTGGGGACGTTCGTCGAGATGACCGGCCCGGCCCCGCCCAGGAGCCGGATCTCGTCGAGGAGTCCGTCCCTCGCCTCGGCCAGTCCCGAGTCGAAGCGGCTGCGTTGGGGTTGCTGCGTCCTCGGCCGGCCGAGGGGCCATTGCAGCGGGTAGGCCTCGACGGGAGAGGGGCTCATGGGAGACCATCCTTCCCGTCATCGAGCATCGCCATCAGCGACGTTCGGCTATCGCCCTTCATGTGGACCGCGTGGCACTCCAGCAGCTCGGCCACGCGCCGGAGCTGGTGGGCCGGGAGGTCGTGATAGAGGCCGAGGACCAGGCGGACGAACTCGTCTTCGGCCTCGGTCTTCCACATCTCCCGATGGCGGACGCCGGCGGCCTCGAAGATCCGGTCCCGGATCCCGAGCTTCTGGTTATGCAGGCTGGGCATCGGCGGCCTCCTTCCGCTTGGGGAAGTCCTGGACGCGCAGCTCCGGCGGCCACTCGGCCGGGACGCCGCCCTTCTTGTCCCGGACGACGCGCTCGACGTAGGGCGTCGTCGACTCGTCCCACCAGGTCCAGGGCCGGGGGTTGCTCCCGAGCTGCTTCACGAAGATCGGGACCTCGGCCGCCCTCCCGGCCCGGACCGTCTGGCGGGCCCAGTCGACGTCGAACGGCCGGGCCTTCTCGCCGCCCTGGTCGCTCTCGCCGCCGACGACGATCCAGTCGACCGCGGGCACCGTGAATCCTGGGTCGTCGGGTCCCGGTCCGAAGACCGTGGCGGGCTCAAGCCACTGGGCGAAGTCGACCGGGCCCAAGGCCGGCTCGTAGCTGACCCACCGTAGGGCGGCGGGCGTCTCCAGCAGGGCCGGGATCCGCTGGTCTGCTCGCTCTTGGTCCTCCACCGAGACGCCGTACCACACGTTGGCCGGGGCCCATCCGGCCTCCAGCCAGGTGGCGACATTCCAGTAGCCCGGCGGCTTCGGCTCCTGCCGGTCCAGGTGTTCGAGCACCTGATACATCCGGATCAGGAAGTACTCCGGGCGTTTCGTGAGCAAGAGCCAATCGAGGTTCGGAGTCTGCTGGATCAGGTCGAGGAACCGGGCCCTCGGTTCGACCAGGTCGTCGCGGTCCTCCAGCCAGTCGCAGAGCGACGGGAAGACCCTCCGCCTCACGCCGGCCTTGGCGGCGGCCCGGTCCCACCTCAGCGGCTTGTCCCAATCGGCGTTGATGGACCGGACGCCGTCGGGGCCCCACGTCCCCGTCGCGGCGGGCGTCTTGAAGCGGCGACTGCGAGCCTCCGCATAGCACAGCTTGCAGCCCGGGCTGACCTTCGTGCATCCGTACCACGGCGACCAGGTGTGGTCGCACCAGGAGATGCCGGTGACGTCTCCCATCAGGTCGGCCCTCCTTCCTCGGCAAGCGGGGCCGTCGCGGCCATCGCGTCGAGGACCTGGGCCTCGTTGATGCCGGCCGACAGGGCCTTGTAGGCCCGCCCGGCCAGCCGGGCCCCGGCCGCGGCGGCCAGGGCGTGATCGACCCGACGTATGCGCGGGTCGGTCCGGCCCAGGAAGTAGTCCAGGACCAGGTTCACGTCGTTCGCTTCGCCGATCGTCATGTCTTCCCCCCCTTCTTCTGCTGGGCCTTGGCCTTCTCGTGCTTGGCCAGCTCCTCCTCCTCCATCTTCGCGACCACGGGGCGGAGGATCTCGTCGATGATCGTCGCGATCGGCCGGTCGACCAGCGCGGACACCAGCCGCAGCGACTTCACCAGGTCCTCGGCGATCTGCACGCTCACCACCTTCTTCTTCGCCATCTCCGCCCCCCGACTCATCAACGCCGACGCAACCATAGGCCGTCTCCGCAGGTCCACAGGATACCACGCCCTCCATCGGGGCGACCCCAGGATTCTAATCGTGCGAGATTGCGAGTCAATGAGAATCTGAGATAACACACTTGACTTGAAATGGGTGCGTGGCCAAGATTGCCGACGTCTCCCCGGTCGTCCCGGGGGGCATCGGCCGGGGGGGCGGGGCGATCGCCTGGACCACGACGCCCGCCGCCCCGGCGTCTCAACCTGGGAGAGCGTCATGAACGAGAGCCGCAAGGGGAGGCCGGCGTGGGACCTCGCCGGCGACGGGCCGAGGGCGCCGGTGGTCGGGGGATTCGTCCTGGGGGGCCACGGGCGGACGGCTTCGCTCTGGGCGAAGGACTTGGCGGAGCTGGCGGGCTTCTTCCCGCACCTCCGGCCGGGGCTGCACTGGATCCGGTTCATACTCGCCGTCCGCGGCGAGGCCCTCGACGAGATCGAGAGCCTCGGCCGCCAGGATTGGGGCTTCGTCCACGTCCGGCCCGGCGGCGGCTGGCTGATGGGGACGCCCGGCCTGGCCAAGGCCGTGGCGGAGATGGGGGACCTCCTCGGCGGGATCGGGGGCCCCCGATGAGCGAGGTCCGCGAGTCCCCCACGTTCGGGGGCATGGGCCCGTGCGCGTGGCTGTTCGCCAACTGCTGGCGATGCCGGAAGGAGTTCGAATGCCGAATGAGCCAGGACGTCCAGAACGGCCTGGTCCGGGGCCTGGTCCCCGCGGCCACGCTGAATCGGGTGGGGATGCCGGCGGAGCCTCGGGCGGAGTGGCGCTGCCGCGAGCTGGAGCCGCGCAGGCCCTCGACCCCCGCGGCCCCGGCTTCGCCGCCGTCGCCGGCGAGCGGGCCGCCCGCTGGTTCGCGGTGAACTGCAACCGCTGCCGCGCGGAAGAGGGATGCGGCCTCCGGGCCCGGCTCCTCGCCGCCGTCGCCGCCCGACGGGCCCTCGACCGCCCATCCTGCGAGCGCCTGGGCGTCCCGCCCGACGGCCGCTTCGGCGACTGGACCTGTCGCGAGTACCGTCCCTCCGGATCGGCAACTCCCGCGGGATCTCCCGGCTTGCCCGGATGATCCATCTTTACACCCTTGCCGCCTAACGAGGCGACAGCTAGCATCGATCGAGTCTTGGGTCGTGGGACCCGGGACGACAACCGAGACCAGGCCCCCCGATCGTCGCAAGTCCTGGCAGACCCAGCGGCGGACGGAAGGCCGAATCAAAGCAGGATTCGACTGATGGACACTCGCCCAGGCGGGCACGGCCCCGCCGCGCGTGACGGTGTGCGCACGCCCGCGCCCACGCTCCGCCTCCCCCTCGACCTCCCGCCGCTCGACGACCACGAATCCGAGTGGTACTTCGGCGACCGCAACGGCTGGCCCGGCGACTCCGGCGTCGTCGGCGCCGGAGTCGCCCCTGCCTGCGATTGGTCGGCCTGGACCGACGCCCCCTTCGACCGCGTCCGCCTGGCCCTCTCCTGCGCGACGAAAGGGGGCGGCCGTGCGTCCTGACCCCTCCCGCGTGATCGAGGCCCGGGCCCTGGCCGCGATCGCCGTCATCGCGACCCGCCGCCTCCCCACCTTCATCGACGTCCAGACCGAGCTGCACGGCGTCACGGTCGAGGAGCTGACGCAGGCCCTCGACTCCCTGGCCCGGCGCGGCAAGGTCGCCGTCGAGACCTACCCCTCCCAGGAGTCGCCGCTCTTCGGCCCGCGCACGGTCTGCTACCGGCCCGTCGCGCTGGTCGCGGCGTCCTCACTCCTCCCCATCACCTCCAAGGCCGGAGCGTCGAATCATGGCTGACGAATCATCGAGCAAAGACGTCGTGCGGTTCGAACACGGCCGGACGTGCCCCATCTGCGGCGGAGCCGCCGGCGACCCCCGCCACCAGGGCGTCCGCTGCCACGGCTTCATCTCGGGGAAGTGGGTCCACTGCTCGCGCAAGGACTTCGCCGGGTCGGCCAAGGAGAACGTGTCCTCGGGGACCTTCGCCCACCTGGCCCGCGGGGCCTGCCCCTGCGGCGTCCAGCACGCCAGGGACGACGACCCCCGGGCGAAGGAGATCGACGCCACCTACACCTATCGGGACGTCGACGGCGTGCCCCTCTACCAGGTCGTGCGCTTCCGCAACCCCAAGGACTTCCGCCAGAGGCACTTCGTCGGCGACGGCCGCATGAAGTGGGGGCTGCCCAAGTCGATCAAGCGCGTGATCTACCGCCTCGACCGGATCGCCTTCAACGACGTGACCCAGCCGGTGTGGATCGTCGAGGGCGAGAAGGACGTCCATCGCCTCGAGGAGGCGGGCCTGGTCGCGACGACCAACGCGATGGGGGCGGGCAAGTGGCAGCCCGCCTACGCCGACCAGCTCGCGGGGCACGTCTGCTACGTCGTCCCCGACAACGACGACGTCGGCCGCGAGCACGCCCGGAAGGTCGCCTCGTCGCTGATGGGCAAGGCGACGAAGGTGAAGGTCGTCGAGCTGCCCGGGCTCCCCGATCACGGCGACGTCAGCGACTTCCTCGCCGGCGGCCGTCGCCTCGACGAGCTGCTGGCGCTCGCCGGCAAGGCCCCCGAGTTCCGGCTCGACGCGCCGGCGGCCCCGGACCCGAAGAAGTTCCAGTCGCAGGCGGACGCCATGGTCCGCACGGCGCTGGAGCGTTGCGAGTTCTGGAGGACCCCCAACGGCGAGGCGTTCGCGACCGTCGTCCAGAAGGGGACCGTCGTCGACCTGCCGGTCAACTCCTCGCGGATGACGGACTGGCTGTTCGACGAGTACGTCACCCACAACGACGACTTCCCCTCGCCGGACTTCCTGACGACGGCCCGGGCCGCGTTCCAGTCGCGGGCCCGGATCCACGGCCAGGTCCACAAGGCCTGGATCCGCGTCGCCGACGAGACGGCGGAGGGGACGAAGGACTACGTCTTCTGGCTGGACCTCTGCGACGGCGAGGGCCACGCCGTCCGGATCACGGCCCGGGGCTGGGAGGTCGTGAAGAACCCGCCCATGAAGTTCCTCCGGCCCGACGTCATGAGGGCCCTGCCGACGCCCGAGCGCGGCGGCTCGATCGACGAGCTGTGGGACTTCGTCAACGTCGACCCCGCCGACCGGTGCCTCCTGATCGCGGCCCTCACCGCGTTCATGCGGCCCCGGGGCCCGTACCCGCTCCTGGTCCTGGGCGGCGAGCAGGGCTCGGCCAAGAGCACCTCGACGCGCGTGCTGAAGCGGCTGGTCGACGACCGGGTCCCGATCCTCGGCTCGCTGCCGGAGACGCCGCTGGACCTGTGGGTGGTCGCCGGGTCCAACTGGCTCCTGACGTTCGACAACATCAGCTCGATCGCCAAGAGCATGTCCAACGCCCTGTGCCAGCTCGCGCTGGAGGGCGGGATGGAGCGGCGGAAGCTCCACACCGACGCCGAGGTGAGCGTCCTGGAGGCCATGCGGCCGATGATCCTCAACGGGATCGACGAGTTCGCCCGGGCCCCGGACCTGGTCGACCGGGTGGTCATGCTCAACTGCCCGAAGATCGGCGACTCGGGCCGCCGCGAGGAGGACGAAGTCTGGACGGGCTTCCATCAGGCCCGGCCCCGGATCCTGGGGGCCCTCTGCGACGCGATCGCCGGCGGCCTGAAGCTCCAGCCCACGATCCGCCTCGCCTCGAAGCCGCGGATGGCGGATTTCGCGACCTGGGGCGAGGCGGTCTGCCGCCACCTGGGGTTCGCGGAGGGCGAGTTCCTCGCCGCCATGACCAGCAACCGCGACGCGTCCTCGTCGATGGCCCTGGAAGACTCCCCGGTGGCCGCGGCGATCTTCGAGCTGGGGCGGAGGCAGGGGACCTGGAAGGGGACGTGCCAGAGCCTGCTGACCGAGCTGAGGACCACGCCCGGCGCGTCCGACTTCGGGGGCGTTTGGCCGAGGTCGCCCCGCGGCCTGGCCAGCCATCTCAGGCGTATCCAGCCCGGCCTGAGGCGCGAAGGCGTCACGATCGAATGGCCCGGAAAAGTTCGCCATGAGCGCGTCGTCGAGATAACTTGGGCTTCCGGACCGGCTTGCCCCGCCGAAAAGCCCTTCTAGATCGTCCCAATCGTCCCCGCGCCGAAGTTCCGCAAGACCAATCGTATGTAAGTCATTGATAAATAAACGACTTGCGTGGCCATGGCTGATCGCAAGCGCGGGGACGATTGCCCGAAACCCAATCGTCCCCGGGACGATCTAGATCGTCCCCGGGGACGGTCGGGGACGATCGGGGACGGTTGGGGGACGATTGGGGAAGGTCTAGATCGTCCCCGATTTCCGGATTTGCATCCGCCGGAAACGATTGGGAATATGAGAGTTAAAATTTGATAGTGGGCGCTTGATCAGGAGTCGGGGACGATCGGGACGGTTGGATCCGCGATTTTCCCCCGGGAGCCCCGGGACCGGCCCGAGTTCGTACTAATTCCCAGATGCTTGCGCATCGATTGCAGCCATGTCAGCGGTTCGGCCGGGTGCCGCCTGAGATGCTTAACATGACGATCCCGGCCATTCAACGCGGGAGAGGCCTGAGATGCCGTTGAGCCGATTCGGAGACCTGGTGATCGACCTGGACAAGGTCCTGTTCGCCCGATGGGAAACCGAGGATGGGGAACAGAATACGTTGACGGTCGTCTTCGACGGCGGTGGGACCGTCGTCATCCGGGGCGACGCCGCCTTCGGCGTCTGGGGCAGCCTCGACGACGAGGATGAGGCGGGGCCTCGCGAGGGCGGCCCGCTCACGACACGCCGCGACTCCCTCCTCGCCGGCGTGGCGGTCGTCGAGACGCTGCGCTCGCACCCCGAAGGCATGACGCGCACCCAGATCAACCGAACGTGCTTCGGCGGCCACAAGCCGGCCGACGAGTTGAAGCGCATCCTCGGCCACCTCGCGGACCTCGGGCAGATCACGACGGCCGGCATGGAACCCGGTGCCCCGGCCCCCGACCGTGGGGCCGTCTGGACGATCAAGGACGTGCCGACCACCTGACCCCAAGCCCGGGAGTCCAGGCTCCCCGACCCCTCCCGCCGGCCCCCTGGAGGGCCGGCCCCGTCCCGCAACGAGACTCGGAGGAATCATGAGCAAGCCGCGCTTCGTCTTCCACAAGTCCGACGGCCGCGAGACCGCGTACAACCTCGGGGCGATCTTCCGCATGTCGTGCGGCGGCCCGCAGGGCGACCCGGCGGCCCCCGAGCTGGGCCTGGACGTCCATTTCGACACGGGGCACGTGCAGCGATTCGAGGGCGAGCTGGCCCGAAAGCTCTGGGAGGGCTTCAAGGCCGGGGCCGTCGTGGTTGACGTGGTCGGCTCGTCGACTCCCGAGCCGACCACGTCGCCCAAGGCCGAGGAAGAACCGGCCGCCGCCGGGCCGGTCGCCTCGATCCCGTTTCCACCGGCCCATGCTCGGCCCGACTATGAATCCGAGAAGCAGGAGGCGGCCCGGCGGAAACGCCTGGGCGAGGTCTGCTCCCACCTGGGATGCTCGTGGGGCTACCTGGATCGAAAGCCCTTCTTCCTCTTCCTCGACGGTGCCGTGCCCGTCGAAGAGGTCGTGTCGTTCAAGCGTCGCGGGGACGTCGTGGCGATCCTCCTCCTGCACCACACGAAGGAGGTGAACTTCCAGGTCCTGCCCGCCGGCCACCCGTGCCGCCCGCAGGCATTCCGGACGCGGGCGGAGGCCGACAGCTTCGGCCAGGAGGCGGCCCGATGAAGATCGAACGCGACGGCAACACGTTCACGATCAAGGTCGTCCACCACGCCCACGCGGAGACGCTCGAAGCCCTGCTGAGGGTGATCGCCCTGACGATCGCCGGGCCGAACCTGCCGGGCACGTCCGACCCGGCGATTTGCGGCGGCCAACGGCACCCCGTCTCCGGGCTGACGCTGACGCTGGGCGTCAATCCCTGGCTCCTCAATCCGATGGCCCGGGCGCCCCTCCCCGGAACTTCTCGAAATGAGACATGAATTCGTCGGCCTCTTCGCCGTGAAAGGGGTCGGTCTCGCCGTTCTTCCAGAAGACCGCAACGGAGGGCTCCGGCGGTCCAGGGCCGCCGGCTCCGTCCGGGCGGCGGTTCTTCTCCTCCTCGGTCAGCTCCCGGTGGTCGCGGACCTGCCACGCTTCCGCGAGGTCGTAATGGACCTCGCCGATCTTCACCCAATACATCGGAGAATACTTTCGTGATGAGACGCGAATCACCGACGCCGACCCCCGGCGTCGGGCGGGGGCCCGGGGCCCCCGAGGCGCAGGGCGGCCTGGAGCCGCTCGGCGAACGGCAGCAGCCAGAGGATCATCCGGATCCTCGACAGGAGCTGGGCGAGGGCGATCCCCCCGGCCAGGGCGACGGCGGCCAGGAAGAGGCAGAGCCAGGCCGGGAAGCCCGGCCAGTAGTACCAGCCGCCGACGGCCCCCAGCAGGGCCAGGCCGGCGGAAGCGGCGTAGGCGACGCGGATCGCCCGGAGGATGAACGGGCCGAGCGGTTGGGTCATCAAGGGATCCCCGACGCACGACGGACGCATCAGCTCCGCCCGGCTATCGGCGGAGGCGACGTCTCCGACTTCCTAGGCGGCCGCCGGCGAGACTTCTGGGGGCGGTCGTTTCTCGTTTTCGAGAACGGGGCCGTCGACCTGAACGAGGTGGCGGTCGTCCATTTCACCGCCGGAAGGGACGTCCACGTGACGTTGAAAGGGAGGGCGGAGATATTCGTCTTCCGCCCCATCGAGGCCGAAGGCCACCCACCTCAGGACGTCGAGCCGGACTGAGGCAGCGTCTTGTAGAACGTCGCGAGCTGCTTGTGTAGTTCGGCGACGAAGCTCGCGGCCGTCGCGGCCGTTTCTTCCAGGGATTGGCTGTGATACTCCGGGATCTTGCCGGCCTGGACCACCGCGACGGCCATCTTGAACGCCCATTCGTCCGCTTGCGAGAAACCCATAGGAGGCTCCCTTCATGACCGAACGCGAATCGCCTCGACTTCCTCAGCGAGGCGAGAGATCGGATCAGCATGCGCCCCCGGCGATCGGGGGGGACGACCCGTTGCGGGTCGAGGGCGGGCCCGTCCTTGGCCTCTGGGAGTGGCATGACCGGGTCCGAAGGGTGGGGGGTGATAAAGCCCCCCGCCGGCGCTGTAATCCTGGCAGACCCAGCCGGCGGGGGGCCCAAAGCAGGAACTCCCCGGTCATCAACACTCAACGTATACCGAAGTATACTGGCGGTCAAGTGCTGTGCCGGAGCTTCGGGGGACTGCGCATCGTCCCGAATACACCCGATAGGATTCGAACCTATAACCTTCGGTTCCGTAGACCGATGCTCTATCCAATTGAGCTACGGGTGCGGGTGTGACCGACGGACACATGGTATCCCCCGCGGGTTCGGGACGCAAGGGGCTGGCGAATTCGGGCGTTCGATTCTCGGGCGAGCGGGAGGGACGGGGCGGGGACCCCCGGTCAGGATCGCGGCGCTTTCTCGGAATCGTGAAATCCGGACGCCCCGCCCGGCGAGTGTATCGAGATGGAGGGGCCTCGCCCCTTCGGATCTTTGGCAACTCGTTCGCGGTCGAGGGGTGCAGGGGCGGGCCGCCCGCAGCCCCTTCACACCTGAGACGGAAGGGCCCCCTCGCGACGCAAGGACGCCGGCGACGTCCGCCGGCCGGACGCTTTCATGCATCGCAAAACGACGATCGAAGCCACGCGATCTGGGATTCAAGCCGTTTGTCGAAAATAGGTTGCGTCGACCAAGTCGAGCGTCGCTCGTTGCGAACGGACCCAGGGGCGGGTGGGTTCGCCGCGAGGGCCTCAGGCGCTCTCGCGGTGGTAGTGGATGTCGTGCAGCCGGCGGTAGAGGGCGCTGGTGCGCTTCAGCTCGGCGTCGGTGCCGACGGCGACGATGCGGCCGTCGTCGATCAGGACGATGCGGTCGGCGAGCTGGATCGCGCCCATGCTGTGCGAGATCAGGAACGTGGTCCGGCCCCGGGAGAACTCCTCGATGGCCTTGCGGATCAGGGCCTCGTCCTGGATGTCGACGGCGCTGGTGGCCTCGTCGAGGATCAGGATGGAGGGGTCGCGGAGCATGGCCCGGGCCAGGGCGATGCGCTGGCGCTGGCCGCCGGAGAGGCCGTGGCCGCGCTCGCCGATGACGGTGTCGTAGCCGTCGGGCAGGGTCATGATGAACTGGTGGGCGTATGACCGCTTGGCGGCCTCGACGATGGCGTCGCGGCCAGCGGATGGGTCGCCGTAGGCGATGTTCCGGGCGATGGTGTCCTGGAACAGGATCGTCTCCTGCGGCACGACGCCGATCAGCCGCCGCAGGCCCCGGCCGCGGATCTCGCGGACGTCCACGCCGTCGATCCGGATCGAACCCGAGTCGACGTCCCAGAACCTCGGCAGCAGGCTCATCAGGGTCGACTTCCCGCACCCGTTCGGCCCCACCAGGGCGACCGTCTCGCCGTGACGGACCGTCAGGTCGATCCCCCTCAGCAGCGGCTCGCGGCCGGTGTAGGAGAAGTGGACGTCGGCGAACTCGATCGAGCGCCCGTGCTTCGGCCGCTCGACCGCGCCCGCGGCGTCGACCACCTGGGGCTCGCGGTCCATCAGGGCGCAGATGCGGTCGGACGCCGCCGACGCCCGCTGGAGCTTCGAGTTCACGTTCGACAGCTTGCGGATCGGGTCGGACACCCCCGCCATGATCGTGTAGAACATCAGCAGGTCTTCGATCGCCATCACCTGCGACGCCAGCTGGATCTTGAACAGGCCGAGGTCCAGGAAGATCGACTGCTTCAGCACCAGGTACGACCCGGCCAAAAGCGCGATCGCCACGGTGACGAACGTGAGCATCTCCAGCACGGGGTCGGACATCGAGTCGATCATCGCGACCCGGATGCTCTTGCGGTAGAAGTTCTTCGTCTCCAGGAAGAACCGCCGCCGCTCCATCCGCTCGGTGCCGAACGCCTTGACGACCCGGATCCCCTGGAAGGTCTCCTGGAGGATCTTGTAGATCGACGACATGCTCTCCAGCGACCGCCGCACGGCCCGCTTCATCATCCGGCCGACGCGGTAGGTGGTGTAGGCGGAGATCGGCACGACGACCAGGGTCAGGCAGGTGAGCCGCCAGTTGAACCAGAACGCGCCGGAGATGTAGATCACGGCGCGCAAGGGCTCGCGGATCAGCTTGCTCAGGATGGTGTTGAGCCCCTGGGCGAACGAGTCCATGTCGCTGGTGAACCGGGCCATCAGGTCGGACGAGCCCTGGTCGGAGAAGCTGGCCAGGTCGAGGTTCATGGTGCGGCGGAAGAAGCGGTTGCGGAGGTCGAACAGCGTGTGCTGCATGACGTCGGCGACCAGCACTTCCTGGCAGAACGTGAACATCCCCTTGATCATCACCCCGACCAGGACCAGCCCCATGAGCGCGCTGAGGGTCCGGAACTGGTCGGAGGGGAAGTACTCGTAGACGGTGGGCTTGATCCGCAGGTAGAAGGCCTGCCACCAGCCCTCGGATTCGCGGCGGCGGTCGATCTCGGCGAGCTGGCGGTCGAGCGAGCGGCGGTCGCCGTCGTGGAGCCATCGGCTGCCGCGGCTCAGCTCCTCCCAGCGGGCGTCGGCGATCCGCTCCTCGCGCTGGAGGCGCTGGATCTCGCCGGCCTCGTGGGCGAGGAACTGGGAGGAGACGCCCGCCTGGTCGGGGAGGTCGACCTTGCGGCGGCGCTCGTCCAGCTCGCCGCGGAGCCGGGCCTTCTCGGCCTCCAACTCGCCGAATCGGTCGGCCAGCGGCGTCGCGACGGCCCCGCCGACGGCGAACGCCCGCTCCACCCGCCCCAGCTCCTCGCGCCGGGCGGCGAGCTGGTCGAGGGCCTCGGCGATCGAGTCGATCTTGGTGGAGATCCAGCGCTGGGGGTTGTCGTTGTTGATGAGGATCTTCAGCACCGGCAGGACGGCGCCCAGCTCCATGAAGGAGAGCAGGGCGACCATCAGGGCGCAGGCGATCGAAATGCCGAAGCGATACCGATAAGGCCAGGCGGTCTTCACCAGCCGGACGAAATTCTTCATGTCGACCCGAGCCCAAGAGACAGGACCTCGGCGAGCATCCATGCTTTAGCGACTGTCGCGCCATGGCCGCCAGAGCGCCGAAGGGACATCCTCTTACCATCTCCGCCCCGCCTCGACAATTCGAGTTCGACCATGCGGGCTGGTTCCGACACGCGAAGCTGTATGCCGTCCCGGGGTAAACCGCTGCAATTGCAACCGGGGCGGTAATGGTTGGGACGTCGGCGACGTGCCGCCGGGCCCTTCTCGTCACCGTGGTCGGGCCGGGCGGATCGCATGCGCGCGGGCCGTGCGGCCGGCGGGGAAGAACCGCGACAGGATCGGGCCCCTGGGCACGGCCCGGGCCTCGCCGCGCCCCATGAGCAGGTTCATCCGACAGTTGGCGTAGGGCACGGTCCCGAAGGTGTAGCCGGAACCGGTCGAACCGGCGGAGACGACGATCTGGTCGACCTGCGCCCCGCCGCGGACGACCACGCCCCCCAGCGTCCCGACGGCGGTGCGGGCCGACCGGAAGTAGCGCGACGGGGCCTGCTCGATCAACGAATACGTCCCGGGCCGGACGCCCTCGAACGCGAAGGAGCCGTCGGCCGCCGTGGTCGTGACCAGCCGGACGGGCCGCCCGCCCTCGTCGACGCCCACCAGGATCACCTGGATCGACGCGACGCCCAGGTCGCGGCCGACGTCGTAGACCCCGTTGCGCTGGCGGTCGAGGTAGACCACGCCCGTCACCCGGCCGGTGGTCGCGATCGGTCCGGTCGGCTCGGTCGGGGTCGTCGGCTCGGTCGGGGTGGTCGGGGCCGTCGGCTGCCGGGCGACGCCGCCGGCGTTGGCGAGGCCGTCGCCCGGGGAGGGGTCGAACTGCTGCGAGGTCGCGGGACCGGCGGCGAGGTCGAAGGCACCGGGGGCGATCGCTTCGAGGGTCAGGTCCAGCGTCCAGGAGCCGCCCGCGGGGACGTCGCCGACGGTCCAGAGGCCGGAGGCCGGGTCGTAGCTCCCCCGCCCCGCGACGCTCGACGCCAGGCGGAAGCCGGGCGGCACGGCGATAGGGACCCTGGCGCCGGTGGCGCCGTCGGGGCCGTTGTTGGTCACGATCACGCGGACGTCATAACGCCCGCCGACGTCGACCGAGCCGGGCATCCCCTCGATGCGGACGGACAGGTCGGCCCGCCTGGGGGAGACGGCGTAGCTCGCCGCGTCGTCGGCCGCGGTGGCGTCGAACTGGTCGACGGCCGTCAGCCGGGCCGCGATGGAGCCGTCGGCCGCGGCGGTCGCGCGGGCCCAGATCCGCAGGACGGTCGACCCGCCCGGCGCGATGGAGCCGGCGGCCCAGCCGCCCGTCGAGCGGTCGTAGGCTCCCTGGCCGGCCTCGGCGGAGACGAACGTCAGGCCGGCGGGGAGGGAGGTGGCGAACGTGAGCCCGGTGGCGGCGTCGGGGCCGGCGTTGGTCGCCGTCACGGTCACGAGCACGAGCTGGCCGGCGTCGGGCCGGGGGTGGTCGACGTCCACCCGGACGGCGACGGCGACGCCCGTCGGCGTGATGGAGGCCGACGCCGGCGCGACCGGCTCGGGGTCGTGCTGGTCGACCGAGAGGAACTCGGCCGTGGTGGTCTTCGCGCCCGGGGCGACGACGCGCCCGCGGAGCGTCAGCACGAGCCGGCCGCCGTCGGGGAGGGTCGGCACCGTCCAGACGCCGGTGGCGCGGTCGTAGGCCGCCCCTTCGGAGGTCGCGGAGACCCATTCCATCCCGGCCGGCAGGGCCTGGCGGATGTGGACGTTGGTGGCGGCGTCGGGCCCGGCGTTGGTCAGGACGACGGTGTACTCGACGACCTGCCCCTTGAGCGGCGCGGCCGCGTCGACCGTCTGCGCGAGGAACAGGCGGACCTGCTGCGCGGCGACGGTCGCCGAGACGAGCCGGTCGCCCTCGGTCGGGTCGAATTCGTCGACCTTCGAGACGCCGGCGGTCAGGGACTGGTCGCCGGGCGCCGTGACGAGGGCGACGATGCGGAGCGTCCGCGTCCCGCCCGGCCCCAGGTCGCCGACCGTCCACTCGCCGGTGGCGGGGTCGTAGCCCGCGCCGACGGCGGACTCGAACGCCAGGCCCGCCGGGAGGGTCGTCGTGACGTGCAGGCCGGTCGCCGCATCGGGGCCGACGTTGGAGACGACGATCGTGAACTCCACCCGCTCGCCGACGTTGGGGCGGGCCTTGTCGGCCGTGATGGCCAGCCCGACGTCCGCCGAGCGCGGGGCGATCGTGGTCGTCGTGGGCGTCTCGGGCGTCGGGTCGAACTGGTCGACGGTCCCGAGGGCCGTGGTCGTCGTCATCGTCCCGGGGCCGGTCACGCGATACCTGTAGACGAGCGTGGCCGAGCCGTCCGGGAGGATCTCGCCGACGGTCCACAGGCCGGTGAGCGTGGAGAACTCGCCCCGGCCCGCCTGGGATTCGAGGATCGAGAGGCCGTCGGGGAACAGGTTCTCGACCGACACGCCCGTCGCGGCGTCGGGCCCGAGGTTCCGGACCGTCACCGTGACCGTCACGACGTCGCCCACGTTGGGCGTGGGGTCGTCGACGGTCGTCTCGACGCGGACGTCGGCCGACTTCGGCGTCACGACGACGGACGCGGAGAGGTCGTCGGCGTCCGGATCGAACTGGTCGACGGCCGTGACCGAGGCCGTCAGCGTGCTCGGCGCGGGCGAGACCGCCCGGGCCCAGATCGTCAGGGTCGAGGTGGAGCCCGTCGGGGCGTGCGGCAGCGTCCAGACGCCGGTGGTCGGGTCGTAAGCCCCCAGGCCCGGCTGCGACGAGACGTACTCCAGCCCGGCCGGCAGGAGGGCCGCCACCGAGACGTTCTCGGCGTCGTCGGGGCCGGTGTTGGAGAGGGTGATCGTGATCGCCACCACCTGCCGCGCGTCGGGCCGGGGGACGTCGACGGTCGCGGCGACCGAGAGGTCGGAGCGCCGGGGCGTGACCGTGACGGCGATCGAGCGGTCTTCGGGCGTCGGGTCGAACTGGTCGGCGGACGAGGTCGCCTCGATCGTCAGGGGGTCGCCCGTCAGGGCCCGGAGGATGAGGGTGAGCCGCGTGGTGCTCCCGGCGTCGATCCCGCCGATCGTCCAGACGCCGGTCGTCGCGTCGTAGGCCGCGCCTTCGGGGATCGAGGCCAGTTCGAAGCCGGCGGGGATCGTCAGCGTCACGGCCGCGCCGGTGGCGTCGTCCGGGCCCTGGTTGGTCACGTCGAGGGCGACCGTCACGACCTGGCCCTTGATGGGCCGCGGGTCGTCGACGGAGAACCTCATCTTGAGGTCGGAGGTCTGCGCCTGGACGGTCGCCTGGGCGGCGTCGTCGTTGAGGTTGGGGTCGAACTGGTCGGTCGTCGCGACCGCGGCGGCGAGGGTCTGGGCCTGGGCGTTCAGCACCTTCGCGCGGAAGGTCAGGGTCGCGGCGCCTCCCGAGAAGACGTCGCCGATCGTCCAGCGCCCGGTGACCGGGTCGTACGAGCCGAACGCCGTGGAGGACGAGTCGTATTCGAGGCCGGCCGGGATCGTCAGGTCGACCGCGACGAGGCCCGCCGGATCCTTGCCCAGGTTGCGGACCGTGATCGTGAAGACGGCCGCCTGGCCCACGAGGGGGCTGGCGTCGTCGACGGTGGCGGTGACGAGCAGGTCGGCCTGCTGGGGGTCGACCGTGGTCTCGGCCTCGTCGTTGACGGAATGGGCGTCGAACTGGTCGACCGCCTCGATCGTCGCCAGGTTGACGGTGGGCGACCCGG
This sequence comes from Planctomycetales bacterium 71-10, assembly GCA_001898385.1. Taxonomy (GTDB): domain Bacteria; phylum Planctomycetota; class Planctomycetia; order Isosphaerales; family Isosphaeraceae; genus Paludisphaera. Next base: position 45,896 of record MKTT01000117.1, read on the forward strand.
TCGAGACGAGGACCGAGATGGTCAGGATCGCCTCGCCGTCCTTCGCCACGGCGCCGACGCTCCAGAGGCCGGCGATCGGGTCGTACGAGCCGTCGCCGACCGCCGAGATGAAGGTCATGCCGGCGGGGAGGTCGTCGCGGACGACCACGCCCGTCGCGTCGTCGTCGCCGCCGTTCTTGACGAGCAGCGTGTAGGTGATCGTGTCGCCGACCTGGGGCGTGGGCGAGTCGACGACCTTGCCGACGACGAGGTCGACCTTCTTCGGCTTGACGAACACGGAGGCCGTGTTGTTGGCCGAGGCGCCGTCGTGCTGATCGGCCTGGACGATCGTCGCCGCGAGGGGCGGGAGCGCCGGGGCGTCGGCCGTGGCGCGGAGCGTGAGGACGGCCGGCGTCCCGACGGCCACGGGGCCGGCGAGGGTCCAGAGGCCGGTGATCGGGTCGTACGAGCCGGACGTCGCGGACGCGGTGTCGAACGTGTAGCCCGCCGGGATCGGGATCGAGACGACCGCCCCGGTGGCCGCGTCGGGGCCGAGGTCGGACAGGGTGATCGTGAAGGTGACGAGCTGGCGGGCGTTCGGATTCAGGACGTCGGCCGAGGCGGCGACGGCGAGGTCGGCCCGCAGCGGCGCGACGTCGACGTTCGCCGTCAGGTCGGCCGCGTCGGGGTCGAAGGCGTCCGCGGCCGTGACCGCGGCGTAGAACCGGGCCACCGTCGGATCCTGGACGCGGAGCCGGAGCGGCAGCGCGACCGACTCCCCGGCGGCGAGGCCGGCGATGGTCCACAGCCCGGCCTGCGGGTCGTACGTCGTCCCCGCGGGGGCGTCCGTCGAGTCGAACGTGTAGCCGACGGGGACCGGGGCCGACGCGACGACGTTCGCGACCGCGTCCGGGCCGGCGTTCGACACGGTGATCGTCATCGTCACCACGTCCTCGACGTTCGGCCTGGCCTGGTCGACGCCCGCGGCGACGGAGAGGTCGGCGACCAGCGGCGCGACGGCGATCGCGACGGAGTCGTCGGCGGACGAGGAGTCGTACTGCTCCTGCGGGAGGAACGCGGCGGTGAAGTCGCCGGCGGCCGAGGTGGTCGCGACCGCCCGGATCGTCAGCGTGGCCGTCTGGCCGACCGCGAGCGAGCCCACGTTCCATACGCCGTCCGAGCCGAAGGTCGCTGCGCCGGCGGCCGTCGCGCCCTGGAGCGTCAGGCCGGGCGGGAGCGCGGCCTGCACGCGGACGCCCGTGGCCGAGTCGGGCCCGGAGTTCGTCGCGGTGAGGGTGAACGTGACCACCTGCCCCGGCCTCGGCCGCTCGACGTCGGCCGTCGCGCCCAGGGCCAGCTCGGACTGCTGGGCGTCGAACGTGACGGAGGTCGAGTCGTTCCCCGCCGAGGGGTCGAACTGGTCGGAGCCGGTGATGGAGGCGGAGATCGTCCGCGGGTCGGCGTCGAGCGCCTGGGCCTGGAGGACGAGCGTCCGCGACTCGCCCGGCTTCAGGACGACGGAGCCCAAACTCCATCGGCCCGTCGCCAGGTCGTAGGAGGTCCCCTCGGGGGCCGTCAGGCCGATGAACAGCATGTTGGGCGGGATCTCGTGCGTCACGACGACGTTCGTCGCGTCGTTCGGCCCCTGGTTCGCGACGGTGACGCGGAACGTCATCGTCTCGCGCATCTTCGGGACCGGCTTGTCGACCGTGGCCGTCAGGGCCAGGTCGGCCGACTGGGCGGTGAGCGAGGCCGAGACCGAGTTGTTGCCGGCGACCGCGTCGGCCGGCGACGCCGCCGCGATCGTCGCGACGGCCGTCTGCTTGACGACGGCCGAGGCGCCGACCGTCGCGCGGATCCTCAGCACGGTCGTCGAGCCCCTGGCCACGGCGCCGACGCTCCACGCGCCCGTCGCGGCGTTGTAGGCGGCGCCCGCGTCCGAGGAGACGAACGCGAGGCCGGCCGGCAGCGGGGCCGAGACCGTCACGCCGGTCGCGTCCGCCGTCCCGGGCGACGTCAGGGTCACGACGTAGTCGATCGTCTCGCCCACCCTGGGCTGAGACTTCGAGAACGCCGAGGCCAGCGCCAGGTCGACGATGGAGGTCGAGACCGAGACGGAGGCCGAGTTGTTCCCCGCGTTGGGGTCGTACTGATCGACGGAGAGGACGCTCGCCGATTGCGTCGCCGCGCCGGCGGCGAGGACGTCGGCCGTGATCGTCAGCGTGCGGGTCGCGCCCGAGGCCGCGGTGCCGACCGTCCAGACTCCGGTCGCCGAATCGTAGGCCCCGGCGCCCGCCTCCGGCGAGGCCGAGACGAACCGGAAGGCCGCCGGGAGGGCCGAGAGGATCCGGACGTTGGTCGCGTCGTCCGGGCCCGAGTTCCTCACCGTGATCGTCAGCGTGACCGACTCGCCGGCGACGGGGGACGGCTTGCTGATCGCGATGGTCGGGGCGAGGTCGGCCGACCGGGGCGAGACGGTGACGGAGGCGAAGTCGGCCCCGCCGGCGTCGTACTGGTCGAGGTGCGTGAGGGTCGCGGTGCTCACGACCGCGTCCGGCCCGGCGACCGTCACGGTCACGGCCAGCGTCAGCTCCTCGTTCGCGCCGAGCGCGCCCACGGTCCAGACGCCGGTCGCCTGGTCGTAGGTCGTCCCGGCCGCGACCTGGACGCCCTTGATGGTCAGGCCCGAGCCGACGGGCGCGGCGACCGTGACGTTGGTGGCCCCGTCGGGGCCGATGTTCTTGACGCGGGTCGTCAGGACGACGTCCCGGCCCACGTTGGGCCGCGAGTCGTCGACCGTCTTGACCACGGAGACGTTCGCCTGGCGCGGCGTGACGGCCGCCGACGACGCGTTGTTCGCGGAGGCGGGGTCGTAGGTCGCGTTGGCGAGGATCTTCGCCGTCGCGGTCGAGGCCGCCGGGCCGGTCACGTCGACGGTCAGGGTGAGGACCACCGAGCCGGGGGCGAGGGAGGCGATCGTCCAGACGCCGGTCGCGGAGTCGTACGACGCGCCGGCCCCGGCGGCCGAGACGAAGGCGAAGCCCGCGGGCAGCTTGTCCTCGACCCGGACGTTCGCGACGGTGCTGGGGCCCGCGTTGGTCAGGGTCGTCGTGAACGTGATCCGGTCGCCGACGTTCGGCCGCGCCTGGCCGACGGCCTTGGCCACCGACAGGTCCGCCTTGCGCGGGGTGATCGTCACCGCGGCGGCGTTGTTGGCGGTGTTGGGGTCGGGCTTGCCGGCCGCCGTGATCTGGGCCGAGTTGGTCACGGCGGACGTGGCCGCGACCTTCGCGGTGATCGCCAACACGGCCGGCGTCGTGCCGTCGACCGTCCCCACGGTCCAGACGCCGGTGGCCGGGTCGTAGGTCGTCCCGGCGGGGACGACGGCCGAGACGTAGGTCAGCCCGGCCGGGAGCAGGTCCGCGACCGAGACGCCCGACACGGGGAAGTCCTGCGTGTTCGCGACGGAGAGCGTGATGACGACGTCGTCGCCGACCTCGGGGGCGACGTTGCTCACCGTCTGCGTCAGCGAGAGGTCTTCCACCCGCGTCACCGTCGAGCGGACGGAGTTGCTCGTCGCCGAGAGGGCCGCCCCGGTCACGGCCCCGGTGAACGTCGCCGAGCCCTGGCCGTCGATGGTCGAGCCGTCCGTGGCCGTCGCGTTCACCACGACCCGGAACCGGACCGTGACCGACTGGCCGACCGCCACGGTCCCGCCGGCCGAGGCCGTCGCGCCGGCCCCGAGGCGATAGACGACGCGGCCGTTGGCGGAGTCGTAGTAGGCCGGGTCGTCGCCGACGGCGTCGGACATGGCCGTGGAGCCGACGGAGAGCGACCCGGGCTGGTAGGCGGCGTTCGCCGGGATCGGGTCGAAGTAGACGAACTGCGAGGCGGCCTCGCCGGCCGTCACCTGGACGACGCTCGTGTATTCGAGGACGTCCCCCGGCTGCACGCCGCCGCCGTTGACGTCCACGACCGATTTGGCGATGCTCACGGCCGGCGCGTACAGGTCGATGGCCGTGGTGACGACGCCGGGGAAATACTGGTCGGAATCGGTCTTCAGGTTGATCGTCGCCGAGGTCGCGTTGGGCGCGATGAGGCCCGACGTGGCGACGATGTCGGCGTCGATGCCGAGCTGGTTGACGTAGTTGGGGGCCTTCGTCGCGACGGTCGTCCCGCGGTTGCCGATGGTCCCGTTGAAGAAGTTCTTCGACGGGTTGTTGGCGTCCGTGAGCGTGGTCCCGTTGAACGTCACGCTGTCGCCGGTCAGGCCCAGGTCGCCCTCGTAGGCGATGATCCCGACGGCCGCCTTGACCGGCCCGGCCTGGGGGGCCCGGAAGCCGCTGATCGGGATGGATACGTTCGGCGTCGAGTCGTCGACCCGGACGTAGCCGTCGAACACCGTCAGGTTGCGCGGGGGGGCCGACGGGTCGGCGTAGACGATCACCAGGGACCATCCCGCGTACTCGTTCGACCCCGTCCTCGCCTGGACGTTGGCGACCCCATACGTCCCCGCGCCGGCGGCCTTCACCAGGCTCGTGACGTCGGCGAACCCCTGGTAGTCGCCCGCGGACGTCGAGCCCACGACGGACCCGTTGATCGTCGCGTAAGTCGAGGAGCCCGGGACCTGGAACTTGACCTGGTTGCGCGCGGCCGAGGTGGAGTCCGCCCCCCAGTACAGGCCCGCGAACAGGATCGACCCGCCGGCCGGCAGCGCCAGGTCGGCGCGGCTGGAGTTGAACGTCGAGGCGTCGGAGTCGACGTCGACGTACGCCATGTTGAAGTCGTCGTTCAGGTCGCTGCTCGCGCCGTTCCTCGCCTTGGTCGCGGCCGAGCCGGTCCCGGGCGCGGTGAGGAGCGTGTTCGCGACGTAGACGATGTCGCCGTTGGCGTTGGCCGAATATCGGGCCGAGAACGGCGTGAAGATCGTCATCAAGGCCCGCGGCTCGAGCCGCGCCGCCGCGACCTCCGCGGCGATCGATTTCCGGTCGGGGCCGGGCTTCCGGCGGCGTCGGGGGCGGGCGTTGTGGTTCATGGGGGCGTGCTCATGGCATCGCGGCCGGAGGGCGGTCAGACGGCGGCCGCCCCGAGGTTCGGGTCCAGAGGTGAACCTAGGACGTGCGCCCATGCAGTGAGAACAGAGTATCGGCGGGCCAGGCCCTCCGGCCGCTGGAGCAAGCCATGAAGCCCGAGGCCGACCTGCGGCGGAAATGGCCTGGAGAGCAGCCTACGTTCGACCTCGACGACGAGCCGCTGGAAGATTCGGAGATCGAGATGGAAGAGGTCGAGGTGTAACCCTCTGGTATCGGGAGGGGCCTCGGCTCGCCAGCCCGGCCCGGGCCTATCCCCACCAGGCCCAACGCCGAGAACCGTTCGATCCTTCTCATCCGCACTTGCGGGAAGGGGCGCTGCGAAGATAGAGTTTTGGATGGAGATGTGGCGAATGGGTTCCCCTATCTCCCTCCACCGGTTCCATCGCGAGGTGATCGAGGGGGCCACGAACGGGATGAGGGGCCGGCTCTCCAATCGCGGTTTCGTCCCTACCTTGGGCTGCCTGGGCATCCTGGCGGCCCTGCTATGCGCCCGGACTCCCGAAGCCCACGCCGTTTGCTCCCGGCACGTCGTCGCGGCCATGCATCCCAGGGCGGCCTCGCCCCGGCTTGACATCCCCAATCACGGGGAGGCGGACGAGGGAGCAGACGAGAGCCCCTCACGCCCGAAGCCCTGTTCGGGCGCCCTCTGCTCCGGCAAGCCGGCCGTGCCCATCTCGCCGCCTCTCCCGGTGGGACGAGCGCCGGAAGCGATCGCTCCCCGGGCGGCCCCCCCGCCTTACGCCCTCGCCTTGGGCAAGCCTCTCGCGAGTGCGGAGCGGATCGTCCGCATCGTGATGGAACGGCCCCCGATCGAACGACCGCCCCGCTGATCTCCACCCTTCAACCGGGACCATCAGGCCGCTCGCGCCCCCTCTCGGGGAACGGAGCCCAGACGTCCTTGCGCGGGCCCGACGGTTTCATCGGTCGACGGCCTGACGTCCGAAGTTTTCGAACGCCTCCCCTTGCGCGCCCGTATTGCGCCTGGATCGGCGTCGACCGATCGTTGCGCGTTCGCAATCATATCGAGCGGAATCTATAGAGAGGATTTTAAAAACATGGGCAATCGTCGTTCCGGATTCACGCTGATCGAGCTGCTGGTGGTGATCGCGATCATCGCCGTGCTGATCGCCCTCTTGCTGCCGGCCGTCCAGGCGGCGCGCGAGGCCGCCCGCCGCGCCCAGTGCGTCAACAACCTGAAGCAGATCGGCATCGCGTGTCACAATTACCTCAGCAGCTACCAGGTCCTCCCCTCGGGGAAGGTGCCCGCCTATTTCTCCGTCCCGGGCGCGGCGTCCTGGGCCCGCTGGTCGCCCCAGTCCTCGCTCTTGCAGTTCATCGAGCAGGGCAACCTCTTCAACACCCTCAACTTCGCCCTGCCGCCGGTGACGCCGGCCATGAACGGGGTCGTCTCGACCTTCATGCCGGCCTATTCGGGGCCGAACGGCGAGAACCTGACGGGGTGCAACACGCAGATCAACATGTTCCTCTGCCCCTCCGACGCCCCGCCGGTGGCCGGCTGGAACGGCGCCATCAACTACCTCGGCAACATCGGGACGTATGTGTGCGACCTCGGCGATTCGAACCCGTGCACGGTCTGCACCGACGGCCCCGTCGCGCAGGGGATCTTCTACTATGGGAGCGGGGTGCGGATCGCCGACGTCGTCGACGGCACGAGCAATACGGCCTTCTTCGCCGAGAAGCTTCGCGGCCAGGGGAAGCCGGACTTCCAGACGGACCTGCTCATCATGCCGAACCAGCCGACGCTGGCCTTGACCTATCAGACCTGCCAGGCGGTGCCGAAGGGCTCGCCCCCGCTCACCAGCGTCCAGGGGATCTCCTGGTCGCTGGCGGACATGTGCTGCACCACCTACAACCACGTCACGACCCCGAACCAGAATTCGTGCGCGGGGTTCCCCAACAGCGGCATGGCGAACATGTCGATGCAGGTGCCGCCGTCGAGCCGACATTCCGGCGGCGTGAACATCCTCTTCGGCGACGGCTCGGTCAAGTTCGTCAAGAACGCCGTGAGCCTGGAGGCCTGGCGCGCCCTGGGGACTCGCAACGGCGGCGAGGTCATCTCCTCCGATGCGTACTGATCCGAGAGGGGGCGGGCGAATGTTCCGGAGCCATCTCAGGGCGGCCCTCGCGGCCGCCCTCGCCCTCGCGCTGACGCCCGGCTGCGGCAGCCCGACGAGTGCTTACATCCCCGAGGCGGCGGCGGCGCGCCAGGACCTTGAAACGGCCCTCGCCGCCTGGCAGAAGGGGGGCAAGCCCGCGGAACTCGCGCAGGGCGAACATCCCATCTACTTCGTCGAATCCCAGTGGGAGAACGGGCAGGCGCTGGAAAGCTTCCAGATCCTGGAGGAAAGCCCCTCTCCGTCGGAAACCGAGAAGCGCTACGCGGTCGTCCTCAAGATCAAGAAGCCGGCGGCGGAAAACCGCGTCGAGTATATCGCGGTGGGTCGCTCTCCCATGTGGATCTTCCGCGACGTGGATTACGAGAAGCAGGGGAGCATGGGCGAAGTGCCGAACGCGAAAGCCAGGCGACCGTCAGCTCGCGGGCGTTGACGCTCGCGGCCCAACTCCCGCCCCCCCGACGTCGGGGGGGATTTTCGACGTTCGTTCGCATTCGAGCCCGCCCCCGGGAGGACCCGGCCGTGATCCGGTATCCGCGCAGCCCTGTTCGGCTCGTCGTGCTCGGCGCCTTCGCGGCCTTGCTCGCCGGTTGCCGCCAGGAGGCGACGACCAGCTACGAGAGCTACATCCCAACGGCCGAATCCGCGCGGGCGCAACTCGCCCGCGCGATGGACGGATGGCTCAAGGGCCTCTCGCCGGACGAATCCGGCGGTACGAGGCCGGAGGTCCACGTCGTCGACCAGACGCGCCGGGCCGACCAGAAGCTCGCCCGTTATGAGATCCTCGGCGAAGTGCCCGCCGACAACGCCCGCGCGTTCGCCGTGCGCGTGACGTACGAGGGCGCGGACGAGCCGGAAATCCTGCGGTTCTTCGCCATCGGCGTCGACCCGATGTGGATCTTCCGCCGGGAGGACTACGAGAACATCTGGAATCACGACGCGGAGACGCCGGCGGACCGCGCCGGCGAACCTGCCGAGAAGCCATGACGCACGAACCCGACCCGAGCACGGAGACGCCCCCGCAAACTCCCACGCGGATGAAGCGAACTGCGAGCGCGGTCCGCCTCGCGGCCCGTGCGCTTCAGGTGCGCCTTCGCTTCATCGTGGTCCTGGCCGGCGCGTTCGTCGTGGCCGGACAGTGGGAAACCCTGCGCAACCACTGGGACCGCTGGACGCGCGGGTTCGTCCAGGGCGGAGCATCGAGCCGGGTCGCGCCGCCGAATATCGAGTACTTCTGCCCGATGGATCCGGTCGTCGTCTCGATGCAGCCGGGCAAGTGCGACATCTGCAACATGGCCCTGGTGCGTCGCAAGATCGGCGATATGGCCCCCCTCCCTTCCGGCGTGCTGGCGCGGATGCAACTCTCCCCGCACCGCGTGCAACTCGCCGGCATCCAGACGGCGCCTGTCGACTATCGTCCGACGGCCCGCGAAGTCGCCCTGACCGGCGTCGTGCGCGACGACGGCCTGGTCCGGTGCCGCGTGCCCGAGCGCGACCGGCCGTTCGTCGTCGACGGGCTGGCCGCGGACGTCACCCCCGACGACGGCTCGAAACAGCCGGGCCTCAAGGGCGAGGTGAGCGCCCTGGAGATCGACTCGCGCGACGCCCGCGCGAGCGCCTTGATTCGCCTCGAAGAGTCCGGCCGAGCGCTCCCGCCCGCGACCCGGGTCTTCGCGACGGTACGAAGGCCCGTCGCCGAACTTGAGCCGTTCCGCTCGCTCCCGTCCGATCCGACGCCTCGGGCCAAGGGCGAGCTGCTGGCGGTCTACCTATGCCCTCAGCACCCGGAGGTCCTCGCGACCGAGCGTGGGCGTTGCCCCGTCGACCGCAACAACAACCTCCAGCGCCGCGCCTTGCTGGACGATCAGCGCGTCCGATGGTGGTGCCCGATGCATCCGGCGGTCACGGCCGATCACGCCGGGGAGTCGTGCCGGGACTGCGGCGGCATGAAGCTGATCCCGCGAATCGTCACCTATCGGCCGCCGGGCCGGGTGCTGACGGTGCCCGAATCGGCCGTGGTCGATACGGGCACGCGCACGGTCGTGTTCGTCGAGCAGGCGCCGGGGGTGTTCGACGGCGTCGAGGTCGACGTCGGCCCCCGTTGCGGCGACGTCTATCCGGTGGCGAGCGGGCTCGAGCCCGGCCAGCGAGTGGCGATCCGCGGCGCCTTCCTGCTGGACGCGGAGACGCGGCTGAATCCCGGCCTCGCCGCCAGCTACTTCGGCGCGGGGCGATCCACGCGCGATGAGGCGGCAGGCCCTCCCGGGGGCGAGGCGATCGTCCCCGACGAAGGGACTTGCCCCGTCACGGGGAGGCCGCTCGGTTCGATGGGCGAGCCCGTCTCGATCACCATCGAGGGGCGGACGGTCCGGCTCTGCTGCAAGGGTTGCGAGGCTCGACTCCGAGAGTCGCCGGACAGGTATCTCCCCCCGCCGCGCGCCCGCAACGACCGGCGGCCGGCCCTTCCACGAAGCGCGGGCGAATGATCGAAAGTCTGATCGCCTATTCGATACGCCATCGGCTGGCCGTCGTAATCGCCGGGTTCGCGCTCGCGATCGCGGGCGCCTACGCGGCCTACACCACGCCCGTCGACGCCATCCCCGACCTCTCGGAGAACCAGGTCGTCGTGTTCACCGAGTGGCCGGGCCACAGCCCGCGCGAGGTGGAAGACCAGATCGGCTACCCGCTCTCCACCCACCTCCAGGGGCTGCGCGGGGTGAGGACCGTGCGGTCGTCGAGCGATTTCCACTTCTCGATGATCCACGTGATCTTCGCCGACGACGTCGACTTCCCCACCGCGCGCCTCCGCGTGCTCGAGCGGCTGGCCCAGGCCGGCGGCATCCTCCCCGACGGCGTGACGCCGCATCCGCCGCCCGACGCCATCGCCACCGGGCAGATCTACTGGTACACGGTCGAGGGGGGCGGGCTCGACCTCGGCCGGCTGCGAGCCTTGCAGGACTGGTACGTCAAGCCGCAGCTCGGCACCGTGCCGGGGGTGGCCGAGGTCGCGAGCGTCGGCGGCTTTCCCATCGAATACCAGGTGAACGTCGACCCGCGCAAGCTGAGGACGCGGGGCGCGACGCTGGCCGAGGTGGTCCGCGCGGTGGGCGATTCGAACGCGACGGTCGGCGGGCCGATCATCCAGAAGGGCAACGCCGAATACATCGTGCGCAGCCTCGGCTGGCTCGGCGCGCGATCCGGGCGCGATGACGACGAGTTCGATCCCGAGCGTGCGGTGCGCGACCTGGAACGCGCCGTCCTGGCCGCGGAGGCGGACGGCTCGATCCTCCACGTCGGCGACGTCGCCTCGGTGACGATCGGCCCCGGCCCTCGGCGCGGGATCCTCGAAAAGGACGGCAGCGAGGTCGTCGGCGGCGTGGTGCTGATGGCCCATGGCGAGAACCCGCTGACGGTCACCCGTCGGATCAAAGAGAAGGTCCGCGCCTTGCAGCCGGGCCTGCCGCCGGGCGTCCGGATCGTCGCGTTCTACGACCGCACGCCGTTGATCCGGGGGGCGATCGGCACCGTCACCGGGACGATCGCGGAGGCCGTCGCGACGGCGACGATCTGCGTCGTGCTGATCTTGCTCCACGTCCGCGCCTCGTTCGTGATCGCGCTCACCCTGCCCCTGGCCGCGCTCGGGTCGTTCGGCCTAATGGCCGTGCTCAGGGCCCTCGGGATCGCCGACGTCGAGACGAACATCATGTCGCTGGCCGGGATCGCGATCTCCGTCGGCGTGCTCGTCGATTCGTCGATCGTCATGGTGGAGAACGCCATGCACCGCCTGCGCGACGAGTTCGGCGACGAGCCCGTGCGCGGCGACGTCCGGGCGGTGATCCTGCCGGCCTGCCAGACCGTCGGCCGGCCGATCTTCTTCTCGGTGGCGATCATGCTCCTCTCGTTCCTGCCGGTGTTCGCGCTCGGCGGGATGGAGGGGAAGATGTTCCGCCCGCTGGCGTTCACGAAGACGTTCGCGCTCGTCACGGTCGCGGTGCTGGCCGTCACGCTCGTCCCCGCGCTCTGCACGTACCTGCTGAAGGGGCGGATGCGGGGCGAGCGGGAGAGCTGGATCGTGCGCAGCGTGATCGACGTCTACCGCCCGGTCCTGTCGTCGCTGCTCGACCGCCCCGCGCCCCTCGTCTGGCTGCTGGGGGCGACGTTCGTCGTGGGGCTGGCCCCGATCGGCAGCCGCACGCTGTTCCTGGCCACGCTCGTGCTCGCGCTCGTCGCCGCGGGCCTGGCCCAGCGGACGTGGATCGGGCTGGGCTCGGCGTGGGCCGGCCTCATCCTCGTCGCCCTGGTCGCGGACCGGACGATCACGCCGCTCGGGCGAGAGTTCATCACCCCGCTGGACGAGGGGATGGTGATGAACATGCCGGTCACCGCGCCGCGGGCCTCCGCGACCGAGGCCGGCGACGACCTCAAGGCGTGCGACATGATCCTCTGCCGGTTCCCCGAGGTCGACATGGTCGTGGGCAAGGCCGGCCGGGCCGAGTCCCCGACCGACCCCGCGCCGATGGAGATGATCGAGACCATGGTGAATTTCCGCCCCCGCGCCTTCTGGCCGAGGCGGAAGCTCCTCCCCGCCGATGCCGAGCGCCAGGCCCGCTTCGTCCTCGCCGAGTTGGTCGCGCGCGGCCTGGTGCGGCCGCCAGCCGACCCCGAGGCCCTGATCGAGCAGGCCGCCGCCGCGTCGCTCCCCCTCGCCGACGTCGCCCTGCGCGAGTACGCGTATCAGCGCAACCGCGAGTTCGAGCGCTCGCTGGTCAATACCACCGCCGACCCCGACGACCCCGGCTTCGGCCCCCAGCAGGCCGCGTGGGGCGCCTTCGTGCGGCAGCTCGACCGCGACCTCGTGTCGCGCGCGGCGGAGACGTACACGCGGATCGTCCTCGAAGAACTGGTCGAGAGGGCCGACGTCGTCGACCCGGCCGTCGTCGCCGGCGTGCGCGCGATCAAGCGATGGCGCGACCGGCCGGTCCTCCCCTCGACGGGCGTCGCGGGCCCATCCCACGGGGGCGGCGCGTCCTCGCTCCCCCTCGACATCGAGCCGATCCCGGCGCTCGACTCCCTGCCGGCGGAGCTGGCGAAGCCCTTCGCCGCGGGGCTGTTGCTCTGGCGCAAGGATCGATCGGAACTCGTCGGCTTCGGCAGCGAGCTGGACAGGGCCGTGCAGATGCCGGGCTGGGCCAACGTCTGGACCATGCCGATCCAGAACCGCGTGGACATGCTGGCGACGGGCGTGAACACCGCCGTCGGCGTCCGGGTGCTGGGCCGCAGCCTGGAGGACGTCGTCCGGGCCTCGGAGTCGGTCGCCGCCGCGCTGAAGCGCGTGCCCGGCGCGTCGGAGGTGATCGCCGATCCGATCCGCGGCAAGGGGTACGTCGACGTCCAGATCGACCGCGAGCGGGCGGCGAAGGCGGGGGTGTCGATCGCCGCGCTCAACGAGGCGGTCGAATCCGCGCTCGGCGGCCGGGTCGCCGCGACCACGGTGGAGGGGAGGGAGCGACATCCGGTCCGCGTGCGCTACGGCCGCGACTGGCGGGGCGACGAGGATGCGGTGCGCGACCTGCTCGTCCCCTCGCTCCGGAAGGAGGCGGGCGGCTGCCCCGCGCTCGTCCCCCTCGCGGAGGTGGCCGACGTCCGCGTGGTCGAGGGCCCCGCGACGATCAAGAGCGAGAACGGCCTCCTCCGCAACTACGTCCGGCTGAACGTCCGGGACGGCAACACCGCCGATTTCGTCGGGCGCGCCCGGGAGGCCGTTGCGCGCGAGGTTAAGCTGCCGGAAGGGACGATCCTGGAATGGACCGGCCAGTTCGAGCACGAGGCCCGCGCCCGCGCAACCCTGCGCGTGATCGTGCCCATCGTCCTCGCCCTGATCTTCCTGATCCTCTACTGGACCTATCACGACCTGGCCGACGCCTCGCTGATGATGCTGGCCGTCCCGGGCGCCGTCGCCGGCGGCGTGTTCTTCCAGTGGCTGTTCGGCTACAAATTCTCGGTCACGATATGGATCGGCTACATCGCCTGCTTCGGCATGGCGACCTCGACCGGCATCATCATGCTCGTCTACCTCCGGGAGGCGGTCGCGAAGGCCGGCGGGATGGAGGCCCTCGACGCCGAGGGGCTTCGGCATGCGGTGATGGAGGGGGCCGTGAGCCGACTCAGGCCGAAGCTGCTGACCGAGGCGACCATCGTCCTGGGCCTGGCGCCCATGCTCTGGGCCGGCGGCGTGGGAGCCGAGGTGATACGCCCGATGGCCGCGCCGGTGCTGGGCGGCATCCTCATCGCGGACGAGGTCATCGACCTGTTCCTGCCCGTGCTGTTCTACCGCGTGAGGCTCAGGCGCCTCGCGCGGGCGGGCGAAGGAGGTCGGCCCGCCTGATCGCGTCGATGCTGCTCTCGTCGACGCTCCTCACGGAGATGGGGATTCGAGGCTCGGGCGACGGTCGTCCAGCGGGCCGAGGCCGTGGAGGCGGCGCCATCGCCATTTCTGGGCGGCGAAGTAGAGGACGGGGAGGAAGACGTCGATCACCTCGTCGGCGATCAGCAGGCCCCCGAGGACGGGCGCGGCCATCGGCCGGATGACCTCGGCGCCGACGCCCGAGGCCCAGAGCATCGGCGCGATCGAGAGGATCGTGGTCCCCTCGGTCAGCAGCTTCGGCCGAAGGCGGTGGATCGCCCCTTCCAGGATGGCCTCCTTCAGCTCGTCCGTCGAGCGGATCGCGGCCAGGCCGCCGCGCTCCGCCAGGGCCTCGCGCAGGTAGACCAGCATGACGACGCCCGTCTCCGTGGCCATGCCGAAGCAGGCGATGTAGCCGACCCAGACGGCGACCGAGAAGTTGAAGCCGAACAGCCACTGGAACATCGCCCCGCCCGCCAACGCGCCCAGGACGCTCGTCATCATGAGCCCGGCGTCGATCCAGCTCCGGTAGGTGATGTAGAGCAGCAGCACGATCACCATCAGCACGGCCGGGAAGACGACCCGGAGCGTCTGGCGGGTCTTCAGCTCGTTCTCGAACTGGCCGGACCACTCCAGGTACATCCCCTTGGGGAGCTTGACCTGGTCGGCCACGACCCGGCGGGCTTCCTCGACGAACCCGACCTCGTCGCGGCCGTTCACGGTGAGCTGGACGTAGGCGCGGAGCAGGCCGTTCTCGCTCTTGATCATCGAGGGGCCCTCGACGACCTTCACCGTCGCCACCTGCGAGAGCGGCACCGGGACGGGCTCCGCGGCGGAGCCGGCCGGGGCGGTCGCGCCGGCCATGCCCATGCCGCCCCCGGACGCCTCGGGGCCGGCCGGCCCGCGGGCGGTCACGAGGATGTTCTTGAGGTCCTCCTCGTCGCCGCGGAAGTCTCGGGCGTAGCGGACGCGCACCGGGAAGCGGCGGCGGCCCTCGACGGTCGTGGTCAGCGGCCGTCCCCCCATCGCGACCTCGACGACGTCCTGGATGTCGCCCACCTGCACGCCGTAGCGCGCCGCCTTCTCGCGGTCGATCTCGATTTCGACATATCCCTTGCCGACGACCTGATCCGGGACCACGCCGCCGGCCCCTCGGACCGTGCGCAGGATGTCGGCCACCCGCGCCGACACGCGCTGGATCTCGTCGAGGTCGTCGCCGAAGACCTTCACGCCGACCGGCGTGCGGACGCCCGTGGCCAGCATCTCGATCCGGTTGATGATCGGCTGCGTGAAGATGTTCCCCCAGCCCGGGACCTGCAACGCCGTGTCCATCTCGTCGACGAGGTCCTGCTTCGTCTTCTTCCAGAGGAGCAGCCGGTCGGAGAAGGGGCCCCCCAGCGCCGCGTGCAGGGCCTCGCGGGCCTCGTCGCCCGGGGGCTCGTCCTTCGTCAGCCCGTCGATCGCGGCGTCGGTCGCGACCTGGACGGCGCGGTCGAACAGCTCCCAGTTCAGGTCCTTGACCCGCGCGGCGA
This sequence comes from Planctomycetales bacterium 71-10, assembly GCA_001898385.1. GTDB lineage: Bacteria > Planctomycetota > Planctomycetia > Isosphaerales > Isosphaeraceae > Paludisphaera. Next base: position 61,038 of record MKTT01000117.1, read on the forward strand.
GGCTCGCGTCGCGGGCCTGGTTCAGACGCTCGGCGATGCGTTCGAAGGTCGACGGCTCGCGGCGGCCGAGCATCGAGCCGGCGATGTCGCGGGCTCGCTCCCACGGGGGAGGGGGGGCGGAGAGGA
>MKTT01000117.1:61174-71627 GCA_001898385.1 Planctomycetales bacterium 71-10
CGACCGCCGTGCCTGTCGGCCAGCTCCTTCGCCAGCGCCTCGCGCTCGGCCGCCGTCGGCGCCCGCTTCACGCGCGGCGGGGCGGCGCGGTCGAGGATCGCGGCGACGGCCTCGGCCGCCGCGGCGAGGCGCTGGGCGGGGCGGTGTTCGTGCAGCCGTCGCGCGGCCAGGGGGCGGAGCGCGGCGTCGACGCGGGACGCGACGTGCATCGCGGCGTCGTTCACCAGGGCCTTGCGGTCGTCGGGCGTGGCGGGCGATGGCGCGAGGCCGCGGGCCTCCAGGGCCTTCAGCGTCTCGTCGGCCAGCCCGGCGGCGTCGTCGAACCGGAGCTTGCGCCTCGTCCACGAGGACTTGTCATGGAGGTTGATGATGGTCTCGACCATGTCGAGCGGGGAGGGGTCGGTGGCGGTCTCGGCGCGGCCGGCCTTGCCGACGACCTGGGCGACCTCGGGGAACCCGCGCAGGACGGCGTCGCGGGCCTTGAGGTCCTCCGTCGCCTGGACGATCGAGATCCGGGGGACGCTGGTGGGCATCTCCAGGATGGAGCCCTCGTCCAGCGGCGGCATGAACTCGCTCCCCAGCCGCGTCGCCGAGAGCCAGCCCAGGCCGAGGATGCACGCGAACAGCCAGCAGACCAGCGTCGTGCGGTCCATCAGCCAGGCGAGCATCGGCTTGAACACGGCGGTCATCGTCCGCACCAGCCACGAGTCGTCCTCGGACTTAATCCGCCCCTTCAGGAAGATCGGGATCAGCGCGGGGACCAGGGTCACGGCCAGCACCGCCACGCCGATCAGGGCGAACGTCTTGGTCCACGCCAGCGGGTGGAACATCTTGCCGGACCGTCCCGTCAGGGCGAAGACCGGCAGGAACGACAGGATCGTGATGAGGACGGAGAAGAAGATGGGCCGCCCCACCGTGCGGCAGGCGGGGATGATGACGTCCAGGACGTCGCCTCTCACGGGCCGGTCGCCGAAGCGCCGCGTGAGGTGGTGCGCCGCGTTCTCGGTCATGACGACCGCCTGGTCCTCCAGGATGCCGACCGAGATCGCGATGCCGGCCAGGCTCATGATGTTGGACGGGATGCCGAAGATCCGCATCATCAGGAAGCTGATCAGGATCGCCAGCGGCAGCGTCAGCGAGACCACGAACGCCCCGCCCAGGTGGCCCATGATGAGGAGGATCATGATCGTGGATATGAAGATTTCCTCGTAGACCGTGTCCGACACGGTCTCCAGCGCCTTGTGGATCAGCGGGGTGCGGTCGTAGAAGGGGACGATGCGGACGCCTTCCGGCAGGCCGGGGGAGAGGGCGGCGATCTTCTCCTTGACCAGCCGGGTGACCTCCAGGGGGTTCTCGCCGAACCGCATCATGACGACGCCGCCGACGACCTCGCGGCCGTCCTTCTCCAGCACGCTCCGCCTGAAGCCGGGGCCGAGCTGGACGGCGGCGATCGTCCCCAGGTAGACGGGCGTGCCGTCGCGCTGGGCGACGACGGTCCGCTTCAGGTCGTCCACGCCGCGGAGCCAGCCGACGGACCGGATGAGGTACTCCGCATTCCCCTTGTGGACGACCCGCCCGCCGACGGCCGAGTTCGACCGCTGCACGGCCGAGTAGACCTCGCCCAGGCCGATCCCGTACGCCCTCAGCTTGTTCGGGTCGACGTCGACCTGGTACTCGCGCGGGGCGCCGCCGACGGAGGCGACCTCGGACACGCCCGGGACGGCGTTGAGCTGGTAGCGGACGTACCAGTCCTGGATCGCCCGCAGCTCGTCCAGGTCGACGCCGTCCCCCTCGACGGTGTACCAGAAGATCTGGCCGACGGCCGTGGCGTCCGGGGCCATGTAGGGGGTGACGCCCTCGGGCATCTCGGGCGCGACGGTCGCCAGCCGTTCGAGCACGCGCTCGCGGGCGAAGTAGTAGCCGACCGAGTCGTCGAAGATGATGCTGATCATCGAGAAGTTGAACTCGCTCGACGACCGCACGACCTTCACGCCGGCGAGGCCCTGGAGCTTGGTGGTCAGCGGGTAGGTGACCTGGTCCTCGATCTCCTGGGGGCTGCGGCCCATCCAGTCGGTGAAGACGATCACCTGGTTCTCGGACTGGTCCGGCACCGCGTCCACCGGCATCGTCGCCAGCGCCCGCAGGCCCGCCAGGCCCACGGCGATCGCCGCGACGATCACCACGAACCGGTTGCGGATCGACCACTCGACGACGCCCTCGATCACGGGCGGGCTCCTGTGGGATTCATCGGTCGAATCCTTCTCCCACGAGGGGAGAAGGATGCTTGGCGTCGGCCCTTCGAGCCTGTTCAGCGGCGGGTCGATCCCCCGCCCGCCTCGGCCGCCTTCTCGGGCGTCCGGGGTTTGCCGGCGGCCCTGGGGTTGAGGCGGGATTCGGCGTCGATGAGGAAGGAGCCGGCGGCGGCGACGACCTCGCCGGGGGCGAGGCCCTCCAGCACCGGGTAGCGGCCGGCGGAGGGGGGGCCGAGGACGACCTCGCGGCCTTCGAACACGCCCGGCTCGGCCTCGACGTAGACGACCTTTCGCGTCCCCGCGTCGACGACCGCCGACTCGGGGATCGTGAGGACGGCGTCCTTCGGGGCGGGGTCCAGGCGGGCGAGATAGCGGGCGGGCGTCCCCTTGAGCTTGACCTCGCAGCCGGCGCAGCAGATCCAGAGCTTGCGGCCGTCGACCTCGACGGGGAGCGGGTCGCCCATGGAGCCGAGCTTGGCGTTCGTGACCAGGCACTTCTCCTGCTCCGCGACCGTCAGCGTCGCCTTGCGGGCCCGGCCGGCGTCGGGCCGCGAGGCCAGCCGGGCGCGGAAGGCCGGGGCCTCGGCGACGGGGCTCTCCAGCGTCACCGCGGCGAACATCCCGGGGCGCAGCCGCAGGTCGGCGTTCGCCAGGTCGTAGCGGACGACGGCCGTGCGCGTCCGGGGGTCGAGCACCGGCTCGACGAACGCCACGCGGCCCTCGAAGACCTCGCCCGGGTAGGATTCGACCGTCGCCCGCACCGCCTGGCCCTCGCGGACGAGCGCGAACTGATTCTCATAGATGCGCGCCTTGACCCAGACCGAGGTGAGGTCGGCCACTTCGAACAGGGCCTGGCCCTCCGCGACGTAGTCCCCCTCCACCACCCCCTTGCGGATCACCACGCCGTCGATGGGCGAGAGGATCGGCAGGCGGGTCTCGGCCGCGCCCGCCTTCAGGATCGCGTCGACCTGCCCCTGCGTGATCCCCCAGAGCTTCAGCCGCTCGGCCGCCAGCCGGACGAGTTCCTGCGGGTCGCCCAGGGCGCGGGAGGCGCCGGCCGGTCGGGCCTGGACGTTGCGGTGGTGGAGCAGCATCTCCTGAGTCGCCTGGTACAGCTCCGGGCTGTAGACCTCGGCGAGGGGCCGGCCGGCCTCGACCTTGATGCCGGTGTAGTCGACGTGGAGCTTCTCCACCCGGGCCATGCCCTTGGTCTTCGAGGCGATCCGGCGCAGGCGGCGTTCGTCGATCTCCACCGTGCCGACGGTCGTCACGGTCTCGGTGAGGGGGGCGTAGCTCGCGGCGACGGTCCGCACGCCGGCCTGGGCGATGCGGTCGGGCGACAGGGCCACCCGCGACAGCACGCCGGCGGGCAGGGGCGTCTCCTCGCCCTTCTGCCGCTTCGAGAGCGGCATCCCGCAGATCGGGCACGACCCGGCCGAGGGCTGGACGACGGTCGGGTGCATCGGGCAGTAATGCTCGAAGTCCGACGTCTCCGCGTGCGCCGGGCCGGCCGGGCGGTTCCACTTCTCGTAGCGGTTCCAGATCGCGTCCCAGTACGCGAAGCCCAGGCCGGTCGCGGCCATCAGGGCCACGAACCGCAGCCGAAGCTCCACGACCTTCATCACCATCCGGAACTTCTGCCAGCGGCCGAGCGGGGGCCCGGCGGCCGGCCCATCGTGGGCGGACATGATCGATCTCTCCCGACCTGCACCTGGAGGATGGGGCGGACGGGCCCGGGGCTCGGGCCGCGCGCGACGCCGACGGACGGAGGGCTCGCCGGCGCGGTCAGAACAGGAGTCGAGAGGTGCGCAGGTAGATCGGCGATCGGGCGGTCGCGCCTTGAGCGGCGAGGGGGCGGGGCGGCGTCGCGGCGAGGCGGTCGTCGAGGAAGGCCGCGACGTCGGAGGCGGAGGCTTCGGGCGACTCGGCCCGCGGGGGGGGCTGGGGTCGCTCGACCGGCACGGCCGGCTCGTCGCCTCGGCATTCGCACGAGGGAGCGTCGGCGGCGGGGGCCAGGGTCGCGACCGGCGTCGACGAGGTCGGGTCGGCCGCGGCCGTCTTCCCGACCTTGCAGCAGCCGCAGGCCGGTTCCGCCTTCCGGGCGCAGCAGCCCTTGGGCCGGGCGTCCTTCGTCGCGGTGCAGGCCGAGGCGTCCGAGGCGCACAGCGTCGCCGCGATCGCCAGGGCGATCGTCGCGAGGGTGGTGCTGGCGCGTCGGTTGGTCATGGCCCGGCCCGGAGGATGATGCGGCTTACGGACGCTTCAATCTGAATTATACGAGCACGGGCGAATCCGGGAAGCCGGAGATCCGCGGATAGGGCGTGCCTACGGGCTTTGGCGGCGATGTTCGACGTCTTCCCCCCTCGCGGGGGAAGACAGACGCCGCAGGCGTCAGATGAGGGGGACGCGAAGCACGGACGCCATTGGGACTTCGAAGGCCTTTCCGTCCGGGCCTGCGAGGAGTCCGGCCGCCGTCTCGCTCGTCTTCCCCCTCATCCGGCCCTGCGGGCCACCTTCCCCCGCCAGGGGGGAAGGACGTCATGACGCCCCCCTCCGACCTCCGACGCGATCCGCCAAATTCCGAAGGCGCACCCCGCGGAAGTCGCCGGGGGCCGTCGGGCCGCCCCCGGCTCGACTCGGCTTCAACGCTTCTTGAGGGTGATCCCGATCCCCGCGCCGTCCATCAGGACGAACGAGGTGTCCAGATCGGGATTGGTGGTGACGGCCTCGATGTACTTGGGGTTGGGGGCGGGCTGGTGCATGTTGTGGGCGAGGATCAGGCCGCCGGGGCGGACCAGGGGGAGGAGTTCGCGGAGGTAGGCGTCGTAGCCGGGCTTCTCGGCGTCGATGAACAGGACGTCGATCGGCTCGGTGTTCTTCGGGGCCGTCTCGTGGGCGTCGCCCAGGGTCATGACGATCAGGTCGGCCACGCCGGCCTTCTCGAAGTTCGCCTTGGCGACCTTGGAACGCTCCGGGTCGATGTCGTAGGTGTACAGCTTGCCGCCCGTCTTGCGCAGGGCCAGCGAGAAGTACAGGCCGGACTCGCCGGTGGATGTCCCCAGCTCGACGACCCGCTGGGCGTTCACGGCCTCCACGAGCTGCCGCATCAGCCGGCCGTCGGCCTCGGAGACGTTGGCGTAGCGCTGGCCCTTGCGGGCCTCGACGATGGTCTCCAGGATCCGCTTCTCGCCGTCGTCCTTGGGGAGGGCGGGCTTCTGCGGGTTCTTGGCGTCCTGAGCGACGCTCATGGTCGGCGCCCCCGTCAGCAACATCGCCCCGGCCAGGCAGGACAGGGCCGTCGTGCGGAACTTGGTCATTGGTTCCCTTCCTCGAAGCGGTTCGTCGGAGAGGTCGATCCTCGATGCACGTCCGGCGCGGGGCGGGGACCCGTCGCGTCCCGACGCCGCTTCGAGTATCGCCCTCCCGGCCGCTCGGAGCCAGAGAGCGGCGGCCGTCCGTGGTGCCGCGGGACGACCCCGACGGCGTCGAGCCGCGAGGCCGGGGGGTGGGTCCGTTCGCCGGCGAGGATGTCGCTTGTGGTGGCGTAAGTCGTTTGGGGGTTGTTGATTGCGGGTTTTGCGGTTGGCTTTGAACGTCGAAATCGATTCAACTTTTTGGACAGTCATCGCCAAGCACCACCGGGGCGCGTCTCGACTGGCGGATGGGCATTGCGTCGCGGCGGGTCCCATCACCGATCCATCGAGGATCTCCGAAGGGTGGTCCGGGCGGTCCGCCCGGACGTCGGGGGCCTCCGGGATGGAGACGTCCGGGCGGACCGCCCGGACCACCCCTCAATGGGTCTTCCGTCCTCAACCGCTGGTGTTTGGCGAAGGCTGTCAACTTTTTCGACGCTCCTCGCGGAACACCACCGGGATCGATCGGGAATAGTGGCCCGGCCGGGCGTCGGGTCGCGGTTTGCACTCGATCGAGGCATCCGAATTGTCAAAGATCACGGTCTCCGCAGTTACGATCCCCTCCCGGCCCCGCGAGATTCCAGGAATCTTGCGGAGTTCCGCGGATTATTCGAGGCTCCTCCGGGGGGCTTCACCCATACTGTTCGGCACGATTTGACTACGGCCGCGCATGAGGCCGATTCCCGGATGAGGACGACCATGGACGAGCGCGATGGACTTCGGCGGATCGGCCGCAGGGCGTTCCTGGGGCAGGGGGCCCTGGTGCTGGCGGCTACGGCGGCCGGGTCGGCGGCGGCCGACGACCCGACGGGGGAGGCGCTGCGGTTCGGGCTGGTCACGGACCTGCACTACGCCGACAAGGACCCGGCGGGCACGCGGCACTATCGCGAGACCCGGGCGAAGCTGGCCGAGGCGGTCGCGAAGTTCCGGGAGTCCCGCCCGGCGTTCGTCGTCGAGCTGGGCGACCTGATCGACGCGGCCGACTCCGCGGAGACGGAGAAGCGCTGGCTGGCGACGATCGACGCCGAGTTCCGCGAGGCCGCGCCGGAGCGGCATTACGTCCTGGGGAACCACTGCGTCGATACGCTGACGAAGGAGGAGTTCCTGGGGGCGGTGGGGCAGGAGCGGTCGCATTACTCGTTCGACCGCGGCGGCTTCCACTTCGTCGTCCTGGACGCCTGCTTCCGGGCCGACGGCCAGCCCTATCATCGCAGGAACTTCCACTGGACCGACGCCAACATCCCGGCCGCGCAGGTCGAGTGGCTGAAGGCGGACCTCGCCGCCGCGAAGGGTAAGGCGATCGTGTTCGCCCACCAGCGTCTGGACGCGCCCGGCCGGCACACGGTCAAGAACGCCGAGGAGGTCCGGCGCGTGCTCGAAGGCTCGGGCCGGGTGCTGGCGGTGTTCCAGGGCCACAGCCATCAGAACGACTATCGCGAGGTCGGCGGGATCCACTACGCCACCCTCGCCGCGATGGTGGAAGGCTCCGGCGCCGCGAGCAACGGCTACTCCGCCGCGACGCTCCGGCCCGACGGCTCGCTCGTCGTGGCCGGCTTCCGCCGGCAGGCGAGCTATGCGTGGTCTTGAGCATGGACTCGCCCGGCGATCAGGAGTCTTGGCTCATCTCGTCGACGCCGAGCTGTCGTCGGATCACCGCGCACAGCGTTTCGGCGACTTCGCGATGTCTCAGGATGGGGGCCTGACGTCCGCTGGCCGGATTGCGGAGAGATCATGGCGACCGCCGTGTCGCACGAACTCGCATCCGGCCTGCTCAAGTTCCCGGATGAAAGCCTGACGTTTCACACTTCCAACTCCAGCGGCTGCCGCTCGGCGGTGGGTGGCGCCGGGGCCCTTTCCTGCGTCACCACCAGTTCATATGCGTCCTGGATGTTCTCCTGAAGCTCTTCCAGGGTCGCCCCTTGGCTGAAGACGCCGGGGATCTCGACGAGGCGTCCGACGAACCAATCTCCATCTCGCCAGTATTCCAGGGTGAATCGACCTCGCATCGGAGACCTCCTGCGGGGCGTAATCGGATCGGCCCTCACGCCGCCAGGATAGTCGAGCAGGCCGATGAGGGGCAAGCGGACCTGGTGGTTCGTAAGGCGCGGGGCCCTTTCCTCACCCGAACGCGTAATCGGCCTCGATCGGCGTCAGGTAGGTCGGCGCGTCGCGGGGGAGGAGGGCGCGGCGGTCGCGGAGGCTGAAGTCGAGCGGGTGGCGCATCTGGAAGCCGGCGCGGCGGAGGGCCTCGGTCGTCCAGGGCGGGGAGGCGAACGCCTGGGCTGAGTCGGCGCCGAGGCGCTTCAGCTCGGCGGAGGCGAGGAGCAGGGCGGCGTGCCAGGTCTCGGCATCGGCGTCGTCGAGCAGCAGGTCGACGACCCGGCCGAGCGTCGTCCGGCCGCGGGGGAGCGTCGCCAGGATCGCCAGCCCGCACGCGCGGCCGTCGGGCGATCGGAAGAGATAGGCCGACGCGGGCCGTCGCGGGTATCGCAGCAGGGCGTCCAGCCGCTCGGGCGTCCGGGCCGTGACGACGGCGTGGCGCGACGCGGCGGCGACGACGTCGAGCGCCTCGGGGCCGAAAGAGGGGATCGGGTCCAACTCCAGCCGGACGGTCGCGGGGCGGGGGGGGCGGGCGAGGCGTCGGGCGAGGTCGCGCGCGGCGCGGGCGGCCTGGCGCGGCGAGGCCCCGCCGGCGCGGAGCCATCGCAGCGGGCTGAGGATGCGCCCGTGGACCGTGACGGGGGGCATCGGCTCATAGCCGCCGCGGCGGATCACCGAGCGGCCGGCGTCGCTGCCGCCCAGGCCGAATTGCACCGGCGCGGCCTCGTGCGCCCGCCGCATCAGGCTCGCGCCGACCGAGCGGTGCTCGCGCGAGCCCAGCCAGTCGATCATGTGCAGCGCGGGGACCGGGGCCGAGAGCCCCGGCCCGGCGAAGGCCGTCGGGACGAGCCCGACGTGGCCGACGATCGCCCCGACCTCGTCGATCGCGACGAGGCTCCGGGGCTCGGGCCGGGCCGGCTCCAGGTACTTCCACCGCAGGACGTCGACGGCCGCGAACTCGGCGTCGTCGGGGGTATGGAAGCCGGCCGTCAGGAACCGGGAGAGGGCGGGGAGGTCGTCGACCGCGAGGGGCCGGATGTCGACGGTCATCGCCCCGGCCCCCGGCCCGATCGCAGGGTCACTTCTTCGCGCCGGTGACGGACTTGATGTAGTCGACCTCGGCGGGGATGTAGGGCTTGCCGTCGCGGCGGAGGATGTCGTGGAACCAGACGGGGGGCTCGCCGTCGTAGGGCTTCTTCCAGGAGTCCCAGGGGAAGATGGTCTGGCTCTTGCCGTCGATGAAGCCCCAGTTGTACGCGCCCACCTTCTCTTGCTTGAGGTAGCCGAGGATCGGGTCGAACCGGCTGCCGTTGGGGCGGGCCATGTACTCGGTGCAGAGGACGGGGCGGCCGTACTTCTTCAGGGCGTCGACGTCGGCCTTCATCCGGTCGGGCGGGTTGTAGTTGTGGAACGAGATGACGTCGGACTGCTCGATCTGGAACTTGTTGATCGGGGTCAGCTTGTCCGGGTGGGTCAGGTCGTTCTTCCAGACGCCCATCGTCAGCGGCTGGCTAGGGCTGAGGGCGCGGATCCAGGACAGTTCCTTCTTGAGCAGGTCCCAGGACCGTTCGGTCTTGTCCTTCAGCTCGGTGGCGCCGTAGCTGTTCGTGTTGGGGTTGTCCAGCTCGTTGAAGAGGTCCCAGGCGTGGACGCGGGGGTCGTCCTTGAAGCGGGAGACGACGCCGACGACGTAATCCTTCAGCTCGTCGTGGCGGGCCGGGTCGCCCAGGATCGCGCGGCCGGGCGACTGCACCCAGCCGGAGTTGTGCAGGCCGGGCTTCGGCTCGCGCTGCTTGCCGGGCTTCGGGTCGGTGTCCCAGACGCCGTCGAAGAGGACCAGCATCGTGCCGATCTTGTGGCGGTCGGCGATGGCGAGGTACCGGTCGACCCGCTTGAGGAAGCCCTCGGGGTCCTGCTTGTAGGCGAGGTCGTGCAGGAAGACGCGCATGCTGTTGAAGCCCAGCTCCCGCGCCCATCCCAGCTCGCGGTCGATGGAGGCGGGGTCGAAGGTCTCGGCCTGCCACATCTCCAATTGGTTGATGGCCGTGCTGGTGCAGTAGTTGCAGCCGACGAGCCAGGGGTGGGCCTCGCCCCAGGCGCGGGCCTTCTCGACGGGCCAGGGGCCGTCGGCGGCGAGGGCGGCCGAGCAGGCGAGGGCGGTCGCGGCGACGGCCGCGAGCGTGAGGCGATGGCGTCTCATGGCGATGTCTTCATCCGAAGGTTGAGAGGGGCGGCCGGCGGGCCGTGCAGGCCGCAGTTTACGCCCATCCCGCCCCCCGATCAACCGGCCCCGCCGATTCCCGACCCCCGTCGACTTGCGTTCCGCGCCGCGGGTGGCATACTACAGCCGATCGCCGAGGGCGGCCCGAATCCGCAACACTTCGATACGTCTTCATCCCCCCGCCGCCCTCGCGCGACCCATCTCGAGACACTCCCCGGGCGGGCGGGGCGCCGAGGACTCGGCGCGCCCCGCCCGCCTTCTCCGCCCCGCCGCCCCCGCGTAGAATGAAGGCGGCGAGGACGGGATGAGGGCCGATCGGAGGGGGCGGAGATGTCGCTTCACGATTTTTGCTGACCGTCCCGGAATTTGGGGCGGCCATCATGACGGCCTTCCCCCCTCGCGGGGGAAGGTGGCCCGCAGGGCCGGATGAGGGGGAGGACGAGCGAGACGACCGTCGGGATCCCGGG
>MKTT01000118.1:0-5278 GCA_001898385.1 Planctomycetales bacterium 71-10
AACAGGGCGGCGATCCCCTCCTTGATCGTGACGATCCACTGGTACTGGAGCGTGCTCTCGGCCATCGGCTCGCCGTCGTCGCTGGGGAACTCCGGCTCGTAGGGGTCGACGAAGATCGAGTCGCCCGTCGAGGGTCCCGGGCCGGGCTGGGCGGTGCTCATGGCGAGGGCTCCCGCGCTTCGCGTTGGTCACAGGCGTTCAGTCCATGTCTACCACGAACCGCGCCGCTCCGCCAGCCGGAGCCGGGTGCGAGGAATCGCCGACGGGTGCTTGCCCCGGGCGCGGCCGGCGTTGGACAATCGACGGCGGGGGCGCGGCCGTCGGCGCCCCCGCCGGGGCCCGCGCGCCCGCGTCGCGGCCCGGCGACGACCCACCCAGCGAAAGGAGGCCCGACGTGGCCGACGCCCCCCAGTCCCCCGACCTCCAGCAGAAATATCGCCAGTTCCTGGACCTGCTCCCGCTCACGATCGCCCTGGCGGGCCTCCACCAGAGCGAGGGCCGGCCGTTCACCGAGGACCAGATCGAGGGCCGCGGCCTGACCATCAAGATCGCCTATCGCGTCGCCCGCAACGTGGCGAAGGAATGCCTGAGCGGGTCGTAAGACCGTTGCCGGTCGCATCCCGGGGGGGGCGGGATTCTCCACCCCGCCCCTGTTCGCGCGGCGCGGGGGAGCCGATAAGAACCCTGACCAATCCGGCCGACGTCGGTCGAGGGATACGCCTCCCGTTCGACACCCGCCCGACGCCGGCGCCCCCACGCGAAAGGCCACCTCCGCGATGACCACGACCCAGACCTCGACGCCGCCCGCCCGCCGCCTCCGCGCCGCCCTCATCGGCTTCGGGCTCGACGGCGGCGACGACCAGCAGCGTCTGACGCGAAGCGCCCAATGCCTGGTCGTCGGCGGCTCGGAGGAGACCCACGCGGAGATGCGCGAGGCGGTGGCCCGGATCGAGCTGGAGCTGGAGGCGATGCAGCGCGACCTCTCCGACCTCGACCCGATGGACCTCGCCGAGCTGGCGTTCCGCGTCGACCTCCCGGAGCTGCACCACTTCGCCCTCAGGCTGGAAGACGGCCTGGAGCGCCAGGGGCGCGCGTTCGGCGACCTGTCGGCCGACGAGCTGGCGGCCCTGCTCGACCCCGACGGCGCCGGGGCGGTCGTCGGCTCCTGACCGAGCCGCCGCGCCCGCATCCCAGCCCGCCCGGAGCCCCCGACGGCGGCGACGGGGCCTCCCGGGGCCGCGTCGCCGCCGTCGACGTTCCCGGTCCCTCCCCAAGATCGGCCGATTTCGGGCGAATCGCTGAAACGAGGCGGCCCGCCCCCGGGTATCACCCCTCGACCGGCGCGTGGTCGGCGAACACCGGGAGGACGGGCGGCGCGCACCGGGCGGGCATGGCGACGATGGACGACCGTCTGCTGGTCGAGGCGATCCGGGCCGGCGACCCCCAGGCGCCCCGCGAGCTGATCGCGCGGTTCCAGGGCGTGGTCTTCGGCCTCTGCTTCCGGATGCTCGGCCATCGGCACGACGCCGAGGACGCCATGCAGGAGACGTTCGTCCGGGCCCTCCGCGGCATCTTCGGCTTCGACGCGAGCCGGCCGATCCGCCCCTGGCTCCTGGAGATCGCCGCCAACCGCTGCCGCACCGCCATGGCCCTGCGGGCCCGACGGCCTCCCGCGGCCGACCCGTCCCGGGCCGTCGACCGGCCCGACGACCGCGCCGGCCCGCACGACCCCGACGACCTGGCCGGCGAGCTGGAGCTGGCGCTGGCCCAGCTCCGGCCGGACTACCGCACGGTGTTCGCCCTCTTCCACGAGCAAGGGCTGTCTTACGAGGAGGTCGCCCGCGCGCTGGGCCGGCCGGTGGGGACGATCAAGACCTGGCTCCACCGCGCCCGCGCCGAGATGGCCGCCCACCTCGCCGCCCGCGGGGTCCGCTGCTGAGGTCGACTGGGACCCGAACCATGAACTGCCGCGACTTCGACCAGACCTGGAACCGACTGCTCGACGCCGAGTCGGGCACCCGTCGCGACGACGGCCCCGAGGCCGCGGCGTCCCGCCTCGCCCGCGAGTCCGGGCTCCGCGAGCACGCCGAGTCCTGCCCGTCGTGCCGGATCCGCCACCGCCAGTTCGAGGCGCTCCGCGTCGCGATGCGGGCCTGGTCCGCCCGCCCCCGGCCCGAGCCGGCCGCCGCCGTCGACCGGATCGTCCTGGCCGCCTCCCCGGCCCCACGGCCGCGGCGGGCGTGGCCGCTGGCGTGGGCCTCGGGCCTGGCCGCCGCGGCCGTCGCGGCGTCCTTCTTCAGGCCGCCCCCCCGCGACGAGCCCGCGCCCGCCCCGGCCCGCCGCGCCTCGCTGAGCGTGGCGATGTCCGACGCCCGCGAGGCGTCGCTGCGGCTGGCCCTCACGGCCTCGGAGCCGGCCGCCCGGCTCGGCCTGGCGATGCTCGACGCCTCGATCGCGACGGACTTCGGCCCCGACGACGTGGCCCCGGCCCCCGACGACGACGCCGAAGTCGGCCCGGACGCCTCCGACCTGGCGACCCGCGTGGGGGGCTACGCCGCCGCCGGGGCCCGGCCGCTCTCCGACGCGGCCCGCCGGGCCTTCGGATTCCTGCGCACGCCCTCGCTCGACAAGACCGCCCCGACCGCCTCTCCCAGGGGGACCTGACATGGCCGTTCGACCCCTCGCCGCCCTGGCCCTCGCCTGCGTTTGCGCCGCAACCCTGGCGCGGGCCCAGGAGGCCCCGACCGACGCGCTCCTGAAGCTCCTCCCCGCCGACGCCGACGCGGTGCTCGCCGCCGACGACCTGCGGGGCCGCTGGGCGGACGTCGCCGGATCCCCCCTGGCGAAGGACGTCCGGGCGCTGCCGGCGTTCGGGGCCTGGCTCGAATCGCCCGGCGCCCGCGACTTCATCCGGGCCCGCGACCAGATCCTCGGCTTCCTCCAGACCTCGCACGGCGAGATCCGCGACGAGATCCTCGGCGACGCCGCGGTCCTGGCGATCCTCCCCCCCGAAGGGGCGTCGCACCCCCACGGGATCCTGGCGCTGAAGGCCCGCAAGCCGGAGCTGCTCAAGCGGCTGGTGGACCAGATCAACATCGTCCAGAAGCAGAACGGCGAGATCGCCGCGGCCGTCGAGGCGAAGCGGGGCGACGTCCCCTACTTCGTCCGACGGTTCCCGGACGGCTCCGGCCAGGTCCCCGAGGCCTACGTCCTCTTCCCGGACGGCGTCTTCGCCTTCTCGAACTCCGAGGCGGCGGTCCTCGACGCGATCGACCGCAGGTCGGGCGCCGCGGAGGGACCGTCTTTCGTCGAGGCCCCGGGGTTCGCGGAGGCGTCCGCGGCCCTGTCCGGCCGGCCGCTGGCCCGCGCGTTCCTCTCGCCCGAGTTCCTCCGCCGGGCGCTCGACGAGCAGCCCTCGGCGTCGGATCCGGCCGGGCGGCCGATCGTGGAGGCGATCCGGGGGCGGCTCGGCGACCTGGACCGCATCGCCGCGGCCCTGGAAGTCGACGGCCCGAAGGTCCAGGTGCGCCTCATCCAGGCGTTCAAGGCCGGCGCGCTGCAACGTCCGGGCGCGGCGGCCTTCGTCCAGGCCCGCCCCCTCGGCGGCCGCGCGGAGGGCCCCGGCCCCCGGATGATGTCGCTCCCCGAGACGGCCGTCGCCGCGGCCTCGTTCCGCATCGACGCCCCCGCCGCGTACCGCTCGTTCGTGGGCCTGATCCCGGAGCAGGACCGCCCCCGCGCCGCCAAGCTGGAGGCGATCGCCGACGCCCTGCTGCTCGGCCGCGGCCTGCGGTCGCAGGTCCTCCCCGCCCTGGGCCCGCGGGCCGTGGCCTACCTCGACGCCCCCGACCCCTCGGCACCCCGCCTGGGGAACTTCCCGATGCCGGTCGTGGCCTCGATCGAGATCAACGAGGACGACCCGGCCGCCGCCGGTAACGGCGCCGGGACGGCCGAGGCGCTGGACAACGCCCTGCGTGCGACCCTCGCGGCCCTGGCCCTGGACGAGAAGCGGGTCCCGGCGACCGCCCGGGTGACGACCGAGTCCGGCGTGACCGCGCTGGACGTCCCCTATCCGTTCGCCTTCGCGATCGACCGCCACGGCCGCCGGCTGACCGTGGGGACCTCGGCCGCCTCGGTCGCCCGCTACCTCCAGGCCGAGGCGCGGACGGGGGCCGGCGAGCGGTTCCGGGCCATCCGCGCCGCCGGGTTCCCGGACTGCCACGCCTTCGCCGCCGCCGACCTCGCGGCCCTGGGGAAGCTGGCCGCCGAGCACAAGGACCGCCTGGCCGCCGCCGCGGCGCGACGCGACGGCCGGAAGCCGGAGGACGTGGCGCGGGACCTCGACCAGCTCCTGTCCGTCGTCCGCCTGTTCGACGCCGCCTTCCTCGCCGCCCGCTTCGACGAGCCCTCCGGCGTGGTCGAGCACCGGCTCGGCCTGCTCGCCCGGCCCCCGGCGTCCCCGGCGTCCCCGGCCGCGGCCCCCTGAGCGGCCCGCGCATCTTCCCGCCCGCGACGCGCCCCGGCTATCCTGGAGGCGTCGGGCGTCCCATGAAGGATGCCGAGTTGGGACGCCCCAGCCCCGCCGGAGCCCTCGCCCCGCCGTGAACATCCTCTACCTCAAGCCCGAGCACGGCCGGCCCTTCTTCTACGCCGACCCGGCCGAGGTCCGCGTCACCGCGGCCGAGCGCCCCGCCGGCGTGCTGGGGTGGCTCGGCCGCAAGTGGGAGGCGATCGAGGCCCGCTGGAAGGAGTCCGAGGGGACCGTCGCCCGATGGTCGCGGCGGCTCTGGGACTACCTGCACACCTGGTGCAAGCCCGACGAGCCCCTGCTGACCAAGCTGGCGACGGCCGACGCGATCGTCGTCCGATATCCCGCCTCGATCCCCGAGAAGAAGGCCCGCGCCACCTGGCGTCGCTACCTCGCCGCCCGGGCCGGCTCGCACTGGCTCTGGCTGATCGTCGACGGCATCCTCGCGCCGATCACCGGCCTCGTCTTCTGGCTCGTCCCGGGCCCCAACGTCATCGGCTTCTGGTTCACCTACCGGGCCTACAATCACTACACGATCGTCCGGGCCATCCACCGCGCGCGATGGTCGCCGCCGCCGATCGCCTTCGAGGCCGACGCGGCCCTCGACCGCCCCGTCGGCCGCCGCGGCGACGGCGTCCTCGCCCACGAGGCCGTCGACGACCCGCGCAACCTGGCCCACTACATCGAGCGCCGCAAGCCCTCGGACGACCCCGGCGAGCCCGAGCGCGACGACGCCGACACGGACGCCCG
>MKTT01000118.1:5351-6817 GCA_001898385.1 Planctomycetales bacterium 71-10
GCGCGGCA
Source organism: Planctomycetales bacterium 71-10 (assembly GCA_001898385.1). Classification (GTDB taxonomy): domain Bacteria; phylum Planctomycetota; class Planctomycetia; order Isosphaerales; family Isosphaeraceae; genus Paludisphaera. Next base: position 5,360 of record MKTT01000118.1, read on the forward strand.
CCGGAGCGCTCGCCGACATCACGGTATAAGAACCCGCGGGCTGGGCGACGCGCCTCGCGAGCGCCGCCCGACCGATCAGCATGGCCTCAGGCCGTCCTGCCGGCGTCGAAACGCAGGAGACGCAGCGCGTTGGCGGTGACCAGCACGGTTGCGCCGGTATCGGCGAGGATCGCGACCCAGAGCCCGGTGTAGCCGAGCACGCTCGTCACCAGGAACACGGCCTTGAGGCCGAGCGCGATGCTGATGTTCGCCCGGATGTTCCCCATCGCAGCCCGGGCCAGGCGGATCAGTGCCGGAACGTCGCGAACCCGGCTCTTCAGGACCGCGCCATCGGCCGTTTCGAGCGCGACATCGGTGCCCGAGCCCATCGCGATGCCGATATGCGCGGCGGCCAGCGCCGGGGCATCGTTGATGCCGTCGCCGACCATCATCACCGCCGTGCCGGCGGCCAGCCGCTTCAGCGCATCGACCTTGCCGTCCGGCATCAGCTCCGCCTGGTGCTCCATGCCGAGCGTGCCGGCGATGGCGGCGCCCGTGCGGGCATTGTCGCCGGTCAGCATGGTCGCGCGGATACCCATCGCCTTCAGTTCGGCGACGGCCGCAGCGGCGTCCGCGCGGGGCTCGTCGCGCAATGCGAGGAGTCCGGCCAGCGTGCCGTCGACGGTTACCGCGGCGACGGTCTTCCCTGCGCTCTCGAGGGTCTCGACGGCTGCCCGGGTGCTGCGGTCGAAGGGTGCGCGGGCGGCGGCGTGGCGCGGCGCGCCCACGAAGACGGCGCGGCCATCGACCGTGCCGGTCACGCCCTGGCCCGGGAGCGCTGCCGCTTCCGTCGCAGGAGCAAAGCCGATGGCGTCGGTGCGCGCGCGCTCGAGCACCGCTTCGGCCAGTGGATGGGCTGAGCCTGATTCGACGGAGGCAGCGAGCGCGAGCACCTCGCGCTCGTCCCGCCCGAAGGCGACGATGTCGGTGTCGCGCGGCTGCCCCCGGGTGAGGGTGCCGGTCTTGTCGAAGGCGACGTGACCGGTGCGGGCCGCCGTCTCGATGACGACGCCGCCCTTCATCAGGAGGCCCTGGCGCGCCCCGGCCGACAGGGCCGCGGCGATGGCGGCCGGAACCGAGATGACCAGCGCGCAGGGGCAGCCGATCAGCAGCAGGGCGAGCGCGCGGTAAACCCACACCGCCCATTCGCCGGCGAAGAAGAGGGGCGGCACCAGGGCAACCAGCAGGGCGAGCCCGACGATCGCCGGCATGTACCAGCGCGAGAAGCGGTCGATGAAGCGCTCTGTCGGCGCGCGCGCCTCCTGTGCCTCCTCGACCAGACGGATGATGCGGGCGATCGTGTTGTCCTGAGCCGCCTTCGCCACCCGGATGCGCAGCGCAGCCTCGCGGTTCACCGATCCGGCATAGACGGGCTCGCCGATGCCCTTGGTCTTGGGCACCGATTCGCCGGTCACCGGG
>MKTT01000119.1:0-8588 GCA_001898385.1 Planctomycetales bacterium 71-10
GGGGTCGACCTACAACGCCTTCAACTTCAACGTCTCAGGCGCCTGCGCCCACAACATGACGGTCGTCGGCATCGGCATCTCCGGCCTGTGGTGCCCCAGCGACCCCGCCGGCGGCCAGCCTTCGGACCTGAACTCCGGCTACAACTACTACACCCCACCGGGGTCCAAGCAGATGCACACCAACTACGCCGCCTGCCGCGGCCTCTGGTACGTCGGCTCGGATTACGACGCGAATGAGCCCTGCATCAGCACCCGAGGCTCGACCGCTTACGGCGTCGTCTACCCGTACGGCGCCGTGAGGATTTCCAGCATCACCGACGGCACCAGCAACACGATGCTTTTCGGCGAACGGGCCCGTGGCGTGCTGGCGGAGAAGGACCGTTGGTTCTATCACTGGTGGCACTCCGGCTGGTGGTCGAACGCCCAGTACGACACCAACTTCCCCCCGAACGCCCATCGCCAGTTCAAGGACCAGATCGCCAACGCGGGATGGTGGTGGGTGCCGCTCCAGGCGGCCTCCAGCTTCCACTCCGGCGGCGTGAACACGTCGTTCAGCGACGGCTCGGTCCGGTTCATCAAGGACTCCGTCCAGTCCTGGCCGATCGACATGGCCAACGGCGGGGACCCGATCGGCATCACCTACGGGGGGACCTGCTCCGAGTACCAGTTGGGGACGGCCCGGCCGGGCGTCTACCAGGCCCTGTCCACCCGCTCGGGCGGCGAGGTCGTCAGTTCCGACGCCTACTGACCTGCGCCTCCGAGCCGATTCGACAACGCGAGGCCGCCGCTCCCGGTCATCTCCGGCCCAGGCGGCCTCGTGCGTTTCGAACGGCCCGGCCGAACTCGACGCGCCGGGGGCCGTTCCGCTAGATTGGAACAGCCCCGATTGGCGGGGCTTGTCCGGGTGAGGGGGCCGTAGTTCGTGCAACACGTCGACGAGCGGCGGCTGGAGGAGGACGTCGAGTATCGCTTCCGGTACGTCGCCGAGTACCTGGGGTTCGGCGAGGAGGACGAGAGGGCCATCCGCGAGGCCGCCCCGCTGACCGTCCCCCTGGTCCCGAAGCTGGTCGACGCGATCTACGAGGTCTTCCACAGGTACGACGCCACCTGGCGGCACTTCCTGGCGCGGCAGCAGGGGAAGGCGGACTTCGGGGCGTCGCTGGAGCGTCGGCTGGGGGAGTTGACCCCGGACCACGCCATGGTCAAGACCCGGAAGCACTCGCTCGGCCGCTACTTCGTCCGGCTGATGACCGCCCCCTACGACGCGGCCATGATCCAGTACATGGACGCCATGGGCCGCATCCACAAGGCGGAGAACCACCGCTCGCGGCTGGACGTCCCGGTCGTCCACATGAATGCGTTCATGGGCCAGGTCGCCGACGCCACCTTCGCCCTGGTCCGCGGCCTGGGGCTCGACCCCGACCGCGAGCACGCCCTGATCCGGGCCTATTCCAAGGTCTACTGGCTCCAGAACGACCTGGTCTCGCGCCACTACCTCCGCCTGGCGGAATCCTGAGGCGATCCGGCCGGCCGCGACCTAGGGTTTCGCATGGGTCGCGGGGGGGCCTTCACGGAATCCTCCCTTGGCCCGGCGGCGTCGTCGGGTATAGAATCCGGCGCGGCCCCGGGGATCGGCCCGGGCGTCTCGGGGCCGCCGATGGATCGCGCGACGCACGGAGACGGCAACAAGGATTAGGGGGCGACATGCGTCTTTGCCTGGTCGAAGATCCCGGGGCCGCCGGCCTGGAGCCCCTGACGCTCACCCGGCCGGTGTACGACCTGAGGCTCGGGGGATCCACGCTGGGCGAGAAGATCGCCCGCGCGTTCGGCGTCGGCCCGGGGCCCCAGCGCCGGGGGGCGCTGATCCGGGGCCACCTGGCGGAAGTCCAGCGTCGGCGCGAGCCTCACGTCGTGGTGAACGACCGGGACTGGCTGGCCCGCGGGCCGCTGGTGGTCGCCCGGGGCCGCTGGGTCCCGCCCGAGGGCTTCGAGCCCCCCGCCGCCGGCCCCTGGGTCGGCACCTGCGACGGCCGCCCGGCCTGCGCCTGGGTCGGCCCCGACGACGTCCTCGGCCTGGAGTGGAACGGCGTCGACGACTGGTTCGACGGGATCCTCGCCCGCTACTCCGGCGAGGAGGTCGGCGGCGAGTGGATGGACCGGCCCTGGGACCTCGTCGCGGCCAACGGCCGCCACATCGAGCGCGACTTCGCCCGCGACGGCACGCCCGGCGTGAGCAACCGCCACCTCGCCACCCTGGCCCTGGTCGGCCCGTCCGACCGCGTCCGGATCCACGAGACGGCGCGCATCGACCCCTATGTGGTCTTCGACGTCGTCAACGGCCCGATCACCGTCGGCCCCGGGGCCTGGGTCCAGCCGTTCACCCGCGTCGAGGGCCCCTGCACCATCGGCGCCGACACCCAGCTCTTCCGGGCCAACATCCGGGGGGCGGTGGCGATCGGCCCGAACTGCCGGATCGGCGGCGAGGTGGAGGCGGCGATCGTCCAGGGCTTCTCCAACAAGTACCACGAGGGATTCCTCGGCCACGCCTACGTCGGCGAGTGGGTCAACCTCGGCGCCATCACCTCCAACAGCGACCTCCGCAACGACTACGGCGAGGTCATGGTGCCGCTCCAGGGGGACCCGATCTCGACCGGCCAGGCCAAGGTCGGCTGCTACATCGGCGACCACTCCCGCACCGGCATGGGCTCCATGCTCAACACCGGGACGTCCGTCGGCGTGATGTGCAACGTTTTGCCCGCGGGGATCCTCCTCCCCAAGCACGTCCCGTCGTTCTCCGCCGTCCTCTACGGCCGCGTCGCCCCCGGCTTCGCGATCGACGACCTGTTCGCCACCGCCCGCATCGTCGCCGGCCGCCGCGGCAAGGTCTTCGACGAGGCCGACGAGCGCCTCTACCGGACCCTCTTCGAGCAGACCCGGCTCGAACGCGAGCGCGCCTTCCAGCGCGCCAGCCGCCCCCGCCGCGACGAATGGCCCGTCCTCCAGACCGGCCGGGGCTGAGCGCAGACCGCCCGCCGCCCTCGGACGTCCCGACCCCGGGAGGCCCGGCCATGCCCGCGGATTTCCACCTCGTCGACCTCATCTCGCAGGCCCCGGCCGTCCGGCGACGGCTGGCCGGCCTGCCGGAGGCCGAGAAGCTCGCGTGGCTGGCCGCGCGGGGGAGCCTGGAGCCGCTCGCGGAGATCGGCGGCCGGTTCGGCGGCCGCCCCCTGCACCTGTTCAAATCCCGCCTGGGGTCCCGATGCATCTTCTTCCTCAAGGGAGACGAGTTCGTCTTCGTCGGGGAAGACGCGACGTTCACCGTTCGAGATGCCGACGACCCGGGGCCGCGGCCCCGCCGCCCCGCCGCCCCCGGCCTCGCGGCGACGCTCCTCCGCCGGCTCGGCCGCTTCCGGCAAGCGGGGCGTCGACGTCCCGAGGCGTGACCCACGTCGGCACCCGCCTTGCAGGCGAGACGGCCGGGGCCCCGCCGCGCGGCGGGTGTTGGAGGACCCAGGCGAGGCGGCGGACGATGAGCGACGACCTGGCGACGTACCTGACGGACCACATGGCGGGCTCGGTCGCGGCCCTGGACCTGCTCGGGCGGCTGCGCGACGCCCACGAGGGGGGCCCGATCGCGGCGACGGCCGCCCGGCTGATCGACGAGATCGGCGGCGAGCGGAAGGTCCTCGACGGCCTGGCCGAGAAGGTCGGGGCGACGCCGCCCCTCCCGCGCAAGGCGGCGTCCTGGGCGGCCGAGAAGGCGACCCAGCTCAAGCTGCTCTACGACGACCCCGCCGCCGGCGGGCTCCGGCTGCTGGAGTCGTTCGAGGCCCTGTCGCTGGGGGTCGAGGGGAAGCGGCTGCTCTGGCGCTCGCTCCGGGCCGCCTCGGCCCGTCGCCCCGAACTCGTCGGCCCCGACTACGACGGCCTCATCGCCCTGGCCGAAGACCAGCGGGGCCGCCTCGAACCCCACCGCCTCGCCGCCGCCGAGGAGGCCCTGGCCCCCGCCCCGCCGGCCTGAGATACATACCGGCCGCCGGGCGTCGCTTCCTTCATGATCGGCCTCCTCTTCGCGACAGGTTGGAAACCTCGGTCGCGGCCATCGGCCGCGTCCTCGCGCCCGGGGTCGTCGACCGGCCCCGGGTCGGGTAGACTGGATAAAACGCCAGGTTTCGGCGGGGCGAGGCGGAGGGCGGGCGATCCCATGGGCTCGGGCGAGGCGATCACGGTCGAGGAAACCGCGCGACCGCTGCGCCTGGTCTTCGACCGGGGCACGGTGGTCGTCGAGGGCCTGGCCGAGGGCCAGGAGGCCGCGCTGCCGGGGGTGCAGTTCGACCCGAGGACGAAGACGCATCGCGCCCAGGCGATCTGGTATCGGCCGCTGGTGGAGTATCTGCGGCATCGCAAGATCGCCTACGACGACGCCGCACGCGGCTACGGGCCGACGCAGACGCCGTGGCGGATCCAGGTGGCCAAGGAGGCGTTCCCACACCAGGTCGAGGGCCTGGACGCCTGGTGGAAGGCCGGCGGGCGCGGGGTCGTGGTGCTGCCGACCGGCACGGGGAAGACCCACCTGGCCAACATGGCCATCGAGAGGGCCGGCCGCCCCACGCTGGTCGTCACGCCGACCATCGACCTGATGAACCAGTGGTACGACGAGCTGGCGATGGCCTTCGGCGTCGAGGTCGGCCTCCTCGGCGGCGGCTACAACGACGTCCAGCCGATCACCGTCACCACCTACGACTCGGCCTACATCAACATGGAGCGGCTGGGCGACCGCTTCGGCCTGATCGTCTTCGACGAGTGCCACCACCTGCCGGGCGCGACCTACGGCATGTCGGCCATCGGCTCGATCGCCCCGTTCCGCCTCGGGCTGACCGCCACCCCCGAGCGGGCCGACAACGCCCACACCCACCTGGACCAGCTCATCGGCCCGATCGTCTACCGTCGCGAGATCACCCAGCTCCGCGGCCAGTTCCTCGCCGACTACGAGGCGACCCAGCTCTACGTCTCGCTCACCGACGAGGAGCGCGAGCGGTACGAGAGCGCCCGCGAATGCTACCGCGCGTTCGTCAGCGGCTCCGGGATCGACATGCGACGCCCCGACGGCTGGGCCCGCTTCCTCTTCCTGGCGTTCCGCTCGCCCGAGGGCCGCGAGGCGTTCCACGCCTACCGCGTGCAGCGCGAATTGGCCCTGGCCGCGCCGGCGAAGCTCAAGCTGCTGGACAAGCTGCTGGACCGCCACAACCACGACCGCGTCCTGATCTTCACGCACGACAACGCCACGGTCTACACCATCGCCCGCCGCTTCCTCGTCCCGGTCATCACCCACCAGACCAAGACCAAGGAGCGCCGCGACATCCTCCTGAAGTTCAACTCGGGCGAGTACCCCATCGTGGCCACGTCCAAGGTGCTGAACGAGGGCGTCAACGTCCCCGAGGCCAACGTCGCCGTCATCCTGAGCGGGTCGGGCTCCGTCCGCGAGCACGTCCAGCGCCTGGGCCGCATCCTCCGCAAGTCGGGCGACAAGCGGGCGACGCTCTACGAGGTCGTCACCAAGGGGACCGTCGAGGAATACACGTCCAACCGCCGGAGGCAGCACAGTGCGTACGACGGCGACGCCTGAAACGAACGCGACGTCCCCTCTCCCGCCGGGAGATGGCAGCCGCGAAGCGGCGGGTGAGGGTCGCCGGGGCGCGGAAGGCATGTTGGGCGCGCGGATCGGCGTGGCCTGGGCTATCTCAGCCGACCCGACGACCCTCACCCGGCCCTTCGGGCCACCCTCTCCCGGCGGGAGAGGGGACGTCGGGTGCGGCTTCGACGCCTCGGTCGGCAACCTGATCGCCAAACAGTCCTGCCCGAGGCCCCGCGCATGCTGACCGGCGACCTCCTCCGCGTGAAGATCAGCAAGGAGCGAGTGCTCCCGTTGTACCTCCCGCGCGAGGGCGCCCAGTGGCTGGAAGCGGCGGAGAGCCTGCTCGCCATCTTCCGCGAGGGCGTCGGCATGACGCGCGGGGAGATCGAGGGGGAGATCGACGAGCTGTTCGGCTCCGGCGGCAAGGCGACCCTCGTCCACCGCGGGCTGGCCAAGGTGCTCGAAGACGGCGCCGAGTTCGAGGTCGTCGCCGACGTCCCGCCCGACGTGATCCGGAGCAAGGTCTTCGCCGCCGCCGCCGCCCACCGCCGCGAGCTGGCCCGGGCCCAACCCCACCTGCACGAGGGCGACTCCATCCCCGCCGGCGGCCGGCCCCAACGCCCCGCGTTCCGCCGCGACGTCGTCCTGGAGGCCGTCGCCGCCGAGCTGGACGTCGAGCCGCAGACCCTCGTCGACGGCATGTTCGCCGACCTCCGCGACGAGAACCGCATGCTCTCGTTCCGGGACATGACGGCGCAACGGCTGCTGGATCGGTACAACGTCGCGCTCGCCCAGGCCGTGCTGCTGCGGTCGGTCCGCGTCCAGGTCGAGGTCCGCAACGAGACCCCGGCGCGTTATCGGCAGTTGTTCCGGCAGTTGAAGTTCCACCGCCTCCTCTACCGCGTGAGCGGGTCGATGAAGGAAGGGTACACCTTCCACATCGACGGCCCCCTCAGCCTCTTCAGCGCGACGACGCGGTACGGCCTCCAGATGGCCCTGTTCCTGCCCGCCCTGCTCCGCTGCAAGGACTTCCGCCTCGACGCCGAGCTGCGCTGGGGGCCCCGCCGCGAGCCCCGCAGCTTCCACGTCGATTCGGGCCTGGGGCTGGTCCCCCACACGGCCGACGCCGGGACCTACGTCCCGCCCGAGATCCCCGCGTTCGCCGACCGCTTCCGCCAGGTCGCCCCCGCCTGGGAGCTGTCCGAGACCACCGAGATCGTCGAGCTCGGCCGCGAGGGCGTCTGGGTCCCGGACTACCGCGCGGTCCACAAGGCGACCGGCGTCGACGCCTTCGTCGAGGTCGTCGGCTTCTGGAAGAAGGCCACGCTCGACCGCCTGCTCGACCAGCTCCCCCGCCTCGGCCCCCCCCGTTTCGTGATGGTCGTCTCCGAGAAGCTGAAGGTCGACGAGGACGCCCTCGAAAAGCTCCCCGGCCCGATCCTCTGGTTCAAGGAGATCCCCAGCGCCCCGGAGCTGGCGGCCCTGCTGGACCGATTCCTGCCGGACGCCGATCGATAGACCATCTCCCGATGTCGGCGCACCTTGACGAGCCGGATCCCATAAGAGGGGCACGAAACTCCGGGCCGGCCCTGCGCATGCCCGAGGGGCCGTCGGGATCGCCCCCGACGGCCCCCGAAATCCGGCTCAATTCACTCGCCCAACCGCTTCAACAGAAGGTCGAGGCGGGCTTCGAGGCGGTCGAGGCGCGCCTGGAGATCGGCGGGGGCGGGCTCGGGCGGGGCGGCGGGCTTCGGGGAGGCGGGGGCGTCGGCCCGGCGCTTGGCGATGAGGCGGTCGCCGGGCCAGAGTTGGAAGTTCTTGGCGTCGTCGGCCCCCCGGATGATCGCCTCGACGTCGACGATCTCGGTCTTCGCCTCGCCGGGCCTGGGGTTCTCGCGGACCAGCATGACGTGCTGGGCGTCGGCGTCGTCGGCCAGCCCGCCCGCATAAAGCACCACGTCGAGCAGGGTGTCGGAGCCGGTGAAGGGGAGCCGGGACGCGGTATTGAAGGTGCCCAGGGCGTAGACGTTCTTGCTGTTGAAGTTCGTGACGTCGACGAAAACCCGGCTGGAGTCGCGATGAGCGACGGCGACCTTGCCCCCCGTCTCGGGGTCGATGGCGACGAGCCCCAGCAATTCATCGCTCAGGTATTTGCGGAGATGGTTCACCACCTTCTCCTTCACCTCCATGATGGTCAGGCCGGCGACGTAGACCTCGCCGTAGAAGCCCAGGCTGATCCGACCGTCGGGCCGGACCAACCGCTCCCCGGAGATGGGCTGTCCCTCCAGGGCCTCCAACACCTCGACGATGAGGAGGTCGGGGGGCTCGACGACGTAATCCGCCAGGACTCTCGTGGCCTTCCTGGCACCCGGGACCCTGGAAGTCGCCGTTTCGGCGTCCGCCGTCGCTTCCTTGAGACTCCCGGCCGGCGGCCTGGGGGCGTCCGGCTCCTGAGCGCCCCCCGCGCGGCCGATGCCGGCGGCGGAGGCGAGGGTCAGGGTGGCGACGGCGACGATCGGGGCGAGACGGGTCATGAGCATCCTCCTCGTGACGTGACGGGACAGTTCCAGGGCGTGGGCGCCGACGAGGGCCGGGGTCGGCCGGCCGGCGGCGAGTTCGGCCGCGCCGCGGGCGGCGGCGAGGGCCAGGGCCGGGGGGACGGCCGGGGACGGGGCGTCGATGCCGTCGGGGGCGAGGCCGCGTGCGGCGAGGCGGCGGCGGAGCAGGTCGCGGGCGCGGGCGGACCGGCTGCGGACGGTGCCGATGGGCCGGCCCAGGCGGTCGGCGGCCTGCTCCTGGGTCAGCCCCTCCCAGAAGCAGAGGACGACGACCTCGCGATACCGAGACGGCAGCCGGCCGACCTCCTCCTGCACCGCGCGGTCGCGGTCGACGTCCGGCGGGTCGTCCATGACGACCGCCAGCCGGGCCGCGCCGCGGTCGAGGCGGCGGCGGC
>MKTT01000119.1:8617-18939 GCA_001898385.1 Planctomycetales bacterium 71-10
GCCCGCGCCGATACCCGCGAGGCGACGCCGTGCAGCCAGCCGCCGACCGACTCGGGCCGGCCCGCCTCGCGGAGCCGACGGGCGAGGACCAGGAACGTCGCCTGGAAGGCGTCGTCCGCGTCGGCCCCCTCCCCCAGCACGCCCCGGCAGACGCGCAGGACCATCGGCCCGTGACGTTCCACGATCACGGCGAGGAACGCCTCGACGTCCTCGCCCGTCGCCCGCGCCGCGCGGCGGAGCACCTCGCCGTCCGTCAGCCCGGCCGCCGTCCCCGATCGGAACAGCGCCGCCAGGTCCCTCGCCGCCAAGCCTTCCGCCATATCGGAGCCCTCCGTCGTTTCGCCCCATAGTGCCGTGAAGGGCGTCGGACTATCCACGGATCCGTCGGGATTTGCGGTTATGATGGGGGGGACTGGGACCGATCGCATCCGCATCCCCCGCCGAGGGTCGCCGATGTCCAGCAAGAAGAAGCGCAAGCTGCCCCCGCCGCCCAGCCGTCGCAAGGGCGTGCGGATCTACACGCTGGAGGTCGCCGTGATGGGCGGCCCGATGACCGACGAGTTCCTGGACGCCAACCCGGTCGTCGCGCGGACGATCGTCATGCTGGGGGACCAGACGCTCGAAGCGCTGCACTGGGCGATCTACGACGCCTTCGGCCGATTCGACGACCACATGTACGAGTTCCAGTTCGGCGCCGAGCCGATGGAGCCCGACGCCGCCCGCTACGTCATGTTCGAAGACACGGCCGACGAATACATGGACAGGCCCGCGACCGGCCTGGCCCCGCGCACCACGCTCGACGACCTGGACCTGACCACCGGCAAGGTCTTCTTCTACTGGTTCGACTTCGGCGACGACTGGTGGCACTCGATCAAGGTCGCCGCCATCGACCTCGGGACCCCGGCGGGCGAGTTCCCCCGCGTCGTCGCCCGGACCGGCGCGAACCCGCCCCAGTATCCCCACCTGGACGACGAAGACGAGGACGACGAGGAGTTCGAGGACGACGAGTTCGACGACGAAGGCCGGGTGATCGAGGACGTGACGTTCGTCGAGGTGGATGACGACGACGAAGACGAGCCGAAGGAGCCCCGGGCCTGACATCCTACGCCGGGAGCGGCAGGCCCCGGGCCCAGGCGCGGTACTCTTCCGGCAGGGGCGGGACGGGTGAGGTCTCGCGATAGCGGACGCGGCGGCGGTAGGGGCCGACGTCGTAGGCGCGGTCGAACACCTTCTGGAGGTCGACGGCGACGTCGGGGTCGCCGGGGAGGAACGGGACGGCGATCTCCGGCAGCGGGTCGGGGAGTCGGATCGGATAGACGAGGAAGTCCTCGAAGCGATCGGAGCGATGGATCGCGACGTGGTAGGCGCACGGCCCGGCGGCCTCGCGGAGGCGGTCGAGCGGGACGGCCGTCGTGTGCCGGCCGCCGCGGAGCAGGTCGATCTCGACGAGGTGCGTGCGGCTTTCGAGGATCTCGCGCCGCTTGCCCAGGTAGAGTTCGCGCCCGCGCTCGCCGGGCGTCTTGCCGCCGGGGCTGAGGACTTCGATGGCCGTGACGAGCCGTTCGCCCTCGTCACCGGTCGTGCGGATCTCCAGGTAGGGTTCCCGACGTTCGTCGTGCGGGACGGCGGCCCAGGCCCGTTCGCCGATCTCCGCGAAGTACGGAGCCGGCAGCGCGGCTTGCAGGGCCTCGCCCAGCAGCGCGATCAGGCGGTTGTGGAGGCCCGGGAAGATCGTTGGGGCTTCGAGATAGGGGTCCATCCCGGGGAACGGCGACGGCATGGCTCGGCCCTCGTGGTTCGGGTCGCCCCATTGTACGGGCGCAGCGGGCCGTCGTCGCCGGGCCCGCCCCGAACCCGAGGAGGCCCCGGCGCGTCCGTCGGGGTCGGCCGGGTGAAAGCCCTCGCCGGGCCTTGCCCGACGTCCTAGGATGAGAGAATACCAGGAATCGCGGCACCCGAATTCGCGGGCGTCGCCGGGCCTGGGGACTCGGGCGGTCGGCAGAGAAGAAAGAATCGAGGGGAGATGGGCACGCTAGCCTCGCGGTCGGAGCCGGGTTCGGGGAGGATATTCGAGGGCCGCCGGCAGGACGCCGCCCCGGAGGCCCGAGCCCGCTGCGAGACCCCGAAGGACGCCGCGATTTCGACCGCCAGGACGCCCGACGTGCGGGCTTACGCCTACCTGGCGGTCATGATCGTGCTGGGGTCGACGACGTCCCCCCTGGCCCAGACGGCCGTCCGGCAGCTCCCCATCGGGCTGGTGCCGCTGCTGCGGTTCGGGACCGCCGGGCTCTGCCTCGTGCCGTTCATCGGGGGCTTCGGGGCGGTGCGCGAGCTGATCCGGCGCGACTGGAAGCGGCTGGCGATCGTGGCGGCGTGCTGCGTGCCGATCAACCAGTATTTCTTCCTCACCGCGGCCAAGCTGGGGACCAACGCCCACGTCGGGCTGTTCTACGCCACGGTGCCGCTGGTCGTGTGGGTGCTCGCCTGGGCGATCGGCCAGGAGGCGCTCGACCTGGGCCGCCTGGGGGGGATCCTCATCAGCATCGCCGGCGTGCTGGTCATCGGCCTGGGGAACGTCCTGGGGGCCGACGCCGCCCGCAGCCCGGCCGAGGCCCGCGCGGTGATGATCGCCGACCTGCTGCTGATCGGCGCGGTGATCTCGTGGGGGGCGTACGTCACCCTCAGCCGTCCGCTGGTCATGCGCCACGGCGCGTTGCCGACGCTCGCCGGGACGTTCCTCGTGGGGTGCTTGATGCAGGTCCCGATCGCCGCCTTGACCATCCCCTCCTGGGGCGAGCAGGTCCGCACGGCGACGACCTCGGCCTGGGTCTGCCTGGCGGTGCTGGCGGGGGTGATGACGCCGATCAACCTGGCGTTGCAGAACCTGTCGCTGCGGCGGCTCGACGCCAGCCAGGTCGCGACGTTCAGCAACGTGGCACCGGTGCTGACGGTGGTCTGGGGCGTCTGGCTGTTCGGCGAACTCCTGTCGCCCGCCCTGGTGGTCGGCGGGGCCTTGACGCTCGCCGGCGTCTTCTGGACCAGCCGCCCCGCCCCGAGGACGACGAAGGTCGCGACGACCTCCCCGCCCTCGTGGCCGTCCGAGGCCCCCGCCGCCCGCCCGGCGGGCTGACGGCGGGGCCCTTCCGCGATGCGGGCGATCAGAAGCCGGCGGCCTTGATGGCCTCGTTCGCGGCGGCGGGGTCGGCCTTGCACTCCAGCAGGGCGGAGAGGATCAGCGGGGCGACGATGGTGGCGTCGGACTCGATGACGAACATCGGGGTGTCCTCCGTCAGCTTGTCCCAGGTGATCTTCTCGTTCGGCGTCGCGCCGGAGTAAGACCCGTAGGACGTCGTCGAGTCGGAGATCTGGCAGAAGTAGGCCCAGGGCTTGGCCTCCTCCTCCAGGTCGTACTTGATCGAGGGGACGACGCAGATCGGGAAGTCGCCGGCGATGCCGCCGCCGATCTGGAAGAAGCCGACCCCCGCGCCCTCGGCCAGTTCCTTGTAGCGGTCGTAGAAGTCGGCCATGTACTCGATGCCCGACTTGGCGATGGACGCCTCGCACTCGCCCAGCTTGACGTGGGAGGCGAAGATGTTGCCGAACGTGGAGTCCTCATACCCGGGGACGACGATCGGCAGCCTCGCGCGGGCCGCGGCCAGGAGCCAGCACTCCTCGGGGTCGCCCTCGTAGGACTTGGGGTCGACGGCCTGGACGAGGTCGTAGAAGTACTCATGCCAGAACTTCCGCGTCTTCGTCTCGCCGGCCTTCTTCCACATGGGGACGACGATCTTCTCGACGACGCGGAACGCCTCGTCCTCGGGGATGCTGGTGTCGGTGACCCGGCGCATCCGGTCTTCGAGGATCCGGGTGTCGTCGCTCTTGCGGAAGTAGCGGTAGTCCGGGAAGTCCTTGTAGCTGTGGTGGGCGACCAGGCGGAAGAGGGACTCCTCCAGGTTGGCACCCGTGACCGACATCCCGTGGATCAGCCCGGCGCGGATGGCCGGGGCCAGCGTGATCCCCAGTTGCGCCGACGACATGGCGCCGGCGACCGCCCAGAACATCTTGCCGCCCGCCTCGACGTGCCGCCAGTAGGCGAGGGTGGCGTCGCGGGTGGCCCGCGCGTTGAAGTTCTTGTAGTTCTTGAGGAGGAATTCCAGCGTCTTCATCGGTCGTTCTCGACGGGTGAGGGCGTCCCCGGCCGCACCGGGACGGGACGCATGGCCGGCGGGACACGCTCCCGGCCTGAAGGTCCAACTTAACGGATCGGCCGCCGCCTGCAACCGCCGGCGGCGCGACGGTCAATGCGACGACGTGAGCTTGAGGCCCACGATCCCCGCCACGATCAGGCCCGCGCAGGCCAGCCGGCGCGCGTCGGCCGACTCCCCCAGGAACGCCACGCCGACGATCACGGCGCCGACGGCCCCGATCCCGGTCCAGACCGCGTAGGCGGTCCCCAGGGGGAGCGTCCGCATGGCGACCGCCAGCAGGTACACGCTGGCGAGCATGAAGCCGAAGAAGCCGACGGTGGGCCAGGGCCGGCTGAACCCCGCCGAGGCCTTCAGGCAGAACGCCCAGCCGACTTCGAAAAGGCCGGCGACGAACAGGACGAGCCAGGCCATAGCATCCTCTCCGGATGAGAGAGCTACGGGGTCGTCCCCGTCATGATGGTCCGGGCGCGAGACTCCCTCGCGACCGCGCAGGGTCGTCCCCGCGATAGGTGATTATCGCGGACGAGCCTCGATCCCGTCAAGGGCCGCCGACCTCGCGGGGGCGGTGCGGCCCCCGGGTCATCGCGTCGCCTCGGCCCGCCGCACCTGGGCCTCGACGTCCGTCGCGGCGGGAGGACGAAGCGAGGGCCCGGCGACGATGCGGCCCTCGGGGTCGATCAGCCAGAAGGTCGTGAAGATTTCGACCTTCCAGCGAGCCTGGTTCGAGTCGTCGTCGGGCTCGCCCTCGCAGATGACGGGCCACGGCAAGGCGGCGGCGCGGGCGGCCTCCCGCGCGGCGTCGATCGTGGGGCCGCCCATGACCTCCAGGATCGCGAACGGCCGGCCGTCGAAGTCCCGATACAGCTCGGCGGCGTTGGCGTAGAAATCCTTGCAGGGCGGGCAGTTCGGGACGCAGAACACGAGGACCACGGCCTTGCCTTTCAGGTCGGCCAGGTCGACGGGCTTGCCGTCCGGGTCGACGCCCGCCGTCTTCGGCGCCGGGGAGCCGGGGCGCAGGGCGGGATCGCGCGAGGCGGCCGTCTCGCGCGGG
The DNA here is from genome assembly GCA_001898385.1 of Planctomycetales bacterium 71-10. Lineage (GTDB taxonomy): Bacteria > Planctomycetota > Planctomycetia > Isosphaerales > Isosphaeraceae > Paludisphaera. The sequence continues at coordinate 13,877 of MKTT01000119.1, forward strand.
GGGACCGGGATCGTCGCCTCGTAACGACCTTTCCCCGCCCCCGCCTTGCGCCGGAACTCGACGCGATGGAACATCCCGTCGACGGTCGGCGACGCCTTGGCATCGAAGTCGGCGACGCGGAACTCGGGGTCGGCGTCCTCCAGGAGCTTCGCGGCCTTCTCGACGGCGGCCTTCGAAGCCTCGTCCGGCGCGGCGGCCGTCGCATCGGGCCCATCCTGGCTCGCCCCCGCGCGGAGGTCGCCGACGGAGGACGAGAGGGCGAGTGCGACGACCGCGGCCAGGCGGATCGACGGCGCGGATGATCGGGCGGGCGACATGGTCCGGCCTCATGGGATTGGGATGGGCGGATGTCCGGCCGAGCGGCCAGTGTGCGCCGCACCGCGGCGGCATTCAAGCCCCGGGCGACGACTGGCGTTGCCGATCGCGTTGAAATCGGTTCAGATGCCGCCGGACCGTCGGGCCGAGGGAACGGCCCCCCGCGCGTTCATGGAGGAATGCCCGTGTCGCCCGCCACGACCGAACTCGCCGGCCCGCGCCGATCGCCCTGGCGCGAGGCGCTGCTGATCGGCCTGCTCGCCCTGACGCTCAACCTGGCCGGCAACGGCCGGACGAGCCTCTGGGACCGCGACGAGCCCCGTTACGCCGGCGCGACCCGCGAGATGCGCGCCAGCGGCGACTGGGTCCACCCCACGTTCAACGCCGAGCCCCGCTATCACAAGCCGGTCCTCATCTACTGGCTGATGCTCGCCGGCACCGCGATCGGCGGCGACGGCCCGTTCGGCGCGCGGCTGGTCTCGGCCGTGATGGGGGTCGGGACGGTCCTGCTCACCTGGGGCTGGACCCGTCGCGTGCTGGGGCCGAGGGCCGGGACGCTGGCCGGCCTGGTGCTGGCGACGATGCCCCTGATGATGGCCGAGTCCAAGCTCAGCACGACCGACGCGACGCTGGCGTTCTTCTACGTCGGCTGCCAGCTCGCGCTCTGGGAGCTGGCGAAGGGGCCGTCGCTGCGGGCGGCGTTGGCGTTCTGGGGGCTGCTGGGGCTGGCGGTGCTCACCAAGTCGCCGGCCGCCCCGGCGCTGCTGGTCGCGTCCGTCGGCGCGGCGTGGGCCTGCGGCGGGCCGAGCCCGCTCGCCTACGCCCGGCGCCTGCGATGGCGGTGGGGCCTGCCGCTGTTCCTGGCGATCGTCGTCCCGTGGAACGTCGCGATCCTGATCCGGTCCGGGGGCGAATACTTCAACGTGGCCGTGGGCTACCACATCGTCCAGCGCGCGACGCAGAAGCTGGAGGAGCACGGCGGGTTCCCCGGCTACTACGTCGTCGTGGGCGGGGCGACGCTCCTCCCCTGGTCGGCGCTCTTCCCGGCGGCGCTGGCGTCGGCGTGGAATCGTCGCCGCGAGACGCCCGCGGCCGGGTTCCTGATCGGCTGGGCGATCGGCCCCCTGATCTTCCTGGAACTCGTCCGGACGAAGCTGATCCATTACTACCTTCCGGCCGTCCCGGCGCTGGCGGTCCTGACCGCCTGGCTGCTCGACCGCATCCTCGCGGTGCCGGCGGAGGTCCGCATGCCCCGGCTGCTGGCGTTCGCGAGGCGGGCGATCGGGATCGGCGCGGGGGCGGGGACGATCGGCCTCGCGGCGGCGGCCTTCGTCCTGCCGGCACCGATGCGGCTCCCGATGATCGCCCTGGCGGCGATCTTCGGAACGGGCGGGTTCGCGATCCTGCGCGAGGCGAAGGCCGGCCGGACGCGGAACGCGGCGGCGGCCATGGTCGGGTTCACGGCGGCGATGGAGTTGGTCCTGGCCGGCTGGGCGCTGCCGGCGGCCGAGCCGTTCCGGTCGTCGTCCGTGGTGGGGCGTCGCCTGGCCGCGCTGGAGGGCGTGGTGGACGCCCGCCCCGCGCTCTGCACGTTCAAGCCGCCGGGCGTGGTGTACTCGCTGGGCCACCCCGCGCCGATCCTGCACAACCGCGGCGACTTCGTCGAGCACGTCGACCGCCACGGCCGGCTGCTGATGCCGCTGACCCCCTACGAGCTGACGATGCTGCAAAAGGACCCCGACTTCGAGGTCGAGGTCCACGAGACCGTCGAGGGCTTCAGCATCGAGAAGTTCCGCAACGAGGAACTCCACCTGGCCACCGTCCGCCCCGCCGCCGAGCCCCCGGCCGTCGCCCGGCCGGACGCGGGGGTGACGACGCGCTGAGGGGACGCCCCTCTCCGGCGGGGAGAGCGATACTGTTCGGCACGACTTGCATAGTCAGGCGGGCGAAGCCCGCTTGAAGTCCCCTCTCCCGCCGGGAGAGGGTGGCCCGAAGGGCCGGGTGAGGGTCGCCGGACCTCGGGACAGCCAGGGCGATCGAACCCTTCTCCCTCAAGGGGAGAAGGCCGCTTGGCGTCGGTCTGTGCGGGTGCCTTGCGACCGGCATGCCCCCCGAAATCCGGCGACCCTCACCCGCCGCTGCGCGGCCGCCCACTCCCGGCGGGAGAGGGGACGGTTCGCTCACCGGACCGGCCCTCATTTCAGCGGGCTGACGACGAAGTCGACCACGCGCAGGCCGCCCCCCTCGGCCCAGAATCCGAGGGCGTCACCCTTCGGGTTCCAGTAGCGGTCGACGAGCGTATGACGGCCGTTCACCTCGACGTCCACCAGGTCGCGGCGGCAGACGATGTCGAGGCGGATCGGCCGGTCCAGGCCCGGGACGTCTTCCAGCGAGGGGCCGCCCGCGAGAGGGCCGCCGCCGCTGTGGGTGGACGCGGAGTAGGCGATCCGCCGCGCGGCGGGCTCGAAGCGAAGCTCGGTCCCGGCGGCCGGGTCGTCGCCGGCGCGGAGGCGCAGGCCGTATCGCGACGCCCCGACGGGCTCCAGGGTCATCGTGATTCGGACATCGTTGGGGATGTCGCGGAGCAGGCGTTCGGCCCGGCCGTCCTCGGCCTTCAGGTCGATCGGGCCGGCCGCTGCCCGCGGGGCGCTCTCCGGGATCATCTCGGGGACGAACCGGGTGCCGAGCGAGCCGTCGGGGTGCTGCACCAGCTCGCGCATCACGAGGTCGCCGCCCCAGCCGTCGTCGTTGACGAAGCCGGCGAGGATCCGACGATCCCCGGCGAACTCGGCGGTCTTGGGCACGGCCAGGTTGTCGAACCGGCCGGGCGTCTGCCGCGTCCAGGGGCCGTAGGGCTGTCGCGAGCGGAACACGCCCTCGACGCCCGTCATGAAGTAGTACCAGCCGTTCCAGCGGAACCAGTGCGGGCACATCTGCGGGACCACGGACTCGTCCGTCACGATGAACGGCTCGGGTCGCTCCGTCCAGGTCACGCCGTCCTCGCTGACCCAGTGCCCCAGCGCCACCTTCCGCCCCCCGGCGGACAGCCGGCTGCACGCGCCGTCGAGCACGAGCGAGCCCCCTTCGACCCGCGCCGAGCCTTCCAGGTCGCCCGCCGCGAGGGTCCCGGCGCGGTCGGCCGTGGAGCCGGACTTGAAGTCGAACCAGGCGACCGCCTTCACGTCGCCCGGCTCGTGGGGCCGGAGCGAGGCGATCTGCTCGGCGGTCAGGGCGACGTCGTAGACCCGGGCGTCGGCGATCGCGCCGCGGAAGTGGGCGTTCGGGTCGTCGCGACGGTCCAGGTGCCGCAGGCCGAGGAGGACGCGGCCCCCCTCCTTCAGCGTCAGCGGCTCGTCGATCTCGTAGTCCGCATAGCGGGCGCCGTTGCGGTACAGGACGACGCGACGGCCCGAATACGAGGCCGCCAGTTGCACCCACTCGCCGGGCTTCGCGGTCTCGTCGGTGTTGGCCTGCTGGTCGCGCTGGGTGCGGGCGAGGTTCTCGCTGCCGGCCATCCAGCGGCGGGGCGCGACCTCGCCCAGCACGAGGGAGTCGAACCGCCCGGCCTGGCCGCCGGCGCCCTCGACGGTCAGCACGCCCGCGCCGACCTGGTCGAGGTCCGCCGGAGACGCCCAGGCGACGAGGGTCCGGTCCTTCAGCTCCGGCAGCGCCGCGCCGGACGCTTTCACGTCCTTCAGCATGTGCAGGGTGCGGCTGTTGGGGTCGGGGTCGTTGAAGACCTCGCAGTCGCCGCCGGGGACGTAGGGGTGCTTCGGGTCCTTGGTGAAGTGGACGCCGTCGACGCTCGTCGCGAGCTGGACGCCCCCCTTGCCCCCTTCGTAGTCGGGCGTGGGGTAGAACATCTGGAACTTGCCGTCGCGGAAGACGGTGTTGCCGGTGCCGTTCCAGGCTTCCCAGGGCTCGGTGATCGGGACGGAGACGGGGTGATGCTCCCAGCGGACGAGGTCCCGCGTCGAGGCGTGGTGGACCTCCAGCCCGCCGTGGCCGCCGTCCCATTTGCTGTGCATGTTGCGGCGGAGGATCAGGTAGAAGAGGTGGTACGTCCCGTCGTGATAGAGGGGGAAGCAGTCGCCGGCCTTCGAGTTGTGGCCCCGCGCCCGGTAGTACTGCATCTGCGTGGGGAGCGGGCCGAGGATCGCAAGCTCCCGCCCCTTCGCCACGGCCTCGCCGCCGCTCAGGGCGACGATCTCGGCGTCGGCGAGCGGGCGATGCCAGAGCGCGGCGTGGTCGATCAGGCCGCGGAAGCCGGACAGGAGCGAGCCGTCGGCCTGCGCGGCGGCCCCGATGAGCCGAGGCACCGTCGCGGGCCGGGTCGCGCCGCGGGGGAACTCCAGGTCGAGCATCACGCCGTCGACCCACAATTCCAGCCGGGCCCCGGATCCGCGGACCACGACGTCGTGCCACGCCTTCGGGCCCAGGACCTCGGCCGGGAACATCACGCGCAGGACGCGGTTCGCGGCGTCGGCCTCCAACGGCGAGGGCCGGCCGTCCAGGGGCCTCGTCGGCAGCATCGCCTTGCGACCCGGCGAGAACGCCTCGAACTTCGCCCCCCAGAGGAACTCGACCACCCCGCGCGAGCCGCGGACGGAGCGGGGGCCGTCCGGCGTCCCGAACATCCAGCCGGCGGGGGTGGAGACGACGCCGTTGCCGTAGTTGAGGTCGCGATGCGGCAGGGTCGCGCCGTCGACGCCGCGGAGGTAGAGGCTCGCCGCGCCGTCGCCGCCGTA
>MKTT01000119.1:18970-119199 GCA_001898385.1 Planctomycetales bacterium 71-10
GCAGCGTGAACTCGGCCCCGGCGGGGTCGAAGGCGGGCCCGCCGATCTCGAAATGCCCGCCGTCGAACTGAGCGGCGCGGCCGTCGCCGCCCCGGACCAGCGACGCCTCCCGGTCCTCCCCTTCCAGCTCGACGCCGAGCCGCACGTCGCCCCGCGCCGCCAGCGGCCGGAGCCCCGCCGCGTCCCCTGCTCCGGCGAAGTGCCAGGCCGCGACGGCGTCGCGGAACGCCGGGCCCGGCCCGTCCTCGGCGTGGGCCGCGACCCCCGCCGCCATCGCCAGGATTGCGCCCAGGCGCGTCAGGTGTGCATTCATCGCCACGTTCCGGTCCCCCGCATCGGCCCAAAGTTCGGAGAGGCTGCACGGCCGGGCCATTAGACCCGCCCCGACGGCGCGAGTCCAGGAACCGACGACCATCGCTCCGCTTGCCCGCCCGCCGCCGCCGCGGTAGCGTGTCCGCTCCGAGGACGCGCGAGGGGGCTCAACGATGGCGAAGCGGGCGGGCGTGCTGGCGGTTTATGTGACGAGCCACGGCTACGGGCACATGAACCGGGCGGTGGCGGTGGTGAACGAGGTGCCCAGGGACGTGCCGGTCGTGATCCGGTCGTCGGCCGACCTGTTCCCGAACTGGCGCGAGCGGCTGACGCGGCCGGCCGACCTGAGCGAGCACGTCTCCGACGCCGGGGCCGTCAACCCGATCGGCGGCAGCGGGACGACCGACGCCGCGGCGACGCTCGAACGGGCGATCCGCGTCCATCGCGAGGCCGCGACGCGGGTCGACGACGACGCGCGATGGCTCCGCGAGGCCGGCGTCGCCGCGGTCCTGAGCGACGGCCCGCCGCTCCCCCTGGAGGCCGCGGCCCGCGCCGGCGTTCCGGGATGGCTGCTGGCCAACTTCACCTGGTACGACATCTACGCCCCCTACGCCCGCCGCGCCGGGGCCGACGCGAAGCGGCTCGTCGCCGACTACAAGGCCGCCTACCGCCGCGCCGCCGGCGTCTTCCGCGCCGAGCCCGCGCTGGCGATGGCGTGGCTGCCGCGCCAGGAAGACGTCGGCCTGGTCGCCAACCCGGGCCGCGACCGCTCCAAGGAGCTGCGGTCGCTCCTGGGCCTGGGGAAGAAGGAAAGGATCGTGTATTTCTACGTGGGTCGATACGGCCAGGACGACCTGGACTGGGGCCGGCTGGCGTCGTTCGCGGGCCGGGGCGTCCACTTCGTCGGCTACCATGCCGCGCCGGTCGGGGAACTGCCGAACCTGCACCTGGTCTCGGCCGCCGAGTGGTCCGGGGGCGACCTGATCGCGTCGGCCGACGCCGTGGTGGCGAAGGCGGGCTACGGCACGATAAGCGAGACCATGGCCCACGGCCGGCCGATCCTCTACCCGCCGCGGACGGGCTTCGCCGAGCACCGCGCCCTCGACCGCGCCGCGAGGGCCTGGGGCGGCGGCGTCCCGGTCTCCACGCGCGACTTCGCCGCCATGCGCATCGGCCCGGCCCTCGACCGCGCCTTCGCCCTCGGCCGCGTCGAGCCGCCGTACCCGACCGACGGCGCCGCGCGGGTGGCGAAGAATCTGGCCGCGATGTGCCGCGGGCGGGCGTGAATCCGCCCTGCTCCTGGTAGAATGGATTTCGGAACATCGAAAGGGGGAGCCGATGGACCCGAGGATCATCGAAGGGACGTGGGAGCAGGTGGCGCGGCGGGCCCGCGAGTTCGCCGGGCGTCGGATCCGCGTCACCGTGCTCGACGAGCCCGAGGCTCCGGTCGATCCGACTCCTCGGGAACGATCGCTCGAAGAGGCGTACAAGCGAGACCTGATCGCCTCGGGGCTCGTGGACCGGCTCCCCTCGTCGCTCGACGCGGCCGAAGATGAAGACGACGCCCCCATCGCCGTCCCCGGCGAGCCCGTCTCGGAAACGATCCTTCGCGAGCGTCGATGAACGTGGGCGCGTACTTCCTCGACACCAGCGCCCTGGTCAAGCGGAACATGCAGGAGATAGGTACGGCGTGGGTCCGCGAACTGACCCGCGCCGACGCGCCGCACGACCTGTACATCGCCCGCATCTCCGTCGTCGAGTTGATCGCCGCCATCAGCCGGCGCGAGCGAGGTGGGCATCTGACGCCGTCCCAAGGAGCGGCCGTCATCGGGCACTTTCGCAGGAGGGTGTCCCGGCGCTACATCGTCGTCGAACTCTCCCCGGCGTTGTTCGACGACGCCTCGCACCTGGCCCGGAAACACGGCCTTCGCGGTTACGACGCCGTCCAGCTTGCCGCCGCTGCGGCCCTGGATCGGCCCAGGGCGGCCCGCGGCCTGCCGCCCTTGACGCTCGTCTCCGCGGACGCGGAGTTGAACCGGGCGGCGTCGGCGGAAGGGCTGTCCGTCGAGGATCCGAATCAGCATCCCTGATCGCCCTTACGCCGCGCCGCGCGGGTGGCGAAGCGGCTGGCCGGTCTGTGCCGGGGACGTGGCGGCCGAGTATAATCGCGGTCCGGCCCGCCCGCGTCGCCCGGTCCCGCGACGACGGAGCCTCGGGCCCTACCCACCGAACATCCATCCGCACCGCAACCAACCCGAGGGACTGCATGTCCGGGACAATCATCGACGTCGCCGCGCCGGCGGAGGACGCCCCCGAGCGGGAGGAGACGCCCCGCGCCGAGGGGGCCCGCCGGCTCTACGCCGTGGTCTGGCGCTGGCACTTCTACGCCGGGCTGCTGACCGCGCCGCTCATGTGGGTCGTCACCCTCACCGGCGCCCTGTACGCCTTCCGCACCGAGATCGTCGAGTGGCGCGACCGCCCCTGGCTGGTCGTCGAGCCGGGCCCGCAGCGGAAGGGGCTCGACGAGCTGATCGAGGTCGCCAAGAAGGCCGGCGGCTCGGACGAGCTGGAGGGGATGGCCCTCCGCCCCGAGCCCGACCGCTCCGTCCGGTTCATGGTCGAGGGGACCGGGACCGGCGGCCACGACGGCGGGCCGCCCCACGTCGACGTCTATGTGAACCCCTACACCGGCGACGTCCTCGGGACGCGGACGGAAGGGACGGACGTCTTCGACGTCGTGCTGGCGCTGCACCGCAATTTGATGTACGGCTCGACGGGCCGCGCGCTCGTCGAGTTGACGACCGCCTGGGGCCTGATCCTGCTGGCGACGGGCGTCTACCTCTGGTGGCCGCGCGGCAAGACGAACGTCGGGGTGTGGACGCCGCGGCTCAAGGGGAAGCTCTACGCCGTGCTCCGCGACTGGCACTCGGTCCCGGGCTTCTACCTGGCGGCGCTGATCGGGATCGTCACGGCGACGGGCCTGGTCTTCTCGCTCGTCATGGGCTCCACGTTCAACTGGTCGGTGCAGAAGATCGGCCACTGGCCCCCCGCGTGGATGGCCCCGCCCAAGGCCGCGCCCGCCCCCCCGGGGGCCTCGGCCGCGCCGCTGGACGTCGTCGCCGCGAACTTCCTGAAGGAGGCCCGCCCCGGCGAGGTCGTCGCGTTCCGCCCGGCCGCGAAGCCCGAGTTGAACCATCGCGCGTGGATCAGCGAGGACGACGACAAGAACCGGATGCGGGCCGTCACCGCCGACCGCTGGACGGGCGAGGTGATCTCGTCCGTCGCGCCGGCCGACCTGCCGTTCATGTACCGCGTGCGGCTCTGGTCGGTCTCGACGCACGTCGGCAAGATCTTCGGGCTGACGACGGAGATCCTGGCGTGCGTCGCCTCGCTGGCGATGTTCGCCCTGTCGGCCACCGGCGTCTGGATGTGGTGGGAGCGACGCCCCCGCAACCGCACCGGATTCCCCCGCCGCCCCGAGCCGAAGTCGCTCCCGCGCTGGGGGTGGCTGATCGTGGTGGTCGGCGGCGTGCTGCTGCCGGTCGCCGGGGCGTCGATGGTCCTGGTCGTCCTGCTCGACGCCCTGGCCTACCCGCTGCGCAAGCGGTGGGCGTGAGGGGGCGGCGCCGGCGGCCCGGGGCGGGTATGCTCGTGGGCCGTCGTGCGATCGGCTGGAAACGTCTGGAAGGCGAGGCGACGTCATGGGCCTGCGATGGGGTCTGCTGGGCTGTGCGAGGATCTGCCGGAGGGGCCTGATCCCGGGGATCCGGGCGTCGGAGTCGGGCGAGGTGGCGGCGATCGCCAGCCGCGACGCCGCCAACGCGAAGGCGTGGGCCGACGAGTTCCAGATCCCGACGGCGCACGGGTCTTACGAGGCCCTCGTCGCGGATCCGAACGTCGACGCGGTCTACGTCCCGCTCCCGAACGAGCTGCACAAGCCCTGGGTGCTGAAGGCGGCCGACGCCGGCAAGCACGTCCTCTGCGAGAAGCCCCTGGCCCTCGACGTGGACGAGGCCCGCGCGATGGCCGACCACTGCCGCGACCGCGGCGTGCTGCTGATGGAAGGCTTCATGTGGCGGCACCAGCCGCGCACGCTGGCGGTCAAGAAGATGGTCGCCGACGGCGCGATCGGCAAGCTGAAGCTGATCCGCGCGTCGTTCTCGTTCCCGATCGACCCGGCCGACTGGCGGCTCGACCCGAGGCGGGGGGGCGGGCCGGTGTGGGACATCGGCACCTACGGCGTGAACGCCTCGCGGCTGTTCGCCGGGGCCGAGCCCGAGCGGGTGGAGGCCGCCGGCCTGTTCGCCCCGAGCGGCGTGGACATGGCCGTGGCCGCGGCCCTGCGGTTCCCCAACGGCATCCTGGCGACGATCGATTGCAGCTTCGAACAGCCGTTCGTGTGCCGCTATGAACTCGTCGGCACGGCCGGATCGATCCTCGTCCCCGACGCCTTCCTCCCCCCCGCCTCCGGCCCGATCGCGACCCTGCGGACGATGGAGACCGCCTCCGACGTGGGCGAGGGCTCCGACCGCCACGAGACCCTGACCTTCCCGGCCGTCGACCAGTACGCCGCGATGGTCGACTCGTTCGCACGCTCCGTCGCCGCCGGCTCGCTGGAGGCCCCCGCCGAGGACGGCGTCGCCCAGATGGACGTCCTCAGCCGCATCCTCCAGGCCGCGCGGGCGGGGTGAGGCCCGACCCTCGCCGCTCGTTTCAGATCACACGTCCATGCGCCGGGCCGCATCTTGACCGGCCCCGGCTTGGCTTCGTCCGCGGCGAGAGGACCACCCCAATCTAGCCGCAAAGCAATTCACAAAAGAAACTTGCATCCCAATCCAATTGGGTTCGTCCGTCGAATTCGAATGATGATTCTTCCCGACCGTCGTGGAGTTCGGGACGGCCGGTACCAACGGACGTCCCTGATCCCGCCCTCGCGGCCCGATGAGGAAGCCGCGGGGATGGTCGCCTCGAAATCCGCGACAGTCCGGCGGCCCTCGGGCTCGGCCAGGCTCGTCCGCAGCGGCTCAACCGTCGGCCGGATTGTCAAAGACCCGAGGCCCTCCATCTCGCTACGGTCGTCGGGCCCAGCGTCCGGATTTCACGATTCCGCATCGTCGGCGAGATTCGGCGTACCTCGCCGCGAACCAGTCGGCGCGAGGCCCCGTCCTCCCTTTCGACGCGGAGGCTGGCTTTCGACCTGGCCTGGAGAAAGCCGGGGCCGGCCGGGATCAGGTCGAAGCCGGGCGGCTCTTACTGAGGCACGGAGATCCCGAGGGACATGGAGTACGATCCGGATCGATTGCTGCAATACATCCAGGAGGGTGCGGAATGCTGGCAAAATGTCGGCGACACGTTCTACGTCGACTTCGTCCGGGGCTGCGGCGAAGCAGGGCTCCGAAGGAGCGCCGAGATCTTGAGGGCGCAGGTCGACGAGACGGATGAGTTGATCGCATGCTATGCAGCAAGTTTGATCATCAGATCGCGGTTGCCGGGCCGCGTCGGCGTCATCCTGGAAACCTTACGCCTGCCCTTCAAATCCCGAGGGCTCAGGGACGAGGTCCTGGAGAGGATCTTCGACGAGATCAGAGACGACCCCGCCGAGTTCCTGAGCCACGCTGAGATTATCTCGGAGGCCCGGCGAGCCGGAGTCGAGGCCCGCTCGTCAACGGCCTCGAAAATGATCGCGGAATTCCTGGAGCTTGCTGCGAAGACATCCACTTCGCCGTCTCCCGATGGCTGAGTCGGAGGCCATGACATGGCGGCGGTTCGTGGCAGCTTCCGGCCTTGAACGAAGGCGGCGACGAGGGGGTCACGCCGGCTTCTGATGGCTCGCGGCATAACATCGATGCGTCAGCGGAACATCTGGCCGCGGCCGTGGGCTTCGAAGGCGTCGGGGTAGTGCTCGACGATCGGCGGGCCGTCGTCGGCGGGCCAGAGGACGGCGACGACGTCGAACCGACAGCGGTGTTCGAGCAGGCGGTGGCGCTTGAGGAAGTGGAGCGCGGCGAGCGTGAGCCGCCGCTGCTTCTCGCGCGTGACGGCCTCGGCCGGGTCGCCGCGGCGGCGGGCCTTGACCTCGACGAAGACCACGACGTCGCCGTCGCGGGCGATCGCGTCGACCTCGCCGTGCTTCGTGCGGTAGTTGCGCCGGAGGATCCGCATCCCCCGGCGCTTCAGGTGGGCGACGGCCGCGCGCTCGCCCCGGTCGCCGAGGAGTCGGCCGATCAGGGCTCGCAGGACGGGGTTCATGGGGTCATTTTACGCCCAGGCTGGCCTCGATGTCCTGGGCCTGGTCGCTGAGCCCCCCCTTGAGGCGGTTGTTCTTGAAGAACGGGGCGTGCGTGCGCCCGCCGTCGGGGGCGACGGCCTCGATCCGGTCGGGCCGTTCGCGGTCGTCGCCGTCGGCGGCCTCCACGGCCTCGTCGCGAGGGGGGGCGGCCTCCTTGCGCGCGGAGGGCCGGAGCGATTCGCAGCCGGTGGCCAGCCCGGCGCAGAGCGTGAGGACGCACGCCGGGCCGAAGAGGGATCGCCGCATGGCCGTATCTTCCTTGCTAAGAGCGATGCGGGCCCCCGGGGCGGTCGATCGCCGGCGGGGCCTCGGGTTCTTCTCGGGCGGACGCCCGCGCGGGGCGTCCCCGCGGAAATGCGGCGACACTATGCCAGGGACCGGCCGATCCGTCCAGGCCAGGTCTCCGCGGGGTGTGCCTTTGGAATTTGGCGGATCGCGTCTGAGGTTGAGGGGGCATCCTGACGGCCTTCCCCCCTGGCGGGGGAAGGTGGCCCGAAGGGCCGGATGAGGGGGAAGACGAGCGCGGGGGCCGTCGGATCTCGCGCCGGCCCGGGCGGGCGGGCCTGCGAATCCCGACGGCGCCGGTGCTTCGCGTCCCCCTCATCTGACCCCTGCGGGGTCTGTCTTCCCCCGCGAGGGGGGAAGACGCCGACCGCTAAATTCCAAAGGCCCACCCTCTCCGCGTCGGAGGGGGCGGATCTTTCACGGTGGCCCGCCCGGACCACCGTGAGGCATCGACCCTCCCCGAGGGTCCAGGGCCGGCGCCGGCGTTCGAAAGCGAAGCGGCGGCCGGGTTCCACCGGCCGCCGCTCCATCCCTTGTACGGATCGGTCGCGTTCGGCTCAGTCGTCGATGCCGAGGCGGTAGAGCAGCTCGTCGAACTGGTCGCGGTGCTCGTCGTCGGTGGAGTGGAGGTGCTCGGCCTCGGAGATGAACTTGAGGGTGTCGTCGCGGCGGAGGCCGTAGCCGCGGAGGACCTCCTCGAAGGGCTCCAGGTCGTTGGCGTAGACGAAGAGGAGCTTGTGCTCGTCGAACTGGACTTCCATCGGCCCGCCCGGGTTGAGGGCGGCCAGGCCGGTGCAGCCGTCGTTCATCAGGAGCGACTCGTAGTCGTAGAGCGTGCTCTTGAGGATGACGGTGTCCATGTGCTCGCGGTAGAGGTCGGAGTGGGAGCCGGCCTCGGAGTCGTGGCTGGACTCCATCACCACGTCCACGACCTCGCCGAGCGGGTCGAGCAGGTCCATGAAGACGTCGAAGAGGCGGTCGGCCGAGACGCTTGCGGCCAGGACGGGCATGGTGTTGCCGGTCTCGGGGTCGCAGTAGACGTCGCGGCGATAGCCCTCCCGGGGGACCACGTCCAGGCCGATCGAGGGCCGGACGGCGTCGGTCAGGGCGAAGCTGCCGTAGCGGCCCACGCGGAGGTGGGCGTCGAGCTGCTCCTGGCTGAGGTCGTCGAAGCTGGTGCGCGGCATGCGGGCGGGGTTGTTGCGGAGCACGCGTTCGAGGAAGCGTTGAATGAAACTCATAGGAAAGGGCCCCCCTCCTAAACTGTCACGTACAAAGGGATTGTTTCGCTGATGGTCCTCGGCAGCCGCGTCAAGCGGTCTCGGGCTCTCCCGAGTCCGACCCTCCCAGGAATCCGCTTGACACCGCGCCCAAGGGAGCCGAAACCCACCCCGGGGACGGTCGCCTTTCCGTTGGCAACGCTTCACTCGCCGCTCGTCTCGACTATACCACGCGCGTCGTCCGCTTTACCCATGTCGCCGATCCCACTGAAGCCCGTCCAAGGTTGCGATCGAAACACGCCGACGATGCGTCAAATCCTCCCTGATCCGATCCGAAGCCCCGATCTCGTCCGGCGGGCGACGACTATTGCATTTCGGATGCCATCGACTCTTGCAGGCTCCGGAACCCCTTGCTCCGGCATCGCCTCGCGAAAACTTGAGTCGAGTTCTCGAAAAATATGGACCCTGTCGCGGGCAAGTCAACCGTACAAAGACATGACCTCCATTTTGTAATCCTTGCCAGGACTCCGACAAGGGTGCGACCGAAAAGCCACGCCCGTCGCGTCGCGGCGACCCGGCCCCTTCGCCTCGCCAATCCAACGACCCGGCCCGGCCCCCGTGACGGGCCCGTCGCGCCGCGTGGCCGCGGCGCGTCGTGGCGATGCGCACGCGCGTCGTGATATACTGTCCGCCGGCCGCTCGGGGGCCGCCGGCGCGATGGCATGGGGGGGCGAACATGAGCCTGGATCGGATCGACGCTTATCTCGAATCGCACGCGAAGGGCTTCGAGGAGCAGCTCAAGGACCTCATCCGGATCCCCAGCGTCTCCGCGCAGCCCGACCACGACCCCGACACCCGCCGCGCCGCCCAGTTCATCCATGACGACCTCGCCGCGATGGGCCTGAAGTCGGAGATCATCGAGACCAAACGTCATCCCATCGTCTACGCCGAGCGCCTGGACGCCCCCGGCGAGCCGACGGTCCTCATCTATGGACATTACGACGTCCAGCCGCCGGAACCGCTCGAACCCTGGATTTCCCCGCCGTTCGAGCCCACCGTCCGCGACGGCAACCTGTACGCCCGCGGCGCGACCGACGACAAGGGCCAGATGTTCACGCACCTGAAGGCCGTCGAGGCCTGGCTGAAGACGGCCGGCGACCTGCCGGTGAACGTCAAGTTCCTCATCGAGGGCGAGGAGGAGATCGGCGGCTCCAACCTGGAGGAGTACGTCGCCAAGAACCCCGAGAAGCTCGCCTGCGACTACGCCGTCATCTCCGACACCAGCCAGTTCGCCCCCGGCAAGCCGGCCATCACCTACGGCCTGAAGGGCCTGGCCTACTTCGAGATCCACGTCCAGGGCGCGAACCGCGACCTCCATTCCGGCACCTACGGCGGCGCGGTCGCCAACCCGCTGAACGCCCTGGCGGAGATCCTGTCGTCCCTCAAGGGCCCCGACGGCCGCGTCCTGGTGGAAGGCTTCTACGACGCCGTCCGCCCGCTGGAAGACTGGGAGCGGAAGGCGTTCGCCGACCTCCCCTTCTCCGAGGACGAGTTCCGGGCCGAGCTGGGGGTGGAGGAGACCTTCGGCGAGGCAGGATACACCACCCTGGAGCGCAAGGGCGCCCGGCCCACTTGCGACGTCCACGGGATCTGGGGCGGCTATTCCGGCCCCGGCCCCAAGACGGTCCTGCCTTGCAAGGCGGGCGCGAAGTTCAGCTTCCGGCTGGTCCCCGACCAGGATCCGGCGGAGGTCGAGCGGCTGGTGCGGGAGCACGTCGAATCCCACACCCCGCCGGGCGTGACGGTCGAGTTCATCAGCCACCAGGGCTCGCCCGCCGTGCTGGTGGACGTGGACAGCCCGGGCTTCCGCGCGGCGGTGGAGGCGATCGAGGCCAGCTTCGGCGTCGCCCCGCTGTTCATCCGGGAGGGGGGCTCGATCCCGGTCGTCGGCCTGCTGAAGAAGCACCTCAAGGTGGACACCCTGCTCCTGGGCTGGGGCCAGAACGACGACAACCTCCACGGCCCCAACGAGAAGTTCTCGCTGGCCGACTTCCACCGCGGGATCAAGGCGAGCGCCCACCTGCTCGACGCGCTGTCGCGGGCGACCTGAACCGTCGGCGTCCCCGAATCGACCCATCGAACCGACGAAACACCGGACGGCCCCGCCCGCGGCGCGACGGCCGCGGCGCCCGGGGAGTCTCCCGGGCGGGCGGGCGTGCCGGCCGGGGCGCGATCAAGGAATCCCGTCATGCTCGACCTCAAATACGTCATCGCCAACCTCGACGCCGTCCGCGAGAACTGCCGGAACCGGGCCGTCCCCGCCGACGTCCTGGAGGACCTGGACCGGATCGCCGACCTGGAGGCCGACCGCAGGCGCGTCCTCTCCACCGTCGAGGACGTCCGCCGCCGCCAGAACGAGGTCGCCCAGTCGACCGGCAAGGAGAAGGATCCCGCCCGCCGCGCCGAGCTGATCGAGGCCGGCAAGCGGCTGAAGTCCGACGTCGCCGAGCAGGAAGAACAGCTCCGCAACCTCGACGACGAGATCAAGCAGCGCCTCCGCCGCATCCCCAACCTCACCCACCCCGACGCCCCCGTCGGCAAGACCGAGCACGACAGCAAGGAGCTGCGGAAGGTCGGCGCGCCCCGCGCGTTCGACTTCCCCGCCAAGGACCACGTCGCGCTCGGCAAGGACCTGGACCTGATCGACTTCGAGACCGGGGCCAAGGTCGCCGGCTCGGGCTTCTACTTCCTCAAGAACGACGCCGTGCTGCTGGACCTGGCGCTCCAGCAATTCACCCTGCGGAAGCTGATCGGCCGGGGCTTCGTGCCGATCACCACCCCCGACCTCGCCCGCAACAGCATCCTGGAGGGGATCGGCTTCACACCCCGCGGCGAGGAGACCCAGGTCTATTCGGTGGAGGACACCGACCTGAGCCTCGTCGGCACGGCCGAGATCACCCTGGGAGGGATGCTGGCCGACGAATTGCTCGACGAGGCCGCCCTGCCGATCAAGTTCGTCGGCCTCTCGCACTGCTTCCGCACCGAGGCCGGCGCGGCGGGCCGGGCCAGCCGCGGGCTCTACCGCGTCCACCAGTTCACCAAGGTCGAGATGTTCGCCTTCTCCACCCCCGAGCAGTCCGGCGCGATCCACGCCGAGATGCTGGCGATCGAGGAGGAGATCTTCGGCGAGCTGGGCATCCCCTACCTCGTCCTGGACATCGCCACCGGCGACCTGGGCGGCCCGGCGTACCGCAAGTTCGACCTGGAAGCCTGGATGCCCGGCCGCGGCGAGGCCGGCGAGTACGGCGAGGTCACCAGCACGTCCGACTGCACCGACTACCAGTCGCGCCGGCTCAACATCCGGTATCGCCCGACCGGCCAGAAGGGGACGCGGTTCGTCCACACGTTGAATGGGACGGCCGTCGCCGTCAGCCGGGCCATCATCGCCGTGATGGAGAACTACCAGCGCGCCGACGGCAAGATCGACGTCCCGGAGGTGCTGAGGCCCTACATCGGCAAGGACGTGATCGGGTGAGGCGAGGCGGCGACCCGAACGTCCCCTCTCCCCTCGGGAGAGGGTGCCGCGCAGCGGCGGGTGAGGGGCGCGGGAATTCGGAGGATATGGAGGGCGCGCGGCAGGCGAGCGGGCCGACGACGACGGCCTTCTCCCCTTGAGGGAGAAGGTGGCCGAAGGCCGGATGAGGGGTCGACCGCCGCCGCATCCCGTCATCCGACCGGACTTCAAACGCCGACGGCCCCCGGTCGCGCCACCCCTCATCCGGCCCTGCGGGCCACCTTCTCCCTCAAGGGGAGAAGGGTTTGATCGTCACGGCTGTATGGCACGAGACCAACACCCCACCCCGCGCGAGGAGGGCGAAGATGCGAAATCCGCTGCTGCTGCCCGACCTCCGCCTGATGATCCGGGGGGGGGAGGAGGACGTGCTCCGCGAGTTCCTGGGGGACCAGCACCCCGGGCGCGTGGCCGAGTTCATCGAGGACCTGCCCGACGGCGACGGCGACGCCGTGTTCCGGATCCTGGACCCTCGCGAGCGGGCCGAGGTCCTCAGCTACTTCGAGAACGACGAGCAGAACCGCCTCGTCGAGTCGATGCCCCCCAAGGAGGCCGCCGAACTCCTGCGCGTGATGTCGCACGACGAGCGCGCGGCGCTGGTGAACCGGCTCGACGAGGACTTCGTCGACGAGGTGCTGCCGAACCTCGCCCAGGCCGAGCGCGAGGACATCGCCCGCCTCGCCGGCTACGAGCCGGGGACGGCCGGCGCGGTGATGACGACCGACTACGTCACGCTGCCGGCCCACATCACCGTCCGCGACGCCCTGGAACGCCTCCGCCACGAGGCCCCCGACCGCGAGACGATCTACTACTGCTACGTCGTCGACCACAACCGCCGTCTGATCGGCTTCGTCTCGCTCAAGAGCCTGATCCTCGCCCGCCGCTCGGCGGTGATCGAGGAGATCATGGCCCGCGACGTGATCCACGCCCGGGTCGACGAAGACCAGGAGCCGGTGGCGCGCCTCATCGACAAGTACGACCTCCTGGCACTGCCGATCGTCGACGCCGACGACAAGCTCGTCGGCATCGTCACGCACGACGACGCGATGGACATCCTCCGCCGCGAGCAGACCGAGGACATCCTCAAGTTCGGCGGCGTCGCCCCGGATCCCGAGGCCGACGACCTCCCCTACTGGCAGAGTTCCGTCCTGACCGCCGTCCGCCGCCGCATCAAGTGGCTGATGCTCCTGTTCCTGGCCGAGAACTTCACGACGCCGGTCAACGAGCACTTCCAGTGGACGATGGACAAGGGCCAGGCCCCCGCCCTGTTCTTCTTCATGGCCCTGCTGACCGGCACCGGCGGCAACGCCGGCAGCCAGACCGTCGGCACGGTGATCCGCGGCCTGTCGCTGGGCGAGATCAAGCTGTCGCACACGCTCCGCGTCGTCTTCCGCGAGTGGCTGACCGGCGTCTGCCTGGGCGCCCTGCTGGGGACCGCCGGCTTCTTCTACATCGCCTTCTGGCGACACCAACCGTGGAGCATCAGCGGCGTCGTGGGGCTGTCGCTGTTCGGCGTCTGCATGTGGTCGAACGTCATCGGCTCGCTCGTCCCCCTGGCCGCCCGCCGCGTCGGCATCGACCCCGCCGTCGTCTCCGCGCCGTTCATCAGCACGCTCGTCGACGCCACCGGCATGGTCATCTACTTCACCATCGCGATCGCCCTGCTGGGGCTCACGAAGTAGGGTCGAACCGATGAAGATCGTCATCCACCCGCCCGTCGACGCCGACCGCCTGCACGCCTTCCGCGCCGCCGCGCCCGACGCCGCGTTCATCAACGCCGCCGACGCCGCGCAGGCCGAGGCCGCCATGCCCGGGGCCGACGCCTTCCTGGGGAAGATCACGCCGGCGATGCTCGCCAAGGCCGGCCGCCTGCGCTGGGTCCAGGCGTTCACGGCCAGCCTGGAGCACTACCTCTTCCCCGCCCTGGCCGACCACCCCTGCACCCTGACCAACACCCGCGGCCTCTTCGGCGACGTCATCGCCGATCAGGTGATGGGCTACATCCTCTCGTTCGCCCGCAACCTCCACGCCTACGCCCGGCGGCAGCTCGAACGCCGCTACGAGCCCGAAGGCGGGTCGGCGGCGCGGGTGGATTTCGCCTCGGGGCCGGGCGTCGTCAACGCGATGGACCGGGCGACGATCTACCTTCCGCGCGCCACGATGGGAATCGTCGGCATGGGCGGGATCGGCCTGGAGGTCGCGAGGCGGGCCTCGGCGTTCGGCATGACGATCCGGGGCGTGGATCGACATCCCGACCGGATCGAGAAGCCGGACTTCGTCGATCGGATCGAGGGCGTCGACCGGCTCGACGACCTGCTGGCGTGGTCCGACTTCGTCGTCATCGCCGCGCCTCACACGCCCGAGACCGAACGCCTGTTCGACGCCGGCCGGCTGGCGAGAATGAGGCCGTCGAGCTATCTCGTCAACATCGGCCGGGGCGCGATCGTGGTGCTGGACGACCTCGTCGCGGCGCTGCGGGCCGGCAAGCTCGCCGGCGCGGCGCTCGACGTGTACGAGGTGGAGCCGCTCCCGGAGGATCACCCGCTCTGGGGCTTCCCGAACGTCATCCTGACGCCCCACACGGCGGGCTATTCGCCGATCGTCGCCGAGCGGCATCGGGCCCTGCTGGTGGACAACCTCGGCCGATTCGCCCGCGGCGAGCCGCTGCGGAACGCGGTCGACAAGGCCCTCTGGTTCTGACCCCCGGGCGGGCGTACCATGAGGCGGGACGACATGCCGTCCCGAGGGGGTGACGCCATGCGACGCCGCGGGTTCACGCTGATCGAATTGCTGGTGGTGATCGTCGTCATCGGGATCCTGATCGCCCTGCTGATGCCCGCGGTCCAGTCGGCGCGGGCCGCGGCGCAACGCCTGCAATGCCAGAACAACCTGCGGCAAATCGGCCTGGCGGTGGGCGCCTACGTCGTCGAGCGCAACGCCTTCCCCATGAGCAGCACGGCCGGCGCGGGGAGGGGCGTGAACCATTCGTGGCTGGCGATGATCCTGCCGGGCCTGGAGCAGCGCCCGCTGTTCAACGCCTACAACTTCCAGTGGGAGAACCACGCGGCGGCGAACCGATCGGCCGCGGGGACGAAGGTCGCCGTCTACCTCTGCCCGGCGAACCCGCTGTCGACCGACCCGCTGGCGTCGGAGCGGGTCGTCCAGGCCGACGGCAAGACCTACCCCGCCGGCTCGGCCTTCGCCCGCAACCACTTCGCGGCCAACTGGGGCGGCGGGCTGTCGGCGACGGCCCAGGACTTCGCGAAGACGAAGGGGAACCACCGCGGCGTGATGACCACCGTCCGCGTCGTCGCCCCGCGCGGGACGACGTTCTGCGTCCGCCCCCAGGACGTCCGCGACGGCCTTTCGAACACGATCCTCGCCGGCGAGAAGCGCGACGGCCAGGGCTGGGCCGTCGGCGGCTACGGCGGCGGCGACTTCGAGGCCGCCCCGGAGCCCGTCGCGATGGACGTCCCCGAGCTCCGCACCCTCGTCACCGGCTCGTTCCACCCCGCCCAGGCCAACTTCGCCTTCTGCGACGGCTCCGTCCGCGCCCTCAGGCCGACCATCGACCGCAAGACCTGGTACGCCCTCCTCACCCGCGACGGCCGCGAGGCCGTCGGGAACGACGCCTACTGACGGAGGATCGCCATGAAGCGCCGCGCCGGGATGAACCTCGTCGAGACGCTGGTGGTCGTCGGCGTCGTCGGCTTCGGGCTCGCCATCGTGCTGCCGGCGATCCAGTCGGCCCGAAGCACCAACTGCCGTCCACGCTGCCAAAACAACCTGAAGAACCTCGTCCTGGCCGTGAATCAGTATTGCATCCGAGAGCGCACCTTCCCGGTGAACACGACGGCGAGCCCCGCCGGCGGGCCCGAGCACTCGTGGACGACGCTGATCCTCGCCGACTTAGACCAGCCCGACCTCTACGACCACTACAACTTCGCCGTCGAGTGCTTCGACCCGGCGAACCGCAACGTGGTGGACACGACCCTGTCCTTCTTCCGATGCCCCGACAACCCAACCTATCGGCCGCTGCACGGGAACCCCTCGGAGCGGGTGCGACGGGTCGACGGGACGTTCTGCCCGCCGGGCTCGGAGTTCGCCCCCGGCCACTACGGGGCCAACTGGGGCGGCGGGCGGCTGGCGGGCTTCGGCGACGACTTCGCGAGGACCCAGGGGCTCTACCGCGGCGTGATGATCCCCGCCGGCTTCCCCACCCCGCGCGGGACGACGGCGCCGGTCCGCCCCCGGGACGTGACCGACGGCCTGGCGACCACCGTCCTCCTGGCCGAGAAGCGCGACGGCCAGGGCTGGGCCGTCGGCGGCTACGGCGGCGGCGACTTCGACGCCGCCACGTCCCCCGCGCCGCCGGATCGGCCCGACGTCCGCGCCGTCGTCTCGGGCTCGTTCCACCCGGCTGGCGGCGGCCGGCTCGTCCAAGTCGCGTTCGCCGACGGCTCGGTCCGCGTGCTCGACCGGGCCATGCCCCGCGCCGTCTGGTACGCCCTCCTCACCCGCGACGGCGGCGAGACGATCCCCGAGGGCTCGTACTGACGGCGAGGGTGCCGCTCTCGAAGCCGAAGGGGGCGGAGCCTCCACGGTGGTCCGGGCGGCCCGCCCGGACGTCTCCATGCCGAAAGCCGCCGACGTCCGGGCGGGCCGCCCGGACCACCTTTCGACCCGAGGAGCCGGGCGAAATCCAGGAAGGAGGGCGATCTCTCGACGGCGACGCCTCCTTTCGGCGGGCCCGCGCGCGGGCTACGATGTGGCTTTCGCGCGACGGCTACGGGGCCGTCGCGCGGCCCTCCCGACGCCGCCCCCGGCGGCCCCGTCCACGACCCAGCGAGGACATGCGGCCATGAGGATATCCTTCCCCGTCCCGTCAGGCCCCCGATCGGCCCTGCTCGCCTCGGCCTGCGCCGTCGCCCTGGCGGCCCTGTCCGCGGCCCCGGCGCATGCGCAGGGGGGCCGGAATTTCGCGACGAACGGCCTCGTCCCCACCATGCGGGCCGATGGGCTCGTCACGTCGCCGGCGCCGCACCAGGTCTTCCAGCGCGGGGCCGACGGCACGGCCGACATCCCCGTGACGCTCGGCGACCAGCTCAAGGACGCGAAGAACGTGGTCGTTTTCCTGGTCGGCGAAGGCGTCGGGGGCGAGGGGGCCGCGACCCCGCTCGTCGACGGCAAGCTCCTCGGCGTGCCGACCGGCGGGCCGTACATCGTCCGCGTGGCGTTCCAGAACGCCTCCGGCGCCGCGCAGACGATCAACGTCGGCCCGGTCTACGTCGGCGACCTCTGGGTCCTGGCCGGGCAGTCGAACATGGAGGGCGTCGGCGACCTGGTCGACGTCACCCGGCCCGATCCGAAGGTCTCGGCTCTGGGGATGGACGGCAAGTGGGCCCAGGCGACCGAACCGCTGCACTGGCTCGTCGACTCGCCCGACCCGGTCCACTCCGGCGACCCCGCCACCCGCGCCCAGCGCTCGGCCGACCAGCACAAGGCCCGCACCAAGGGGGCCGGCCTGGGCCTGCCGTTCGCCGTGGAGATGGTGAAGGCCACCGGCGTCCCCGTCGGCCTGGTGACGGCCGCGCACGGCGGCACCAGCATGGCCCAGTGGGACCCCGCCAAGAAGGGCGAGGGCGGGAACAGCCTGTACGGCTCCATGCTCCGCCAGGTGCAACTGGCCGGCGGCAAGGTGAAGGGCGTCCTCTGGTATCAGGGCGAGAGCGATTCGTCCCCCGAAGGCTCGCAGGTCTTCGAACGGGTCTTCGTCGATTTCATCGGGGCCGTCCGCAACGACTTCGGCCAGGCCGACCTGCCGTTCTATTACGTCCAGATCGGCCGCTTCGCCATCGACGGCGACCCCGCCGGCTGGAACCGCGTGCAGGAGGCCCAGCGCATCATCCCCGACCGCCTGGCGAACACGGCCGTCGTCTCGGTGATCGACCTGGAGCTGGACGACCTGATCCACGTCGGCACCCAGGGCCTCAAGCGCGCCGGGGCCCGTCTGGCGAAGATCGCCCAGCGCCAACTCTTCGGCCAGGTCGGGGCCACCACGCCCACGCTCGACCGCGTCGCCCTGGGCCCGAACAACACGCTGGAGGTCAAGTTCCGGGGCGTCAACGTGCGGGGATCGCAGCCGGAATTCGGCGGCCTCGGCGGCTCGATCGCCCCCGCCGCGCCGGCGGGCCTCAAGCCCGAGTCCCACATCGCCGGCTTCTCGATCCGCGACGCCGCCGGCGCGGCGATCCCGATGATCTACGAGGCCAAAGTCGGCCGCGGCCGGGACACGGTCGTCCTGAAGCTGGCGAAGCCCGTCCCGCCGGGCTCGTCCCTCTGGTACGGCCACGGCTACGACCCGTACTGCAACCTGACCGACGCCGCCGACATGGCCGTCCCCGTCTTCGGCCCCATCGCCCTCGACCCCATCCTCCCGCCCCCGCCCCCCGCGGCCCAGCCCGAGGAGAAGAAGGCCGAGGCCCCCGCGCCGATCAAGGCCCTCATCATCACCGGCGACGAGGTCGGCGCCCACGACTGGAAGGCGACCGCCCCCGCGCTGAAGGCCCTCCTCTCCGACGGCGGCAAGATCGCCGTCGACATCACCGAGACCCCGGCGAAGGACCTGACCGACGAGAATCTGGCGAAGTACGACGTCCTCGTCCTGAACTACCGAGACACCGACAAGGGGGGCCCGGACACCAAGTGGTCCGACGCCAACAAGGCCGCGTTCCTGAAGGCCGTGCACGACGGCGGCAAGGGCCTGGTCTCGTACCACTTCGCGTCGAGCGCCTTCACGAACCCCAACTGGGAGGAGTACGAGAAGGCCCTGGGCGGCTGGCGGAAGCAGGGCTTCCACGGCCCGCCGCACGCCTTCAAGGTGAAGAAGACCGCCGCCGACCACCCGGTCTCCGCCGGCCTCCCCGCCGAGTTCGACCACGTCGTCGACGAGCTGTACCAGAACTCCGTGCTCCCCGAGGGCGCCGTCGTCCTGGCCACCGCCTTCTCCGACCCCGAGAAGCCCCGCGGGACGGGCAAGGACGAGCCCGTGGTGTGGGTCAACCCCTACGGCAAGGGCCGCGTCTTCACCTGCGTCCTCGGCCACAGCGTCGACGCCCTGAACGACCCCAACGTCGCCCCCTGGCTCCGCCGCGGCGCCGCCTGGGCCGCCACCGGCAAGGCGGAGTGAGCAACGCCCCCCTCACGTTCGATCGACTGTGGACGGCGCTCGCCGAGTCCGGGCGCCGTCCCCCGGACGACCTCGCCGCGGCGATCCGAGCGCTCCCCGACGAGGGTTCGCTCCCCCCGCCGTGGGCGACCTGGGCGCTCGTCGGCCTGGCGCGCCATCTCCGCCGCCAGTTCTGGGTCGCCGAGGTCGTCCGATCGCGGCTGGGGGGCGACCTCGAATCGCTCGCCTACCGCGGCGCCTTCGGCCATCCCGAGCACGTCCCCCAGAGGGGCCTGGTCCCCGGCCTGACCGACTGGGAGTACTTCTTCCACGGTTGCGGCTGCATGCTGTCGAGCCGCATCACCGGAGAGCAGATCGACGTCGACTTCTACGGCGAGACCGCCGAAGGCTTCGACATCTATTTCTATCTCCGCCGCCTCGACTCCTTGAAAGAGCCCGAGCCGCCGGAAGCTCGCCTCCTGGCGCTGCACCCGACGGGGGACGTGATCCGGCTGGCCGTCGACGACCTGCGCGACGCCGGCCTGCTCGTACCTTACTCCCCCGAACGTCACGCGTTAAAGCTCACCGCCGCCGTCCTGGATCATCTCGACGACGTCGACGCCTTCTGCGAGCGCTGGGGGCGAGCCCTCGGCCTGGAGCGTGCCTGGCTCGGGGCCTCGATCGGCGATTGGCCCGCGGCCCTGGCCGCCTTGCCGGGGTCGGCCGACGAGGGCCTCCGGGCGCGCGTCGCGGCCCAAGCCTCGGCCTGCCTCGAACGACGCCGACGGGCCTTGACGTCCAGGCTCGACCGCGAGCCCAGGGATCGCGCGACCTTCCTGGCCCTCGCGGACCTCGATCCCGGCGATGCGGACGGCCGGCTCGCCCGCGCCCTCCAAGGGCCGCTCGACGGGTTGACGGTCGCGGCCCTGGAGCGGATCCCGGAGAGAGGCGGGCCGTCCTGGCTGCCCGCGATCCGCGGCGTCCTGGGCCGCCTCCCCGCGGACGCCTCGCCGCCGTTCTCGGCGATCCGGCAGAACGCCCTGCGGCTCCTGATCCGCCACGGCGCCCCCGCTCGGGAGATCCGCAGGGAATTGGCGAAGGCCGACGGCCTGGCGCTCGATGAAGCGGCCCTCCTCGCGCTGGAACACGCCCCGGACCTGTCCCTGCCGCTCATCCGCCGCGCCCTCCGATCGCCCATCCCCTACGTCCGCATGACGATCGCCGCGACGATGGCGCTGATCGATCGCCCCTGGAGCCGGAACGAGTTGGTCGCCGTCCTGCGCGAGTCCGACGACCATACGGCCGCCGCGGAATGCCGCGTCGCCCTCCGCGAGGGGACCGACCCCGAGGGCCGGCGCGCGGCCGACGCCTGGGATGAAGCCCACCCCCGGGAGCCCGAGGCCGGCCCTTTCATCTCGATGACGGAGATGATGCTGAGAAACTGCGAGTCGAGCGTGCGCCACCTCATGGAAACCCTGCACGATCGGGTCCTTCCGCTGCGAGGCCACGTCCCGGAGTCCCCCGCCGGGTGGTGGACGAAGGCGATGGCGGAAATCCGGCGGCGGTTGCCGCGACGACCATGAACGGGCCGCGGCGCGGCCGGTCGCCGGCCCCCACGTCGTTGCAATCGCCCTGCTCCTGCGGCAAGCTGGCGGGATCGCTGCGGATTCGCCGCCGGCCTCTCCATCCTCGAAGGACGCCGATCATGAAACGAGCTTCGGCCTGCCTCCTCGCCCTCCTCGCCCTGCCGCACGCCCCGGCGCACGCGGCCGACCCGCCGAAGGAGCGCCGGCTGTCGCGCGAGGAGTATCGCGACAAGATGAAGGGGGGCTGGATCGGCCAGATGGCCGGCGTCGGGATCGGCGGGCCGACGGAGTTCCGCTGGCAGGGGGCCATCGTCCCGGCCGACAAGGTCCCGGCGTGGAAGCCCGAGACCATCAACCAGTTCGACCAGGACGACATCTACGTCGAGATGACGTTCCTCCGCACCCTCCAGAAATACGGGCTCGACGCCACGACCCGGCAGGCGGGGATCGACTTCGCCAACAGCAAGTACCCGCTCTGGCACGCCAACAAGGCCGGCCGCACCCGGCTCCGCGAGGGGATCGCCCCGCCCGACAGCGGCCACCCCGCGTTCAACGACCACGCCGACGACATCGACTACCAGATCGAGGCCGACTTCTCCGGCCTCATCGCCCCCGGCCTCCCCAACACGGCCATCCGGCTCGGCGAGACCTTCGGCCGCCTGATGAACCACGGCGACGGCCTCTACGGCGGCCAGTTCGTCGGCGCCATGTACGCCGAAGCGTTCTTCGAAACCGACCCGGAGAAGATCGTCCGCGCCGGGCTCGCCGCCATCCCGAAGGAGAGCCAGTACCACGAGTGCATTTCGGACGTGATCCGGTGGCATCATGAACATCCGAAGGACTGGGAGGCCGCCTGGCGGAAGATCGAGGCCAAGTACCAGAAAGACCGCGCCTACCGCCGCTTCTCTTGCAGCAAGGACGAGAAGGAGCCCTACAAGTTCAACATCGACGCCAAGCTCAACGGCGCGTACATCGTGATGGGCCTGCTCTACGGCGAGGGCGACCCCTGGAAGACCATCGTCGTCTCCACCCGCTGCGGCCAGGACTCCGACTGCAACCCCTCGAACGCCGCCGGGGTCCTGTTCACGGCCCTGGGCGCGTCGAAGCTGCCGCCCGAATACACCAGCGCCCTCGACGTGAAGACGAAGTTCAACTCCACCGACTACTCGTTCGCCGACCTGATCGCCGTGTGCGACGACCTCGCCGCGCAGGCCGTGGCGAAGGCGGGCGGGAAGGTCGAGAGGTCGGCCGACGGGGCCGAGACGTTCGTCATCCCCGTCGCCGCGCCCCGCCCCTCGGCCGTCGAATCGTGCTGGGAGCCCGGCCCGAAGGCCGACGCCCGCTTCACCGCCGAGGAGAAGGCCCAGATCCGGGAGAAGGACGAATGAGCGCGCGAACATCCCTGGCCTGCGCGATCCTCGCCGCCCTCGCCCCCGGCGCGAGGGCCGACGAGCCGAAGAAGATCGACCTGATGACCAAGGCCGGCTGCGAATCCGTGAAGGCCGAGTGGCGCTGGCACGACGTCACGCTGATCCCCGTGGAGGGGAAGAACCCGGACGGCACGCCCAACAAGACGTACAACTACGAGCCCCGCGCCATGGCCGCGGACTACGACGACTCCCAGTGGGAAGTGATCGCCCCGGAGACGCTCAAGGATCGCCGCTCCACGGGCCAGATCTGCTTCTGCTGGTATCGCGTGAAGGTGACGCTCCCCCCGGGCGTGGAGGGGAAGCGCGTCTTCTTCCAGACCACGGTCGACGACTACGGCGAGGTCTGGGTCGACGGCAAGCTGCCGTACAAGGTGGGCCAGGCCGGCGGCAACGTCGCGTCGGGCTTCAACCACCCGAACCGCGTCGAGCTGGCCGACCCCGCGCCGGGGAAGGCGTACTCGCTGGCCGTCTTCGGCATCAACGGCCCCATCTCCGTCACGCCCACCAACTGGATCTTCCTCGGCCCGACGTTCCTGGAGATCGTCGACGGGGAGAAGTGAGGATGCGTTGACGACCGCCGAATCGCCCGCCCCGGGGCCCGACGAGCCCGCCGCGCCGGTCGCAAACACCCCCGGGCGCGTCGACTCGGTCGACGTGCTCCGAGGGCTGACGATCCTGCTGATGGTCTTCGTCAACGACCTGGGGGCCGCCGCGCCGTCGTGGCTGCGCCACATCGAGCCGCCGGACGCCGACGGCATGACGACGGCCGACCTGGTCTTCCCCTGGTTCCTGTTCATCGTCGGCGTCTCCATCCCCCTGGCGTTCGAACGGGCGTTCGCGCGCGGGGCGACGACGACGGGCCAGGTCGGCCACGTCCTGGCGCGGACCGCCAGCCTGCTGGCCCTGGGCGTGATCTCCAACAACGCCGGGTCCGACCAGACGCTGGGCGGCTCGTGGTGGGAGTTCCTCAGCTTCGTCGCGATCCTCCTCGCCTGGTCGATCCCGCCGAAGGATCCGGGGCCGCGGCGGACGACGTCCCTCGCGCTCAAGGGCTTGGGCGTCGCGGGCCTGCTCGTCCTCCTGGCGATCTACCGCCGCGAGCCGGCGGACACGTCGCTCCTCTTCTACGGTCCCGTCGAGGGCTGGGCGTGGCTGCGGACCGGATGGTGGGGCATCCTCGGCCTGATCGGCTGGGCCTACCTGACCGCCGCGCTGCTGACCTTGTGGCCGGGCCGGCGTCGCGAGTGGCTGGCCGGGGCGACGGGGAGCCTGATCCTGCTCCACCTGGCGATGCAACGCGGCGGGCTGTTCGAACACGTCGAGTCGAAAGCGTGGCTCGGCCCGATCCGGCCGCTGCTGGGGATGCTGGAGAGGGCCGTCGACGCGATCGGCGAGTACGTCGACCTCGGCGGGGCGACGGGCTCGCTGGCGGCGATCGTCCTGGCCGGCTGCCTGCTCGGCTCCATCCTCCGGCGCGACTCCGACGTGGCCTCGCCCCGCGACCGGGCGAGATGGACGCTGACGTTCGCGCTCGGCCTGTTCGTCATGGGCCTGGTCGCGGATACGTTCGAGGGGATCAACAAGATCGGGGCGACCCCGACATGGTGCCTCTGGAGCGCGGCGCTTGCAGGCTTGCTTTGGCTGGCGCTGTACCTCATCATCGATGTGGGGGGGTGGCGAGCCTGGACGATCGCCGTCCGGCCGGCGGGCGCGAACCCGCTGATCGCCTACTTCCTGCACCCGATCGTCACGACCGGCCTGTCGCTCGCCGGGCTGTGGGGGCCCGTCCTGGGCTACAAGGATTCGGAGAGCGCCGGGGTGGTCGTCGCCGGGTCGCTCGCGATGGCCCTGTCCGTCTGCGCCCTGACCGGGCTGCTGGCGAGGGCGGGGCTCCGCGTGAGGCTGTGAACGCCATCGCCCTTCATCGGGAGTCCCGGAGCCGCCCATGAGACGCCGCCTCGCGACCGTCGCCATCCTGGCCGCCGCCCTCGCCCTGCTGGGCCCCGCCCCACGGGCCGCCGCCAGGGTCTTCCTGCTCGTCGCGGCCGACACCAACGACCGCCAGATCGGCGAGAGCGTGGCGCACGACGCGAGGACCTTCCCGCTGGTGTTCCGCCTGCACATGCCGGAGCCAATGATGACCTATGCCCCAGCGGTCGTGGGGGCGAACTTCGGGGCCGGGCGGATCCTGGCCGCGTTGCGACGGCTCCCCGTGACGCCGGGCGTGGACACGGTGATCCTCTACTACAGCGGCCACGGCGCCTACGACCAGGCCCGCGGGCACTACGGCCAGACGCCCACCGGTCCGCTCTTCCACTCGCAGGTGGAGGCGACGATGGCGGCGCTGCGGCCCAAGCTGGCCGTCTATATCAGCGACGCATGCAGCGTCTTCCAGAAGCTGCCGCCGATGGCCGCCGCGCCGGCGATCGTGCCGCCGACGGAGCCGCCCCCGCTGCTCCGGTCGCTGTTCCTGGACCCGTCGGGTTTCGTGTCCATCAGCGCGTCGATGCCGGGCCAGGCGGCGATGGGGAGGTCGGACGGCGGCGTCTTCACCAACGCCCTCGTCGCGACCTGCGGCGCGAACATGCAACGCCGGATGTCCTGGGCCGCCGTGATCCAGAAGGTGAATCAGAGCACGCAGCCCGACTACCCGAATCAGACCGCCTACGCCGTCCGGCCGCTGCCCCACAGCCCGCGGTTCGGAGCCGTCGCCCAGGAGGACACCGCCCGCGCCCGCGCCTTCGGCGGGATGGAGATCACGCAGGTCCTCCCCGGCACGCCGGCCGCGCGGGTCCGGGCCGCGGACGGGCAGGTCTTCACGCTCACCGTCGGCGACGTCATCACCCACATCAACGGCCGGGAGGTCCGCAACCAGGCCGGGTATATCGCCGCCGTGCAGGGGTCGCCCGACCGCATGGCCCTCCGGATCATCGACGGCTCCGCCAACGCCGCCGCCGACTTCACCGCGGACCTCGGAGGGGGCGAGGCCGCCGAGGACGCCGGACCGTCGCCGAGCCGCCCGCGGTTCGGAGCCGTCGCCCAGGAGGACACCGCCCGCGCCCGCGCGTTCGGCGGGCTCGAGATCACCCGGGTCGTCGACGGGACGCCGGCCGCGCGGGTCCGGGCCGTGGACGGGCAGGTCTTCACGCTCCAGGTCGGCGACGTCATCACGCACATCAACAACCAGGCGATCCGGAATCAGGCCGATTACATCGCCGCCGTGCAGGGGTCGCCCGACCGCATGACCATCCGGATCGTCGACGGCTCGACCAACGCCGCGGCCGAATACACCGCGGGCCTGGGCGCGAGCGCCCCGCCCGTCGACGCCGCCCCCGCCCTCGCCCCGCCGGACGGCGACGCGGACGACGGGCGCGCGGCGGCGGCGCCCCGGACGCGGCTGGGCGCGTCGGCGATGCAGACCGAATTGAACCGGGACCGGGGGGGCGTGACGGTCACGGAGGTCGCCCCGGGCGGACCCGCCACGAAGATCCGGCGCGGGACGAACGGCGAGACGGTCGCCCTGGTCCCGTCTCGCGACATCATCCTGAGCGTCGACGAGACGCCCGTGGGCGACGCCGCCGAGTTCCGCGACGCCGTCGCCAAGGCCGGCCCCGTCGTCCGACTCCGCATCTACGACACGGTCACGAAGGAGACCGACGACTACGTCGCCGACCTGCCCGACTGACCCCCTCCCCCCGCAGGATCCCCACCGATGCCCGCCCTCCCGCCCCTCCTCCTGGCCGTCGCCGCGCTCGCGGCGGCGACCGACGCCCCCCTGCCCTCCGGGCCGAACCCGCCCGCCCTGGCCGCGCCGCACTTCCCCGACCGCCTGCACGCCTTCGTCTGGCGGAACTGGGAGCTGGTCCCGGCGGCGAAGCTGGCCGAGGTCGTCGGGACGTCGCCCGATCGGATCGAGGCCGCCGCCGCGTCGATGGGCCTGCCGCCGTCGCCGGGCCTGGACGCCGAAGCCCGCTCTCGCGTCTACATCACGATCCTCCGGCGCAACTGGCACCTCCTGCCGTATGAACAACTGCTGACGCTCCTGGATATGACCCCGGAGCGGCTGGCCTTCGCGCTCCGCGAGGACGACTTCCTGTTCATCAAGCTCGGCAGCCTCAAGCCCCATTGCGAGCCGCTCCGCTACGCCGAGCCCTCGCCCGAGGCGATCGACCGCGCCGCGGCGATCAAGGCCCTGGTGGCCGGACGCTTCGGCGAGGCCCTGCAAGAACCAGGCGAGCCGCCGCTGGCGTTCCGACGGCGCTGGGAACAGGCCGCGCCGCGCGAGATCGCGGGCCGTCCCGCGGCGGGCGTCGGCCCTCGGATCGTGTCGTCCTACTTCGGGACCTACGGCGACGGCCTGGCCGAGCCCGACGGCGACGGCTTCCCCGACGGCCTCCTCGCCGAGCTGGCCGAGCAGGGCGTGAACGGCGTCTGGCTCCACGTCGTCCTCCGCACCCTCGCCCCGGGCGGCCCGGACTTCCCCGAGTTCGGCGACGGCCGGGAGAACCGGCTCGCCAACCTCCGCGCCCTCGTCGCCCGCGCGGGGCGGTATGGCATCAAGGTCTACCTGTACCTGAACGAGCCCCGCGCCATGCCCCTCGATTTCTTCGCCGAGCGGCCCGAGATGCGCGGGGTCCTCGACGGCGACCACGCGACGATGTGCACGTCGGACGCCCGGGTCCGGTCGTGGCTGGGGTCGGCCGTCGAGCACGTCGCGCGCCGGGTCCCCGGCCTGGGAGGCGTCATCACGATCACGGCGTCGGAGAATTATACGAGCTGCGCGTCGCACGGCCGGATCGCGGAGTGCCCCCGGTGCTCGAAGCGGACGCCGGCCGAGGTGATCGCCGAGGTGAACTCGACGATCGACGCCGGCCTCCGCGCCGGCGACCCGTCCGCCCGGCTGATCGCCTGGGACTGGGGCTGGATCGACCCGCCCCAGGCCGCGGCGACCATCGCCGCCCTGCCCCGCGACGCCTTCTTCCAGACCGTCTCCGAATGGGACGCCCCCCTCGACCGCGGCGGCGTGAAGTCGACCGTCGGCGAGTATGCGCTGTCCGTGGTCGGGCCCGGCGAGCGCGCGAAGCTGCGATGGGGCCTGGCGAAGGCGGCCGGGCTGAAGACCTCGGCGAAGGTGCAGATCAACGCCACATGGGAGCTGGCGACCGTCCCGTCGATCCCCGTCTTCGACCTCGTCGCCGAGACCTGCCGGAACCTGGCCGACGCGAAGGTCGACGCGATGATGCTGGGCTGGTCGCTGGGCGGCTGCCCGTCGCCCCAGCTCCGCGTGGCCCAGGCGTTCGCGCAGGACCCCGGCGCGACGACCGCCGCCGTGCTCGACCGCGTCGCCGCCGACCGCTACGGGGCCGAGGCCGCCCCCGACGCCCGTCGCACCTGGTCGGCGTTCAGCCGGGCGTTCCGCGAGTATCCCTACGGCGGCGTCGTCTACACCGGCCCGCAGCACATGGGCCCGGCGAACCTGCCGTTCGCGGAGCCCACCGGCTACCGCGCGACGATGGTCGGCTTCCCCTACGACGACCTCGACGCCTGGCGCGGGCCGTACCCCGCCGGGGTGTTCGCCGACCAGTTCGGCAAGGTCGCGAGGGGCTGGGCCGAGGGCCTGCCGGCCCTGCGCGAAGCCGTGGCGAAGTCCCCGCCCGGCCTCCGCGCCGCGGCCGAGCTGGACCTGGGCGTCGCCGAGGCGGCCGGCCTGCACTTCGAGAGCGCCGCGAACCAGGCGCTGTTCGTCATGGCCCGCGGCACCGGCGACCGCGAGGCGATGGCCCGCCTCCTGGACGCCGAGGCCCGCGCCGCCGTCGCGCTCTATCCGCTGGCCCGCCGCGATTCCCGCCTGGGCTTCGAGGCGTCCAACCACTACTTCTAC
Organism: Planctomycetales bacterium 71-10; assembly: GCA_001898385.1. Lineage (GTDB taxonomy): Bacteria > Planctomycetota > Planctomycetia > Isosphaerales > Isosphaeraceae > Paludisphaera. The sequence goes on from MKTT01000119.1 coordinate 46,713, forward strand.
CGGCCGCTCGACCTCGTCGAGAAGGTGATCGCCTGCGAGGACGTCAAGGCGAGGCTGACCGCCGGCCGTTGAGCCGACGGCCTCGACCGTCCGCCGCCGTCAGGCCCCGACCGCTCCCGCGCCGTCGCCGGCCTCGGCGGCCGGGGCCTCGGCCTGGGCCGAGCAGCAGGGGCGGGGCGGCAGGATGTGGCCCATCTTGTCGCGCTTGGCGTCCATGTAGCGCTGGCGCTCCTCGTGCGGCGCGGCGAGGATCGGGACCTGGTCGACCACCTTCAGGTCGAAGCCGTAGTAGACGAAGGCGTCGGTCTTCTTGGGGTTGTTGGTCAGCAATCGGATCTTCGTCAGCCCCAGGTCCTTGAGGATCTGGAGCCCGATCCCGTAGTCGCGCATGTCGGCGCGATGGCCCAGGGCGAGGTTCGCCTGGACGGTGTCCATCCCCTTGTCCTGGAGGTTGTACGCCCGGATCTTCTCGATCAGGCCGATCCCGCGCCCCTCCTGCGGCAGGTAGATCAGCGCCCCGACGCCCTCCTCGCCGATCATCTCCAGGGCCATGTGGAGCTGGTCGCCGCAGTCGCAGCGGAGCGAATCCAGCAGGTCGCCGGTGAAGCAGGAGGAGTGGAGCCGGACCAGCGGGGCCTCGACGGACTGGAGGTCGCCCATGACGAAGGCGACGGGCTCGTTCCCCGGCTCGTGCTGCACGCGATAGCCGACGATCCGCCCACGGCCGTACTTGGACGGCAGGTCCGACTCGGCCACGCGGGCGACGAGCTTCTCGCGGAGCCGACGGTAGCGGATCAGGGCCTCGATCGAGATGATCGGCAGGCCGTGCTCGCGGGCCACGGCCTGGAGCCGCTCGCCCCGGGCCATGCCGACGCCGTCGGTGATCTCGCAGAGCACGCCGGCCGGCTTCAGGCCCGCGAGCCTCATCAGATCGACCGTCGCCTCCGTATGCCCGGCGCGGCGGAGGACGCCCCCTTCCTTGGCGACTAGCGGGAACAGGTGCCCGGGGCGGAGCAGGTCGGCGGGCTTGGTGGCGGGGTCGAGGATCGCGGCGATGGTCGTGGCGCGCTCGGCCGCAGAGACGCCGGTGCGGCAGGAGGCGTGGTCGACGGGGATCGTGTACGGCGTCTCGTGGGCCGACGTGTTGTGGTCGACCATCGGCCCCAGCCGCAGCCGGTCGGCCGTCTCGGCGGTGATCGGCATGCAGACCAGGCCGCGGCCGTGGGTGATCATGAACTCGATCACCCCGGGCGTGGCGCGCTCGGCCGCGACGATGAAGTCCCCCTCGTCCTCGCGATCCTCGTCGTCCACGACGACGATGACCCGCCCGTCCCTGAGCGCCTGGATCGCGTCCTCGACCTTCGAATACTCGTAGCCCATCGACCTGCCCATCCTTTGCGGCCCGCGCGCCGCCGGGAAGCCCCCGGCCGCCCCGCGCCTCCGGTCCATTCTACGCGGGACGGATAGGGGAAGGCAGGTCCGACCTACCCAGACCGGGGCGAGCCGTGCGAGAATGGCCTCCGCAAAATCGTCCGCCGGGGCGGGGTGTCTAAACGAAATGGAAACGCTCGACAAGCTGACCCTGAGAGGCTTCAAGTCCATCAAGGACGCCACGATCGAGCTGCGCCCGCTGAACGTGCTGATCGGTGCCAATGGGTCGGGGAAGTCGAACCTGATCTCATTCTTCAAGATGCTGAATGAAATGGCGAACGGTCGTCTCCAGCAGTATATCGCCGTATCCGGCCGCGCCCACAGCCTGCTTTATCATGGGCCGAAGACGACGCCGCAGGTGGAAATGGTTCTGGAATTCCGAAAGCACGATCGGACATTTCGCCATAGCTCCACGTTTTCCTACGCCGCCGGCGACACACTCATTCGCGCCAAATTCGGATGCGAGGCCGACAAGGGCGACGACCCGTCCCCACCGCCCGGCTTCGTCATGAGGCAATTCCCCATCGAGATCGATGAATCGACGGACGAGTACAAATCACGAAGAGAGGCATTCTTAGCCGACAGCACACGAGAATGGCTTGAATTCATCGAAAACCATCTCGCGGAATACCGCGTTTATCACTTCCAAGACATGGCCGCCAACGCCAGGGTCCGCCAGTATTGCTACGTCGGCGACAACAGACATCTCATGCCCGACGCCGGGAACCTGGCCGCGATCCTCCACCGCCTCCGCAACGAGGACGCCCCGGCCTACCGGCGGATCGTCGGCGTCGTCCGACTCATCGCCCCGTATTTCGACGACTTCGACCTGGTCCCCGAAGGCCGCGACATCATCCTGAACTGGCGGGAACGGGGATCGGACCAACTTTTCGGCCCTCATCAACTCTCCGACGGCACCCTGCGCGCGATCTGCCTGGCGACGCTGCTGCTCCAGCCCGAGGGCGACCAGCCCAACCTGATCGTCGTGGACGAACCGGAATTGGGCCTCCACCCCTACGCCCTCAACATCGTAGCCGACCTCTTCCAGAAGGCGGCGAAGCACAAGCAAGTCCTCATCAGCACCCAGTCGAGCGCGTTCCTCGACGAGTTCGAGCCCGAGGACGTGATCGTCGTCGACCGGGGCGAGCAAGGATCGACGTTCACGCGCCTCGATCCTGAGTCGCTGGAGGCTTGGCTGGAGGAATACTCGCTCGGCGAGATCTGGGAGAAAAACGTCGTCGGCGGGGGGCCGCACTGATGGCCCGCCTCTACGTCTTCGCGGAGGGCCAGACCGAGCAGACGTTCGCCGACACAATCCTCGCGACTCACCTGGCGGCGCATGGGGTCTACATCCAGGGCGTCGTCCTGATCGCGCACGCTCGGAAGAAAGGCCGAACGCACCGTGGGGGCGGGCGCGACTACGGCGCGATGAAGCGCGACATCGTCCGCTTCACGCGACAAGAGAGCGGCGGCGACGTCTTCTTCACGACGATGATCGACCTCTACGCCCTCCACAACGACTTCCCCGGCCGCTGGGAATCCGAGGCGCTCCGACATCTTCCCTACGATCGGGTCGCGTTCCTGGAGAAATCCTGGGGGGAAGACGTCGGGGACGCCCGCTTCATCCCATACATCCAACTCCACGAGTTCGAAGCCTGCCTGTTCGCGAAGCCCAGCGAGTTCGCGCTCTTCTACGAGCGTGAGCCTCAGGGCTTGAGGAGGCTGGAGAGCATCGTGGCCGGACAAGACAACCCGGAACTCATCAACGACGGTGTGGAGACGGCCCCCTCGAAACGGCTCCTCGACATCTTTCCCGACTACGAGAAAGCGGTCGTCGGGCCAATGGTCGCGGAGTTGATCGGCCTGGAACTGATTCGCGCCAAATGCCGCCATTTTCACGAATGGCTCACCCGGCTGGAGCGCCTTGGCTCGACGAACGCGCCGGGATGATGAAGGAACCACGATGGACGACCGCGAGCGGCTGACGATCGACGAGGTCCGCGACCTGGCGGCGCGGGTGCTGGTGCGGCACGGGCTGGCCCCGGCGCATGCGGAGGCTTGCGCGGACGTGATGGCGATCGGCGAGCGCGACGGCGGGGGGTCGCACGGGATCTTCCGGCTGCTGATGTGCATGAACTCGATCCGCGCCGGGAAGGTGGCGCTCGACGCCGAGCCGGTCGTGGAGGACGTCGCGCCGGGGCTGGTGCGGGTGGATGCGGGCGGGGCGTTCGCTCCGCTGGCGTTCCGCCGCGGGCTGCCGGTGCTGGCGCGGAAGGCGCGCGAGGCCGGCGTGGCGGCGATGGCCGTGACGAACTGCTGCCACTTCGCGGCGCTCTTCCCGGAGGTCGAGGCGATCGCGCGGGAGGGGCTGGTCGGGTTCGCGTTCACGCCCAGCCATGCGTGGGTCGCGCCGGCAGGGGGCTCGCGGCCGCTGCTGGGGACGAACCCCGTCGCCTTCGGCTGGCCCCGGCCCGGCGGCGACCCGTTCGTCTTCGACTTCGCCACCAGCGCCGCGGCCCGGGGCGAGATCGAGCTGCACCGCCGCGAGGGGACGCCCACGCCGCCGGGATGGGGCGTCGACGCGGCCGGCTCGCCCACCACCGACGCCGCCGCGATCATGGCCGGCGCCATGCTCCCCTTCGGAGGCCACAAGGGTTCGGCCCTGTCGCTGATGGTCGAGCTGATCGCCGGCCCGCTCGTCGGCGACATGACCAGCGTCGAATCCCTCGCCTTCGACGCCGGCGCGAAGGGCGCCCCGCGCGGCGGCGAGCTGCTGCTGGCGATCGACCCGGCCCGCCTGCTCGGCGACGCCGCCCCCGCCCACCTCGCCCGCGCCGAGGCGGTCTTCGACGCCGTCGTCTCCCAGGGGGCCCGCCTCCCCTCCCTCCGCCGCTACGCCGCCCGCCGCCGCGCCGAACGCGAGGGCGTCCTCGTCCCCCGCAAGCTGCTGGACGAGGTCCGCGCGATGCTGGATTGAGGCTGGTCGCTCACGCATCGACCGCCCCCGCCGTCGGGTCGCTCGCGCGGAGGAGGCGGAGGGCGTTGGCGACGACGATCAGGGTGGTGCCGACGTCGGCGAGGATGGCCATCCACATGTTGGCGATCCCGAACAGGGCCAGGACCAGCACGACGGCCTTCACGCCGATGGCCAGGGCGATGTTCTGGTGGATCATCCGGAGCGTCGCCCGGCCGTGGCGGACGAGCCACGGCAGCGGGCGCAGGTCGTCGGCCATCAGGACGACGTCGGCGGTCTCCAACGCGGCGCCGCTGGAGACGCCCCCCAGCGCGATGCTCACCCGCGCGGCGGCCAGGGCGGGCGCGTCGTTCACGCCGTCGCCGACCATCCCGGTCGGGCCGTGGGCGGCCGTGTATTCGTCGATCGCCTGCACCTTGTCGGCCGGCAGCAGCTCGGCGCGCTGGTCGCCGACGCCCAGCTCCAGGGCCACGGCGGCGGCGGCGCGGGGGTTGTCGCCGGTGAGCATCACGGTGCGGAGGCCCAGGCGATGCAGCTCGGCGACCACCGCGGCGGCCTCGGGGCGGGGGCGGTCGGCCAGTCGGATCCAGCCCAGCGGGCCGGCCTCGCCCGTCACCGCGACCTCGGTCCCGGCGCGGTCCTCGGCCCGGCCGATCTCGGCGTGGAACTCCGGGGCGCAGAGGCCCGCCTCGTCGATGTAGCGATGGCTCCCCAGGTGGAACTGCTCGGCCTCGATCCGGCCGTGCGCCCCCTTGCCCGGGATCGCCGTGTAGTCGTCGGCTCGGGGGATGTCGACGCGCAGGTCCCGCGCGTGGCGGGCGATCGCCTTGCCCAAAACGTGGCCGCCGCGGTCGCCCAGCGCCGCGGCGACGCGGAGGACGTGCTCCTCGCCGCCGGGGCCCGAGGAGACGACCTCCACGACGTCGGGCCGGCCCAGGGTCAGCGTGCCGGTCTTGTCGAACGCCAGGGCCTTCAGCCGGCCGACCGCCTCCAGGAACTCCCCCCCCTTGACGAGCACCCCGCGCCGCGCCGCCGAGGCCAGGCCGCTCACCACCGCCACGGGCGTCGCGATCACCAGGGCGCACGGGCACGAGATCACCAAAACCACCAGCGCCTTGGCGAACCACGCCAGGAACGTCGCCCAGACCGGCCCGCCCGTCGCCCAGGCGTAGGCCGGCGGGATCAGCGCCGTCGCCAGCGCGACGGCCACCACCATCGGCGTGTACCAGCGCGCGAACTGCGAGATCCGCCGCTCCACCGGCGCCCGGCCCGCCTGCGCGGCGCGGACCTGGTCGACGATCCGCGAGATCAAGGACTCGCCGATGCCGTGCGTCGCCTCGACCTCGATCGTCCCGTCGCCGACGATCGTGCCGGCGTACACCGGGTCGCCTACCCCGCGCTCGACGGGAGTGGACTCGCCGGTGATCGCCTTCTGGTCGACCCCCGAACGCCCCTTCACGACCACGCCGTCGACCGGGACCTGATCGCCGGCGCGGACGAGCAGATGGTCGCCCTGGGCGATCGCGTCGACCGACACCGTCTCGACGCCCGTCGGGCCGATGCGCTCGGCGGCGGCCGGGGCGACCTCCAGCAGCCGCCGGATCGCCCCCCGGGCCCGCGCGACGCTCAGGGCCTCCAGCGACTCCGACACGCCGAACAGGAACGCCACCGTCGCCGCCTCGTCCCACTGGCCCAGCGCCACCGCGCCGGCGATCGCCAGGGTCATCAACACGTCGATGTCCAGCCGGCCCGAGCGCAGCGAGCGCCACGCCCTGGGGAACAGCCAAACCCCACCGGCGACGATCGACAGCGCGCAAAAGGCGGCCGAGGCCCGCTCGGCGATCGCGACGGCCAGGCCGAGCCGATCGCCGAAGTAGTGCAGCAGCATCCCGACGCCCAGCGCCAGGCCCGACGCCACGGTCGACGCCTGCATGCCACGGCGCGACCACCACGACGGCGGGGCCTCGGCCTCCGGCTCGCCGACGACGGTCGTCGTCAAACCGGCTCGCTCGGAGATGCGGCCCGCCAGGCGCCTCGGCTCGGCGCGCCCGGGGTCGTAGTCGACGGTCATCAGGCCGTTGATGAGGTCGAAGCCCAGGGCCTCGACCCCCGGCGCGTCCTTGAGGGCGGCGCGGATCTGCTCGACCTCGTGCTCGCAATCCAGGCCGCGGACGTGCAGCGTACACCGCGATCGACTCATGGGCCCCACCTCGTCGTCCCAACCGTAGCCCGTCCCGACGCGCCGGGATGCGGCGGCGCTCCCGCCTGTATGATACGGTATACTCCGATCGCGACGAGGGGAACGGCGGGGGCGACCGGAAGGGCCGACACATGGACGCGGGGACCGAATCCGGGACGATGGCCGAATGCCTGGTCCGCTACGGGCTGGCGGGCCGGGTGAGCTGGTTCGCCGCCGACGAGCCGGCGCCGGGCCGCGGCGAGGCCGTCGTGCTCCGCACGCCGCGCGGGATGGAGCTGGGCGAGGTGCTGAAGGCCGAGCCCTCGAAGGCCCGCGCGGGGGAGGACTCCGTCGGCGTGTTCCGCGTCCTCCGCCCGGCCGACCCGGCCGACCTGGAGCGGGCCGCCGAGGCCGGCCGGCTCCGCGACGCCCGGTTCGACCTCTGCCGGCGGATCGTCGACGAGGAGGGCTGGCCGCTGGAGCTGGTGGACGTCGAGCCCCTGCTCGACCTCTCCACCGTCCTCCACGTCCTCCCCCTGGGCGACCTCGACCCGGCCCCCGTCCGGGCGCGGTTCCGCGTCTCGTGCGACTTCGACGTCCACCTCGAATCCCTGGGCGACGAGCCCGAGCCCGAGCCCGAGCCCGCCCCCGCGCCGGCCGCCGGCCGCTGCGGCGACTGCGACTGCGGCGGCGGCCCCTGCTCGCGCAAGGCCGCGAAGGCCCGCGCCGACGCCCCCGGGCCGACGCCGAAGCCGGCCGGCGGCTGCGGCTCGGGCTGCTCGTCGTGCGGCGTCGCGGCGCTGCGGGCGGGGGCGAGATCCGGCCGGTGACGGCCGATCAGGCGCGCGGCGGCGCGAGGGCGGCGCGGATCGCGTCGACGGCGGCCTGGACCCGCGGGCGGGAGCGCTTGAAGAGGGGGTCGTTGCGGAACCACGCCTCATACTTGGGGTTGTTCCGGACGGCCTGCTCCAGGTGCCTGGCGGCGAGCGGGACCCACTTGGAGTTGTAGCCGGCGCCGTAGCCCTCGACGGCGGCCAGCGTGTAGAGGGCGTGGGCGTGGGGCTCGTGGACCTCCAGCGACAGCTCCACGAGCTTGCGCGCCAGGCGGAGGGCCTGGACGAACTCGGCCTCGCGGGCGAACAGGCAGGCGGCGAAGTGCAGCGCGTCGAGCCGCCCGGGGGCGGAGCGGGCGTACTCGGGCAGGCGGGGGTCGGCCAGGACGACGTCCAGGTCGCGGCCGGCCTCGGCGGGGCGGCGGCGGCAGACGGACAGGCACATCCGGTCGATGCGGGCGCGGAAATTGGACGGGTCGAGGGCCAGCAGCTTCTCCACCTCCCGGGCCGCCAGCTCGAGCCGGCGGGGGTCGGGGTCGACGTCGGGCCGGATCGGCGTGCGGTCGTCCACCGGCGTGTCGACGTCGAGGATCCGCGAGGCGAGCACGGCGCGGGCGTCCAGCTCCTCGGGGCCGACGGCCTCGTCGGGGGGGGCGCCGTCGCGGCGAGGCCCCAGGGGGAGGTCGCGACCGATCGCGGCGACGTCGCCGGCGTCCGGATCGCGGAGGAAGCGGTCCGGCAGCGCGTCGCGGAGCCGCTCGTAGCGGAGGATGTCCCCCCGCAGGGCGTCCAGCTCCGGGCCGCCGGCGCGGACGAAGGCGCGGACCTGGACCAGCTCGGCGTGGTCGGGGGCCAGGTCGATGCCGCGGTCGCACTGCTCCAGGGCCTCGGCCTCGCGTCCCATCTTCATCAGGCAGGTGCCGTAGACGCCGTAGAGGACCGGGTTGCCCGGCCGCCGGGCCAGGCAGGCGCGCAGGCCGTCGGCGGCGTCGCCCCAGCGCGACAGGGAGAAGGCGACGACGGCGGCGCGGTAGCGACCCCAGAACGAGCCGGGGCGGATCGCCAGCATCTCCGCGTAGAAGCCGGCGGCGCGGCGGGCCCCGACGCCGGCGTCCTCCTCGGCCTCCTCGTCGTCGACCTCGGCGGCGACGCCTCGGATGTAGGCGTCGACGGCCGGGTGGGCGGCGCGCGGGGCGGGGGCGGGGGCGTCGTCGCCGATCCGCTCGGCGAGCCGGCCGCGGAGGTGGAGCATCGGCGCCGGCCAGGCGCCGCCGCAGGCCCGGTCGAGGACGTCCCGCGCCCGGCGCCAGTCGCCGGGCGAGTCCTCGCGACGGGCCAGGGCGCGGCCGTAGCGGAGGGCCTGCTCCAACAGCCAAAGCTCCAGGTCGTCGCGGTCGTCGCGGGGGAGGCGGGCGAAGTCGTCGCGGTCGCGCCACGCGGGGTCGCCGACGACGTCGTAGTCGCGCAGCGCGGCGAAGGCGTCGGCGGCGGTCGTGGAATGCCGGCGGCGGCGCGGGTCGTCGCCCGGCCGCTGGGCGTGCAGGGCGCGGGACTCGGGCGAGTCCAGGATCCGGGCGTACTTGTGCCGGGCGGACCGCTCCAGGCGGGCCTGGGCGGAACGGCCGTCGGTCGCCAGCCAGGCGACCAGGCCGGCGGCGAGCAGGCCGGCGGCGGCCGTGGCGAGCGGGCGGCGGCGGCGGCGGGCCCATCGGCCGGCGGCGTGCAGCCGAGACGGCTCGGGGGCGAAGGCGAGCGGGCGGTCGGAACGCCAGCGGTCCAGGTCCTCGGCCAGCTCCAGCCCCCGCGAGTACCGCGCCGCGGGGTCGGGCCCCAGGGCGTACCGGAGGATCGCCCGCAGGCCCGCAGGCAGCGACCGGCCGGCGTGGACCTCGGCCCGGCGGATCACCCAGGCCGGCCGCCGCCTCGCCTCGGCCATGACCCTCGCGGCGGAGACGAACGCGGCCCGGCCCGCGGCCCGGCCCGGGTCGGCGCCGTCGGCCGGCGACCACCCCGTCAGCGACTCCAGCAGGACCATACCCAGCGCGTAGACGTCGGCCCGATGGGCCCGCTCGTCGTCGGGGGCGGGGGCGCCGTCGCCGGCCAGGGCGAGGAGCCGCTCGGGGGCCATGTAGGCCAGCGTCCCCCCCGCGTCGACCGCGTCGGCGCCCGTCCAGTCCTGGGCCAGGTTGAAGTCCAGGAGCATCGGCGTCCCGTCGGCCGCGATCAGGACGTTCGAAGGCTTCACGTCGCCGTGCGCCACGCCCCGCCGCCGTGCGTGGTCGAGCGCCTCGGCCAGCCGGGCGGCGATCCAGGCGAACGCCTCGGCGTCGCTCATCGCCCGCAGGATGGCCCGCGACGGCCCCGGCGCTCCGGAGGCGCGGTGCTCGGGGGCGGCCGTCGCGTCCAGGTCGTCCAGGAACCGCGACGGCCGCGCGCCGGCCGGCCGCGACCGCCGCCGCGCCAGCACGGCCGAGAGCGCCGCGCCCCCCAGGAACGGCATGGCGATGAGCTGCAAGGCCCCGTCGTCGACCTCGGCGTGGGTCAGCACCTCCACGATGTTCGGGTGCCGAGCGCGGGCCAGCAGCCAGGGCTCGCGCGTGGGCCGGGTCGTCACCTTGACCACCACCGGGCGGTCGGCCAGGTCGGCCTGGCGCGCCAGGAAGACCCGGGCGAAGCCCCCCTCCCCCAGCTCGCGCTCCAGGACGTAAGGGCCGATCGCGTCGCCGGCGACCGGCAGGGGGTCGTCGTCGGCCTCGTCGAACCGGCCCAGGAGCGAGTCCGGGCAGGCGGCGTCCAGGCCCAGGAGCCGCTCCAGGGCCCCGCGGTGCTCGGGGAAGCGGGCGAGGTAGGCCGACTTCGACGGCGACAGGCCGGCGGTCATCGCCAGCCGGTATTCGCGATACACCAGCTCGACGGCGCGGTCGGGCGGCCAGAGGCGGGCCCCCTCCAGGTACGACTCGGCCGGGGCCGGCTCGCCCCGGCCCCAGCGGTCGGTCAGGTCGGCGATGGCCGCGGAGTAGACGTCCGGCCGGGGCGCGCGCGACGACGGCCGGTCGGCGCCGGGCCCGAGCCTGGACGAGACCCCGCCCGGCTTCACGCCCATCCTCGGGCCTCCATCCGATCCCGGGCCGCCTCGATCGCCCGGCGCACGGTCTTCTCGTTGACGCCCAGCCGCGCCGCGATGTCGTCCACCGTCAGGCCGTCCTGCCGGAGCCGCAGGATCTCCACCTCGCGCTCCGGCCGGCCGGCGGTCAGCAGGGCGAGGCGGTCGCTCGCCTGGACGTTCTGGCTCGGCGTCGGGTCGTGCGCCGGCAGGTCGCGCGCCACCTCGCGCTCGCCCCGGCGGACGTACAGCGGCTCCTCGCGGGCGATGGCGTACTTCGCCGTCCGGGTCAGCCGCCGGTCCTGCTCGAACACCTTGTTGCGCGCCACCCCGGCGAGGAACCCGCGGAGGTGCCGCGAGTTCTCGAACTCCTTCGGCCCGGACTTCAGGTCGGAGAAGAAGCTCTGCCAGACGGCCTGCACGAAGTCCATGGAGTCGAACTGGGCCCGGAGCCGGCGCGGGAGCCGGCCCCGCACCATCATGCGGACCTCCCCCTCGAACCGGCCGACGAACGACCGGATCGCCTCCTGGTCCCCCTCGCGGGCCCGCGCGACCAGGTCCGCGACCTCGCGCGAGGCGTCCTCGCCCGCGCCTTCTTCTTCCGCCATCGGTCCGCTCCCCGCCTTGGAACGAGTCGGCCGGGCTCTCGTCGGGGGCCACGACGCCCCCGCGCTCGCCGGGCCCATCCGGGAACCGTCGCACGGGAACCGAGGGACGCGGGCCGCCTTCGCGGCCCACTCGTGCATGGAGGCGAACTCGCCGCACAACCATTAATTAAACATCCTCCAGGGAGCGAATTCCAGCCCGACGCGAGAAAAAGCGTCCGGACGGGCCGATCGCGGCGGATCTCCCGATCGCGACGACCCCGGCCCGCCCCGCCCCGCCGCCCCCGCGAGGGCCGGCGTCTTATTTCGCGCGCGTATCGACGTCAGCCGCGGAGGTCCGCCAAAAAAATCCCGGGGGCATGTCCACATTTCCCGCCGCTTCGCAACTGGCCATGGGTTGCTCCTTCCAAGGTTGGATGCGAAGACGCCCAGGCGCAAGGCCGCTCCGGAGCCGTCCCGACCGTCCAGCCATCCCCGAGGGGCTCGCCCGCCGGCGATTCGGACGGGCCGGTTTCAGGCAGACACCACGAGACGGCGACCAGGGCCGGGAGTACGTTCATGTCTCGCTTCCACGCGACGGAAGGCGGCGCCGCGCACGACCTCCAGACCTACTTCCACGACATCAACGAGACCGCCCTCCTCACGGCCGAGGACGAGCGCAGCCTCGCCCGGCGGATCGCCGGCGGCGACTCCGAGGCCAAGGGCCGGATGATCCGGGCCAACCTCCGCCTGGTCGTGCGGATCGCCCGCGACTACCTGGGCCGCGGGATGTCGCTGGAGGACCTGATCGGCGAGGGGAACCTCGGGCTCATCCGCGCGGCCCAGGAGTTCGACCCGGCCTTCGGCGTCCGGTTCAGCACCTACGCCGGCTACTGGATCAAGCAGTCGATCCGACACGCCCTGATCAACACCGCGACCACCATCCGGATCCCCGCCCACATGGTCGGCCTGCTCACCAAGTGGCGCCGCGCCGAGCGGTCGCTCACCCGCGACCTGGGCCGCCCCCCGCTCTTCGAGGAGATCGCCGACTCCCTGGGCCTCTCGGAGATGCAGCGCTCGCTGGTGGCCAAGGCCAGGCGGGCCAACCAGCTCAAGCTGGAGGGCTCGGCCGCCGACGAGGACGACTACTGGTCGCCCGACGATTCCGTCGACCCGGCCGACGGCCCGACCGCCGACCTGGAGGCCGACGACGACCGCGCCGAGTTGATCCGACGGCTGGCCGTCCTGGACGAGCGCGAGCGCCTGGTGTTGACCTACCGCTACGGCCTCCAGGGGGCCGCCCAGCTCACCCTCAAGGAGATCGGCGAGCGCCTGGGCGTCACCCGCGAGTGGGTCCGCAAGCTGGAACTCCGCGCCGTCCGCAAGCTCGACGCCTCCGCCCGCTCGGCGGCCATGGCCTCCTGACGCCGCGGCCGGGGGCGGGGCCGCCCCCGCCCCGCCCGCCGCTCAGCGCGTGAAGGTCAGCGCCGGGCCCTTGCCCCCCTCGGCGGGGCTGAAGGTGAACGAATTGGGGCCCACGGCCGACACCTTGCCGGAGAGGGGCGGGCCCTCCTCCTGGAACAGGCCGAGGACGTCGTCCTTGTAGCCGGCCATGCCGGTGAGCGTCTGCTTCTGGCCCTTCGCGTCGACCTCCCAGGTGAAGACGCCGTCCTCATCCAGGGTCAGCGAGATGGTCAGGTCGGCCGAGGGCTTGGCCGTCCACTTGCCCAGCAGGTTCGCCGGCGGCGGCGGCGGGTGGTCGACCTCGCCTTCGGGCTGGGCCGCGACGGCCGGCGGCTGGCCCGCGTCCCCGGCGGCCGGCGGCTGGGCCGGCGCGGCCTGGGACTTCGCCACCTCGTCGGCCTTCTTCAGCGCCTTGACGAACGAGGCCGAGAGCGTGTCGCTCGGGGCGTGCTTCAGCACCTCCTCGAACTGCATCGCGGCCGACGGCTTGTGGCCCTGCACCATGTAATGATACGCCAGCAGGAAGTAGGGCGCGGCGTCGTCGGGCTTCGACTTGACCACGGCCTCCAGCGCCCGGAGCTGGTTCGTGTACGTGCCGACGTCCGGGTAGAGGCCGACGAGCGTCTCCCAGTTCCAGCCCGGCCCGGCGGAGAGGACCGCGTACAGGACCGACGCCGCCTCGTCGAACCGCCCGAGCGCGAACAGGCAGAGGGCGCGGAACTCGTGGATCACCGGGACGTCCGGCGTCTTCTTCAAGACCTGGTCGATCAGCGACAGCGCGTGGCCGTAGTCGCCCGACTTGAAGGCGTCGCGCGCGGCGGCGAAGACCTGCTCGCTCGTCTCGGCGACGTCCTCGGCCGGGGGCGGGGCGGCGGCGTTGATGGGCCGCGAGTAGTCGTACACCGCGGCCGTCTGCTGCACCACCTGGGCCGGTTGGGCCGCGACGACGGACGAATAGTAGGGGTTCGTGTAGTCGCTGTAGATGCTCTGGCTCGCGACCGTCCCCAGGCCCCACGTGTCATACGCGCCGACGCTCCAGGTCGGGAAGTAGTCGTACACGCCCATCGTCTGCACCATGGGGACGCCGACCACCGTCGGCTGGAACCAGTTGGCCATCGTCCCCAGGCCCCACGTCGTCAGGGCTCCGGTGCCGAAGCCGGCCCAGAAGCCGTTCCCCCCCCAGCCGCCGCCGCCTCCCCACCAGTTATTGTTATTGACGATGTTCGTGTTGTTGATATTGTTGATATTATTAATATTATTCCAGTTAGGCCGTCCGCCGCCCCAGTTGCCCCCCCATCCGGGGCGGTTCCAGTTGCCGTTGTTCCAGCCGGGCCGATTCACGCCGCTCCAGTTGGGCCGGTTGCCGTTCCAGCCCGGACGCCCCGGCACCCCGCCGTTCCAACCCGGACGGTTGGGGATCCCGCCGCCGTTCCAACCCGGACGGTTGGGATTGCCGCCGCCGGCCCAGGGCGGGCGCGTGCCGCCGCCGTTCCAGCCCGGCCGATTGGGGATCCCGCCCCCGCCGCCGCCGGCCCAGGGCGGGCGCGTACCGCCGCCGTTCCAACCCGGGCGGTTGGGGATCCCACCACCGCCGGGTCGGTTGGGGATCCCGCCGCCGCCGGCCCAGGGCGGGCGCGTGCCGCCGCCGGGGCGATTAGGGATCCCGCCGCCGCCGGGTCGATTGGGGATCCCGCCCCCGCCTCCGCCGGGACGCCCCGGGATGTTCCCGCCGATCCCGCCGCCGGGACGGCCCGGGATGCCCCCGCCCGGTCGCCCTGGGATGTTCCCGCCGGGGCGATTGGGCAGGCCGCCGATCCCGCCGCCGGGGCGATTGGGCAGGCCGCCTCCGATCCCGCCGCCGGGGCGATTGGGCAGGCCGCCTCCGATGCCCCCCGGCCGATTGGGCAGGCCGCCTCCGATGCCCCCGCCCGGCCGATTCGGCATGTTCGGACGCGTCATCCCGCCGGGACGCATGCCGCCGGGGTTGGGCCGCGTCATCCCGCCGGGACGATTCATGCCGCCCATGTTGGGCCGCGACTGCGGCATCGCGGGGCGGTTCATGGGCATCGACGGCCGCGTCATGCCCCCGGGCCTGGCCATACCTCCGGGGCGGGCCATCCCGCCGCCGCGCATCCCGCCGCCCCCGCGCATGCCGCCGCCCCGGCCGCGCTGGGCGAAGGCGGCGTCGCCGACGGCGAGGACGAGACCGAGACACGCGACCGAGGAGACGACACGATGCCTGAACATGACCGGGCCTCGCACTGCACGGGGGAGTCGGCCGCGATCCGTGCGGGCGTGGGGTCGGGCGGTCCTTCCGCGGCCGCCGGGCCGCGTCCCTCGGGTCGGGTCTGCGTCGCGATCGGATCGATTACGGGGCCGCGAGACGGACTTCAGCGGGGAATGGCGAAGCGACGGCGGCCCTTCCACCCGGCGGGCCGCCGATCGCGCCCCCCCCTCATTCGCCCCTCCGGGGCCCCTTCTCCCACGAGGGGAGAAGGGGGAACCTAGGGGATTTTGATCGCCCTCGCGGTCACTTCGCCTTGGGGGCCTCGCCGCCGGGGGCGGGGGCCTTGCGGACCATGACGAGGTCGACGATGTCTTCCTCGACCTGGCCGCCGATGATCCGGTCGACGGAATCGGTCTTCACGGAATCCTTGTTGAGGATGGTGTGGATCTGGGTGCTGGAGTTGGGAAGTCCGTTGCGCATGACGCCGAACGCCTTGACCACCCACTGGTCCTCGCCGATGCGGGTCCAGGTCCCCTCGCCGCGGCCCCCCTCGGAGTCGAACAGCCAGGACTTGATCTGGCCGGTCTGGGGGTCCCAGCCGATGAACATGGTGGCCGACGACTTCGGGCCGCCGTCGATCTCGGCGCTGTGGGTGCGGATCAGGTAGCTGCGGTTCTCGGCCCACTTGATCTCGGCGGTGACCTTGTGGTGGTCGCCCTCGTCGACCCACTCGCCGACCATCCATTCCAGGTCCTTGAGCCGATCGTAGGGCTCGACGTCCTCGGCGGGGGCGGGGTACTCGCGGATCTCGGAGATCGACCAGGCACCGGCCTTCTGGACGACCAGGGTGCTGAACCGGAGGTAGTCGGCCGCGTCGCCGGCGGCCGAGGCGACCCGCGACCGGCCCTCGATCCGGGCGACGTCCGGCGTGATGAAGCGGATCGACTCGACGTGAGGCTCTAGCTTCAGGCCGCCGCCGTCGGCGAAGGAGTCGGCGTACATCCGGCCGATCTCGGCCTTGCCGCGGACCTCCAGGCCGTCCGGGTCGACGATCACGGCGTCGTCGGCGTAGAGGGCGGTCAGGGCCGAGGCGTCGCCGGCCTCGTAGGCTCTGGCGAACTCGGCGACGCGGGCCATCACGGCCTTCTCGGCGGGCGTCGAAGCCTGGAAATCGGCGGGCGTCGTCGCGGCGGGCGTCGTCGCGGCGGGTGCCGGCAACGGCCCCCCGGCCTTCTCCAGGGCGGGGGCGGGTGCCTGCGCCGGGGCGGGGGCCTGCCAGGGGGCGGCGGCCGCCGCCAGCCCGACGGCCGTCACGGCCGCCGCGATGGTCTTCGTCCAGGGGGATCGCATGGGGGGCCCTCGCTACGGACGTGACGACGATCGGCCCCGCGCGACGCCGGCGCGGGACGCCGCGGGGCGTCGCTCTATTCTGTCTTAGTCCCGCGCCGAGCCCGGATCCAGGGGGCGAGGCTCACCCGGGCGAAAATTGCGGCGATGCGGGAGGCGGGATGAGCGGTCGCATGCGTGAAACTCGTGCAGGGCGTGTCAAGGACGACATCGCCCCCGCCGCGCCGCCCGCCACCCCGGCGAGGTTGGGGAAGCCTGCCGGCCCGCCGAGTTTTCGACGGGCGGTTCCATCATCAAGGAACCGGCGGGGCGGCGCGAGGCCCCCGAAACCACGACGCCCGGTCGGCGGCCCGAGAGCTCTCGGGCCGCCGCCGGGCGGTCGGGGCCATGAGTTTGGACTGGTTCAAGATAGGAATCCGGTCCCGGTGCCGACCGTGCCGGTGGTGCCGGTGGTGCCGGTGCCGACCGTGCCGGTGCCGGTGCCGATGGTCCCGGTCCCGGTGCTAATGGTCCCGGTCCCGGTGCCGGTGTCGATGATCCCGGTCCCAGTATCGATGATCCCGGTGCCGGTGCCGACCGTGCCGGTGCCGGTGTCGATGATCCCGGTGCCGGTGTCGATGATCCCGGTGCCGGTGCCGACCGTACCCGTCCCTGTCCCGATCGTCCCGGTGCCGGTGCCGATGGTGCCCGTCCCGGTGCCGATCGCCCCCGGGCGCAGGGAGGCTCCGAAGAAGCGGTTGACGGTGCCGGTGCCCGTGCCGATGGTCCCCGTGCCGATCGTGCCCGTCCCGTTGCCGATGGCACCCGTGCGCAGGAACGAGCCCAAGAAGCGATTGACGGTCCCGGTGCCGATGGTTCCGGTGCCGATCCCGCCGGTTCCGGTGCCGATCCCGCCGGTTCCGGTGCCGATCGTGCCCGTGCGCAGGAACGAGTTGGAGAAGCGGTTGACGACACCCGGGGCCGTCACGCCGCCGCCGACGGTCCCCCCGATCGTGCCGCCGTTGCGGCCGGTGCGCAGGGAGAAGGTGGTGCTCAGGCCGTCGGGCGACAGGTTGCCCGGCGGGTTGAGCGTCCCGTCGTCGCCGCGGGTGATGTTCGTGCTCCGCGGGTTGGAGACCGTCGCGCCGTTGCGGTTGCGGATCGAGGGGGAGAAGGTGGTGCTCATGCCGTCGGGAGACAGGGTCCCCGGCGGGTTGAGCGTGCCGTCGTCACCGACCGAGATGTTCGTGCTCGGCGGGTTGGCCGTCGTATCCGTGGAGATCGCGTTGGCGCGGAGGCTGTTCGCCCAGGCGGACGACAGGCTCATGACGGCCGGGGTCTCGCGGGACTCCAGGGATTCCAGGGTCGGGCGGCGCTTCACGCTCAGGGCTCGGCTGCGGTTCATCGTCGTCTCTCCTGCCGTCACATATGGGAAACCGCGACGCGGGCTCGCGGGGGATTTCGCAGGCGTCAGGCCGGGGGCGTCGGGTACTGGCGTCGGCCCCCGCCGCGGATTAGGCTTGACTTTCAGCCGATCGTTACTGCGAAACGTGCGCCGAACGATCAGGTCTTGATGCGAGATTTCGTCGATCCCCCCGAGTCGTGCGGCGGGGCGGGGCGACGGGGCGAGATGCGGGGGCGGGGAAGGCGATGGCCGAGCGACGGACATTCGTGCTCACGGACACGGCCCATGACGTGTGGGTCGAGGACTTCACGCTCGACGCCGAGGCGGCGGGGGGCCTCGCCGTCTCCAAGCGGCGGCTCCGCGGCGGGCGTCGCGACGGCGTGGACCTGATCCGGGTCGACAACGGGGCCCTGTCGTTCCAGGTCGTCCCGACGCGCGGGATGGGCCTGTGGAAGGCCGCGCTGGGGGCCGACCGCGTGGGCTGGGACTCGCCCACGCGCGACGGCCCGATCCACCCGGCCTACGTCCAGCCGCATGACATCGGGGGGATCGGCTGGCTCGAAGGCTTCGACGAGCTGATGGTGCGGTGCGGGCTGATGCACAACGGGGCCCCATACCGCGAGGGGAACGCCCTCTACCCGCTGCACGGCCGGATCGCCTCCATCCCCGCGTGGTACGTCGCGGTGCATGTGGACGACGACTCGATCGCGGTCGAGGGCCGCGTGGCCGAGTCGTTCCTGTTCGGCGGGGGGATCGAGTTGGTCACGACCTACACGACGGCCCGCGGGTCGAGCGCGGTGACGGTCCGCGACGAGTTCGTGAACGTGAAGGACGTGCCGGTGGGCCTGGAGGTCCTCTACCACTGGAACTTCGGCCCGCCCCACCTGGACGAGGGGGCGCGGTTCGTGGCCCCGCTGGACGAGGTGATCCCGCGCGACGCCCGTGCGGTGGAGGATCTGGCGACTTACGACGTGTACGGCCCGCCCGAGCCGGGGTACGCGGAGCAGGTCTACTTCTGCTCGCTCCGCGCCGAGGCCGGCCGCACGGCGGCGATGCTCCGCAACAAGGCGGGGGACCGGGCCGTAGCCCTGCGGTACGACCTGGCCGCCCTGCCGAGCTTCACGCTCTGGAAGAACACCGGCGGCCTGCGCGACGGCTACGTCACCGGCCTGGAGCCGGGCGTGAACTTCCCCAACCCCCGCCCGTTCGAGGAGGCCCGGGGCCGCGTCCTCACGATCCCCGTCGACGGCCGCCACGTCGTCGAGACGACCCTGGAAGTCCTGTCCGGCCGCGACGCCGTCGCCGCCGCGGAGGCCGAGATCGCCCGCATCCAGGCCCAGTCCCCCCCCGTCGTCCGCCCGAAGCCGACCGAGCCGTTCGCGGCCGAAGGGTGACGTCCGGGCGGAACGCCTCCGATTTCCGACGTCCCCTCTCCCGTCGGGAGAGGGTGCCGCGCAGCGGCGGGTGAGGGTCGCCGGATTTCGGAGGGCATGTCGGTCGCGGTATGCACGAGCGGGGCGACGACGACGGCCTGCCGTCGTTCTCCCCTTGAGGGAGAAGGTGGCCGCAGGCCGGATGAGGGGTCGATCGCCGTCGCATCCCACGGCCGGGCGAGGGACGTTGAAGCCCGCGGCACCCGGTCGCGCCCCCCCCATCCGCCCCTCCGGGGCACCTTCTCCCTCAAGGGGAGAAGGCGTCGATCGCCCCGGCGTTTCCGAGATCCGACGGCCCTCTCCCGCCGGGAGGGGGGACGGAATTCGACGCGAGCCGTCGGCCGATCTCGCCCAAATCTCGGGAGTCCGTCGCCGCCGCGCGTCAGCCGCGGCGGGCGACGTCGCGCAGCGGGGGGAGGTCGTCGAGGGCCTCGCGGGGGAGGGCTTCCACGAAGCGACGGAGGGCCAGTTCGAGGTGCTCGGCGGCCTCGCCGTGCTGCTCGATGACGTCGTTCTGGTCCCAGCGGTCCTCGGGCTTGCGGTACAGCTCGGGGCGGCGGGGCTCCTCGGGGTCGTCGACCAGGGGGAGGATCATGTGCCAGACGTGGGTCCGGATGGCGTACTCCTCCGTGTCCATCCCCATGATGGCGTAGTCGCGGATCTTCGTCTGCTCGCCGCGGATCAGGGGGAGGACGTCGGTGCCGTGGATCGGCGGGGCGTCGTCGGGGGGCCGGACGCCGAAGAAGCCCAGGAGCGTCGGCAGCAGGTCCACCGTCTGCACGATCGCCTGGTGCCGCATCCCGCCGAACCGCGCACCGGGCATGCGGACGATCAGCGGGGTGTGGACCAGCTCCTCATACAGCCAGGGGCGGAAGCGCCGGACGAAGCCGTGCTCGCCCAGGGGCTCGCCCTGGTCGGCGGTGAAGATCAGCAGCGTGTCCTTGTCGCGGCCCAGCCGCTCCAGGGCGTCGAACAGCTCGCCCAGCCACCGGTCGACGAGCGTCACGGCCCCGGCGTAGGTGCGGCGGAGGCGGTACAGCTCGGCCTCGGAGAGCGCGTCGCCCACCGCGCCGGCGGGGACGTCGATCAGCGCGGCGACGTCCTCGATGTCGATCTCGGGCTCGTCGTCGTCCTCCTCGACGAGGTCTCCCTCCTCGCCGGCCTCGAACTCGTCGGGCTCGATGGTGGCGTAGCGGTCGCGGTACTCCTCGGGCAGGTCCCAGGGGCCGTGGGGGCTGAAGACGTCGAGCCAGAGGCAGAACGGCTCGCGATCGTCCTTGCGCCGCTCCAGCCAGTCGATCGCCGCCTTGACCGTGCGCGCGACGCCGGTGTTCTCCTCGCGGTCGGCCCCCAGCGCCTTCCGGTTGCGGAGGAGCTGCTCCCATCGCGTCCGCCAGCGATCGGCGGACTCCGGGTCGTCCTCGTCCTCGGGGAGCCGCAGGCCGGGCTCGTCCTCCAGGCGGACGCCGCGGGCGCGGGGGTCGTCGGCGGGGATGTACGGGTCGTAGCCCTGGCCCCGGATCCAGATCACGTCGTCGAAGCTGCGGCCGTAGCCCATCCCCTTCTCGCGCAGGAACGGCGAGTCCGAGATCAGGGCCGTGCGCACGCCCCGGCCGTTGAGGAAGTCGGGGAGGATCAACTCGTCGGGCTGGAGCGGGGTCCAGCCGAGGGCCGGGTCGGTGAAGCCGTAGCGGCCCGTCCACCAGCTCCGACGGGTGGGGAGCGTGGTGAGGTTCTCCGGGAAGTGGTGGTCGAACACCACCCCCTGCGACGCCATCCGGTCGAGGTTCGGGGTCTCGATCCAGGCGTTCCCGTAGGCGCCGAGGAATCCCAGGTGCACGCTGTTGCAGGCGACGACGATGGCGTTCATGCGGGACATTGTAATGACGCCCGCCCGCGCCGCCCAGAGCCGGCGGCGCCCGATCACACGCGGCGCAGCCGGCGGCCGGCCCAGAGCAGGAAGAAGAAGACGGCCGCGCCGAAGGCGAGCGCGGAGAACGCGATGTAGATGGTCGCGAAGACCAGGTTGTCGGCCTCGTAATTGATGAACCGGTAGACCAGGACGGTCGACGCCCGTTCCGGCGCGTCATGCCCGGCCCGGCTGAGCCGGTCGGCCATGTATTCCTGCCGCTGCACCATCTCCTCGGCCTGGATCGCGTCGCGCTCGGCCGAGTACGAGTAATGGACCTTGTGGCCGATGATGACGAAGTTGACGAGCACCGCGGCGGCGATCCCGCCCCCGAAGAACTGGAGCACGCTCATGAGCGGCCGGACGACCTCCTCGCGCCCGGGGTCGGGGCTGTAGTGCGCGTCCATCGCGACCATGAACAGGCCGATCCCCATCCCAGCCAGGAATCGGCCGGGCGCCAGCTCCCACGGCCCGGGCGCGGGGAACCAGTTCAGGTCGACCACGTCGCGGATCATCCAGTACGGCCATTCCATCATGCTCTGGTAGCACAGGTAGAGGCCGGCGGACATCAGCGACAGGCCGACGACCGCGAGGGGGAGCCCCCGGACGGCGAGGCCGCGCCGACGGACCGGCTCCGGGAGGATGAACGACGCGACGACGAGCGACGCGGCGATCCCGATCGGCAGCGGCCAGATCAAAAAGGCCCGCTGCCAGGAGCTCAGGTTCATCATCGCCCCGCCGTAGACGTTCATGATGTAGGCGTGGAAGAACTGGCAGACGCCCCCCAGGAAGTACAGGGCCAGCCGGATCCAGTTCTCGCCCAGGATGCCCCAGTCCAGCTGGGGCCAGGCCAGGGCCAGCGAGACGGCCGAGGCGACGGCGAAGACGGCGATCGCGACGGCGATCCGGGGATCCTCCAGCCAGCCGTACAACTGCCCCCAGTGGAGGATGTAGATCAGGGAGGCGGAGGCGACGATCAGGCCGGGATAATAGGCCAACGACCCGCGCGCGGGCGGCGGCGGGTCTTCGGGCTTCGACGTCCTCGCCATCGACAGCAGCGCCAGCAGGCCGATGCCGGCGATGACGCCTTCGAAGAGGAAGCCGTGCTGCCAGTCCGACGACTCGTAGGTCATGGTGGCGGCCGAGACGAAGCCCGGCCCGACGACCGGGCAGAGGATGACCGCCCAGGCCAGCGGGGTCTCCCACCCCGGGGGGAGCAGGACCGGGACGGCGTAGATCACCAGGCCCGACCCCGCGCCGGCCACGGCGCGGCCGATCAGCGCGGTCGAGAGCGGATCCCCCGCGTCCAGGACGTTCACGACCGCCCCGACGATCGCCAGCACCAGCCCCCAGCGCGCCAGGCGGCGGCACGACCAGAGGCGATTCAGCGCCGGGCACGCCAGCATCACGGCCGCGAGGCTGAAGAGGTAGCACGACTGGAGCGAGTAGACCTCGGCGGAGACCCACCCCCGGCTCACCCCCAGCTCGCGCAGGTTCATCGTGTGGCCGCCCGTGGTGAGCAAGACCGCCACGATCGCGACCATCGGGCGGCCCGCGCGCAAGGCACCCCCGATCGGGCCGCGGCCGAAACGCACCGGGGCCGGATCAGTCGTCGCCATGCATGTTCTTCCCGTTCGGGTCGAGCCGATTGATCCAGGCGACCTCCATCCCCTGCGGCGTCTGGACCGTCAGCGTCGCCTGGAGGGGCGGGTCGCGCTCCAGGGCCTTCAGCAATTCCGAGACGTGGTCATAGACGACCACGATCGCGGCCTCCTTCTCCTCGGGCTTCAGCCCGGGCCAGCCCGGGCCCGTGGTGAAGATGACCGGCAGCCGCATCTCCTGCTGGAAGACGCCGACGCCGTAAGGCTGGACGATCGGCACGGGCCGCAAGACCTCGACGCGGCCGAACAGCGGCTTCCCGTCGGCGCCGACCTCCTTCTCGCCCCACTCCTTGATCCCCCCGGCGACGTCGAGGAGCGCCGGGTCGGTGATCTGGTTGGAGGTGTACGCCGGCGGGAGTTCCCCCGCCTGCGGCCTCGCGCGATCGCAGCCCGCCGCGCCGACGGCCGTCGTCAGGGCCAGGGCCAGGAGCATCCGTCGCCGCGTCCCGTCGATCATCATGGTCGTTTCGCCTTGTCGTAGCCCGGATCGGCGGCCGGGTAGAGGATCGTCCGCCATTCCCGGGAGACCGGCCGGTACTCCGTGGTCCCCACGACGATCTGGAACGTATCGCCCGGTTCGAGGTTGGGCTCGGTGCCGCGCTGGAAGGAGGCGTAGCCGAAGCCGACGAGGGCGCCGATCCCCATGCCCCCGCCGATGAAGGCCATGTTGCCGCCCGAGAACTGCGCCCCGACGCTGGCCCCCGTGCCGGCCCCTTCCAGCCCCAGCAGGGTCGTCAACAGGGCGCGCCGCATCCGGGTGGCGAACCGGCGGTCGGCCGTTTCCATCCGCCACGGGGCCATGCCGGCCTCGTGCTCGGAGCCCTGGACGAGCTGGGTCATCTGCAGGCCGACGTGGCCGGGGCGGCCGAACCGGCCGGGGCCGACGATCTCCTTCACGGTCCCGCCCACGAGGACGGGGTACGGGGACTCCGGCTCGATCACCTCGGCCAGGAAGCAATCGCCGCGCTGGATCGACGGCCGACCGTTGAGCAGGCGCTCGCCCGAGCTGAGGCCGTCCGTCGGCAGCAGTTGGCAGATCCGCAGGGTGACGTGCATGCCCGACTTGAGCAGGACCGGCTCGGCCTTCGGGACCGGCCCGGTCCGCGCCGCCGAGAGTTCCGGCGCCGTCCTCGGCCGCGGCGGGAGGTCCTGCGGGCCCGACGCCTCGTCGTCGTCCGGGCGAGG
The DNA here is from genome assembly GCA_001898385.1 of Planctomycetales bacterium 71-10. Lineage (GTDB taxonomy): Bacteria > Planctomycetota > Planctomycetia > Isosphaerales > Isosphaeraceae > Paludisphaera. Next base: position 70,427 of record MKTT01000119.1, read on the forward strand.
GAGCGGCAGCGGCAGCGGGACGTCGCCCAGGTCCCGATCCCCGAAGGCGGGCGACGGCGCGCCGGGCAGGTCCGTCGCGCCGGGCGGGAGCGCCCGCAGGGGGCTCGTGGGCGTCGCGGATATCGGCGGCGGCGAGAACGGGGAGGCCGGGGATGGGGAGGTGGGGATCGTGAGCGTCCCGCTGCGGGCCGGGGTGTCGGCGAACGGCGACTGCGCGGCGCAGTCCCCGGCCGTCCCCAGCGCCGCGACGGCGCAGATCCCCCCCAGCCTCGCGGCCCGGCTCGCGGGCCGCCCGCATCGCCCCTCACGGTTTCGCACGGTTCCCTCCCTCCGAGATCGGCGACGCCTGGGCGTCGCCCTTCCTCCAGGGCCTCCACGACGTCAGCCGATCGCGGACCCCTTCCGTCGGCGGCTCCTGCCGGCTGGTCAGCCGGGTGATCCGCTTCCGTTCCACATAGTCGAGCAGCTGCTCCGTGGCGCGGAGGACGTTGAAGCGGGCGAGTTGCAGGTTGTACCACCGCGTCCAGCGGTTGGCGTCGGCCCGCAGCACGTTGACCCGCGCGCCGAGCGCCTCGACCCAGATCGCCTGCTTCTGCTCGTACAGCCGCTCGATCCGCTCCAGCAATTCGTGCTGGAGCTTCAGCTCGGCCTCGCTCAGCTCCCACTCGCGGACCGACTGCCGCCAGCGGTCCCAGGAGTTCCCGGCGTCGACCGCCACCTCGATCAGGGCCTTCTCCAGCTCGAGCTGCGATTGGATCACGTCGAGCCGGGCCTCTCGGATGCCCGACCACATGCCGATGTCGACGACCGGCAGGCCGTAGGTGGACCCGAAGATCGCGCCCAGCGTGATGCCGCCGTTCCTGTCGGGGCTGGTGTTCTTGAAGCCCAGCTCGGCCGGGAGGCGGCCTTCGCCCAGCAGGTTCAGGATGTTCCGCTTCTGCTGGAGGCGGGCGATCCGCAGGCCCACGACGCGGAGCCGCACGTCGACCCGCTGCTGCTTGGCCAGCTCGACGGCCTCCTCGCGAGAGCCGGGGAAGTCGGGCATCCAGCGCAGGTCCACCTCGTCGGGGTCGTCCAGGTCGAAGCCGTAGGAGTAATCCATCCGGATCGGGACGACCGCCTGCTGCGGCACGAGCAGCCGGCTCTGATGGAGGACCACCGCCAATTCGCGCTGGGCGACCCGCGATTCCTTCTCAAGGTCGGCGAGCAGGACGCGGGCCTTGTCCTTGCCGACGACGGCCTCCGTGACCTCGACGTCGTGCGTCTGATTCTGCTTGAGCTTGCGGCGCGTCAGCCCCAGGGTCTCCTCGGCCAGCTCGACGCCCAGCCGGGCGGTGCGGATCCCGTAGTCGACCTGCTTCGCCTGGTAGTACCCCTGGATCGCCAGCATCATCTGGGATCGCCGCACCAGCTGCTCCATCAGCACCTTGGCATGGACGCCCTCCTCGGCGATCGGCAGCGCGGTGATGTGCCCGGACGGGGCCAGGGGGAAGTACAGGTTGGCCCGATTGAGCGCCGCCTGCTGGAGCCCCGGGCTCCCCTCCAGCAAGGCCCCGCCGGTGACGTCCGGCATGATGATGATCTTGCCGGGGCCGCCGAGCTGGTTGAAGGCCACCGCCAGCTGGGGGAGGTTGATGAGCGGCACGAACTCCTTCAGGGCCTCGAAGCGGGCGACCGCGGCCGTCCGCACGGCGACGTTGGCCTGCACCGTCTCCACGTTGGCCAGGCTCTGGCGGATCGCCTCGTCCAGGCTCAGCGGGACGGGCGGCGGGGCCGGCGCGGCGACCCCTTCGGGCGAAGCCCCCTCGGATGCGGCCCCCTCGGATGCGGCCCCCTCGGCCGCGGAGCCGGCCGGCGCGGGCCCGGCCTCCTGGGCCCGGGGGCCCGCCGCGACGCCGACCAGCACCGCGAGGGTCGCGAGCATGGCCGTCGGCCGGAGGCGGCGCGAGGCCGCGTTCGGGCGGGGGGCGGCCGGGCCGGCCGCTCGCCGCCGAGTACGGGTCACCATTCATGCGCCCCCTTACGGACATGGCGGGTCGTGTCGATCGTGATCCGCGTCGACATCCCGGGCCGGATGCGATGGCCCGGGTTCTCCCGGCGCGCGAACCGGATGCGCACCGGCAGGCGCTGCACCACCCGGACGAAATTGCCCGTGGCGTTGTCCGGCGGGAAGAGCGAGAACACCGCCCCCGACCCGCCCGCGACGCTCTCCACCCAGCCGTCGAACGTCTCGCCGGCGACGGCGTCCACGCCGATCTTCACCGCCTGGCCGACGCGGACGTCCCGCATCTGGTTCTCCCGCAGGTTGGCGACGATCCAGAGGTTGTCGAAGTCGAGCGGGACGATGCTGAGGAACGGCTTGTGGGCCTCCACCGTCTGGCCGACCTGGATCGTGCGCCGGCCGATGACCCCGGCCCTCGGGGCGCGGATCAGCGTGTCGCTCAGGTCGAGCTTCGCCTGCCGCAGCTTGGCCTCGGCCAGCGATTGCTCGTCGCGCAGGGCCAGGGCCGTGTCGGCCGCGACGGTCGGCTGCTTCTGCTCGGCCTCCGCCCGGCCGACCGCCGCCTCGGCGTTGGCCAGCGCCTTGCGGGTCTTCTCCAGCCGGACGCGGGCCTCTTGCAGCTCCAGCTCGCTGGCCAGGACCTGGCGCTCCGCCCCCTTGATGTCGCTCTGCAGCGACTCCACCTTGGCGACCGCCGAGCGATAGGTCGCCTCGCGATTGTCGAACTCCTGCACGGGGACGTCGCCGCTCTGGGACAGGCTCTTGAACCGCTGATAGTAATCCTGGGCGTTCCGCCTCATCGCCTCCAGGCCCGGCATCTGGGCCTGCAAGGCGGCCAGGACCTCCTTCTCCTTCTCATGCAGCCGGATGTGCGTCTGCACCGAGACCTCGGCGGCCTGGACCATCTGGTCGGCCTCGTCGCGGTTGGCCTGCGCCGCGATCAGCATCGACTTGCGATCGTCCGACGTGAACGACGCCGTCACCTCGGCGGCCTCGGCCGCGTTGCCGGCCCGGTGGTAGCCCGCCAGCGCCTGGTCCACGGCGACCTGGAACTCCACCGGATTGAGCTGCGCGATCGGGTCGCCGGGCTGGACGATCATATTGTCGTCCACGAACAGCGCCACCACCTGCCCGGTCACGTTGGCGGAGATGGGCGTGATGTTGCTGACGACGTAGGCGTTATCCGTATACACATCGGTCCATGTGCTCCACAGGTACAACGCCTCTCCGCCGATCGCCAGCGCCGCGAGGGACAGCAGGAACCAGGACCGCCCAGAAATCAGGCGAGGCATCGATCTTCGTCCAGTCGTTTTGTATGCGACGTCGCAATCCCCCCCCTGCCGGGACGAGGGGGAGCCCTGCGGCGATCGCCACATGAGCGGAATTGACCACCATTATAGATTCGGCGAACAGCGCGTATTTCGCCAACAATATCGATCGCGACGGCCCGTCGACCCGCGCCAACGCCGCCCGGCTCGGCCGCGTCGTCGGCGAGCCGGGCCCGAGCGCGACCGGGCCGACGTCGATGCTCGGCATGAATGCGCCAAAATATTGAGGCGCAAGCACGCTCGCACGAGCCGTCGGCGCCCGATCAGCCACGTCGCGGGCCCGCGGAATCGTCCGCCCCCGCGCGGTTCACGGGTCGACCCTATGAAATGTGCACCTCGATGTCCAGATCACTCGCGGGCGATTTCCCGGCGCGGCCCCGGGCCCCCGCCCCCCGCCGCGCGGGAGCGGGCCGCCTACGGCCTGTGCAGCACCACCAGCGACGGCCCCCGGTACATCTCCTCGTACCCCTGCTCCCGGAAGGCCCGGACCTCCGGCCGCTCCGGCAGCCTCCAGAAGATCCAGCGGATCTCGGGCCCGAGCCTCGGATAGCCTTGCGGCTGGTTGGTCGTCAGGACGTGGCTGTACAGGGCCTTGCGCGAGGAGAGCGGGGCCGAGAACTCATACGACGCCAGCACGGCGTCGTCCGGGCCGACCCGGCCCGCCCAGGCCCAGAACGGCTCGACGTCGGCGGCGTCGACCGGCCTCGGGATGTGCCCCATGCGCCGGAGCGTCTCGCGCAGGCCGAACGCCGACCATCCCGCCGCCGCCAGCCAGACGACGGCCAGGATCGCCGCCCCCCCGCGACGCCCCTTCAGCCGGGCGGCCAGCCGCGCATATCCGATCAGCCCGGCGGCCATCGCCGTCGCCAGCGCCGGGGCGGTGTAGCGGACGTGGTGCCACGACGGCCCGAACAGCATCCTCATCGCCCACCGCCCGGAGCCGAGGCTCCAGATCCACGGCGCCGCGAGCAGCGCCGCGACGGGTGCCAACAGGGCGAGCGCCGACCATGCCCCCAGGCCGTCGCGCACCACCCACCTCAGCGTCTCCAAAGTCTGCGCCAGGGTCGGCCTGGGGCCGAGGAACTGGTCGACGTACTGCTCCGGCGCGTTCCGGCCGACGACCAGCTTGAGATAGACGAAGTAGACGAGGATCCAGCCCAGGCCGACGTCGAACAGGATCAGCCGCCATCGGGCCTTGCGGCCGACGTCCTCGTCCTCACGAGCCGGCAGGAACGCCAGCGCGGCGACGACGACCGCGAACTCCTGCCGGCAGGCCAGCATCCCCGCCACGGCCGCCGCCGTCAGCCCGGGGCGGCGCGACCGCACGCCCTGATACGCCCAGAGCACGAACGGGATCCCCGCCTGGATCTCCCGGAAGTCGTTCCAGGCCATCGGCCAGAGCAGCGGCGAGAGCGCCACCAGCCCGACCGCCGAGAGCGCCGCGCGATCCGAGCCGGACTCCGACCGCGCCAGCGTGAACGCCGCCGGGATCGTCCACCAGAAGATCACGCCGGCGAAGACGAGGATCGTCCGCGGGTCGGGGAACGCCAGGTAGAAGGGGATCATCGCCAGGCGGATCGGCCCCAGGTGCATCGACCGCCAGGCCGACGGCCCCTCGATCCCCAGCGGGCCGATCGGCCGCGCCGTGATGAGCCCGTCGCCGTGCGTGACCGACCAGATCGACTGGTTGTAGTACGCCAGGTCCCACGACCAGCCGACCTTCAGGTCGCGATAATCCCGGAGCGTCTTCGCGACCGTCGTCGCCGTGAGCGTCGCAGTCAACGTCGCCACGATCAGCCAGGTCCCGGCCCTCTCGTCGATGCGCATCGGTCGCCGCCTCCCCTTGGCGGCGATTATACGCGATCGGCTCGCCCGCGGGGGCGCAGACCGTCCGCCCCCCAGGACCGGGACGGCGTCGGCCACTCCACCTCCGAGCGGAAACCGGTCTGCCGGTCGCCGTCCCGGTCCTGGCCAAAAACATCCTTCCTTGTCGACACGCACAAAACAAAACGTTCCACTCGCGTTATTGAGGCTGCATCATCCTTATCAACGCCAAATCGAGGCGACGGGCCTGCATCGTGCGGCCTCCCGCCGACGGCCGAACCGAGGCTTGTCGAGCGGCCCAGTTCCATCCAACGGCGTGCGAGCGCAGGCGGATTCCGACCGCGATTCAAATGCAATAGGAGTTACGCTGTAGTAGATAACGGCACGGATTGCGCCCGACCGATGGTCGCCGTAGGATCGGGCATGAGCCGAGTCAAGTGCAGCGACGAGGACTACATCGACTTCCTGATCGCCACGCCGCGGGCGGCCAGCTGCCGCGAGGCGGCGAGGAGCGGCCCCGACCGCCCCGCCCCGGCCGCCCACGACGCCTATACCCGGCTGCTCCACCGCCTGGAGCCCGACCCCGAGACGCCCTGGGCCGAGGTCGAGCCGCTGCTCCGCAAGGACGACGGCGTCCTGGTCCTCGACGACTCCACGCTCGACAAGCTCTACGCCCGGAAGATCGAGCCGGTGCACCGCCACTGGTCGGGCAAGCATCGCAAGGTCGTCCGGGGCGTCAACCTGATCAGCCTGGTCTGGTCCGACGGCGACCGCGTCATACCGGTCGACTATCGGCTCTACGACGCCCCCGACGACGGCCTGACCAAGAACGACCACTTCGCGGCCATGGTCGCCGGGGCGTCCCGCCGCGGCTTCCGGCCGCGGGCGGTCCTCTTCGACGGCTGGTACTCCAGCCTGGCGAACCTCAAGCAGGTCCGCGGCCTGGGCTGGACCTTCCTCACCCAGCTGAAGTCCAACCGCCGCCTCGACGTCGACCGCGCCGGCTATCGCCCGGTCTCGCAGCTGGCCATCGGCGACGGCGGCCTGGTCGTCCATATGGAGGGGTTCGGCCCGCTCCGCGTGTTCAAGGCGGCCTCCCGAGACGGGGACGTTGAATACTGGGCGACCAACGACCTCGGGATGGACGAGCTGGGCCGGCAGATGCTGGCCGAGTGATGCTGGGCCGTGGAGGAGTATCACCGGGCCTTGGAGCAGTGCTGCAACGTCGAGCGATGCCAGGCCCGGTCGGCCTGCGCGCAACGGAACCACGTCGGGATGGCGATCCGGGCGTTCGCCCGCCTCTCCTGGAACTTCTACGCCACCGGCGTCAGCTGGTACGAAGCCAAGACGGCCGTCGTCCGCGAGGCCGTCCGCGCCTACCGCGGCCGCCCCCTCGACCGGCCCCCGCCTATCGCGTAAGTCCTATGACATACAAATTGTCGCCGAGAAAACAGGCGGTGTTGCCCAAAGACAACCTATCTCTATTCCGCCGCTCTCATCTTGCACCTGGCCGAGACCATCATATAGTAGAATGCAACCGAATGGCCGATTTTCGGCTAAAACAATGACAATCAACACGTCGCCGGCGAGCGTAAGAGGCCAGGGATTTCCGCTCGAATTTCCCGCGTCGCCAGCCCTTTGCTCTGATCATTGAAAAGAGTGTTCAAGCGAAAACACCATGAGTCTCCTGGTTCCTGAGCCGACGAACCGGGCTCGTGGATATCGCGTCTCAAGCTCCGGAGAGTTAAGAAACATGAAAGTTCGAGTGCCTCTCCCCGCGATGATCGCCCTCTTGGCCCTGGCGACGATTCCGCCCGGGGCCCGCGCCGCGGATCTCATCGTGAGCAACCTCACCGAGCCGCACAGCAGCTTCGACACCCTCCGGGCGTATGTTCCCCCGAATACGTCGGGGTGGGATTCGGCACAGGGCTTCACCACCGGGACGAACAGTTACTTACTCGATACGATCTCGGCGAATCTGGGGAATTTCGATCCCGGTCCAAACGACGACTACACGTTCTCCGCCGACCTCTATGCCGCGAACAGCGACGGCACACCAGGGACGTTCCTGACGAGCTTCAACCATGCCGCCGTCCCGGCATCCGGGTTTGCCGACGTCGTCTTCAACCCCATCACCCAGGTCCTGCTCAGCGCCGGCACCACCTATCTGTTCGTGCTCAAGAGCTCGTCGGCCGATGGGAAGGGCGGCGTCGCTTGGTCTTACGCGGATACGTTCAATAGTTCAGGACCTGGCACCCTGCCGTACTTCAACACCAGCTACGATGGCGGCGCCACCTGGAATGGGCCGTTCGCGCCTCCGATAGGTGGCGCGCCATACCTGATCCAGGTCAACGGAACTCCGCCGGTTCCCGAACCGGGCTCATGGCTGCTCAGCGCAATCGGTTTCGGTGCCGCGCTGAAGGCCGCTCGTCGATTCAGGCCGCGCCGGGCAGGCTGATCCGTCGCGGTCCCTTGAAAGCTGCACGTTCCGAGATTGCATGAGCGTCAGGCCGTGAGCCGCAGCATCCTGCCCGCGACGGCCTGAATCTCGGCGTCGGATGGGCCGGCCCGCATGATCGCGAGGATTTCGCCGAGCAGCAATTCGCGACGCCAGGCTCGGCGTTTGTCGGCGTGGCTGGGGCGGGCCGGTTTGTTTGTCCCAGGGGGACTCGGAGCGGTCCACCAGCAGTTCGGCCTCGGATGGTGCGGAACGCGGGCCGATGCTTCGGGTCGATCGTCGGCAGGTCCACCTTGCGGACGTAGAGCCGCGACAGGAGCGGAAGGGCGATCACGCCCCAGGACCGATGCTCGACGAGCAGGGCCGACACGACGAAGACGTGGCCGTAGACGTGGGCCGAGCCGGCCTCCCCGCCGCGGCGACGGCGATGTAGCAGGACCGGTATCGGCCGCTCAGCCCCGCGGCCCGGATCCAGGTCGTGACGGTCCGCCTCCCGCCGGCCAGCGACGCCCCGGCGAACAGCAGGGCCAGCCTCGGCGCCGACCACCCGTCGAGCGGCCCGGAGAGTCGGACGAACCGCTGGCAAGGGGCGAGGGTCGGATGCGAGGATGTCATCGGGGTCGGCTCCGGTCGAGACGCCTGGCAGTCGTGACAACCGCCAGCGTCCCGCTCGGGCCGGCCCCGTCCACTCGGTGCTTGTCGGGCCGCTCAAACGCTATGGATGACGAGACGCACTTCCTGGAGATCGCCGCCGATCGAGAGGCGTTCGTCCTCTGCCTGGCGCTCGGGACGCTGGAAGCCATGCGCAGCGGGGCGTGGCCTCTAGGGGTCGCCATCTGGACGCTTGGCCGTCCGGCCTTCATGCAACCCTTGAAGCGGGGCGGCGTCGCCGCCGAAGTGGCGGCGACGCTTGAGGACGCCGACGAGTTGGAGTCGCTGGCCAACCTCTGCGGACGACCCGCCGCCGATGCCAGGCTCGACCGGATGATCGCCGCCGTCCGTACACGGCTCGCCGTGTTGCACGATCACGCTTGGCACGCGCGCTGGTCGGAAAGGCCGCACGAGCGACCGGACACGCCAGAAAACTCGATCTGAAACGCGTCCCCGTGTGGTCCTCGCCGCGCAATGATACGAAGTCAGGCATTTCCGGGTGGCTTTACGCGTCTGTCGTGTACACCAAATCCCGGAAAGTGCAGCTCGATGCGAATGGATTAAATCGCGGAAAGTGCAGCTTCCCGGAAGGCGGCCGGAAGTCGGTCAAGCATTTCGAATGGGAGACCACCGTCAACGGACCTGCATTTCAATCGCGACTACCCCAAATCCCTGTTCTGGCCCGTCTACGACCCCGGCGTCGTGGTCTGGGACAGGACGAAGAACAAGCATTACCACACGCCCGAAGACAAGTCCGACGCGGCAGCGGCGATCCCGCCCGCCGGCGAGGTCGCCCCGATCCGCGCCACGCCGCCCGGCGATTGGACGGGCACGGCCTCCCTCGTCGGCATCGGCCTGGGGTTGGCGATCCTCGCGACGAGCCTCGTGATGTGGCTGCGCCGGGCGTAGCCGGATCTCACCCTCGGTTTCGAAACGCCGAGGGCCGCCGACCCCGTTGGAGTCGACGGCCCTCGATGGGTTCACGCCTTCAGCCCGCGGCGGTCAGGAGCAGCCCATGCTGTTGCCGCAGTTGAAGCAGCGGTAGCAGGTGCCGCAGCGGACGGTCAGGGCGCCGCAGTTGTCGCAGGCGGGGGCGTCGCTCTGGAACGAGGCGAACTGGCGGTCCTGGACGTCGAGGGCGACGTCGGCGGGGACGGCGTGGGGCTGGGTCGAGGGGAGCTTGGCGGGGGCGGTCCCCAGGACGGCCTCGTGGTGCTCCAGGTCGGCGATGGTCGCGGTGCGGTGGCCGTTGACCTTCACCGACGGGGCCTCCACGGCCGCCGGCTTGGCCGCGGGCTCGTCGTAGCCGCGGTTCGGCGAGTTGGCCTCGCGATAGCCGTCGATGAACTCCATGCCGAGCCATCGGAAGATGTAGTCGGCGATGGACTTGGCGATCGGGATGTCCGGGTTCTTGGTGAACCCGGCGGGCTCGAACCGGCTGTGGGCGAACTTGTTGACGAAGACCTCCAGCGGCACCCCGTACTGGAGCCCGATCGAGATCGACGTCCCCAGCACGTCCATCAGGCCGCCGATGGTCGAGCCTTCCTTCGCCATCGTGATGAACAGCTCGCCGGGGCGGCCGTCGGGGTAGAAGCCGACGTTGATGTAGCCCTCGTGCCCCTGGATGTCGAACTTGTGCGTGATGCTCCGCCGCGTGTGCGGCAGCCGCTCGCGACGGGGCTTGGCCACCACCGTCGTCGCCGTCGGGGCCTGGACCGGCTTCAGCGACTCAACCGCCACCACGGCCGGAGCGGGGGCGGGCTCGACGGCCTTCGGCTCCTCGGCCTTGTCCGACTTCTCGGACTTGGTGGAGACGGGCTGGCTCCCCTTGGAGCCGTCGCGGTAGATGGCCAGGGCCTTCAGGCCGAGCTTCCAGCCTTCCAGGTAGGTCTCGCGGATGTCCTCGACGGTCGCCTCGTTGGGGAGGTTGCACGTCTTGGAGATCGCCCCGGAGAGGAACGGCTGGACGGCCGCCATCATCCGGAGGTGGCCCAGGTAGTGGATGCTGCGCCCGCCCTGCGGCGGGGCGAACGCGCAGTCGAAGACCGGCAGGTGCTCGTCCTTCAGGGCCGGGGCACCCTCGATGGTGTCGTGGGCGTCGATGTAGTCGAGGATCCCGCGGACCTCGGGCTCGTCGTAGCCCAGCTTCCGGAGCGCGGCGGGGACCGTCCGGTTGACGATCTTGAGCATGCCGCCGCCGGCCAGGAGCTTGTACTTCACCAGGGCGATGTCCGGCTCGATGCCGGTGGTGTCGCAGTCCATCATGAAGGCGATGGTCCCGGTGGGAGCCAGCACCGTCACCTGGCTGTTGCGATACCCGTTGGCGCGGCCGGTCTCCAGGCACTCGTCCCAGATCCGGTGCGCGGCCAGGCGGATCGCCTCCGGGGCCTTCTCGTCGATGGCGTAGGCGGCCTCGCGGTGCATTCCGATGACGTTCAGCATCGGCTCGCGGTTGATCGCGAAGCCCTCGAACGCCCCGACCCGGCCGGCGTGCTCGGCGCTGGTGAGGTACGCCTGGCCGTGCATGACGGCCGTGATCGCCGCGGCGACCGCCCGGCCTTCCTCCGAGTCGTACGCCATGCCCGACGACATCAGCATGCTGCCGAGGTTCGCGTAGCCCAGGCCCAGCGGCCGGAACTTGTGGCTGTTGGCGGCGATCTTCTGCGTCGGGTAGCTGGCGTGGTCGACCAGGATCTCCTGCGCGGTGATGAAGATCCGGCACGCGGCGCGGAACCTCTCCACGTCGAAGACGCCGGCCTCGTCCACGAACCGGGCCAGGTTCAGCGAGGCCAGGTTGCACGCCGAGTCGTCGACGAACATGTACTCGCTGCACGGGTTCGACGAGTTGATCGGCGCCGTGTTGGGGCAGGTGTGCCAGCGCTGGATGGTGTCCTCGTACTGGACGCCGGGGTCGCCGCAGAGCCAGGTCCCCTCGGAGATCCGGTCCAGCAGCATCTTGGCGCTGTAGGTCTCCATCGGCTTGCCGGTCATGACCGACCGGGTGGTCCACTCGCCGTCGGCCTCGGCCGCCGCGAGGAAGTCGTCGGAGCAGCGGACGGAGAGGTTGGCGTTCTGGAACAGGACCGAGCTGTACGCCTCGCCGTTGAAGTTGGCCTCGTACCCCTGCTGGATGAGCGCCTGGGCCTTGGCCTCCTCCTTGATCTTGCACTCGATGAATTCGAGCACGTCCGGGTGCCAGATCTTGAGCGTCTGCATCTTGGCGGCGCGCCGGGTCTTGCCCCCCGACTTCACGACGCTGGCGACGGCGTCGTACACCCGCATGAAGCTGACCGGGCCCGACGGCTTGCCGCCGCCGGCGAGCTTCTCGCGGCTGGACCGCAGGGTCGACAGGTCGGTCCCCGTGCCGGAGCCGAACTTGAACAGCATGGCCTCGCTGTGCGCGAGCCTCATGATGCCGTCCATGTCGTCGGAGACGCTCTGGATGAAGCAGGCCGACGACTGCGGCGTCTCGTAGGCGTTCTGCGCCGCGACGACCGTCCGCGTCTCCTCGTCCCACTTCCAGTTGTTGGCCGGGCCGGCGATGCCGTAGGCGTGGAACAGGCCGACGTTGAACCACACCGGCGAGTTGAACGACCCGTACTGGCCCAGGCAGAGGGCCGACAGCTCGTCATAGAACCGCTCGGAGTCCTCGGTCGTGGCGAAGTACCCGTCCTCGCGGCCCCAGTCGGCGATCGTCCGGGTGACGCGATCGACGAGCTGGCGGACCGAATACTCGCGCTTCCCCTCGGCGGGCGAGCCGTTGCCGGCCGTCACGTCGCCGTAGAAGTACTTGCTGACGACGACGTTGGTCGCGAGCTGGCTCCACCCCTTGGGGATCTCGCAGCCGACCTGCTCGAAGATGGCCTTCCCCCGCTCGTCCTTGATCGCCGCCGATCGCGAGTCCCACTCGACCTGGTCGAACGGGCTGACGCCTTCCGTGCTGAAGATGCGCGGCACCACCATCCCCGAACGGCCCCTGGCGTCCTTCGCCTTCGCCGACGCTCCTTCGGGCTGATGCTGCTGTTCCACGGCGGTCGTCCCGTTCGGCCTTCCTGCTCTCGCCATCGGCTCTCACTCCCCCGTTTGGTCGATGAGGTATCGACGCAAATGAGCCGAGCCGGTGTCTCGCCGGCCGGCGCATTCTAGTCGATTGCCGTCCACCAATCCAGATGTTCATGCCCGCCGCACTCGATGTCGGCGTATCGGTTCGCGGAACTTGAGTCGACGCACCCTTTTATCGATGCATCCTCGGCCCGGCGACGGCCGGGGCCGAGATGTTCGCGACGAAGCGGGATAAGGCTCCCCGATCGGGACGGCCTCGGCAGTTCCCTGGCAGTGGTTCTTCGCTCCACGACTCGGCAGCCGAAGCATGCGCGCGCCGGGGGATGAAGGAGGCGCAAAAAAAGCCCGCGGCCGGCGGGCGCGCCGGGCGCGGGCGGTAGAGGCGTCAAAGGTGGCCGACGCGGGAGCGGGGCCGCGATCAGGAGGCCTTCGCCACGCTGATGATCTGCACGGTCGTGTACGGCTGACGGTGGCCGCGGCGACGACGCATGTTCTTGCGACGGCGGAACTTCTGGATGATGATCTTCTTGGTGCGGAACTGGTCGACGATCTTGGCCTTGACCGCGGCGCCATCGATCAGGGGCGCGCCGATGGTCGGCTCGCCTTCGCCGGCGATCAGGAAGACCTTGTCGAAGGTGACGTCGTCGCCGGCCTTGCCCTCGCGGCGGTCGACCTGGATGAAGTCGCCTTCCTGAACGCGATACTGGTGCGAACCATCTTCAAAAATGGCGTACATGTTCTGTCCGAAGCTCCTGGGCGGACGACGGGCCCGCGTTCGACGAGTCCGGGATGCTCGGGCTCGCCCGTCCCCCGACCTCTTCCAGCTCAATTGAGTGAAGCGTCTTCGCCGCGCGGAATCCCCTCCGCGCGAGAAGAAAACGCAACTGTACCCCAAACCCGAGGGGTGAATCAAGGTCCGTTGCGGCGCGACAGCCGGCAAAATCCGAATCCTCCCTTCATCCCCATGGAGTCGCCTCCTTCATTTATCATCGATCCCGGGGAATTCCGGGGCCGGTCGACCGTCCCAGGGCATGGGAGGGGTGGATTCGGGAGGAGGGGGGCCGGATGCAAGCGTCACGACCATCGCCGACGGGCCTGCGGGCCCTGTTCACCGGCGGCTCGACGACGGGGATGACCGATGGGGAGTTGCTGGAGCGGTTCCGCACGCGGACCGGGCCGGCCGACCCGGCGGCGGAATCGGCGTTCGAGGCCCTGGTGGACCGGCACGCGGCGATGGTCTGGGGCGTCTGCCGGCGCTCGCTGGGCCGGGCCGACGCGGAGGATGCGTTCCAGGCGACGTTCCTGGTCCTCGTCCGCCGCGCCGGCTCGATCCGCGTCGACGGCGGCGGATCGGCCGGGCGCTGGCTCTACGGCGTGGCGCGGAAGGTGTCGACGCGGCTCCGCTCGGAGGCCCGCCGACGCCCCCCGGCGACCGTCGACCCGGCGGCCGGCGACGACCCCGCGGCGCTCGCCGAGCGTCGGGACGTCCGCGACGCCGTGGCCGACGAGCTGGATCGCCTCCCCCCGAAGTACCGACGACCGATCGAGTTGTGCGACTTCGAGGGCCTGACGTACGAGCAGGCCGGCGTCTCGCTGGGCTGGCCCACCGCGACGATCAAGAGCCGCCTGGCCCGGGGCCGCACCCGGCTGCGGACGCGCCTGGAGCGTCGGGGCCTCGCCCCCGCCGCGACGGCAATCGTCCTGGCCGAGTTCGCCCGCGAGGCCCGCGCCGGCGTCCCGGAGTCGCTGATCCCCCCCACCCTGCGGGCCGCCGCGCTCGCCTCGGGCCTGATCCCCGGGGCCGTCGCCCGGCTGGCCGAAGGAGTCGTCCGCACGATGATGATGGAGAAACTGAAGTCGCTCGCCCTGATCCTGGTCGCCGCCGCGACCACGGCCGCCGTCGCGCGATCCCCGCAAGACGGTGCCAATCCCAGGCCGATCGCCGCCCCGGCGACCCCGGCCCCCGACCCGAGATTCACCGCGAAGTTCTCCGACGGCGTGAGCGTGGAGATCCTGGCCGTCAGCTCCGGGCCCGACAAGTGGTGGAGACCCGACGGCTCTCCCCTCGATACCCCTCCCTGCGACGAGGACGATGGGACGGGACCGCGCACGGAAACCCATCCCCGGCCCCCCCTCGCCCCGAACCCCAGCGACGTGGATGAGGCGAAAATCAGGATCCTCTACCAGGTGCATGACTTCGGCCCGCGCGACGACGTCACGTCGGAGAACTTCGGATACCACCGCGACGTCAAGCGAGGAGGTCAGGTCGTCCCGGGGTTGCACTGGTTGTCCTTCAACCCGAGGGTCATGGGTCGCCCCTGGGCCGACAAGTGGACCGTCGGATTCCAGAAATCGCTGGGGGCCTGGGAGAACCATGCGACCTTGAGGCCGGGGCTCGGAGCCGGCCGCGTCGACGACACACCCGGCGCGCGCACGAGTTACACGATCGGGCTCAACGAGAAGAACCAGACGGTCACGACGATCGTCCACGAGATCGACCCGGCGGAAGCGGATTCCGAGGTCGTCGCCATCGACGTCGAGGGGCGCGTGACGTTCCCGAAGAGCGGGTCGGCAGTGAAGAATGAGATGTACACCTTGCGACAGGACAGGTTCAACCTGCCGCCCGATCGGATCCAGGAATTTCGCCTCCAGAAGCGGGCCCGCGATCGCGTCTCCATCCCCGACGTCGCCCTGAAACCCCGCCCGGCCGACGATCCCCGTTGACCGATCCGCCCCGCCGGGATACCTAATCCCCACGCCGCGTCGCGCCCGGATTTTTCGGATTCCTGAAATCTCCGCGCGCGATCCGCGGATCATCCCGCCGAAGAGAGGTCCCGCTCTTTGGCAACCCGACAGGCAAGAGGCCATCACGCCGAGCCGATTCGTCCCCTCTCCCGCCGGGAGAGGGCGGCCGCGCAGCGGCGGGTGAGGGTCGCCGGATCTCGGAGGGCATGCCGGATACGAGACGCACGAGCGGGCCGACGACGACGGCCTTCTCCCCTTGAGGGAGAAGGCTTGATCGCCGCGGCGACCTCGAAATCCCACGACCCTCACCCGGCCCTTCGGGCCGCCCTCTCCCGGCGGGAGAGGGGACGTGGGCCGGCGAAAAATCACTTCGAAATCGACGATCGAAGCCAAACCAAAAACGACGCTAAAACCTAAACCCCAAAAGACTTGCGTACCTCACAACCGCCCGCCGAGACGAGCGAACGGACCCGATTCCAAGCCAGGGCGCAGGCAGGAGGCCGGCGATGCTGATGACGATCCTGATCGCGGCGACGATGGGTCAGCCGGGGACGGTCGAGGCCCGGGTGGCGGTCGCGCGGCTGGACGTGGTGGACCGGCCCGCGGATTCCGGATACGTCGTGGCGACCCTGACGAAGGGCGACGCGGTGCGGGTCCGGCCCGGCGAGGCCCCCGTCACGGGATGGCTGGCGATCGACCCGCCGGGGTCGGTCTATTGCTGGGTGGAGGCGGCGGCCCTCAGGCGGGCGGATCCGCTCCGCGAGCGTCCGGACGCGGCCCGGGTCCGCACGACCACGACGATCCGGTCGGCCAACCCCAAGGCGAAGCTCCCCGGCCCGCCCCGGGGGACCCTCAACCCGGGCGACCGGGTCCGGGTGCTCGACATCCCCCCCCTGGAGGTCGGCGAATCCTCCCCCCGGCGCTGGGCGGCCGTGGCCCCGCCGACCGGCCGAGCGTACTACGTCCCGGCCGAGGCCGTGGAATGGGCCGCGCCCGCCGAGGTCGAGGTCCGGCCGACCGCCTTCGCGGCGGGAGGGGAAGATCCGGAGTTGAAGCGGGGCGACGCCATGCTGCTGGCGGAGACCACCGCCAAGCCCGTCGAGGACTGGCGGCTGGAGCCGATCCGCTCGGCCTATGAAGCCTTCGCCCGCCA
This sequence comes from Planctomycetales bacterium 71-10, assembly GCA_001898385.1. GTDB lineage: Bacteria > Planctomycetota > Planctomycetia > Isosphaerales > Isosphaeraceae > Paludisphaera. The sequence continues at coordinate 86,650 of MKTT01000119.1, forward strand.
GGCTGAAGCGGACCCCGACCGCCGCCGATCCGTCGACGGCCGGCTCAAGCAGTTGGAGGGGCTCGAACGGGCCGCCGCCGCCGCGAAGGGGTTCGTCGAGGCGGCTTCGAAGAGCCGCGACCTGGACGCCTCGTTCGCCCGCCTGGAGCGCCGGATCGCCGACGCCGAGCGCGAGCGGAGCCGGGCGTTCGACGCCGTGGGGTTCGTGCAGCCCTCGGCGAAGATGCACGACGGCCGCAAGCTGTTCGCCCTGATCGGCCTGAAGGACGGCCACGTCGCGGCGTACCTGGACGTCCCCCCCGGCCTCGACGCCCTCCCCCTCACCGCCCGCCGCGTCGGCGTCCGCGGCGCGGCCCGCTACGACGCCGACCTGAAGGCCCGCCTCATCACCGTCCGCGACCTGGTGGACCTGGAGGCCAAGGAGTGACCGCCGTGGCGGGAGCTTCCTCTATATATACTGACCTGTCCCGGTTTTTCAGGGGGGCTGCGACGAGGACGGTCTTCCCCCCTCGCGGGGGAAGACAGACGCCGAAGGCGTCAGATGAGGGGGACGCGGAGCACGGGTGCCGTCGGAATTCGACGGACCGCCCGACCGGCCCCGGATCCCGACGGCCGTCTGGCGCGTCGTCCCCCTCATCCGGCCCTTCGGGCCACCTTCCCCCGCGAGGGGTGAAGGACGTCAGGATGGCCTCCCCGAAATCCGCGACGGCCGGAGATCAGGCCGCGGCGCGACGGCGGGCGTCAGTCCTTCTTGGGCTCGGCCTTGACGGCGGCGGCCTCCTGGGGCTCGCCCTCCCTGGGGACGGGCTTGCCGGCGAGGATGGCGGCGACTTCGGCCGCGAGCCGTTCGCGGATGTCGGGGCTGAAGCCGACGTGGGCGGCCTGGACGACCCCCTTGCCGTCGAGCACCACGATGGTGGGGAGGCCCTCCACCTGGAACAGCTCGCCGATGGAGCCGGAGGGATCCAGGCCGAGGGCGGCGTTCGCCTTGCCGGCCAGCTCGACCTTCTTCTCGGCCAGGGTCTTCTCGATGAGCTTGCGGACCTCGGCCGGTTCGGCGGGCTCGCGGTCCTGGCTCAGGGCGACGACCAGGACGTCCTTGTTCGCCTCGTCCTTGGCCAGCTCCTCCACGAGCTTCTGGATCTCGGGCAGCTCGGCGAGGCAGGGCGGGCACCAGGTCGCCCAGAAGTCGAGGATCACGACCTTGCCGGCGAGGTCGGCCTTGGTCGCGACCTTCGTCTTGTCGGGCCCGTCGAACAGGGTCAGCGCGAAGTCGGGGGCGGGCTGGCCGACCTTGGAGTCGACGGCCATCTTGGGCCGCTCTTGCGGGCCGCCGGCCATGGCCTCCTGGAACGAATCGACCTTGGCGAAGCCCTCGGGGGCCTTGAAGGCGAAGGCGTCGGCGGCGGCCGGCTCGGTGGAGACGGGCCCGGCGACCCAGCCGAGCTTGTCGACCTTCACCTTCTTCCCCTGCTGCGCCGCCTTCTCCAGCAGCTTGGGGTCGACCAGCATGTCGATGTCGGTGAGGAGCTTGGTCTTGGGGTCGACGCTCAGCTTCAGGCTGGGCCCGTCGCCCTGGGCGATGAGCAGGGCCGGGGCGGCGTCGTCGCCGGCGAGCTGGAGCGAGCCGCCGAGCTGCTCGACGGCCCTGGCCGGCTCGGGCGAGGTCAGCAGGTTGGTGAGGATGTACATGGGCACGCCCGACGGCCCGCCGAACAGCACCGCGCCGACGGGGCCCTCGCGGAAGACGTCGAGGGTGATCGCCTTGGGGGCGGGGCCGGCGATGTACTTCTTGAGCGGGTCGACGACGGTGGCGATGGTCTCGCCGTCGCTGACGAGCTTGACCGGGCCGGCGTCGAGGCTCAGCTTGTTCGGCCGGGCGAAGGTCAGCCGGAGCGGGACTTCCTGCTTCTGGGGCCGGTCGCCCTCGGTCATGGCGATCACGAACCGCCCCTGGTCCGAATAGGAGCCGAGCGCCTGGTACGCCTTGGCGACCTCGGCCAGCAGCGCGACGGCCTTGGGGTCGTCCAGCTTGCCCTGGGGCCGATCGGCCGGCGGCTTCGGATCCTGGGCCGCCGCCGCGACGGCCAGGGCCAGCACCAGCCCCGCCGCCCCGGCGAGCCTCGGGAGTCGGACGCGCGCCCCGGGCGCGGGGGGATATGAACGCATGAGTCGTCCTTCGCAAGTCGAGCGCGAGCGCCGCCCGCGCCGGCGCCCGGCCCCGACGGGCCCGGTCCCGCGCCCGACCCGGGCGTGGCCTCCATCCTAGCCGCCGCCCGGGCGCTCCGTCGAGGTGCCGCGGGCGTTCGAAACGACGCGGGGCCCGCGCCGGGATCGGCGCGGGCCCCGCGGGAGATCGATCCGAGGGCCGGTCGATCAGCGCTTCTTGGACTTCACGGCCTTGGGGGCCTCGGGGCCCTCGGTGGGCACGCCGGGGGCCTTGGGCCCCTCGTCGCCGGCGGCCGGCGCGGGCGTCGAGTCGCCGCAGCCGAGGGTGCTGAAGGTCATCGCGGCCAGCAGGGCGAGCGTCAGGGACTTGCGCATGCGGGGGTCTCGTGCTCGGGGTTCGGGTGGATGCGGATCAGAGGGCGTCGGAGCTGATGATCTCGCCGCCCTGGGTGGTGCTCAAGGCCCGCCAGGTGGGGAGGCTGATCGAGTCCTTGACGAACCGGACCGAGCCGTCGGCCAGCACGGTGTTCACGCCGCCCGGGTGCCGGCTGCGGGCGCCGTAGGTGTCGCCGTTGATCGCCGGGGTCGTGTCGCCGGTGAAGGCCGGGGGCGACGTGTTGCGGAACTTGCACGGCGGGTTGTTGCCGAAGGGGTACGCGCAGTAGGCGGCGTCGTTCAGCATGTCCGGCTGCTTCGAGTTCGGCGACAGGTAGGTCGCGTAGCCGCACGACGAGCCGTACTGGATGAAGCCGCGGAGGTCGGTCTTCGAGCCGTTCACCTTCCCCTGCACCGTCTCCGACAGCAGCATCGTGTTGCTGGTGCCGTCGGTGATGGTGGAGATGTTGTAGCAGTTGGCGAACGACTGCACCGGCGCCGTCCCGATCTTGATCCACGAGAACGGCGCCCCCAGGAAGATCACGCCGTTGTAGGTGGCGCAGCAGTAGGTGGCGTCCTTGATCTGGAACAGGCCGGTCCCCGTGTTGCCGAAGTTCGCGACGTAGTTCCCCGAGGGGACCCCGCTCAGCGGCGCGACCGCCTCGTCGCTGGGGCACTGGAAGGCGCTGATGCGGGCGGTCGTCGCCGTCGAGTTCTCCAGGCTCAGGTAGCCCAGGCTCGGCGTGGTGTTGGTGGAGCCCATGAAGTTGAAGGCGTTGTAGATGCCCCCCTGCTCCAGGTAGGAGAGCGAGTAGTGGTACCACGTCCCCCACGACGTGTAGCGGGCGCCCGGCGGGAACGACCCCAGGGCGTCGTGGTAGTTCTGCATCGCCAGCCCGAGCTGCTTCAGGTTGTTGGTGCACTGGATCCGGCGCGCGGCCTCGCGCGCCGACTGGACGGCCGGCAGGAGCAGGGCGATGAGCACGGCGATGATCGCGATCACCACCAGCAGCTCGATCAGCGTGAACGCGCGGCGCAGCGAGGCACGGCAGCGTGCCATGGGACACCTCCAGGTGGGCTTTCGGTGCGGGATTAGGGATTGAGGCTGCGAGGCAAGGCAAGGCTGGAGAGGGCGGATCGGGCGACCGTGAGAGGGCAAGATTCGGACGGTCGCCAGAATGACGATTAGACAGAATTTCTTAAGGATGAGCAAGGGGCCGTCGCCCAAGCTCATCAAGCCACGCACTCAGGGCCGTCGTCGACCGCCCTCCCCGCGCGAGGCAGGCGGATCGAGACGAGCAGCCCGGGGCGGGCGCTGGACGCCGCGATGGCGCCGCCGTGCAGCTCGACGGCGCGGCGGGCGATGGCCAGGCCGAGGCCGACGCCGCCGCTGGCGCGGCTGCGGTCGTCCTGGATGCGGAAGAACGGCTTGAGGATGTCCTCCAGGTGCTCCTGCGGGACCCCCTCGCCGTGGTCGCGGACGGCGACCGTCGCGAGGGAGGCGTCGGAGCGCAGCGAGACGTCGACGGCGGTCCCCTCGGGGGCGTGCCGGACCGCGTTGCGCAGGACGTTCTCGACCGCGCGGCGGATCAGCTCCGGGTCGCCCGCGACGACCGCCGGGGCGTCGACCCACAGGTCGACGCGGCAGCCCTTCGCCTCGGCCTCCACGGCGCAGTCGTCGACGACGTCCTCCAGCAGCTCGTCGAGCGCGACGGGGTCGCGGCGGCGGGCGTGCGGGTCCTCCTCGGCGGAGTTCAGCCGCAGCAGCTCGTCGACCAGGGCGCTGAGGCGGTCGGCCTCCTTCTTGATCCGGCCCATCGCCGCCTCGCGGTCGCCGCCGCGGCCCAGCCGGACGGCCAGGCCCAGGCGCGTCAGCGGCGACCGCAGCTCGTGCGAGACGTCCTGGATCAGCCGCCGCTCCGAGGCCAGCAGCGACTCGATCCGGTGCGCCATCTCGTCGAACGTCCGGGCGAGCTGGCCGATCTCGTCGCGCCGCGTCGAGCCGATCCGCGTCGCCAGCCCCCCCCGGCCGAAGGCGTCGAGCGCCCGCTGGAGCCGGCGCAGGGGGCGGACCAGGTGGACGGCCAGGGCGTAGAGCAGGCCCAGGACCATCAGCGGGATCCACAGGTAGTACGGCAGCGACTGCCGCCAGTCGAACCGCATGCGGGGCATCGCCGCGAACCGGTAGCCCTCGGCCGTCGGCGGGCTGACCAGCACCGGGGGGCCGGGGCCGTGCGGGCGCGGGGGCTTCCCGCCCGCCGATCGAGGGGCGGGGGCGAAGGCGAGCAGGCCGCGGCGGTCCGAGCCGTCGACGAGGTCGCGGCCGTCGGGGCCGATGAGGTGGTGCTCCCCCTCGAACGACAGGCCGATCTCGGCGAGGGTGGTCCGCAGGGCGTCCGGCCCGCCGTCGCGGTAGGCCCGCGCCGCGGCGTCGCGCTGGAGGGTCAGGACGCCGATGAAGAACCGGTGCTCGGCCGAGTGCGACTCGGACAGGTACCAGAAGGTGGCGACGAACCCCGCCGACGACAGCAGGACGGTCGCCGCGGCCCAGGCCAGGAGCTTGGCGTAGATGGACCTCATCGCGGCGTCGCGCCCTCGTCGTCCGGCCCGGACCGGAACAGGTAGCCCGCGCCCCGGACGGTCCGCACCGCCGAGCCCAGCGGGCCGAGCTTCTTCCGCAGCCGGCTGACGTGGACGTCGATGGCGCGGTCGAACGGCGTGCTGCGGCGGTGGTACAGCGCGGCGGTCAGCTCGTCCCGGCCGACGATCCGGCCGGCGGCCCGGACGAGGTATTCCAGGATCTCGTACTCGAACGTCGTGGTCGGGACCAGCTCGCCGCCGACGCGGACCTCGCGGGCGGTGGGGATCAGGCGGATCCCCTCGGCCTCCAGCGGCGCGACCGGCTGCGGGGCCCGGCCGGCGCGGCGGAGGACGGCGCGGGCGCGGGCGAGCAGCTCGTCGGGGTCGAACGGCTTGGGGACGTAGTCGTCGGCGCCCGCGCCCAGGCCGGCCAGGCGGTCGGCCTTGGCGGAGCGGGCCGTCAGCATGATGACCGGCACGTCGCTGCGGCGCCGCAGGAGGCGGAGCAGTTCGAAGCCGTCCAGGCCGGGCATCATCACGTCCAGCAGGATCAGGTCGCGGCGGGCGTCGAGCGCCGCGCCCAGGCCGCGGCGGCCGTCGTGGGCCGTCTCCAGGCGGATCCCCTCCTGGGCGAAGAACTCGCGGAGGAGGTCGCACAGCTCCAGGTCGTCGTCGATCAGGAGGATCGACGGGGCGGCCGGGCCGCCGGCGTCGCCGGCGATCTCCTCGGGGGTCGTCTCGGTCATCGCCGGGCCCTCGCCTCAGTCGGACGTGCGGTCGGCGCGGCGCATCTCGACGCCTTCCACGCCGGCGATCCGGCTCAACTCGGCCGCGGCCTGGACGGGCGGGACGTCGGGCCGCAGCCGGACGCGGTAGGTCAGGTCGATCGACGCCCCCTGGCGGGCCGTCTCGATCGCCAGCAGGGTCGACCGCACGGCGAAGGTCGCCAGGATCTGCTCGGCCGTGGCGCGGACGTCCTGGGCGGCGGCGAGCCGGACCTTCATCTCCACCTCGGCCCCGCCGAGCGACGGGTCGCGGCGCGGCGGCCAGAGGAGCGGCGCGGCGAGCCCCACCACCCCCAGGCCGACGATCGCCACCATCGCGTTGTTGGCGCCGGCGGCCATCCCCACCACCACCGCCAGGATGACGAAGGCGGTGTCCTGGGTGTCCTTGACCACCGTGCGGAAGCGGGCGACGGACAGGGCCCCCACCAGGCTGAAGGCCCTCGCCACGCTGTCGCCGATGACCTGGGTGGCCATGGCGATCGTGACCGACAGCAGGACGAGCGTCGTCAGGAAGGTGGCCTGCGCCCCCTGCCCCCGGCGGGCCCAGCGATACACGCCCGCCGTCGCCGCGCCCAGCAGCAGCGCCGAGGCGATCCGCCACGCCATGACCGTCCCCGGATACCCCTGGGTGTTCGACAGCGATTCGTTGATCCACGCCGGCATCGCCGAACTCCTCTCGCGTCGGTCGACTCCAACCATTCTATCCACATAGGAGCGCCGCCTTGACCAAATCCCGCGGGCGGGCCGACGCCGAGCATCCTTCTCCCCTCGTGGGAGAAGGTGGCCGCAGGCCGGATGAGGGGCGACCGCCTCCGCATCACCAGCCGACGTAGGCTTCGACGTCCAAGGTTCCTGGTCGCGCCCCCCTCATCCGCCCCTTCGGGGCACCTTCTCCCGCGAGGGGAGAAGGGAGGGAAGTGTATCCGCTTCCTGAGGTTTCCGATGGAGCCCCGCGGCGCGTTTCGACGGGGGCGAAGGGATCGACTCACGGGGCCTTCGCGGCCTTCACCGCCGGCAGCCCGAGTAGGTACTTGCGACGGCCGTCGGCGAAGGCGCGGAGGCTCATCCCGCCACCGGGGCCACGGCCTCGGGCCGCCTTCGGGGCCGGCGCGGCGGCCTTGGCGTCGGACGAGACGGCGGCGAGGAACGCGTCGTAGGACGAGAGCTTCCGCGTGTCGGCCTTCAGCTCCGGCCCGATCTGCTCTCGGAACTTCGCCACGATCGGCCCGAGGTCCTTCCAGTCCAGGTCCCTGTCGGCGATCGCCTTGACGTAGCCGAGGTAGCGGGCCTTGAGCGCCGGCACGGCCAGCAACTTGGAGCGGAGCGGCGTGCGCGCGTTGTTCGCGTCCAGCCCCACCAGCGGGTCGAGTTCGACGCCGCCGCCCGGCCCGCCGGGCCCGAAGCCGCCGGGCCCGCCGAAGCCGCCGCGACGCCCCTGCCCGCCGCCCGGCCCCCCCGGACCTCCCGGGCCTCCCGGCGGGGGACCGCCCGCGAAGCCGGGCCCGCCCGGGGGAGGCCCGCCCGGACCTCCCGGGCCGAATCCACCGGGGCCGCCCGGGGGAGGTCCGCCGAAGCCACCCGGCCCGCCGGGACCTCCCGGGCCGCCGGGCCCGCCCCTCCGGCCGCCGGGGCCGCCGAATCCCGGAGGGCCGAAGCCGCCGCCGGCCGAGAACGTCTCGTTCATGTCGTGGGGGATGACGTGGAACTTCCCCTTCGGGTCGAGGTACAGGCTGTAGTCGCTGGCGCGGGTCCAGTAGCCGTCGCCGTTGACCAGGACGACGTCCAGGGCCAGGAACTTCAGCACGCCGTCGATGTCGAGCATCGGCTCCAGGGCCTTCTCAAGTTGATCGGCCGGCGTCTGGTCGAGCGTGCGGCAAAGGTCGATGAGCGCCTTCCACGCCTCGTCCTCCCCCTTCTTGGACGACTTGAGCTCATAGCGCTGCTTGTAGGGGGCCCGATCCTCGCCGTGATAGCCCAGGCCGCCGTCGGCCCCGGGGTTGCCGGGGACCTTCCACCGGGCACCCTCCTCGGTCCCGTAGTTCTCGGCGAGGAACGTCCTGTCGAACTGCTGGACGTTGGTGTAGACGCCCCAGCTCTCGCCGTTGATGACCACGCGGACGAAGTTGGCCTTCGGGGCCGGGATGTACCTGCGGGCGATCGTCGAGTACAGGACCGTGTGCAGGAAGCTGGGGTCCTCGTGGGCGTTCAGCAGGTTGAGCGTCTTGTAGCCCTCCAGCCGGGCCGACTCGTCGGTGAAGTCGATCGAGACGTTGAGCGACCGCTTGCGGCCCTCGCCGACCGTGAAGTACGACGACATGCCGCGGAAGTGGACGCCCACGCCCGGGATCGCGCGGCCGTCGACGGTGAGCGTGGCGGGGACCTCGGCGTCGGTCTTGTAGAAGGCCGACATCTGCGACTCCCACAGATCGTCCTCGAAGTCGAGGAACAGGGTGCGGACGACGTCCGGGTCGTACAGCGGCTTGCCGGCGAACGACTTCGCGTCGGCCTTGGCGACCTTCGGGCCGGGCTTCGCGGGCTCCTGCTCGCCGCCGAAGCCCGGAGGAGGTCCGAACCCGCCGGGGCCGCGGCGGCCCCCCTGCGACGACTTCTCGCCCTCGACGGCGGCCTTGCGCTCGTCGGCGTTCAGGCGGCCGTCGCCGTCCTTGTCGTACTTCTTGACGATCTTCCGCTCCCCGCCGCCCGGCCCGCCGGGCCCGCCGAATCCGGGCGGGCGGGGCATGCTGGAATTCACGGCCGCCGCGAGGGACGCGGCGTCGAGCCCCCCGTTCTTCGCGGCGTCGGCCTTGCGGACGAAGCCCTCGGCGGCCGTGGTGACCTCCGCGACGGTCAGCTTGCCGTCCTTGTCTGTGTCGACGGCCTGGAGGAGCATGGGGCCGAAGAACATGCCGGGGCCGAAGTCGGCGGCCTCGTCGTCCGCCGGCGGCTCCATCCCCGGCGGGCCGGGCATGCGGCGGTTGATCGCCCGGCCCAGCGCCTGCGCGTCGATCGACCCCTTGCCGTCCCTGTCGGCCTCCTTGAAGAACCGGGCGGCGAACTGGCCGGCCTCCTCGGCGGTCAGCTTGCCGTCGTCGTCCGAGTCGGCCTCTTCGAGCAGCGTCGCCGCCAGGAACTGGCCGGGGCCGAAGCCGCCGGGACCGCCCGGGCCGCCCGGAGGGCCGAAGCCGCCGGGGCCCCCCGGGGGGCCGAAGCCGCCGCCCGGCGGGCCGGGGTCCTGGACGAACTCCGTCGCCTCGGCGTAGTCGTCGGCCGGGTCCCGCGACGGATACGCCGCGCCGAGGTAGGCCAGCCCCCCGGCGAGGCATGCGGCCGAGAACATGAGAATGCGCACGATGGCCGTCGGCATGATTCCTCCTCGAACCCTTCTCGACCGGCGTATCCTTGGGACGGGTGGATCGCCCTCGGTCGCATTATGAAGAGATCGCGGGGGCCGATCCGTAACAGAATGTAAATCGTCGGAGGACGCCCATGCGGCTCGACCGGATCCACCACGCGGCGATCATCGCCTCGGACTACGCCCGCTCGCGGCGGTTCTACGTCGAGGTCCTGGGCCTGGCCGTCGTCCGCGAGGTCCACCGCGCCGCGCGGGATTCCTACAAGCTCGACCTGGCGCTGCCCGACGGCTCCCAGATCGAGCTGTTCTCCTTCCCCGCCCCGCCCCCGCGCCCCAGCTACCCCGAGGCGTGCGGCCTCCGCCACCTGGCGTTCGAAACGCCCGACCTCGACGAGGCCGTCCGCGAGTTGGGATCGAAGGGGATCGCCGTCGAGCCGATCCGCGTCGACGAGCACACCGGCCGCCGCTTCACCTTCTTCGCCGATCCCGACGGCCTGCCCCTGGAGCTGTACGAGGCGGGCGAGGGCTGACGTCGCGGCCCCGCCGAGCGGGCCCGGGGAGGCTCTTTGACGACCCCGCGCGCCTGAAGCGTCCCTTCTCCCGCCGGGAGAGGGGACGTCGTTCGACCACGGCCGTCTCGAACCCCGGGGCTCCCGGCCCGTTATTTGCAAATTTTACAGCCCTCGCCAAGCGTCGCACCGCCACACGAGGGAGCCACCGGAATGAAAGCCTTACGCTGGTACGGCAAGGGGGACGTGCGCGTCGAGGACGCGCCCGACCCGAGGATCGAGGACCCGCGGGACATCGTGATCCGCGTCACGTCGACGGCCATCTGCGGGTCGGACCTGCACCTCTACAACGGCCTGATGCCGGGGATGGAGAAAGGCGACGTCCTCGGGCACGAGCCGATGGGCGTGGTGGAGGAGGTCGGGGCCGCGATCACGAAGTTCAAGAAGGGGGACCGCGTGGTCGTCCCCTTCACGATCAGTTGCGGCAAGTGCTGGTTCTGCGAGCGGACGCTGTTCTCGCTCTGCGACGAGTCCAACCCTGACGCCGACCAGGCGCGGAAGGCGATGGGCTCGTCCCCGGCGGGGCTGTTCGGCTACTCGCACATGCTGGGGGGATATCCCGGCGGACAGGCGCAGTACCTGCGCGTGCCGTTCGCGGACGTCGGCCCGATCAAGATCGAGTCGGATCTGCCGGATGAGAAGGTGCTGTTCCTCTCGGACATCTTCCCCACCGGCTACATGGCCGCGGAGAACGCCGAGATCGAGCCCGGCGACACGGTGGCCGTCTGGGGCTGCGGGCCGGTCTCGCAGTTCGCCATCCGGAGCGCCTGGATGCTGGGCGCCGGGCGCGTGATCGCGATCGACCACGTCCCGGAGCGGCTGGAGATGGCCCGCGTCCACGGCAAGGCCGAGACCATCGACTTCATGGAGGAGAAGGTCTACGACCGCCTCATGGAGATGACCAAGGGCCGCGGCCCCGACCGCTGCATCGACGGCGTCGGCTGCGAGGCCCACGCCGCGGGGAGCTTCGACGCCGTGGTCGACCGCGCCAAGGTCGCCCTCCACCTGGAGACCGACCGCGCCCACGTCCTGCGCGAGGCGATCTACTGCTGCCGCAAGGGGGGGACCATCTCCGTCCCCGGCGTGTACATCGACAAGGTCGACGGCCTGCCGATGGGCGCCCTGATGAACAAGGCGCTGACGGTGAAGGCCGGCCAGACGCACGCCCAGCGCTACCTGGCGCCCCTGTTGAAGCGGATCGAGGCCGGCGAGATCGACCCATCCTTCGTGATCACGCACACCGTCCCGCTCGACGAGGCCCCCGCGATGTACAAGACCTTCCGCGACAAGGAGGACGGCTGCATCAAGGTGGTGCTCAAGCCCTGACGAAACGCCCGCAAGGTTCGCCCGGCCGTCGCGAGCCCTCCCGCGGCGGCCGGGACTTGCAGAACCCGGCGTCCGGTCTGGCATCGAGGTTGCGTTATCCCATCATCATCACTTCGAGCCCGCACCTCGACAGGCCCCTGTGAGATGCAAGAACCGACCGCCGTCGCGAACGGCGGCTTCTCATAGAAGGCCCCGCCTCCGCGCGGGCCAGGAGGGATTCCCATGCGCGCCTCGATCCGGATCGCGTTCGTCGGGCTTTCGCTGCTCTCGCTGACGACCCTCGGCTGCGTCACGGGCTCGCACTGCCTGCACCGCCCCTGCGGCCCCGACTGCGCCGAGTCGTTCAAGTCGCCGTCGCCGTTCGCGACCTCGAAGACCGCGCGGGCCTCGTTCGCCGAGCGCGTGCGGCGGAAGCTCGACGGCTTCTGGGGCCGCGACGAGGCCCCGCGCGACATCACCGTCCGCCCCGAAGACACGCCGATCCCCGGCGCCCGCGCCCTCCGACGCGCCCCCCGCGACGGCGTCCTGGACCTGCCGACGGTCGTCGAGGAGGGGGACGATTGCGGCGAATGACGGGGCGGCCGTCGTCGGGTCGTCAGCGCCCGGCGACCTCGTCGGCCGCGCGCGATTCGGCCGTCGGCGCGAAATGAGGTGCCGGCGCGGGGGCCTGGGCTTTCGGCTTGCGGCCGAGGGCCGTCATGGCCAGGCCGAGGCACCAGCGGATCGAATTCTTGCCCATCATCAGGACCACGCCGACGACCGTCGCGATGATCGAAGTCGCCGGCAGGACGGTCTCGGGGCCGAAATAGGCGAGCAGGGGCGTCATGCGTGACTTCCTTGTACGCTTGCGAGGGGTTGGCGCGGGCTCGATGCGCAGGGCGCGTCCCGCTTGCCTGGGGGGAGGCGCGCGATTACATACGAAAGCCGCGATCCCCGCAAGGCGGACCGCAGACCCATCGTCGGGATCGGCCTTCGGGCCCCGGCGACTCCAGCGAAACCCCCAGGGGACCCCTCGATCATGCGACGCGCGACGCTCACCCTCGGATTCCTGGCCCTTTCCTGCGCGACGGCGTTCGCCGACGGGCCCCCCGCGCCCATCGTCCTGGACGTCTGGCCGGGCCCCGCGCCGGGCGAGGTCGGGACGATCCCGGCCGAGGGCTACATCGACGAGCAGCCCCCGGGCGTGACCCGGCTGACGAACGTCTCGCGGCCGACGCTGACGGTGTATCGCCCGGCCCCCGAGAAGGACACCGGCGCGTCGGTGGTGATCTGCCCCGGCGGCGGCTACTACATCCTGGCGATGAACCTGGAGGGGGACGAGGTCGCCGCCTGGCTGAACTCGATCGGCGTCACCGGGATCGTCCTGAAGTACCGCGTGCCGCGCCGCGAGGGGACGCCGCCGGAGAAGTTGCCGATCCAGCCGCTGATGGACGCCCAGCGCGCGGTGCGGCTCGTCCGCAGCAAGGCGGCCGAGTGGAAGCTCGACCCGAAGCGCGTGGGCGTGCTGGGCTTCTCGGCCGGCGGCCACCTCTCGGCCGCGGCGTCGACCCGGTTCGAGGAGGCGGTGTACCCGCACGCCGACGACGTCGACAAGCTCGACGCCCGGCCCGACTTCGCGGTCCTCGTCTACCCCGGCGGGATGGAGAACCCCGAGGATCCCGAGAACCCCGTCGCCCGCGTCACGTCGAAGACGCCGCCGATGTTCCTGGCCCACGCCGGCGACGACAAGGTGAGCCCGATCAACAGCGTGAACATGTACGCCGCGCTGAAGAAGGCCGGCGTCCCCGCCGAGCTGCACGTCTACGCCGACGGCGGCCACGGCTTCGGCCTGCGCCCGAGCGACAAGCCCTGCTCCACCTGGCCGAAACGCTGCGAGGAGTGGCTGCGGACGATGAAGATCCTCGGCGGGTCGTGACCGCCGGGCGAGGGTCCTCGAAGTCGAAGACGACCGGGGCGATCGACGCCTTCTCCCCTTGAGGGAGAAGGATGCTCGGCGGGGGCTCGCTCAAATCCTGGGCCCTCGGCATGCCCTCCGCCCCCGTCGCCCCTCACCCGCCGCGCGTTCGCGTCGGACGGCCTCGGGGGCGCGACCTTGGGGGTCGCGCCCCGCGTCGGCTCAGGCGTTGGCCTTGGCCTGGCCCTCGGCGAAGGCCTCGTCGAAGAGGCGGCCGGGGGTGGGGAAGCCCATGCGGTCCTTGACGAAGCGGGCGGCCTCGGCGGCGCCGAACTCGCGGTCCATGCCGGGGTCCTCCCACTCGACGGAGAGCGGGCCGTCGTAGCCGATCGCGTTCAGGGCGCGGGCGATCGAGTCGAAGTCGACCTGGCCGCGGCCCGGCGAGCGGAAGTCCCAGCCGCGGCGAGGGTCGCCGAAGTTGATGTGCGAGCCCAGGATGCCCGTCTTGCCGTCGAGCGTCCGGGCCGCGTCCTTGACGTGGACGTGGTAGATCCGGTCCGGGAACGCGCGGATGAACGCGACCGGGTCGACGAACTGCCAGATCAGGTGGCTGGGGTCGAAGTTGAACCCGAACTCGGGGCGGTTGCCGATCGCCTTCAGCGCCGTCTCGGCCGAGTAGATGTCGAAGGCGATCTCGGTCGGGTGGACCTCCAGCCCGAACTTCAGGCCGAGCTTCTGGAACTCGTCCATGATCGGGTTGAAGCGGTCGGCGAAGTCCCGGTACCCGGCCGCGATCATGGCGTCGGAGACCGGCGGGAAGCTGTAGAGCAGGTGCCAGATCGACGAGCCGGTGAAGCCGTTGACGATCTTCACGCCCATCTTGGCCGCGGCGCGGGCCGTGTCGATCAGCTCCTTCGCCGCCCGCTCCTTCACGCCCTCGGGCTTGCCGTCGCCCCAGACGTGGGGCGGCAGGATCAGCTTGTGGCGCTCGTCGATGACGTCGCAGATCGCCTGGCCGACCAGGTGGTTGGAGATGGCCCAGGTCTTCAGGCCGTACTTCGCGAGCTGGTCGTGCTTGGCCCGGCAGTACTTGTCGTCTTCCAGGGCCTTCTGGACGCTGAAGTGGTCGCCCCAGCAGGGCAGCTCGATCCCGTCGTACCCCCACTTGCTGGCCTTCTCGCAGATCGACTCGATCGGTAGGTCGGCCCACTGGCCGGTGAAGAGCGTCACGGGACGCGACATGGTAGCGGTCTCCAGCAATCTCGGAGGAACGACGGTTCTCGGCGGCACGACCCGGCCCCGGCGACGGCTCGCCCGGCCCGCGGGAAAGCGCAGAATAGAGCGGCGAGGGGGCGTAGTCAACAATTTGACGGCCCGTCGCACCGGGGGCGATAATAGGCCCTGCGACGACGTCCCCTCTCCTCTTTCCCCAGTGCGCCCCCATGCCCCCGACCGCGGTCCTGTTCGACTTCGACGGCGTCCTCGCCGACACCGAGAACGTCCACGTCGTCGCGTGGCAGCGCACCCTGGTGCGCCTGGGCTGGGAGATCCCGGACGACGTCGCCGCCCGCGCCGGGGCGACGGACGACCGCGCCTTCGCCGCCGAGCTGTTCGCCCGCCGGGGGATCGAGGACGCCGACGTCGACGGCTGGGTCCGCAAGAAGCAGGAGCTGGCCGCGAGCATGATCGGCCTGAGCCCGAGGGCCTTCCCGGGCGTCGCCCCGCTGGTCCGCGCCCTGGCCGGCCGCGCCCGGCTGGCGATCGTTTCCACCACCTGGCGCGAGAACGTCGACGCCTTCCTCGCCGCGACCGGGCTGGCCGACGCCTTCGAACACGTCGTCGCCAAGCAGGACGCGGCGGAGTTGAAGCCCGCCCCCGACGGCTACCTCGCCGCCCTGGAGCGCCTGGGCGTCGCCGCGGCCGACGCCGTGGCGGTGGAGGACTCGCCGCGGGGCCTGGCCGCCGCCGAGGCCGCGGGCGTCCCGCGCGTGGCCGTCGGCCATCGCCTCGAAGCCGGCGACTGGTCGATCGGCGCGACGTTCATCCCGGCCCTCGAACCCCTCGCCGACGCCCTCGCCGCGCTCGGCTTCGCCGATCGGAGCGCGTCATGAGCGAGACCAACGGCCACGGCAACGGCCCCCCCCAACCACCCCAGGGCCCGAAGCGCCGCCCCAAGCAGCGCCCCGCCGACCGCCCCCGTCACGGCAAGCCCAGCCCGATCAAGCTGAGCCAGGTCGAGCCCGGCGTCTTCGAGCTGGTCCATCCCCCCTGCATCGACGAGGTCGACCTGGACTACCAGGAGGCGATGGAGATGTGGAAGGCCGGCGAGCCCGAGGAGGCCCGCGACGCCCTCCGCTTCGCGCTGGAAGGCTGCTCCGACAACATCTGGATCCACGCCGCCCTCGGCGAGCTGGCGCTGAAGGAGTATCGCGACCCCCGGCTGGCGATGGGCCATTTCGGCTACGCCTTCGAGCTGGTCCACCGCGCCATCCCGCCCGACTTCGCCGGCAAGATCCCCCGCGAGATCCCCGCCAACCGCCCCTTCTACGACGCCCTCCAGGGCCTCATCGCCTGCCTCCGCGCCGTCGGCGACGCCCGCGAGGCCGACCGGCTCCAGAAGATGCAGGACTCGCTGCGCTGAGGCCGGGAAATGCTGGCGGCGGCCCCCGCGGCGTCTTAGAATCGGGCGCGATCGAGCCCCGAACGACCCCCCGACCCGTCCCACCTTCCCGGCGGAGGCCACCATGCGCGAGCGGAACCGGCGACACTTCCTCCACGACACGGCGGCCCTGGCGGCGGCGATCGCCGCGACGCCCGCGGCGCGCGTCATGGCCGCGGCCGAGGACGCGCCCGAGCCGGCCAGGCCGAGCGCCAACGAGACCATCCGCGTGGGCGTCGTCGGCGTGAAGGGCCGGGGGATGAGCCACGTCGAGGGCTTCAGCGAGCAGCCCAACGTCAAGGTCACGGCGATCTGCGACATCGACGAGAACGTCATCGGCCCCGCGAAGGATCATCTGGCCAAGGTCGCCCCCAAGTCGCCGCCCAAGTTCTACCAGGACATCCGGAAGCTCCTGGAGGACAAGGACGTCGACGTCATCTCCATCGCCACGCCCAACCACTGGCACGCGCTGGCGACCATCTGGGCCTGCCAGGCCGGCAAGGACGTGTACGTCGAGAAGCCGGTGAGCCACAACGTCAGCGAGGGCCGGCGCATGGTGGAGGCGGCCCGGCACTACAATCGGGTCGTCCAGACCGGGACCCAGTGCCGCAGCCACAAGGCCGTGCAGGACGCCGTCGCGTTCCTCCGCTCCGGCAAGCTGGGCGAGGTCTACATGGCCAAGGGCCTCTGCTACAAGCCCCGCGGCTCCATCGGCCACAAGCCCGACGGCGAGGTCCCGAAGGGGGTCGACTTCAACATCTGGCTCGGCCCCGCCCCCGAGCGCCCGTTCAACCCCAACCGCTTCCACTACAACTGGCACTGGTTCTGGGACACCGGCAACGGCGACCTGGGGAACCAGGGCATCCACCAGATGGACCTGGCCCGCTGGGGGATCGACAAGAAGGAGTTCCCCAAGACCGTCATGTCCTCCGGCGGCCGGTTCGGCTACAAGGACGACGGCGAGACCCCCAACACCCTCTCCACCTTCTTCGAGTTCGGCGACGTGGAGCTCCAGTTCGAGGTCCGCGGCCTGATCACGAACCCCGAGCAGGAGGTGAAGATCGGCAACATCTTCTACGGGACCGAGGGGATCCTCACCATCGACGGCTACACCACCTGGCGGACCTACTTCGGCCCCAAGCTGGAGCAGGGCGCCAACGGCAAGGGGGGCGGCGACCACTTCGCCAACTTCATCAAGGCCGTCCGCGCCCGCGACTCCAAGCTGCTGAACGCCGACATCGAGGAAGGCCACCTGTCGAGCGCGTACTGCCACCTCGGCAACATCGCCTACCGCCTCGGCCGCAAGCTCCACATCAACCCCGCCTCCGAGTCGTTCCTCAACGACCCCGAGGCCGACGCCATGCTCACCCGCCAGTACCGCGAGCCCTTCGTCGTCCCGCCGAAGATCGGCTGAGGGGCGGTCGAATACAAAGAGGTGAAGTCATGAACTCTCGCGTCCCCTCTCCCGCCGGGAGAGGGGAGCCGCGCAGCGGCGGGTGAGGGTCGTCGGAGTTCGGAAGGCGTGCCGGGCGGGCGGACGCCGGACCTGGGCCATGCTTACAGGTCCGACGACCCTCACCCGGCCCTCCGGGCCACCCTCTCCCGGCGGGAGAGGGGACTTTCAGCGCGACGACGACTCCGGCTTCGCTTCATCCCGCCCCGCCGGCCTCGTCCCACCACCCCACGCCCAGGAGCACGCCCATGAGCGGCCCCATCGTCCGCAAGTACGGATTCCCGAATCACGAGGAGATCTTCGGCCGTCGCCCCCCGGAGCACGGGGTCGAGGGGCCGAAGAAAGAGGGCGAGGCGAAGGCCGAGAAGGCCGAGCCGAAGCCCGAGAAGAAGGACGATCAGCGCGGGGCCTGAGCCGGCGCCGGCGCCTTCTTGCGGTCCAGGTGCGGCGCGGGGACGGCGTTCGGCCTCCCCGCGCCCTTGCGCGCCGGGGCGAGGTCGGCGTTGAGGACCTCGGAGAGCCGCATCCCGGCCTTCGTCAGCCGCTCGACGACGACGCGGATGTGGATATCCTGATATTCCTGGCCGAGCCGAGCGCCCGAGCGGATGGGCTGGCTGGAGCCCGGCGTCAGGTACGCCTTCTTGGCCGCGGCCAGGCTCTCGTCGGCCCAGTCCTCGGCCTTGCCGCCGGGCCAGTCGCGCGACGTGGGCCGGCGGGCGACCTCGAACAGGGCGTCGGCGACCTCGCGCTCGTTGCGGAACTCGTTGCGGAGGATGCCCGAGTCCCAGACCTGGTGCAGGTTGGTGAACTCGTCGCGGAAGAACGAGACCTGCACCGTGTTCCCCCCGCGGTCGCGGCGGTCGCCGACGTGCAAGGGCTGGTGGACGTCCTGGACGAGGTGGACGACGTAGCGGAGCGCCATCCGGCGCCGGGCCTTCGGCGCCGTCGGGTCGGCCAGGATGCGGCGGAACTCGGCGAGGCGGCTGACGACGCAGTCGCCGTGGCAGTAGCGGTCGTCGTAGCGAGGGGCGTCGACCGGCACGTTGACGAAGTGCCACGAGGCGCTGCCGGGGATCTCGCGCGAGTGCTCGTCGGCCCAGGTGGAGGCGTCGGCCAGGCTCTCCCCCTCGTCGAGCAGCTCGCGCACGGCGGCGCGGGCCTCGGGCGTGAGCCGGCTCTCGGCCAGGCGGGCGGACGCGCGATGGGCGTTCCGCCCCCAGGCGAAGGCCGGCGTCGGCAGGGCGATCAGGGCCGCCAGGGCGAGCGCGACGGCGCGGCTCGCGAGAGGCTTGTGAAGCATGTCGGGGCCGCTCCGGGGCGGGGTGCGAGGGCTCGTCCGGGGGGCGACGCGCGAGGTCCGGACGCCCCGGCATCAGCATAGACGGCGGCGTCGCGGTTTTGCTAGTGTGGCCCGGAGTGCAGCTAGGTCCCCCCTCCCGACAGGACATCAAGACGATGGCGGCGGTCGACCCGTATTCCCCCTGCCCCTGCGGCTCCGGTGAAAAGTACAAGTGGTGCTGCCAGAAGGCGGAATCGTACGTCGAACGCGCGATGCGTCTTGAGCGCAACGGCCAGCACGAGGCGGCCCTCGCCGCGCTGAACGAGGGGCTGGCCAAGGCCCCCGGGTCGCCCTGGCTGCTGCTGCGGAAGGCCGTCCTGCTGTCGGCCCTGGGCCGGATCGAGGAGACCGACCCGGTCGTCGACGAGCTGCTGGCGAAGCACCCGACCCACCCCGGCGCGCGGAGCCTCCAGCTCCGGCTCCTGCTGGCCTCCGCCCGCCTCCGCGAGGCCGTCGACCTGTTCCAGAAGCTCCTGGAAGACGCGGCCGACCGCGGCGGCCACGCGCCCGTCGAGCTGGCCGTCGCGGTGGGCTCCGGCCTGTTCCGCGCCGGCTTCGTCGCCTCGGCGCTGGCCCACCTGGAGCTGGCCGCCCCCGGGCCCGAAGCCCAGGCCGCCCCGCCCGCCGACCGCGTGGAGATGATGCGCCGCGAGCTGGCCGCCGCCCTGTGCGGTGCCCCCAACGCGTCCCCCTGGCTGAAGAACCCGTACGCCCTCGCCCCCCGCCCCGCGGGCCTGGGCGACGACGCCGGCCGGCGGTTCGACGAGGCGCTCGGCTGGGCCGATCGCGGCCTGTGGGAGCGGGCGTCCGCCGCGTTCGAGCTGCTCTCCGGCGAGCCGGCCGCGGCCCGCGCCGCCGAGACGAACCAGGGGCTCTGCCGCCTGCGGCTGGCCGACCACGCCGGGGCCGTCGCGGGGATCCGCCGCGGCCTGGCCGGCGCGTCAGCGACGACCGACGCGGTCGACCTGGAGGCCCTCTGCCAGCTCATCGACCCGTCCGTCGGCCCCGACCCGGTCGAGGAGGTCGAGCTGTCGTGGACGCTCCGCGACCGCGCCGGGCTGCTCCAGCGGCTGCGGGCCGACCGCTCGTGCGTCGAGCGCGTCGACCCCGAGGCCGAGGAGGGGGACGACCTGGAGTTCGCTCTGCTCGACCGCCCCCGCCCCGAGGACGGCGCGACCGTCGCCCCGGCCGACCTGCCGCTGGTCGTCGGCTCGGCGATCGTCGAGGCCGAGGCCCTGAAGCTGGAGGCGTTCGACGACGGCCGGCTGGAGGCCCTCACCGACCGCCTCACCGCCATCGCCGGCCCGACCGTCCCCCCCGCGCACCCGAAGACCAGGGAGCTGGGCCCGGTCTCGCGGCAGTCGCTGGTCCTGGACGTCGCCTGCCAGCCCCCCGCGGGGCTCTCGCCCCAGGAGCAGCGCCGGCTGGTCGGCGAGCTGGCCGCCGCGCGGCTCCGCTCGCAATGGCCCGAGACGCCCATGCCCTTCCTGGGCGGCAAGACCCCGAGGGAGGCCGGCCGCGCCGGCGGCTCCGAAGTCCCGCTCCGGGCCGCGCTGCTCCTGCTGGAGTCGCAGGCGACGTGGGGCGGGCTGGTCGACTGGGCCGCCTTCCGCGAAGAGCTGGGGGGCGTGCCGGCCGAGCCGGCGATCGACCCGATCGACGTCGAGCTGGACCGGGTCCACATCGGCCGCCTGAAGTTCGTCGACCCCCACGGCCTCGACGACGAGCGGCTGGTCGACCTGCGGGCGCGGGCCAGCCGCTGGGGCCTGCTCGACGTCATCGCCGCCTCCTGCCGCGAGATCGCCAACCGCCGCCGCCTGCTGGAGCGCGAAGGCTTCCCGACCCTCCAGGTCTTCGCCGACCTGGCCATGGACGCCGTGATCGCCGGCGACCGCGACGCCGCCCTGGCCTGGGTCGCCAGGGGCCGCGAGTCCGAGCCCGCCGCCCGCCGGCCCGCGACGGCGCCCTCGTGGGACATGCTGGCCGTCCGCGTCCGCACCATGACCGACGCGCCCGAGGATTGGGTCCCGGAGGTCGCCGACGTCCTCGCCCGCTACGAGGGGAACGCGCAGGCGATGCAGCAGGTCCTCTCGAACCTGATCGACCTGGGCCTGGTCGAGCTGGCGCCCTCGCCCGACGAGCCGGGCCGCTACGTCGCCGACCCGACCACCCTGTACAGCCTGCTGGCCCGCTACGGCCCGCGCGTGCAGGCCGTCGGCGGCGCGCCGGCCGGCGGCGGGATCTGGACGCCCGGCTCCCAGCAGGGAGGCGGGGGCGGCGGCCTCTGGACGCCCGGCTCGCAGCCCGCCGCGCCCGCGGCCGAGAAGCCCCGCATCATCCTCCCCGGCCGCTGACCGCGCCTCGCCACGCCCCGTTCAGGAACCGCAGGATGGCATCCACCACCCGGAACGAAAGCGACGCGGCCCTGGCCCTGGTCCACGAGGGCTGGAACCACCTGATGTCCCAGCGCCCGCTGGCGGCCTGGGGGTCGTGGCAGCGCGCCCTCCGCGCCGAGCCCGGGTCGCCGGCGGCCCGCAAGGCGCTGGCGACCCTGGAGAGCGCCCACGAGCTGCCGCTGGCCGCGCGCAAGACGTACCGATTCCGCCAGCCCCGCACGGCCCAGCAGCGCGGGCGGTGGGACCTGGCCATGCGGTCCGGCGGGGCCGACGAGTTGGACGCCGCCGCATCGGTCTTCGAACGCCTCACCGCCGACGCGCCGGACGACGTGGAGGCCTGGTTCAACCGGGCCCTCTGCCTCGCCTGGCGGGGCCGCGACGTCGAGGCCGTCGAGTGCCTGGACCGGGTCGTCGCCCTGGAGGCGGCGCACGACGTCGAGGGGGCCGTCGAGGCGTGGACGCTGGCCGAGGTCCTGCGCCAGGGGGGCGGGGCCGAGACGCTGGCCGACGACCTGCGCTACGCCTGCACCTACCCGCGCGACGGCGTGCGGGTCGACGACCTGCTGGCCGCCTTCCCGGAGATCCGCCGCATCCCGACGCCCTCGGATCCCACCCGCGCCGACGCGAAGGCCCAGGACGTCGAGGTCCTGGAATGGCTCGACCGCCCGTTCCCGGACGCCGCCCGCGCCGACGAGGACGTGCCGGCCTCGGAGCTGCCCCGCGTCCTGGCCACGGCCTACGTCGGCCCGGAGACGCTGCGGCTCTCCGGCCCCTGCGTCGACGGCCTGGAGCGGGCCGAGGAGCGGCTGCGGCTGGTCGTGGACGACCCGGGCGACGCCGTCGAGCGGGCCGCCGCCCCCCTCCCCCTGCCGTTCCTGGACGCCGCCGCCTGGACGGCCCGGTTCCGCGAGGGCCGCGACCCGGCCGACGCCGCCCGCTGGTCGCGCGAGATGGTCGAGGATTTCTACGAGGACCGCTGGATCCACCGCCCCCGCCAGGGCCTGGACGGCCTCTCCCCGCTGGCCGCCGCCCGCGACGCCCGCGGCGGCGACGCCCAGGCGAAGGCCAGGCTGGCGGCCGTCGTCCGGCTCCGCGAGCAGCTCGGCGCCCGCAACGGCTCGGCCGCCATGTACCAGGGCTACCCCTTCGACCGCCTCCGCCGCCGCCTGGGCCTGGACCCGGCCGACCCCGCCTCCATCGACGCCGCCGACCTGAGCTGCGCCAGCCCGTGGGAGCTGGAGGCCCTGGACCCGGCCGCGCTGGAAGACCACGCGCTGGTCGACGCCTTCCTCTCGGCCCGCGGCCTGGGGGACGACGCCGTCACCGCCCCGCTGGCCGATGAGCTGCTCCGCCGCCGCCCCGCCGGCCTCGCCCGCGTGGACGCCGACGACCTCGCCGCGCCGCTCGTCCGGTCGGCCATGCAGGCGGGCCGGCCCGACCAGGCGCTCGACGCCCTCGACCGGATCCGCCCGCTCGCCGCCGCGAACCGGGCGCGGACGCTGTACGTCTGGCGCGCGGAGATCTTCGCCCGCACCGGCCGCGCCGACGACGCGGCCGGGGCCTACGCCGCCCTGCTCGACGGCGACGCCTCCGTCGAGGCCGCCCGCCTGGCGCTCGACGCCGGCGAGGCCCTGATCGACGCCGGCGCCCCCGACCGCGCCCGGCGATTCCTGTTCGAGGCCCTGCGCCTCGCCCCCCGGCACGGGCTCCGCGGCCTCGACGCCCGCGCCCGCAGACTCCTGGACTCGATGGGACGAGACTGATGCCCCCCGCCCCCGCCGCCGAGAGCGGCCCCGCCTTCCTCCGCGAGATCGCCTGGAACGCCGACGGCCTGGTCCCGGCCATCGTGCAAGACGCCGGGTCGTCCGAGGTCCTGATGATGGCCTGGATGGACGAGACGGCCCTGCGGAAGACGCTGGAGACCGGCCTGGCCCACTTCTATTCCCGCTCCCGCCGCCGCGGCTGGCTCAAGGGCGAGACCTCCGGCCACGTCCAGCACGTCGAGTCGATCAGCCTCGACTGCGACGCCGACGTCCTGCTGATCAAGGCCCGTCAGGTCGGCGGCGCCTGCCACGAGGGCTACCGCTCCTGCTTCTTCCGCCGCGTCGCCGCCGACGGCCGCCTGGAGGTCGTCGGCGAGCCCGTCTTCGACGCGGACGCCGTCTACCGCGCCGGCGGCGAGGCCCCCCCGGCCGGGTGAGCGGCCGTCTCACGAAGTCGCAATGTCGACGGCGGCGAGGGGAGCCACTTCGGGATTTGGCGAAAGGTCGCGGGCTCTTGGACGTCTTCCCCCCTCGCGGGGGAAGACAGACGCCGAAGGCGTCAGATGAGGGGGACGCGGAGCACGGGCCCCATCGGGACTTCGAAAGCCCGTCCGACCGGCCCGGGATCCCGACGGCCGTCTCGCTCGTCCTCCCCCTCATCCGGCCCTCCGGGCCACCTTCCCCCGCCAGGGGGGAAGGACGTTACGATGCCAAACTCCAAAGGCACACCCTCGGCGAACTCCCCTTACCCGGGACGGCCCCTCCTCACTAGAATGGTAGCCTTGCCGATCGGGGGCGCGATCGACCCCCTGGGACGACGAGAGAGGACTTAGAGGCGATGCGCAAGCCGCGACTGATGACCCCGGGCCCCGCGATGGTCCCGGAAGACGTTCTGCTCGAACTGGCCAGGCCGGTCATCCACCACCGCTCCGACGAGGCCAAGCAGGTCATCGTCGAGGTCGCCGAGGGCCTGAAGGAGGTCTTCCAGACCAAGAACGACGTCATGATCCTGACGTCGTCCGGCACCGGCGCGATGGAAGCCGCGGTCGTCAACGTCGTCCCCCCCGGCGGCAAGGCGATCATCCTCAACGCCGGCCACTTCGCCGCCCGCTGGGGCGCCATCTGCAAGGCGTTCGGCATCGTCGCCGTCTCCGTCGACACGGAGTGGGGCAAGCCCGTCGACCCGGCCCGGGTCGAAGAGGCCCTGAAGCAGCACCCCGACGCCGTCGCCGTGTTCGGCACGCTGTCGGAGACCTCCACCGGCACCGGCCACCCCGTGAAGGAGATCGGCGAGGTCGTCGCCAGGACCGACGCCGTCTTCGTCGTCGACGGCATCTCCGGCGTCGGCGCCATGGAGTGCCGCCAGGACGAGTGGAAGATCGACGTCCTCTGCGCCGGGTCGCAGAAGGCCCTGATGCTGCCGCCCGGCCTCGCGTTCGTCTCGGTCGGCCCCAAGGGCTGGGCCAAGATCGACGCCTTCGAGAGCCACAGCTACTACTTCAACCTGAAGGCGGCGCGGAGCAAGGCCAAGGAGTCGGACACCCCGTACACCCCGGCCCACACGCTCATCCTCGCCCTCCGCACGGCCCTGCGTCGGATCAAGGACGAGGGCGTGGAGAGCGTCTGGAAGCGCCACAAGCTGATGAGCGACGCCTGCCAGGCCGGCGTCCAGGCGCTCGGCCTGGAACTCTTCAGCGCCCGCCCGGCCGAGGGCCTGACGGCGTTCCTCGTCCCCGAGGGGCTGAAGGACTCGCAGATCCGCGGCAAGATGGCCGAGCGCTTCGGCGTGACGACCGTCGGCGGCCAGGGGAAGATCAAGGGGAAGATCGTCCGGATCGGCCACATGGGCTACACCGACGAGCTGGACGTGATCTCGGCCCTCGCCGCCCTGGAGATGTCCCTCTCCGACCTGGGCCTCGACGTCGAGCCCGGCAAGGCCGTCACCGCCGCCCAGCAGGTGTTCCTCGGCAAGGCGCCGGTCACGGCGTGAGCGGGAGGCGAGGGCCCGCGACAAGCATCCTTCTCCCCCTGAGGGAGAAGGTGGCCGAAGGCCGGATGAGGGGTCGACCGCCGTCGCCCCCCTTATCCGGCGACCGCCTCGAGCCAAGGCCTTCGGTCGCGCCACCCCTCATCCGGCCCTTCGGGCCACCTTCTCCCGCAAGGGGCGAAGGCTTTGACGGCCGACCCGGCCGCCGGCCCCTCGACTCGTCCCCCTCCCCCGAACACACTTCCCCTCCCGAACATCCCCCGGAGCAACCAGCGTGGCGTACCGCGTGCTCGTGACCGACAAGCTGTCCGAAGAAGGCCTGGCCCTCCTCCGCGCCGAGCAGGGCGTCGAGGTCGTCGTCGACACCAAACTGGCCAAGGACCCGGCGGCGTTGAAGGAGGCCCTGAAGGAGGCCGACGGGATCGCCATCCGCTCCGGGACGA
The DNA here is from genome assembly GCA_001898385.1 of Planctomycetales bacterium 71-10. Taxonomy (GTDB): domain Bacteria; phylum Planctomycetota; class Planctomycetia; order Isosphaerales; family Isosphaeraceae; genus Paludisphaera. Next base: position 111,740 of record MKTT01000119.1, read on the forward strand.
CCCTCACGGCCGACGTCCTGGACGGCCAGGCCCGGCTCAAGGCGATCGTCCGGGCCGGCGTCGGCGTCGACAACATCGACGTCCCCGCCGCGACCAGGCAGGGCATCGTCGTGATGAACACGCCCGGCGGCAACACGATCTCCACCGCCGAGCAGACCATGGCCCTGATGCTGGCCGTCTCCCGCAACACCGCCAAGGCCGACGCCAGCCTGAAGGCCGGCAAGTGGGACCGCAACGCCCTCACCGGCGTCCAGTTGGAAGGCAAGACCCTGGGCGTCGTCGGCCTCGGCCGCGTCGGCCTGGCCGTGGCCCAGCGGGCCCTCGGCTTCGAGATGAAGGTGCTGGGCTACGACCCGCTCCTCTCGGCCGAGAAGGCCCAGGAGCACGGCGTCGAGTTCGTCCCCAAGCTCGACGACCTCTGGCCCCACTGCGACTACATCACCCTGCACACCCCGCTGACCCCCGAGACCCGCCACGTCGTCTCGGCGAAGGCCATCGAGTCGATGAAGCCGGGCGTCCGGATCATCAACTGCGCCCGCGGCGGCCTGATCGACGACGCCGCGCTGCTGGAGGCGCTGAACTCCGGCAAGGTCGCGGGCGTCGCGGTCGACGTCTTCGAAACCGAGCCGCCGCCGGCCGGCGACCCGATCGTCGCCCACGCGAAGTCGGTCGTCACGCCCCACCTGGGCGCCTCCACCGAGGAGGCCCAGGTCAACGTGGCCATCGAGGCCGCCAGGCTCCTGTGCGACTACCTGATCCGCGGCCAGGTCCGCTGCTCCGTCAACACGCCGACCCTGGACCGGGCCGAGATGCAGGCCCTCCGCGGCCACCTCGACCTGGCCTGGCGGCTGGGGACGCTGCACGCCCAGATGGACCGGGGCGCGATCAGCAAGGCCGTGCTCACCTACCGCGGCGAGGCCGCCAACAAGAACACCAAGCTCCTGACCGCCTGCTTCGCCGCCGGCTTGATGGAGGCGTCCCTGGACCAGAGCGTCAACCTGGTCAACGCCCTGCCGTTCGCCCGCGAGCGCGGGCTGGTCATCGAGGAGAAGGCCGTCGACGCCCCCGGCGACTTCGGCACGCTGATCCAGGCCGAGGTGACCACCGACAAGAAGACCTACGTCGCCGCCGGCACCCTCTTCGGCAAGGAATACCTGCGGCTGGTGCGGCTGGGCTCGTTCCAGCTCGACGCCCACTTCGACGGCCCGGTGCTGATCTTCACGCACAACGACCGCCCCGGCCTGATCGGCTTCCTGGGGACCACCCTGGGCGACCTGGGCGTGAACATCGCCCAGATGAACGTCGGCCGCGAGAAGGCCGGCGGCGAGGCCATCGGCGTCGTCAACCTCGACGGCATCCCCTCGCAGGAGGCCCTCGACGCCATCGCCAAGCACCCGGACATCCTCAGCGTCCGCCTCGTCAAGCTCCCCGCCCAGGGCGAGCTGCCGAGCTGGCTCGGCTCCTGACGCCCCTCGCCCCCTCGACGAGGGGCGAACACACGCACGCCTCCGCGACGGCCGCCGGCCCTCGCGGAGGCGTTCGCGCGCGCCCATCCTCGGCCCCGTCCACGCCCGTCGACCCGGTCCCCGCTCGCATCTTAATATCCAATCCTGGACATTAAAACCTTGTAAAACAGGCCCGTTTGCAGTAATTGTCTGAACTCCTACGTCGATCGCGATCCGCGCGGTCGGGTCGTGCCGCCCGCCGCGTTTCGCGCCGAAACCTCCTGATCGCCGGAGTCCAGGGCCTATGCCGTCACGTCGCCGCGGCTTCACGCTGATCGAATTGCTGGTGGTGATCGCCATCATCGCCGTCCTCATCGCCCTCCTCTTGCCGGCCGTCCAGTCGGCCCGCGAGGCCGCCCGCCGGGCCCAGTGCGTCAACAACCTGAAGCAGCTCGGGCTCGCGGCCCACAATTACGTCGCCCAGGGCAACGTCCTGCCGATGGGCGACCTGTTCCCGGCCGGGTCGAACGCCACCGTCATGGGGATCAAGGGGAACGGCGGGGACAGTTGGAGCTACGCCTGGACCGTCGGCCTGCTCCCGTTCATCGAGCAACAGCCCCTCTTCAACGCCTTCAACTCCTCATTCTCGTGGATCGACCCCGGCACCAATGTGATGGGGATCAACACCACCGTCTGCTTCACGCAGCTCGCCGCCTACCTCTGCCCCTCGGACGGCGCCGGGGAGCGTCCGCAGCCCCCGAACGGCGCGACGAACTACATGGGGAACTGGGGCGGCCCCGGCGAGATCCGCACGTTCAGCGGCACCTGCCTGTCCCCGTTCTGGGGCGACAGCGCCAACGCGCCGACGACGAATGCGATCGGCCTCGAGTCGATCACCGACGGCACCTCCAACACCGCCCTGTTCAGCGAGCGGATGCTCGGCATTAAGGACAAGAAGGACGTCCGGCCCGGGAGCGGCGCCCTGGCGAAGCGGGCGGCCTTCCCGGCGGGCGTCGCGGTCACGCTCAACAACGCCACCCCCGGCACGCCGACGACCCTGGCCCTGCTGGCCGCGTGCAAGTCGCTCCCGCCGACGACGCTGGGCAACGCCGAATTCAACGGCAGGCTCTGGATCGTGGGCTACCCCTGGAACTACGTCGTCAGCCGCTACAACCATGTCGGCGCGCCCAACAGCCTGACGTGCTACGCCAGCAATTCCTTCGCGGGGCCCGACGGCTCGGCCCAGGACTCGCTGCCCCCGACGAGCAACCACTCCGGCGGCGTCAACGTGGGCATGGCCGACGGCTCGGTGAAGTTCATCAAGGACAGCGTCAGCCTCCCGACCTGGTGGGCCCTCGGCACCCGCAACGGCGGCGAGGTCATCAGCTCCGACGCCTACTGATCCCGACCCCCAGGAGTTTGCGATGACGATCCGGACGCGTACGTCCTGGGCCGCGACGGCCCTCGCCGCGGCCCTCCTCGGCGGCTGCGGCGGCTCCCCCAACGACCTCACCCCGGGCATGCCCGACAACATCGACATGTCCAAGGTCACCAGCTCCATGCCCAACAACCCGATGAAGTCCATCGGCAAGCCGTCCAAGCAATCGAAGGCGAGGAAGGCCGACTGACGACGGACCGACCGCCCCCGGGGGCCGCGCGACGACCGCCGGCCTTCGGAGACGTCGTCTCGCGCCTACCCTCATCGGACCGATCGGCCCTCGCCTGGATCGCGGTGCGCCCGAACCCCGCACCTCTCTGCACGATCGGCGGTCGGGCCCGAATCCCGGACGCCTCCGGGCCCGACCTCGCAAGTCGAAACTCCTCAAGGACCGGCCGCGGGAAATCTCCAAGATTTCCGAAAGAGTCGTCCGGGTCGCGGGGGCCGATCACGCATATCGGATATGCGGCCGGCACCCGATTGCGACGCGCCGCCGCCCCGCTCGACACGCGGCGCCGTACGCGCCGGGAGGAGACCCGATCGCGGGGCGATCCATTCGATCGTGCAAGGAGACCGGGCCGTGAATCCACGAATGATTGGGCGGACGACGCGAATCCTCGCCACCCTCGCCGCCCTGGCGACGGCCTCGTCGTCGCGGGCGAATCTGCTCGTCAACGGCGATTTCGAAGCCGCGCCGATCCTGGGGCCGGGGCAGTCGGGCGTGCCGATCGGCCAGGCGAAGGCGATCTTCTCGGATCCGACGACCCCGCTGTACGACGTCGCGATTTCCGGGATCTCGGGCTGGACCTACGCGACGCCCGTCGAAAACGGCACGGGGTCCGACCACGGCCTGGCCCGTCGCAACGCCGAGTTCGGCCGCCCGGCCGGGGGCCAGTCGGCGTTCATCAACAACTGGGGGCGCATGATGAGCCAGACGGTCGCCGTCCCGCTCCGGGCGGGCGACGTCCTGGAGGCGGCCATCGATTTCGGCACGCTGGGCGACGACGCCGACGGCGGGCGAGCCGGCGTCTTCTACCTGGTCGCCGGCCAGGCCGACCCCTCCGATCCCGACCAGTTCGCCGCCGGCAGCATCATCCTGGCCCAGATCAGCGCCGGCAACCCGACGTGGTCGCAATTCACCCCCGACGTCGTCGTGGGGAACGACGTCTACACCCGCCTGAGCCTCTCCTACACCGTGCAGGCGGCGGACGTCGCCCTGGGCCTGCCGATCACGATCGCGTTCAAGACGGTCGCCCCCTCGGTCGGCCCGACGTTCTGGGACGACGCCTCGCTGACGGTCACCCCCGTCCCCGAACCCTCCGCGCTCGGCCTGGCCGGGGTCGGCGCGGCCTCCCTCGCGGCCCTCGCGGCGCGGCGACGCCGCCCCTGAGCGGACGCCTTTCGAATCGGAAAGGGGCGCCCCCGGGCCGAGCGCCCGGGGCCGCCCCCTCGATCCTCGATGCCTCGCGTCACTTCAGCGAGACGGTCACCGTCTTGTGCTCGGTGTAGTTCTCCAGGGCCTTGAAGCCCAGCTCGCGGCCGATGCCGCTGGCCTTGAAGCCGCCGAAGGGGGCGGCGGCGTCGAAAACGTCGTAGCAGTTGATCCAGACGGTGCCGGCCCGCAGGCGGTCGGCCAGGCTGTGGGCCTTGCCGATGTCGCGCGACCAGACGGCGGCGGCCAGGCCGTAGTCGGTCGAGTTCGCCCGCTCGACGACCTCCTCGACGTCCTTGAACTTCAGCACCTGCATCACCGGCCCGAAGATCTCGTCGGTCGCGATGGCCATGTGGTCCTGCACGTCGGCGAAGACCGTCGGCTGGATGAAGAAGCCCTTGTCGCCGGCGCGGTCGCCGCCGGTCACGCACTGGGCCCCCTGCTCCTTCCCCTTGGCGATGTAGCCCAAAATCTTGTCGAACTGGGCCTTGTCGATCTGAGGCCCCTGGTCGGTGTCGGCCGCGAACGGGTCGCCCACCTTCCGCTTCTTCGTGGCCTCGGCCAGCTTCTCGACCATCTTGTCATACACCTTGTCCTGCACCAGCAGGCGGCTGCCGGCGCAGCAGCACTGGCCCTGGTTGAGGAACAGGCCGAGCATGGCGCCGTCGACGGCCGCGTCGAGGTCGGCGTCGGCGAAGACGATGTTCGGGCTCTTGCCGCCCAGCTCCAGCGTGACCCGCTTCAGGGTCTTCGCCGCGTCGCTCATGATGATCTTGCCGACCTCGGTCGAGCCGGTGAAGGCGATCTTGTCGACCCCCTTGTGCGCCACCAGCGGCGCGCCGGCGGACGGCCCGAAGCCGTTGACGAGGTTGATGACGCCGGCGGGGAAGCCGGCCTCCATCGCCAGCTCGCCCATGCGGAGGGCGGTCAGCGGGGTCTGCTCGGCCGGCTTCATGACGATGGTGCAGCCGGCGGCCAGGGCCGGGCCCCACTTCCACGCGACCATCAGCATCGGGAAGTTCCACGGGATGATCTGGCCGACCACCCCGACGGGCTCGCGCTTGCTGTAGCAGAAGTAGTCGCCGCGGACGGGGATGGTGTCGCCCGTCAGCTTGTCGGCCCAGCCGGCGTAGTACCGCAGGCAGTCGATCACCAGCGGCAGGTCGCCGTGGCGGGCCTCCTTCAGCGGCTTGCCGTTGTCCAGCGTCTCCAGCGCCGCGAGGTCGTCGACGTTGGCCTCGATGAGGTCCGCGAGCCGGTACAGCAGCCGGCCGCGGTCGCGGGCGTCCATCTTGGCCCACGGCCCGGAGTCGAACGCCTTGCGAGCCGCCTTGACGGCCAGGTCGACGTCCGCGGCCGTCCCCTCGGCGACGTTGGCGATGACCTCCTCGGTGGCCGGGTTGACCGTCGCGAAAGTCTTGCCCTCCACGCCGTCGCGGAACTTGCCGTCGATCAGCAGCTTGGTCTGGTACGAGGCCGAGGTCTTGGCTTTGGGCTTGGTGGCGGTGGCCATGCACACGTCCTTTCCGGAGTCGCCGAGGCGGGCGGGGAGAGAGGGGACGCGGCCCGCATCCCCTGCGGGCGGTCCGGTTACACCGTCATCTTAGGGGCGTGCGGATGGGCGATTCAAGGATGCGGCGACCCCGTCGAGCCCATGCGGCGACGCGGACGCCTCGCCGTCCGGCGGGTCATTTCTCCACGAACCGGACGCGCCTGGCCCAGATGTCGGGGAACTCCTGGAGGTCGTCCAGGTGACGGGCCGCCATGGCGGGGACCCGCCGCTCGCCCTGCTCCCACTTCCGGACCGCCTGGACGCCCACCCCCAGGAACTTGGCGAGGAGCGCCTGGCTCGCGCCGAACCTCGCCCGCACGGCCTTGATCTCCTCCGGCCCGTAGGTTTTCGGTTCCAGGTCGATCCTGACCGTCCTGACGGTGTACCTCTTCTCCAGCGGTTCGCCCGACCGGAGGGCGTCGACGAGCCCCCGGAGATCGGCGATCATCTCGTCTCCGAAGGCGGGGCCGCTCTCGTCGTTCATGGGCGCCTCCTGTTCTCGAATTCGGGCCCGGAGCTGGGCGACCAGGCCGGCGAGGGCGTTCCGCTGGGCCCTGGAGAGGTCGTCCTGCTCGGTCTTGGCCAGGACGGACGTCAGGATCACGACGTCGTGCTCGACCAGGTTGACCTAGAAGACCCGAAAGGCCCCGCTCTTGCCGACGTTCGACCCGGCGGCCGAAAAGCGCAGCTTGCGGACCCCGTTCGTCCCCGCCACGACCGCCCCGGCGTCCGGCCGCGCGGCCAATCTCATCTGGAGGACGTGGAGGTCGGAGTCGATCAGCCCGAGCCGTGCCCATCGGGCCCGGAAGCTCGGCATCTCCAGGAAATACGGCAGTTCCTCCGCGGGGATGCGGTGCGAGGCGATCTCTCGGAGATAATCGTCCTCGCCCATCAACCCTACCTTGAACCGTCTCCTCATCGCCTCGCCACCGGAGGCGCGACGCCCGGATCGCACCGTCATCTTAGGGGCGTGCGGAGGGGTGATTCAAGGACGCGGTGTGACTCGGGGAGGAACCGGTTCGACGCGGCTAGCGGCCTCCGCCTCGCGTCGCTCATAATTTCTTCAGGATCAGGTCGATGGCCCAGCAGCCGCGAGCATGCGTCCGTCCCGACCGGCAGTGGTCGAGGACATGCTTCTCGTCGCATCCGGCCCTCACCAGGGCCTCGGCCAGGGCCGGCATCGAAGAGAAATAACGCCCCCGGTACATCGCCTCGGCGATCTCCACGACCTCCGGCGTCCGCCACGTCCCATCGAACAGGGCGAATTCGTCGGGACGTCCGATAAGATCCTCGATCAGACCGACGGCGGCAAGGCGATGCCCCGGGTGGAGCGGCCGATAGCCGCTCCAGGTGTAGAATTCACCCGAGAAATGGGCCAGATAGTAATCGATGATATTCCAATGTTCCGACCCGACGTTGCGCAAGAGATCGAGCCAGTAGGCCGCCCCATAGCGGACTTCCAACTCGTCACGCAGCTCCTCGGGAGTGTCGAAACGATCGGCCTCGGCGGACCACTCGGCATAACGGAAGTAATGCTCCACGAGCGTAACCGTTCACGCCCCGGCGGGGACGAGGGAAGGCGGCGCGCCGCCT
>MKTT01000120.1:0-28971 GCA_001898385.1 Planctomycetales bacterium 71-10
GGAAGCTGTCGCCGGCCGACCCGCCGTTCGTGTCGCTGCCGCCGGGCGACGGGCCGCGGCACGTCCACTTCCACCCCGACGGCCGTTGGCTCTACTCGATCCAGGAAGAAGGCTCGACCGTCGTCCTGTTCGACTACGAGGCCGGCCGGCTGACGCCGCGGCGGACGATCTCGTCGCTGCCGCCGGGGTACGCCGGGAGCAACTTCACGTCGGAGATCCTGGTCGCGCCCGACGGCCGTTTCGTCTACGCGGGGAACCGGCTGCACGACGCCATCAGCATCTTCGCCGTCGGCCCGGACGGGACGCTGACGTACGTCGCCGAGGAGCCGACCCGGGGGAACTACCCGCGCAGCTTCAGCCTGGACCCGACCGGCCGGTTCCTCTACTGCTGCAACCAGCGGGCGGACCACGTCACCGTCTTCCGCGTCGACCCCCGTTCCGGCGCGCTGGCCTTCACCGGCCTGTACGTCCCGGTCGGCAACCCGTCGCACGTCGCGTTCGTCGACCTGGCGAGGTGAGCCGGGCGGCCCGTCAGGACTCGTCCGGGACGGGCCGGACTTCGCCGGCGTCGTCCGGGCGGTAGCCGGGGAGGTCGGCGAGGAGGTCGCGGAGGGAGGCCGATCGGGCGACGCGGACGAGGCCACGGATCCGCGGATCCTCGGCGTCGCGCTCGCGGAAGGCCAGGTCGTAGTGGTCGGTCCGGACGCCCAGGAAGGCCAGGCCGGCCTCCTCGCAGGCGAGCCGAAGGCAGACGCCGGCCTCGGCCCAGCCGTTGCGGACGGCCTCGGCGACGCCGCGGTGGTCGCGCGCCGTGATGCGGGGCCCGGGGCGTCTGGGCCGGAGCCGGTCCAGGCAGACGCGGGCGGACGAGCCGGGCTCGCGGCCGACCCACGCCAGGTCGGCCCGCAGGGCCGCGGCGACCGTGCGCGCGGCGACGCCCGGCGCCAGGGCCAGCCCCTCCTCCCAGCGGGCGAGCCGCAGGAGCCGCGAGCCCCCCCCGATGCGGCCCCGGACGGCCTCGGCGTTGGCGTCGGGCTCGTCGTCGCCGGCCAGGTGGAGCCCGGCCGCGTGGACCAGGCCCGCGGCCAGCAGCTCGGTCGCCCGGCCGCTCGACCGGGGGAGGACCAGCATCCGGAAGCCCGTCGCGCGCTCGTAGGCGTCGGCCAGCAGGGCCGCGGCCGGGTCGCACGAGGCGACGACCAGCGTCCGGCCGGGCTCCGCGCCGTCGATCAGTCGCGGCGAGCCCGCGCGCGCCACGCCGTCGTGCGCGGGGCCGCCCCTCGGCGTCGGCTCGGTCGGGTACGCCCGCACCCGCCCGGCCGATTCCGCCAGCCAGTAGCGGGCCGGGAGGCGATCGGGCGGCCAGGCCCATTCGACCTCGCCCGGCCCCGCCGCGCCGTCCAGCCGGAACAGGTCCTCGACCCGGCAGCCGAACGCCGCCGCCAGCGCCAGGGCCGCGGCCGTGGAGGGGACGAGCCGGCCGGCCTCGATCGCCCCCACGCCGGCCCGCGAGATCCCCGCTCGTCGCGCCACGTCCTCCTGCGACCAGCCGCGGGTCGTGCGCATCGCCCGCAGGCTGCAATGGAGGGGGGCGTCGGACATGGGGCTCTCCCATCGGGGCGGCTTGTGCCCGGGGCCGCGGGGCGATATCCTGGTCCGCTACGATCCTGTCGCGGTGAAGTCATGATCGTGGCTGGCGGCTTCCTACCTTCGGAGTCATCATCGTGTCCATTTCAGCGACGTTCAAGTCGCCCGGCCGGCTTGCGGGCCTCGTCCTGCTGCTGGCGGGCGTCCTCGTCGGCGCCACGACGGCGCAGGAGCCGACGCCCGGCGTGCGGGTCGGCGGCGAGGTGGCGACGCCCCTGAAGCTCTCGGCGGCGGACCTCGCGGGCCTGCCGCGGACGACTGTGAAGGCGACCGATCACGGCGGCGCGACGGCCGAATTCGAGGGCGTGCGGCTCTGGGACGTCCTCGGGCGTGCGGGGATCGCGTCGGGACCGGAGAAGCGGGGGAAAGCCGCGGCGAGCTACGTCGTGGTGGAGGCGGCCGACGGCTACCGCGTGGTCTTCGCCCTGCTGGAGCTGGATCCGGAATTCAGCGACAAGGTCGTCATCCTGGCCGACCGCCGCGACGGCCGTCCCATGGCCGAGCCGCAGGGGCCGTTCCGGATCGTCGCCCCGGGCGAGAAGCGCCAGGCGCGATGGGCCCGCATGGTCGAGTCGATCACCGTCCGCTCGGCCCCGGCCGGGGAGGAGGCCCGATGAATCGCGCACCCGAAGGCCGCCGCGGCTTCACGCTGATCGAGCTGCTGGTCGTGATCGCGATCATCGCCGTCCTCATCGCCCTGCTGCTCCCCGCCGTGCAGGCGGCGCGGGAGGCGGCGCGGCGGATCCAATGCACGAACAACCTGAAGCAACTCGCCCTGGCGGCCCACAACTACGAGAGCGCCCAGGGGGTCTTCCCGCCGGGGCAGATCAAGATGAACTTCGCGGCGGCGCCGAAGTTCCGGGGGTACTCCCTGTTCGTCAACCTGCTCCCGTTCCTGGAGCAGCAGGCGCTGTTCAACCGCTGGAACTTCGCCGACCCGCTCGACAACACGCTGGGGTCGACGGCCAACACGTCGTACGTCTTCGCGGCGCTGCTCTGCCCGTCCGACGTCATCCAGCAGAACCCGGTGCCGAGCGGCGACCGCTGGTACGGGATCGCGAGCTACGGCGGCAACGGGGGGACGCAGTCGCACCCGCCGGCCTCGCTGACCTCGGACGGCGTCTTCCACGCGACCGGGCCGGCGGCCCCGAACTTCCGCCAGGTGCGCCCGGCGGAGGTGGTCGACGGCCTCTCCAACACGCTGTTCTTCGGCGAGCGGAACCACGTCGACCGCAACTACGACACCTTCGCCGACGCCGGCTGGACGACCGAGCCGATGTGGATGTGGGGCTGGTGGGCGCCTTCGGGCGGGAACTTCGGGCTCAGCGACGTGACCATGAGCACGTTCGCCCCGATCAACTACAGGCTGCCGTTCTCGTTCGCGAACAAGGACGGCCAGGCGGGGAGCCAGGCGGACTTCGCGATCTTCGACGCCCGCCGCGTCGGCTCGTTCGGCAGCCAGCACCCCGGCGGCGCGAACTTCGCCATGGCCGACGGCTCGGTCCGGTTCCTCAAGGAGACGATCGCGCCCGACGTCCTCAAGGCCCTGGGCACCCGCGCCGGCGGCGAGGTCGTCGGCTCCGACGCCTATTGAGCCGCCCGGGGCGGCCCCTCAGTAGTCGACCTTGTCGGCCCGGTCGTGGTACTGCTTCCAGACCTCGACGGCCTCGTCGCGCAGGAGGCTCTGCTGGGAGATGGCGCGGTCCGCGGGGGGCGCGGCGAACTGCTCGTAGATGAAGGCGTCGTCGAAGTTGCCGTACTTCTTGGAGTCCTCCACCTTCGCGCCGTAGACGATGCCGTCGACGGAGGCCCAGTAGGCCGTGGCCAGGCACATCGGGCAGGGCTCGGACGAGGTGTAGAGGATGCACCCTTCGAGCTTGGGCTTCTTCAGCAGGGCGCAGGCCTGGCGGATCGCGTGCATCTCGCCGTGCCAGGTCGGGTCGTTCTGGGCGACGACGTGGTTCATGCCGTCGGCGATCACCGCGCCGTCCCCGTCCACGATCACCGCGCCGAACGCGCCGCCGGTCTTGTACTCCACGCCGGCCTTCCGCGAATTGGCGATGGCCCGGCGCATGAACTCCTCGTGCTTCGCCTTCGGGAACCGAGACAGGATCTCCGACGCGGCGATCCTCGGCCGGTCGCTGGGGACCTGCATGACGTTCAGGGCCATGCCGCCGGCCGACCCCTGGGACATCCAGGCGACTCCGGCGATCAGGGCGAGCCCGGCGGCCATGCTGAAGCAGGACGTTCGCGATACGCTCACGGCGCCACCTCTCGGGTTGGATGCAGACTGCGCGGTCGCCCGCGACCGCCATCCAACCCTAGGTCGTCGCGCCGGCGCGTGAGAACGCCGCCGGCGCGATTCCCCGGATAGGCCCGCCGCGTCACGCCGGCAGCTTGGCGTATTCGGGCGTGACCTGCTTGATGTTGGGCGTCAGGTCGGCGTCGGCGAGGCCGGTCGACCAGGCGAGCGCGCCCAGCAGGAGCGACTGGTAGTTCGGGTTGGTCCAGACGTCCTCGCGATGGCCCATGCTGGTGTAGAAGACGCGGCCGTCGCCGTACTTGCGGGCCCAGGTGGCGGGGTAGTCCGGGCGCTGGTAGTCCTTGCCTTCCATGCCCGCGGTCTTCTGCACCAGGATGACGTGCAGGTCCTCGGGGAGGTTCTTCAGCGAGTACCATTCGTCGTTGATCTTGAACGACGACGCCTTGCCGAAGCCGTCGGCCAGGCCGGGGAACTTGGGGTCGACGACCTCCAGGGTGGCGACCTGCTGCGGCCCGTGCGAGACGAACTCGCCGCCGATCATCCGGATGTACGGGTCCTCGGCTCCCTTGTTCCGCGCGCCGAAGTGGCCGAAGGTGTCGGCGGCGCAGTGCATGCCGACGAAGCCCTTCCCCTTGCGGATGGCGTCGAGGAACGCCTTCTCGCCGTCGGCGGAGAGCGGGGGCGTCTTGTCGGTGCCGGGGGTGGTCAGGTCGCCGGTGGTGCAGAAGACGAAGCCGTCCCACTCGCCGATCTTGTCGGGCTCGAACAGCCGGCCGTCCTTGGAGGCGACGACGTCGAAGCCGTGCTCCTTGCCGATCTCCGTCAGGATCTTCTCCGAATGCGCCAGGGCCTCCCCCTGGCGGGTGATGACCGAGTGCTGGAAGCCGGAGCTTTTCGTGAAGTAGAGGATCTTCTTGGGGGCCTTCGCCGACGCCCCGACGGCCCGGGAGAGGACGCCCGAGCCGAGCCAGGCGGCTCCGGCGCCGGCCAGGAGCAGTTCTCGGCGGTTCACGTTGCGCGACATCGTTGCGGTTCTCCTTCGGGATCGCTGTCGGCGGGCCCGGACCTCGCCCGGGCCCGATCCTTTCGTTGTACACCGCGCCGGCGGGCGGCGGAACCAGGGGCCGGCGTTCAGGCCGGCAGCGTGGCGTACCCGGGGGCGACGTCCTTGAGGTTGGGCGTCAGGTCGGCGTCGGCGAGGCCGGTCGACCAGGCGAGCGCGCCCAGGAGGAGCGACTGGAAGTCGGGGTTGGTCCAGACGTCCTCGCGATGGCCCAGGCCGGTGTAGAAGACGCGGCCGTCGCCGTGCTTGCGGGCCCAGGTGATCGGATAGTCGGGCCGGCGATACTCCGGGCCCTCCATCCCCTCGGTGCGCAGGACGAGGATGGCGTGCAGGTCCTCGGGCATCCCCCGCAGGGCGTACCATTCGTCGTGCAGGCGGAACGAGGGCGAGCGGCCGAAGCCGCCGGGAAAGCCGGGGAACTTCGGGTCGGCGACCGCGACCGTCGCGACCTGCTGCGGCCCGTGCGAGATGAACTCGCCGCCGACCATGCGGCCGAGTGGGTCGTCCACCCCCCGCTCCCTCTCCTCCTGGACCGCCAGCTTCCCCGGGTGGATCCCCACGAACCCCTTGCCGCCGCGGACGGCGTCCAGCAGGGCCTTCTCGCCGTCGGCCGACAGCGGCGGCTCGCCGTCCGTCCCGGGGGTCGACAGGTCGCCCGACGCATAGAAGACGAAGCCGTCCCACGCGCCGATCCGGTCGGGCTCGAACAGCCGCCCATCCTTCGAGGCGACGACCTCGAAGCCGTGCGCCGCGCCGACCTCCGTCAGGATCCTCTCCGAGTGCGCCAGGGCTTCCCCCCGGCGGTCGACGACGGAATGCAGGAACCCGGCGCTCTTCGTGAAATACAAGATCCTCTTCCGGGGGGCCCTCGCGGACGCCCGCGAAAAGGCCCCCGGCCCCAGCCAGGCGGCGCCGGCGCCGGCCATGAGCAGGCCCCGACGGTCCACGTTGCGCGACATCGTTGCGGTCCTCCCGGGGGCGAACGTCACCGGGGGCGACGCCCGCCCCCGCGCCCCCGTTTGTACCCCGCGCGGGGGGCCGGCGGAACCGCCACGCGACGGCTTTCCGCTTGCAACGGGGGGCGGGTCTGAGTAACCTCCAGGTGAAATCGGTTTCCCATGATCGGGAAGCCTCGCACTCGATCGACATCCCGCACGGACGCTGACGCCTCGCCGAGGCGTCCCGCCACCGGACCGGAGACGCACCAAGGATGACCCAACTCTCTGCTCCGCCGGCAGCCTCGGGGGGCTCCACGCTCGCCGGGCTCTCGGTCTCGATCCGCGGCAAGCTCCAGTTCCTCGACTACCTCGTCCGCGCCGCCGTCGCCGACGTCGAGCGGTTCCAGGACGAGACCGACCCGGGGACCCGGATCTTCATCAAGCAGCTCGTCGAGATGCACACGGCCAACCTCCGCCAGGAGAGCCGGCACATGGACTCCATCGCCGACCTGTGCGACATGCTCGACGCGATGGTCCAGTCGCCCGAGGCCCCCGCCACCTTCGCGGCCGGAGACCTGTCATGAGCGCCTCCACCGAGAACGGCGTCCCCGCCCTGCACGAGTTCGCCCCCCACGACGAGGGGGCCGAGCACCCCGCCGCCCCTCGCGACGCCATCTCGCCCGACCTGCGCCGCTTCCTGGCCGAGATCAAGGGCCAGGCGCAGTTCCTCCTCTACCTGGCCGACCAGATCGAGGAGTCGCTCGACCATCTCGTGCAGGAAGGCGACCCCTGCCAGGGGGCTTTCCTGTGCCGGATGCTGGGGATGTACTCCGCCCAGCTGGAGACCAAGCACCAGGGGCTGGGCGAGAAGATCGCGGAGACCTGCCAGGAGGTCTACGTCACCGTCCGCGAGCACGAGCACGCCTGAACGGCGGGCCGACGGCTCCGAGGGGAGGGGTCTGGAAGGGCAGGCGCCGCCTCCGCCGGTGCGAAGGCCGCGACGCTCACGCGCCGCGCCCGTCGCCGCCGTACGTCTCGCCTCCCCCGGGAAGGGGGGCGAGTGGGAGCACCGCGTTGGGGGTCGTCGACGACGCCTGCCCGTCCGACATGCCAACCACGACGCGACGCATCGGCTCGCGCCGCGCCCGTGTCGTTACTAGAAGCGATCGGCCCGCGACGGCCGACGACATGAATCGTTTCTCCGGGAAGTCCGGGTCCTGACGGCGGCGGCACCCCCCGGCTCAGCCCTCGACGTGGACGAAGCGGTCGATCTGCTCCCGCGTCGGCAGGGCGGATTGGGCCCCGGGCTGCGTCACGGCGAGGGCGGCGGCGGCCGTGGCCCAGGCCAGGGCCTCGCCCAGCGGCCGGCCTTCCGCCAGGACGGCGGCCAGGGCCCCGTTGAAGGCGTCCCCCGCGCCCACGGCGTCCACCGCCTGCACGCGACGGCCGGGGACCTCGTACACCTCGGTGCCGGTCGTCGCCAGGCACCCCCCCCGCCCCAGGGTGAGGACCACCGTCCTCGGGCCCCGGGCCCGGATCCGGTCGGCGACGGACGCCGGGTCGTCCTTCCCCCCCTCGCCGGCGAGCGCGCGGGCCTCGCCGCGGTTGGGCGTGACGACGTCGGCCGCGGCCAGCAGCTCGGCGACGATCGGGTCGCCGGCCTTGGGCGCGGGGGCCGGGTTGAGGATCACCGTCATGCCGGCTTCGCGCCCCCGCTTCATCGCGGCGAGGGCGGTGGCCGCCGGGATCTCCAGGCCGGCGAGCAGGACGTCGCCGGCGCGGAACAGGTCGTCGGGGAGGGCCGCCACGTCGTCGGGCGTCAGCTCCAGGTTCGCGCCGGAGGCCACGGCGATCATGTTCTCGCCGTCGTCCGCCACGAAGATGAGCGCCACGCCCGACGCCACGCCCGGGACGACCTTCGCGCGGGAGACGTCGATCCCCTCGCCGCGGTAGCGTTCGAGCGCCTGGCGGCCGAGGTCGTCGTCGCCGACGGCCGTCACGAAGACCACCTCGGCCCCCGCGCGGCTCGCGGCGACGGCCTGGTTCGCCCCCTTGCCGCCGGGCGTGGTGGCGAACGCCCCCCCCAGCACCGTCTCCCCCGGCTCGGGGAGCCTCGGCGTGCGGACGGTCATGTCGGTGTTGGACGAGCCGAACAGGACGATGCGGGGCATGGGGACGATCTCTGCGAATGAGGTTTTAGCGCCCCTCGACCCACGCCTCGTCGAACACGGCGCGGTTGACGACGGAGCGGCGGTCGGAGGTGTAGACGACGTGGATGAGGCCGTCCTTCGCCTGGATGGCCATCGGGTAGCCGTAGTCGCCGTCGCCGCCGATGATGTCGCGCTTGACGGGCCAGGCGCGGTCGAGGTCCGGCGAGAGGGCGACGGTCAGCGGGGTGCGGCGGCTCATGCTGTCGTTGTAGACCAGCAGCAGGTTCCCCGCGCGGGTCTTCAGCAGGTCGACGGCCGCGTTCGGGTTCGGGAAGGCCGAATCCGCCCCCTCGCTCCACGTCAGCCCGCCGTCGGCCGACTCCGACCGGACGACGTGGCCGACGGTCTCGGGCTTGTAGTCCCCCGCGCGTCGGCAGTAGGCCACGAGCTTCCCGGGTGACAACTCCGCCGGCGCCGGCTGGAGGTTCCCCTTCGGCGAGACGATCCGCCCGGTGGGGCTCCACGCCTTCGTCTTCGGGTCGTAGCGCAGGAAGAACGAGTAGGTGTCGGGCCCGCTCATCTCGGTGTCGTGGCCCGTCTCGTGGTAGAGCGGCAGCAGGTACGAGCCGTCGGCCGTGGCGATCGGCCGGTTGCGGACGAGCGTCCCCTCCTCCAGCACCAGCAGCGAGGCGTCCGACCAGGTATCGGCCCCGTCGCGCGACAGCTTGGCCGCGACCCGGGAGTTCGACCACGTCTCGCCGTAGCGGACGACGTAGAACAGCCAGACCAGGCCGTCGGGGGCCTCCCAGACCACCGCGTTGCCGACCGAATGGAACGGGTCGTGCGCGATCCGGGCCGGGGCCGACCACTCCTTCGCCCCCTTCTTCAGCCGCGAGCCGAAGACGCCCGTGTCCGTGGCGTACTCCCCCTCGCCGCCGTAATAGACGAGGTAGAAGTCGCCGCTGGACAGCTCGGTGATCCCGGCCGGGTGCTTGTACGGGCCGGTCTTCACCTCCGGCCCGAAGATCCGCTCGATGCGCAGGTCGCCGGCGCGGGCCGGCCCCGCGAGCGCCGCGGCGGCCACGAGCAGGGCGATGGATCGTCGCATGAATCCGTCCTTCGGGTTGGATGGGTCCGACCGCCGCGCCGTCGGGGCGGCCGGGCTTCATCGTGGCATTGCGGCCGGCGCGACGCAAGCGCGAGCCCGCGGCGGGTGGGCCTTTGGCTTTCGCCGGATCGCACGGGGAGTTGAGAGGCCATCGTAACGGCCTTCCCCCCTCGCGGGGGAAGGTGGCCCGGAGGGCCGGATGAGGGGGACGACGCGCGAGAAAATCGTCGGGTTGCGACAAAGGCCGATCAGGCGGCCCGTCGGCTCCCGACGGCGCCTGTGCTTCGCGTCCCCCTCATCTGACCGCTTCGCGGTCTGTCTTCCCCCGCGAGGGGGGAAGACGTCCGCGAGCCCGCGACCTTCCGTCAGGTTCCAAAAGATGCGCCTTCCGCCGCTCCCTGGAACCGACCGCCGCGGCGCGGTAGAACGGCCGTGCGGGCCTCGCCCGACCCTCCCCGCCGTCCCTCCCCAGGATCCGCCCCATGAAGCGCCTCCTCCCCGCCGCCCTCCTGCTCTCGACCCTGGCCGCGACGGCCGCGGCGCAGCCCTCGGACGCCTTCCCCCGGTTCGACGTCCCGGGCGAGGAGGCCGCGACGGCGAAGCTCCGCGACCTGTTCTGGCTGCACCGCGACGGCTTCACCAACTGCACCCTCTGGGACGCCTGGCTCCCCCACGGCACCCTCTGGGCCGCCACCGAGGCCGCCGGCGCGAAGCACGCCCGCGAGTACTACCGCGACGTCTTCCTGTCGCGCCGGATCGACGACGAGGGGTACGTCGCGATGCAGCAGCACCGCGGCCTGGCCCACAGCGACGGCTGGCCCTTCCCGACCTTCCAGCAGGCCGGCGGCGTCGGCTGGTACTTCTCGACGGCCGGCGAGGCGTACCTGATGGACTACTTCCCGACCAAGGCCCTGACGAGCCTCGACGGCTGGGAACTCCGCGGCGCGACCGTCGAGGGGTTCGACCCGGTGCTCGGCCTGAAGCTGCGCATCGACGCCGACGAGGCGTCGCTCGCCACGCCGGCCTTCGCCTGCAAGACGCTCGTCGCCCCGTACATCCGGCCGGAATGGGGCGCGACCGGCCTGCCCGCCGACGCGAAGGCGTCGATCGCCTGGCTCCTCCAGGGCGAATCCGACTGGAAGCCCGGCCGGGCCGTCGCCATGGCCCATCCCCCCGCGACGGGCGCCCAGGCGTTCGCGAACGTCCCCGTCCACCGCGACCCGGGCTATGACGGGACGCTCACGCGGGTCAAGCTCCGGCTCGACGGCGCGAAGGGGGCCTCGGTCACGCTCAAGTCGATCATCACGGCCATCGACACCCGCCACCCGATCACCAACATCAACTTCGTCCGCGGCTCGTCCGAGTTCTTCAACTGGACCGGCGACGTCCCGTTCCTCAAGGCGAACGTCGCCCGCATGCGCGGGGCGATGCGGTACGCGCTGAAGGAGTTCGGGATCGAGGAGCACCACCTCGTCCGCGTCCCCTGGGTCGGCCACAGCGGCCGTTCCGGGCTGACGTTCGGCCCCAAGGGCGAGAAGACCCTGATCCACGGCGAGGGCGTCGGCAACAACTACTGGGACCTCCTCCCGTTCGGCGGCGACGACGGCCTGGCCACCATCTACCTGTACGACGCCCTCCGCCTCCTGGCCGGCCTCGAAGCGACGGTCGTCGACCATCCCGAGTGGGCGATCCCGGCCGACGGCGCGTCCGCCGCCGACTCCCTCCGCACGCTGGCCGACGCCGTGAAGGCGAAGTTCGACGCGACGTTCTGGCTCCCCGAGGCCGGCCGGTTCGCCGGCTGGCGCGACCGCGACGGCAAGCTTCACGACTACGGCTTCGTCTTCGTGAACACCGAGGCGATCGCCTACGGGATCGCGACCGACGAGCGGGCGAAGGCCGTGTACGACTGGCTCGACGGCCGCCGCGTCGTCGACGGCGACACGTCCCAGGGTGAAGACATCTACCACTGGCGATTCGGCCCGCGGTCGACCACCCGCCGCAACGTCGAGACCTACACATGGGTCTGGTCGAACCCCGAAGGGATCCCCTGGGGCGGGCAGGTCCAGGACGGCGGCGCGGTGCTGGGCTTCTCGTACTTCGACGTCCTGTCGCGCCTGAAGGTCCACGGCCCCGACGACGCCTGGGCCAAGCTCCGCACCATCGCCGAATGGTTCGGCGAGGTGCAGTCCGAAGGCGGCTATCGCGCCTACTACGCCAAGCCCGGCCGCGGCACGCTCCAGGGCGGCGGCCCCGCCGGCGGCCTGGGGATGGACCAGGAGTTCATGGAGAGCATCCTCGTCCCGCAGGCCATGCTCTACGGCTTCCTCGGCGTCCAGCCCCGCGGCGACGGCCTGAAGATCGACCCGAAACTGCCGTCCAACTGGCCCTCGCTGGCCGTCTCCGGCGTCCACGCCCAGGGCCACGTCCTCGACCTGAAGGCGACCGCCGACGCGATCGAGGTCCACGTCCGGTCGACCGACGGCTCGCCGCTGACGCTCGACCTCCCCGCGGCCTTCGCCCCCGGCGGCTCGCCCGCGAAGGTGACGCCCCGGGCCGGCGCGACGCTCCGCTTCCCGAAAGCCGGGCGATGAACTCTTGACCACATCTCCCGGATCGGGCATCCTGCCGACGTGTCGGTGGACAGGTCTCGATCTCGGGAGGATGATGGGCCATGGCGAAGGTCACGACGTTCCTGATGTTCCAGGGGAAGAAGGCCGAGGAGGCGATGACGTTCTACGTCTCGCTCTTCCCCGATTCGGCGATCGGGCGGATCGAGCGGTACGGGCCGCAGGGGCCGGGGGCGGAAGGCTCGGTGATGACGGCGAGCTTCACGCTGGCCGGCCGCGAGTACCTGGCGATCGACAGCCCGGTCCCGCACGCCTTCGGCTTCACGCCGGCGATCAGCCTGTTCGTCGACTTCGAGGCCGCCGAGGAGCTGGACGCGGCCTACGCCAAGCTGGCCGAAGGCGGGGGCGTCCTGATGCCGCTGGGCGACTACGGCTTCAGCCGTAGGTTCGCCTGGGTGAACGACCGTTTCGGGGTCTCGTGGCAGTTGAACTTGCCGTTCGCGTGACGCGATCCGGAGATGCGACGATGCCGACGCTCCTCGCGCTGCTGACCTGCCTCGCCGCCGACGTGGACGTGAAGGACGACGCCGGCCTGAGGCGGGCCGTCGCCGAGGCCCGGCCCGGCGCGACGATCCGCGTCGCGCCGGGCGACTACGCGGGCGGCGTGTTCGCCCGCGACCTCCACGGCGCGGCCGAAGCGCCGATCGTGATCCGCGCCGCCGACCCGGCGCATCCCCCCGTCTTCCGCGGCGGGTCCTTCGCGTTCCGGATCTCCCGCGCCTCGCACGTCGAGCTGCGGGACCTGGTCGTCGAGAAGGCGACCGACAACGGGATCAACGTCGACGACGGCGGCGAGCTGACGAGCCCGTCGCACCACGTCGTCCTGGCCGGCCTGACGGTCCGCGACGTCGGGCCCGACGGCAACCACGACGGCATCAAGCTCTCCGGCCTGGCCGACTTCCGCGTCGAGGGCTGCACCATCGAGCGCTGGGGGCGCGGCGGGTCGGGGATCGACATGGTCGGCTGCCGGGACGGCGAGATCGTCGGCTGCACGTTCCGCCACGGCGACGAGGAGGGGGCCAACGCCGTACAGATGAAGGGGGGGACGCGCGCGATCGGCGTGCGCCGCTGCCGGTTCGAGCACGCGGGCCACCGCGCCGTGAACCTCGGCGGCAGCACCGGCCTGCCGTTCTTCCGCCCCCGCCCGGAGGGCTTCGAGGCGAAGGACCTCGTCGTCGAGGACTGCACGTTCATCGGCTCGGCCGCCGCGGTCGCGTTCGTCGGCGTCGACGGCGCGGCGGTCCGCCGCAACGTCATCTACCGCCCGAAGTCCTGGGCCTTCCGCATCCTCCAGGAGAACCGCGGCGAGGGCTTCGTCCCCTCGCGCGGCGGCAAGGTCGAGGGGAACCTGATCGTCCATCGGGCCGACGAGATGAGGACGGCGGTGAACGTCGGGGCCGACACCGCGCCGGAGACGTTCACCTTCGCCGGCAACGCCTGGTACGCCCTCGACGCCCCGGCCCGCAGCCGCCCGAGCCTCCCCGTCGCGGAGGCCGGCGGCGTCTACGGCGTCGAGCCCCACTTCCTCGACGCCGAGGCGGGGGATCTCCGCCTCGACCCGAGATCCCCCGACCCCCGGACGCGGCCGGCCCCGTGAGGCCGGGCCGGGCGAAGGGGGCGCTTCAGCTCGACATCCGCATCTTGCCGAAGAGCTGGCTGAACGGGGCGTGGTCGTGCGCGGGCTCGGCGCGGAGGTCTTCGTTCAGGGGGGACTCGACGTCGGCCTCGGCTTCTTCCTCGGCGACGCGGGCCTCGGGCTCGATCTCTTCCGGCTCGTCGTCGGATTCGATCTCCTCGGCGTCGTCCTCGGCGGGCTCCTCCTCGGCCGGGCGGCTGAGACGGTCGCGGTTGCGGGCCCACTCGGACCAGGCCTGGAGGGCGGCGTAGTGGTCGTCGATCAGCTCGCCGTCGGCCGGGGCGTAATCCTCGGTCTCGTCCAGGTCGTCGGCCTCCTCGGCCTCCAGGCTGCCGGCCCAGCCGACCTCGATGAGGCCGTCCTCGACGCGGAGCGGGGGGCGGCTCGGCAGCAGGGCGGGGGGCGACTGCCGGGGCTCGACGGGGATCTCCACCTTCGGCGCGCCGGGATGGGGGACGACGAGCGGCGCGGACGGCTTGGGCTCGGCGGTGCGGGAGGGGAACGAGGGGAGCGGCGGCGGGGCCTCGGCGACGGGCGACGGCGCGGGGACGGCCGGCCTCGGGGCGCGGTCGCCGGCCAGGGCCAGGAGCCGGCGCGGGTTGCCGGCGGCGTCGCGGTGGAGGATCTCCAGCTCGCCGGGGGCGACGCCGGGGAGCAGCCCGGCCGCCTCGGCCATGTCCAGCGGCGGCAGGTGGACGTGCCTGGAGAGCCGCGTCGCCAGCGGCCGCAGCGGCTGCGAGGCCATCCGGCGCGTCAGCTCGGTGCGGCCGACCACGAGGGCGGCGGCGAACCCGCCGGGCTCGCCCAGGCGGTCGCACAGGGCCTCGACCTCGGCCCAGACCTCGGGCGAGGCGTGGTGCGCGTCCTCCACGACCAGGAGCCGACGGCGGCCTTCCAGGGCGTCGTCCTCCAGGGCCTTCTCGATCGCCAGCCGCAGGGTCGCGGGGCGGTCGGGCAGGGGGGCGACGCCCAGCTTGGCGGCGGCCAGGGTCAGGAAGTCGACCGCGTCGATCGCCGGTGCCGCCTCGACGACCGCCGCGCCCCAGGCGGGGGCGAGCGACTCGACGAGCCGGCGGCGGAGCCAGGTCTTGCCCGCGCCCGGCTCGCCGGTGAGCAGCGCCGGGCCGAGGTCCATGGCGGCGGCCAGGGCCTCCTGGGCCGCGAGGCGGCTGGCGAGGGCGTCGCTTTGGCTGCCTTGCGGGGCGATTCGCCGATTCCGCTCCATGGTCGACCGACTCCTTCCTGGTCCCGGGCCGCGCGACTCCGGGCCGCGCGGGGCGTCCGGCTGAACTCCCCGTAGCTCCATGATCGTCCCGACCCGCCTCCACTCTTGAGCGGCCCGGCCTCGACCCGCTCGGAAGGGCTGCGCGCGTTGTCGGGGCCTTCGGATTTTCGTAGGATGATGCGGGTCGCAACGGCCGGGACGCCATCGTCGGGGAGGGCTGCGAGGTTGACGAAGACGGGGGCGGAAGAACGAATCGGCGCGTATCGCGTGGTCCGGGTGATCCACTCCGGCGTCACGTCCGTCGTGATGGAGGTCGTCGACGATTCGACCCACCGCCGCCTGGCCGTCAAGCAACTGGCCGGCGACCGCTGCGATGACGCCTCCGAGCGCCGCAAGTTCGCCTTCGAGGCCAGGCTGGGGCTGGAGCTGCGGCACCCGAGCCTGATCCGCGTGCATGAGTACGTCGCGGATCGGGAGCAGCCATACTTCGTGATGGAGTATTTCCCCGCCCCCAACCTCAAGCTCCCCCTGGTCCGCCCCAACGTCTACCCGATGCCGACGGAGCACCTGCACAAGATCATCCGTCAGGCCGCGGCGGGGCTGGCCTGCATGCACGACAAGGGGTGGGTCCATCGCGACGTGAAGCCGGAGAACATCCTGGCGAATCGCACCGGCGACGTCCGGGTGATCGACTACACGATCACCATGAAGGTGCGTTCGGGGCTGTCGCGGCTGTTCGCCGGCAAGGTCCCGCGCCAGGGGACGGGGACGTACATGGCCCCGGAGCAGATCCGCTGCGAGTCCCCCGCCCCCGCCGCCGACGTCTACAGCTTCGGCGCCACCTGCTACGAGCTGGCCTGCGGACGCCCGCCGTTCCGGGCCGATTCCCAGCAGGAGCTGCTGAGCAAGCACGTCCGGGAGAAGCCCATCCCCCTGAAGTCGCGGGACGAGCGGGTCACGCCCGAGTTCAGCGACGCCGTGATGCGGATGCTCCGCAAGGACCCCGCCGAGCGCTTCGCCTCCCTGCACGAGTTCCTCACCGCCTTCCGGAAGATCCGGATTTACCGGAACGACCCCGACCCGGACGCCGATAAGGGATGAAGGCCCCGCCCCCGGTGGCCGAAGGACCCGCCCGTCCCCGACAGGATCCATGCCCGCCATGCGCAGCCCTCACGAACAGCGGCTCCCCTTCGAAGCCCCCATCTATGAGATGGAGCAGCGGCTCGTCGACATGGAGGCGCAGTACGCCAAGAACCGCGCCGGGGGGGACAACTCCAAGATCGGCGACCAGATCCGCCGCCTCCGCCGCGAGCTGGCCACGCTGAAGCGCGAGATCTACTCGCAGCTCGACCCCTGGCAGACCGTGCAGGTCTCGCGGCACCCCCAGAGGCCCCAGACCCGCGACTACATCGACCTGATCTTCGACCAGTTCCTGGAGCTGCACGGCGACCGGGCCGTCGGCGACGACCACGCCATCGTCACCGGCCTGGGCTACCTGGACGACGTGAAGGTGATGTTCATCGGCCACCAGAAGGGGAAGAACCTGGCCGAGCGCACCGCCTGCCACTTCGGCTGCGCCCACCCGGAGGGCTACCGCAAGGCCCTGCTGAAGATGCGGTTCGCGGAGAAGTTCGGCCTCCCCATCGTCACCTTCATCGACACGCCGGGCGCGTACCCGGGGATCTCGGCCGAGGAGCGCGGGCAGGCCGCGATCATCGCCGAGAGCCTGATGGAGATGTCCGGCATCAAGACCCCCATCGTCTGCGTCGTCATCGGCGAGGGGGGCTCCGGCGGGGCTTTGGGGATCGGCATCGGCGACCACCTGGGGATGCTGGAGCACACCTACTACTCCGTCATCAGCCCCGAGGGCTGCGCCACGATCCTCTGGAAGGGGGCCGAGCACGCCCCCAAGGCGGCGGCGGCCCTGAAGTTCACCAGCCGCGACCTGCTCCGCTTCGGGATCATCGACGAGGTGGTGCCGGAGCCCCTCGGCGGCGCCCACCGCGACCACGCCGAGATGGCCGCCGGCCTGAAGCAGTTCCTCCTGCGGAACATCCGCAAGCTCGTCTCCGTCCCCAGGGACGAGCTGATGGACCGCCGCTACGCGAAGTACCGCAAGATCGGCGTGTTCCTGGACGACGCCGCGCCGACCCTCGCGGAGGCCGCGCTGAACGGCCACGCCTCGGCGGTCTGATCGCGGAGGGTGGGCGGTTCCGGTTGACGGGAGGGGCGGTTGCGGGGATACTCCGCCCGGCCCCTCGGCCCCGGGAAGGGCCTGCGCGGGCCGACGGCGACGGACCGACCGCCCCCTCAGCAGGACATGGACGTCATGCGCCAGGTTCTCCGGACCCTCGTGATCCTCGCGGCGACCGCGCCGGCCGCCCTGGCCGGCGACCCCCCCGCGCTCGCCCAGGCGAAGCAGAAGGTCGCGGCGAAGGACCTCAAGGCCGCCGCCTCGCTGCTGGAAGACGCCCTGGGCGCGTCGCCCGCGCCGGCCGCCGCCGATCGCAAGGCGATGGTCGACCTCCTCAAGGAGACGTACAGGGGCCTGATCGTTGGCGCGAAGGCCGCCGGCGACGCGAAGTCCGCCTCCTCCTACGAGGACGACCTGGCCATCCTGGACGCCGCCTCGCCCGACCCCGCGCCGGCCCCCAAGCCCGCCGCGGAATCGCCGGCGCCGGCCCCGACGCCCCTCCCGGCGGCGGCCCCCGCGCCGACGCCGACGCCCCCCCCGGCGGCGGTGCCGACGCCGACCCCCGCGCCGGCCGCGCCCGCGCCGACACCGGCCCCCGCGCCCGCCGCCGCGGCCCCGCCGGCCGAGGCGAAGACGCTGCCGCATTCGCAGCCCGCGCCCGAGGCCCCGGCGCCCGACAAGCCGCTGGAACTCCCCCTGGTCGGCCCGGCCCCGAGCGCGGACGCCCCCGCCGCGGACGCCCCGGCGCCGAAGTCGGTCGACCCCGAGGTCGGCCGGGCCGCGGCCGAGGTCCCCGACCCGACGCCCGCCGAGCCCGACGAGTTGGCCCAGGCCGACGACTTCTTCAAGGAGAAGAAGTACGACGAGGCGGGCAAGCTCTACGCGGCCCTCGCCCGCAAGGGCCGGCTCCCCGCGGTGCGGAACAAGGTCTGGGCCTATTGCCGATGGTCGGCGATCGTCGCCCGGATCAATTCCGGGCCCAAGTCGAAGGCCGAGTGGGACCTGATCGAGCGCGAGATCCAGAGCGTCGAGCGGCTGACCCCCGATCACTGGTTCGTCGACTACCTCAAGGACCTGGTCGCCGACACCCGCGCCGGCAAGCGTCCCACGCCCAAGGGCCCCGGCCCGGCCGCCCTCCGCGGGGCCGAGCCCGAGGAGGCCGACGAGCCGCCCTCCCCCAAGGTCGCCCCGGCCGCCCGCCGGCCCAGGGTCGATCCCCGGGCCCGACAGGCCGGCGGGACGCTCGACCTCCCCGGCGGGGCCGAAGACCTGCCGGCCCCCGCCCCCGCGCCGCCGGTCGAGCAGTTCGCCCCGCCCCTCGACTCGTCCGAGGCCCCCGCGCCGGCCGCGGCCCCCATCTCGTGGCAGGTGCGCGAGACGGCCAGCTTCCGCGTCCATCACGTCGACCCGGCCCTGGCCGAGAAGGCCGCCGAGGCCGCCGAGTCGGTCCGGGCGTCGCAGGGGAAGCGCTGGGGGAGCCCCGCGGCGAAGGCCGCGTGGGAGCCCAAGTGCGACATCTATCTCTATCCCACCGCGGCCGACTTCGCCCGCATGACGGGCCAGCCGGAGACCTCGCCGGGGTTCTCCACGATGGGGATCGGCGGCGGGAAGGTCGTCGCCCGTCGCGTGAACCTCCGGGCCGACCACCCGCAGCTGATCGCCGCCATCCTCCCCCACGAGGTCACGCACGTCGTCCTGGCCGACGTCTTCCCCGACCAGCAGGTCCCGCGCTGGGCCGACGAGGGGATGGCCGTCCTGGCCGAGCCGCCCGCCGAGCAGGCCGGCCGATGCTCCGAGCTGAACGCCCCGCTGGCCGAGAACCGCGTCTTCCCGCTCGAAACCCTGATGACCACGGACTATCCCGAGTCGAAGGACTGGAACCTCTACTACGCCCAGAGCGTCTCGCTCACCCGGTTCCTGATGGCCCAGGGGACCCCCGCCCAGTTCGTGACCTTCGTGAAGGATGCCCAGCAGCGCGGCCCCGACACGGCCCTCCGCGCCACCTACCGCATCGCCGGGTTCAAGGACCTGGAATCCCGATGGCGCGACCACGCCCGCCAGGAAGCCGACCGCCTCGCCGCCGCGGCCGACGACCCCGCCTCGACCACCCGCTGATCTTTCCGCAATCCCCGAGAAGCATCCCCGCTCGTGGCTTCGCTCGTGGGAATTCGACTTCCCGGTTTTGTGCCGAAAGTCGTTTTTGGTTATTGGTTTATGGTCGTTGCTGCGTGGGTTCGCTCGTCGCTTTTCGAATGCGTTGAATCAACCTGCCGCTGTCGGACGCGACCCGCTCTATCGACTTCGTCCGGGCGCGGGCTCAATCCTATGCGGCCCGACTTGTCTGGGGGAGCGATGAAGGCGTGTTCGGCGTCCCCGCTCCCGCCGGGAGAGGGGACGAATTTAGAGCCCATCAGTTCTCATGCCGAACAGTCTTGGCGCGGGCTCGCCTCGCCCGGTCCGGGGGGCGTTCCGGGGGCACCCGTCCGGCTCCCCGTCCACCGTCTACGGATTGTCAAAGATCGGCCCGAGATTCCTCCATCTCGTTACACTCGCCGGGCGAGGCGTTCGGATTTCATGATTCTGGAAATCACGGCTCGTCGACTTCCATTGCGACCCAGCGATCGGGACTCGCGTCCGACCCCGAGCCCCATTCAAACTAGTCGATATAACTCCACGTCCTGGAGTTGAAGTTGTAAATCTTCCGGTAGTACGGCGTGACGACCTCCCATACGAGCAAGGGAGCGTTGGGGATGTACAGGAAGCGGCACCCCGGCCCCAGGCAGTACTTCGCAACGGGAACGGAATCCATATATTGCGGCACAAGCTCGTCAAGGGTCTTGGGGAACCGGCCGTTCGCGACGTGGAAATCCTCGCAGGCCGCCACGATGCGCCGGGAATTCACCTCGGCGACCCCGCGTTGGATCGTGTCGTTGATCCTGACGATCGCCAACGTCAGGGTCGGGATTCCGATCCATGCAAGGGCGAGGCCCCAACCGGGACGGTGGATCGCGCCCCTCAGGAGGCTGACAAGGAACCAGACCGGACAGACGAGCGTCGACAAGACCATCGACCCGGTGAACAGGACGTCCCAGGCTAGCAGGACGGAACCAAGGATGACGCTCCCGCGAATTTCCGGGAAGGATCGCCTCACGCCGGCCACATGCACGACCATCGCATTCGGCTCCCGCTCGACGTGTCTCACCTGACCACGACGCCGCCGACGACTTTCCGTCCGTCAGCCTCCGCATGCGAGGGCCGGGCCGTCCGATGGTCCTGGTCTCGCGCCGTTG
This sequence comes from Planctomycetales bacterium 71-10, assembly GCA_001898385.1. Classification (GTDB taxonomy): domain Bacteria; phylum Planctomycetota; class Planctomycetia; order Isosphaerales; family Isosphaeraceae; genus Paludisphaera. The sequence goes on from MKTT01000120.1 coordinate 20,142, forward strand.
CTCCACGAAGAGGCCCGATCCCGCGCCTCACTTCGGCTCGGGCCATCTCAGGTGCTCGTGGAGGAACCGGAACGTCCCCTGGCCGTTGATGGTGTGGGGGCCGTCGAAGACCTCCATCTTGCAGCGGTCGCCGATCTTCAGCCGGGCGTCGTAGAGGTGGAAGACCTTGGCGAACTCGTACGCCACCGCCTCGTCCGGCGCGACGGTGTCGAAGTGGCCGCGCTCGACCATGAACGGCCGCGGGGCGATCAGCGCGGCCATCTCGGCGTAGTTGAACGTGTTGCCGAGGTCGTATTCGAAGATCTCGTACTCGCCGGTGCGGACGTAGCTGTAGGGGCTGTTCGTGGAGGCGTTCTTCCAGACCCAGTCGTTGAAGTCGGCCGAGCAGATCGAGAGGGCGTAGGCGTCGACCAGCGGCGGGATCCGCATGGCCGACTTCCCGCCGTAGCTCAGGCCGTAGAAGCCGATGCGATCCGGGTCGACCTGGGCCAGCGTCTTGAGCCATCCGGCGATCTGGCGGTGCTGCGGGACGATCAGCGAGAACAGCGTCTTCCCGAGCGGGTTGGCCTTGCGCTGGAGGGTGCGGAAACGGTCCTCGAAGATGTACAGGTTCTGGGGGGCGAACGTGATGAACCCGCGCTCGGCCAGCCGCACCGCGAATTGATGGTAGGCCGGGTTCTCGACGCGGGGGTCGGCGACGTCCGACGGCCTTCCCTCCAACCCGTGCTGGCAGACGACGACCGGCCGCCGCTCGCCCGCGGCGATCCCCTTCGGCATCAGCAGGACACCGGTGGCGAAGACGTCGGGGAAGACGTCCATCACGACCTCGTATCCCGCGAACCCCGGCTCGTCGAAGACCTGGCGCGAGCGGACGTCGGGCGGCAGAAGCTCGTCGTCGAACCGGCCGATGATCCGGGTTTCGAAGATCTCGCGATACCGTCGGGCGGACTTCTCGTAGGCCGCGGGCGAACTCGCGTCGAGGTCCCTCATGAACTCCCGGCGCTCGTCCGGCCCTTCGAGGATGAGCCGCTGGGTGTGGCGGTCGATCTCGTGGACCTGCCGCGCCTGGCGGGCGGCGATCGCCTCGGCGGGGGGCGGCGGGGCCTGGATCGCCGGGCCGGCGGGGGCGAGCTTCGCGCCGAGCGCGGCGAGGAACGCGGCCAGCGCCGGCTCGGTCCCGAACGGCCCCCGGCCGTCGTCGCCGGAGACGACCAGCTCGATCCCGGTCTTATCCCCGAGCCCTTCGACCAGCTTCCTCGCGCGGTCGACCTCGGCCCGGACCGTCTCCAGCTTCGGCGTTTCGAGCCGGCCCGGCGCGCCCCCCTGGCCGGGCGCGAAGGTGAACTCGGGGCCGCCGGCCGCCTCGACGATCAGCGGGCGCGGGGCGATCATGGAGGCCAGCTCGGCGTCGCCGAAGCGGTCGAGCAGGCCGAAGACGTTGCGGTCGAGCGGCTGCCGCCAGACGTCGTTGCGGTCGTCGAAGTAGCCGCTCACGCACGCGGCGGCGATCCGGGGATCGAGCGCTGCGGCGTAGAGCGCGATCCCGCCCCCCTCGCCGTACCCGAACACACCGACGCGGAGGCCGTCGGCGGTCAGCCGGTCGACGAGGGCCATCACCTTCTGCGCCTCGTAGCCGATCAGGGTCCGCCCCATCACGAAGGCGGGGCGGTGGAGGAATTCGCGGCCGGTCATCGTCGCGCCCCCCATGCGCGGGGCGGCCGTGCGGTCGATGAGGACCGGGACGAAGACGCGCAAACCGGCCTCGGCCAGCCGTCTCGCGACCTGGCGATCGGGGGGCAGGCCGGGGGCCAGGCCCGCGAGCTGTTCCGGCGTCTGGTCGGCGTCGGGGAGCACCACGGCCGCGGCGATCGGCCGGGCGTCGCCGTCGCGCCGGACTTCCAGGCCCTCGCCCGTCACGTCGCCGAACGCGGGCCAGCGCACGGCGCGGATTTCCAGGCCATCGCCGCGATACGAAGGGCGGCCCTCGGCCTGGATCGCCTCGATCGGCCCGGGGGCCGAGGCGCGGGCGTCGCGGACCAGGATGTGCCCCAGCCGGCGACTCTGGTTGGCGTTCGACCTGGCGAATGCCTCGGCCGATGAGAAGTCGCGATGCCAGCGGGCGGCCCGCCCCGCGACCGACTCGTCGAGCTTGCGCCGGAGGAAGCGGTCGGCCCCGTCGACGAGTTGGGACGCAAGGTCGCCCGGCGTCTCCAGCGGCCTCGTCCCGGCGAGGGGCGGGCCGATCGTCCGATGGTCGGGCACCGGCGACTCCCCCGCGGCGGGGGCGACGACGAGGGCGACGAGCGGCGCGGCGAGGAATCTGGCGTGGCGCATGGCGTCGGGCTCCCGGGCAAGAGGACCCGCGCAGAGTACACGGCCGTAAGGGCCGTCGCCAGCGTCACGCCTCGGCCATCTGCCGGGCAAGCCGGTTCCGCTCATCTGAGGATTCGGCTTCCGATGCTCGGGCTTGACCACGCCGATGGCGACGAAACGAGTCGTGAGGGCTCGTCGCCGGGGGGAATGTTCGCCGCCGATCTCGTACAGTGGGCCTGTTCATCGTGATGGGACGATTTCCACGCTTCCGGACCGACTTCCGACCTGCTCTCAATCGACCTCGACCGGAGGAGCGAAACCATGACGCGATACGGCTGGTTGTTCGTCGCGTTCTGGCCCTTGGCCGCGATGGGCCAGGCGCCTGCGCCGGGTTCCGGGCCGGCCTCGGCGCCTGATGCGCTGGCGATCATCAAGGCGGAGGCCGAGTCGGCGCGGGATTCATTCCACAATGCGATTCGAGAATTGAGGAAGGAGACGTTCGATGCGGGTGTAAAGGCCGCGTCGGAGGCCCGGCGCGTCCGACAGCTGAGCCTGATGGACCGAGCCCTGACGTTGGCCCGCTTGCATCCGGGAGATTCGGAAGGCTTGGCCGCGGCCACATGGGTGGTGACGGAAACGGCCCTGGCGGGAGTTCATGACGTCGGAGGACGCGACGACGCCGCGTATCGGCTCCTCGCCGACAACCCCGTCCTTGACGATACAGCCATGGTCCCGGCGATCTTCCTCGCCGACGATCTCGTTCCGCGCTGCCCCGAGGCCGAGAACTTCCTCCGTTCGGTCATCTCTCGGAGCCGGAACAGGGAGCTCGTCACGCTGGCACGATGTGAGTTGGGCTTTTACCTGGCCGAGATGGCCCGGATGCACGACAGGCTCGGCGCGCCGATCAGCGGCCCCGCGTTGACGAAGGAGCTGAACGAGGTTCGTCTCGATCGCTGCCGGGCGATCGACGCGCCCAAGCTCCGGACCGAGGCCGAAGCCTTGCTGGAGCAGGTCGTCCGCGAGGATGCCGAGTTGGGCCTGAACGTGGGACAGCCGGCCGCGGGCGAACTCTATCGGATTCGGAACCTGAATATCGGCCAGCCCGCGCCGGAGCTCATCGGGGAGGACATCGACGGGGCGCCCTTCTGGCTGAGCGAATTCCGGGGCAAGGTCGTGGTCCTTTCGTTCTGGACGACTTCGAGCGATCCGCAGAGGGGGAAGGATCTCCTGGCGGCCATGAAGGGCCGGCCGTTTGCGCTGGTGGGAGTCAACGGCGATGCGGAGGACGATCGGGCCAAGGTTCAGGAATTCATCGCGAAGGAAGGGATCACCTGGAGGTCGTTCTGGGCGGGCGGCCCCGATGGGAAGATTCCCCGAAAATGGGGCGTCCGAAGCTGGCCTACGGCTTACGTCATCGACGCGGCCGGGATCATCCGCGACGATCAGGTCGGCGAGAAAGTCGACCCCGAAGCCCTCCGGCCGCTCATCCAGGCGGCTGAGTAGGTTCGGGGCGGATCGCTGACATCGCCCGCGGAGGCGTCACGCGCCGGCCATTTCCTGCGCCAGGCGGTCGCGCTCGGCGTCGGGGATCGGGCCGCGGCGCTCGGCCTTGAGGGGGCCGTCGGGGGGGACGTGGGCGAGCCATGAGGGGCCCATCGCGCCGGGGCCGTTGTGGTCGAGGGCGGTCGAGGAGAGGGAGGCTCGCAGGCGGGCCCAGGCGGGGGACTCGCCGGGGGCGAGGATCGTCACGCATCGCCATCGGCCGTCCTCGGCGCGGACCAGGGCGTCGCACGAGCCGAGGACGGTGGGAGGGCCGGGGAGGGTCCAGGGCTCGCACGGGCGGACGTCGCGCGCGGCGCGCAGGCCGGCGAAGAACGGGCTGGCGACCCACGCGCGGAGCCAGGCGACGGCGTCGGCCCGCAGCGAGGCCCCCGCGGCCGGCGTGCGCCGCGAGCCCAGCCGACGGACCACGGCCTCCGGGTCGGCCCCGGCGATCAGGTCGGGGGCGAACGCCGCCGCCCGGATCAGCGAGCCGAGCCGGGCCGTCCGGGTCTCCTCCAGGTGGGGGGCTTCGAGGTCGAGGAATCGCGGCGAGGGGGGCGCGGCGGCCGGCGGCGCGGCGTCGAGCGGCTCGTTCAGGATCGCGCCGGCGATCTCCGGCAGCTTCGGCCGGGGATGGTGCGCGGGCCGCTCCTCCGTCGCCCCGATCGACGCCACGTCGACCACGCTCACCTCGGGCGCGGGCCAGCCGTCGGGAAGATCGGCGGTGCAGCGGCCGGTGGGGCCGTCGAACCGCTCCCACAGCAGGTTCAGCGCGGGGGAGAGCCTGGCGACCGACGCGGCGACCTCCTCCAGCGGCGCGGCGAACCCGGCCGAGAGGACCAGGTCGTCGCGGGCCCGGGTCGTGGCGACGTAGAACAGCCGCAGGGCTTCTTCCCGCTCCTCGCGCTCTTCGATCGCCCGGTGGGCCAGCCATCCCAGGGACTCGCCCGCGCCGGGGCGGTCGTCGGGCTCGGCGGGGGCGGGGCGGGGCTTGAGGACCAGGCCCAGGTCGCGGTCGAAGCCCAGCGAGCCGGTCTTGAGGCCGGCGTTCTTGTTCAGGTCGGGGAGGATCACGATCGGGAACTCCAGGCCCTTCGCCTGGTGGACGGTCATGATCCGGACGCTCGGGCTGTCCTCCTCGGTGGTCGTCGCCTGCTCCTCGCGCGGCGGGTCGTCGGCGAAGGCGCGCAGGCGGCCGACGAAGTCGGCCAGGCCGAAGCCGCCGCGACGGTCGAAGTCGCGCGCGGTCTCGATCAGCTTCCGCACGTTGGCCAGCTTCCTCGCCCCGAGGAACTCGCAGACCAGGGCCGCGGAGAAGCCCGACTCGTCGACCGCTCGCGACAGCAGCTCGGCCATCGAGACGTGGTCCTTGAGGCCCCGCCAGCGACCCAGCAACGAGCGGGCGCGCTCGGCCTGGGCGCGGTCGCGGTCGGAGAGGTTGGCCATCTGGTCCGCCAGCTCCAGCCCACGGGCCAGGCCGCCGGAGGAACGGGAGAGCCAGTACAGGCCCTCGTCGCTGAGGGCGAAGAACGGGCTCCGCAGGCAGCCGGCCAGGGCCACGTCGTCGAGCGGGTCCTCGATCACGGAGAGGAGGTTGACGACGTCCAAAATCTCCTGCTGGGAGTAGAACGCCGAGCCGCCGATGGTGTGGTACTCGAAGCCCTGATCGGCCAGGGCCTGTTCATAGGGCCATACGTCGGTCATGGCCCGCAGCAGGATCGCGACGTCCCCCGCGTGGGCCTCGCGGGGCTTGCGGGATTCGCGGTCGACGACCGTCCAGCCGGCGTCGAGGCGGTTGCGGAGCCAGCGGGCCAGGGCGTCGGCCTCGCGGATCCGGCACTCCTGCGCGGAGGGCTTCGCGGCCTTCTCGTCCGGGTCGTCGGGCTCGTCGGGGGGGACCCAGAAGAAGTGGACGGCGGGCCCGTCGGCGTGGTCGGGGCGGCGGGGGGCGAGGCGGACGGCGGCGGGGTCGGGGCCCGCTCCGGGGTCGGCGAACGAGTCGGCGAAGAGGGCGTTGACGAAGTCGATGATGCGCGGGACGGTGCGGAAGTTCTCGGAGAGCCGCAGCCGGCCGTGCTCGTGGAACTCCTCGCGCCAGCGGCCGAAGATGGCCGGCTCGGCGCCTCGGAAGCGGTAGATGGACTGCTTGGCGTCGCCGACCACGAACATCTTGCCGTCGCAGAAGCCGTCGCGGGCCAGCAGGCGGAGGACGTCGGACTGGACCTCGTCGGTGTCCTGGAACTCGTCCACCAGGACGAAGTCGATCGCCGCGGGCTCGACGTCGGCCGCGGCCGGCTCCTCGTCGGGCTCGCCGGGGGGGGAGGCCAGGTCGCGGAGGGCGTCGCGGGCCAGGACGATCAGGTCGGCGAAGTCGAGGCCGCGGCGGCGGGCCTTCAGCTCGTCGTACTCGGCGCGGGCCTCGCGGGCGACGCGGGCGAAGCGGGCGGACTCGGCGGCCGATTCGAGCGTGACGGCGTCGTCCCAGGCGAGCCGGCCGAGGACGCCGTCGACGGCCTCGCGGAGGGCCTTGAACGCCCGGGAGACGGCCTCCTTCACGTCGGGGTCGGGCCAGTCGTTCTTGCCGCGGAGGCCGGCGACCTTGGCGGCCTCGCGGAGCCGGGCGAGGTCGGCGTCCCGGCCGCGATCCTCCACGTCGGCCAGCGCCTCCAGGACGTCGCCGCGGAGCTGGGCCAGCTTGGGGCCGGCCTCGACGATGGGTTCCAGCACGCGACGGGTCGCGCGCAGGCTGGGGGCGAGGCGCGACAGGATGGCGGGCCGGGCGACCCGCGACCAGGCCGCCTGCCAGCGCGCGACGATCTCCGGGGGCTCCAGGTCGCAGGTCGGGTCGACCTCGTCGGGCGTGCGGCTCGCGAGGGTCGATTCGAGCATCTCGCGGGTCGCCCGCAGGGTGTGCGGGACGGCCAGGGCGATCAGGTCGGGATCGCGGGCGGCGAGCAGGCGGCGGATCGCCGAGCCGACCGCCTGCTCGCGGAGCGCCCCGGCGACCACGTCGTCGAGCACCGCGAACTCGGGGTCGACGCCCATCGCCACGGCCCGGCCCCGCAGCACCCGGCCGCAGAACTCGTGGAACGTGCCGATGGGGGCCGCCTCCAGGGCGCGGAGGACCGTCGTCCACCAGGCGGGGTCGGCCCCGGCGGCGAGCTTCGCGCGGCATCGCAGGCGGATCCGCTGGCGAAGCTCGCGCGCGGCCTTCTCGGTGAACGTCATCACGGCCAGCGACCGCAGGGCCCGGCCCTCGTCGCCGTCGATCTCGGAGAGGAACCGCTCGGTCAGGACGGTGGTCTTGCCGCAGCCGGCGCCGGCCGCCAGGGCGACGCTCGCCCGGCGCATCAGCAGCGGCCCGCGCTGCTCGTCGGTCAGGGAGACGCGGTCCTCGCTCATGATTCGACCGCCCCGGCCTTCTTCGCCGGGCGGCCCCCCAGGGTCTTCTCGGCGGACGGGCCTTCGAGCGGGGCGTCCGCCTTGCCGGCCGCGCGGACCTGGCGGATGCGGCAGACGCCCCGGTATTCGCAGTACGCCTCGCAGCCGTCCTTCTGCGGGGCGACCTGGAACGCCCCGTCCTGGATGCGTCGGATGACGTCGAAGACGCGCCGCTTCAGCTCCTCGCGCTCCTCCTCCCAGGTCTTGAAGACGATGGGGCGGTAGCCCTTGTCCTTGAGGCCCCAGTAGCCGACGTCCATGAGGCCGACGCGGTCGGTCTCGTACAGCAGCTTCTCGACGGCCATCGCGTAGAGGGGGAGCTGGAGCATGCGGAAGTTGGTCACGTCCTTGCCGCTGGGGGGCGTGCCGCTCTTGTAGTCGATGACGCGGAACCGCCGGCCGGCGGGCGAGTCGACCACGTCGATGCGGTCGATGCGGCCCTTGAGCCGGGCCACCTGCTCGCCCAGCCGCAGCTCGTAGGGGAGGGGGTGGTCGCTCCCCGGCTCGCCGAAGCCGAATTCGAACCAGGTCGGCGCGGGGGGGGCGGGGGCCTCGGACTCGTAGTCGGCGCGCTGGCGGGCGTACTGGGCGACGACCCGCTCGACCTGCCCCTGCTCGATCTCGCGGAGGGCGACCTCCAGCTCGCTCAGCTCGCGGACCTCCCTCGCCAGCACCTTGTCGACGGCCCGGGCCAGCAGGAGGTCGTCGATGGCGTGGCCGTCGGACTCGGCGCGACGCTTCTCGAACTCCTCCAGGATGTCGTGCAGGCGGCTGCCGCGCTCCGTATAGTCCTCGTCCAGCTCGTCGCGCTCGGCGATGGGGCTCAGCTTCAGGACGTGGCGGCTGAAGAACTGAAACGGGCAGATGAGGTAGGTCTCGAGCTGGCTGGGGCTGAAGGTGTGGTCGGCCGGGCCGAAGTCCTTCGCGAGCCGGGCGGCGGCGGCGGGATCGTCGATCAACCCCTCGAACGGGCCGAACGGCGTCCCCTTGCGGCGGTGCTCCAGCGCCGCGAGGGCCGCGGCGGCGCCTTCGAGCGGGGCGCGGTGGTACGGGTCGCGGGCGAGGGCGCGGAGGCGGCCCAGGCGGCCGGACTCGGCGGCGCGGGCGGCGGCCGCGACGCGGGCGTCGGCCGGCGACAGGGCCAGGTCCTCGCGGTCGAGCAGGGCGGGGTGGAACCGGGCGTGGGCGACGTGGCACGCGGACTCGGCGGCCGAGGAGAGCGCGCCCAGCAGGTCGTCCAGGAACCCGGCGCGGAGCAGGGGTTGGCCCTTGGCGTCGGTGGTGGGGTAGAAGAGGTGCGCGCCGTGGTCGGCCGCGCCCAGCACGCGGGCGAACCGCAGGGCCTCGGCCGAGTACGCCTTGCGCGCCGCGTCGTCGGCCGCCTCGCCGGGCTTCAGGGCCAGGAAGCGTTGCACGGCCGGGCGGCGGGGGAAGCTCCCCTCCACCAGCCCGACCATCAAGACGTGCCCGGCGCGGACGCCGTCGATCTCGTCGACCGTGGCCGTGCGGATGCTGCCCGGGGGCGGGGCGGGGC
>MKTT01000120.1:28981-87781 GCA_001898385.1 Planctomycetales bacterium 71-10
CGGCGGTCGTCCCGCGGCCGAGGCGGTCGAAGACCTCGGCGCGGTCGTCCAGGGCGTCCCAGAGCGTTTCCAGCGCGGCCGGGTCGCGGCGGCCGATCCCCAGCGACTCGACCGCGCGGCGGAATCCGGCGACGTGCTCGGACCAGGGGCGGTCGTGGCTCAGGCCGTCGATCGCGCCGATGAGGTCTTCCAGGATCGGGTAGGCGCGGCGCGCCCGGGCGACCTCTTCCTCGCGGCGGCGGGTCTCGGCCTCGTTGGGCCCTTCCTCCGATCGGGCGATGGCGCGGGCCAGGGCGGTGAGGATGTGGCCCTTGCCGCGGAAGACGGAGAGGGTGCGGAGCGTGGAGGCGGCCTCGGCCAGCTCCATGCGGCCGACGTCCTTCCAATCGGGGCGGAGCTGGCCGTTGCGGAGGAGGCGGACGACCAGCTCGACCTCCCAGTCCTCCACCGGGATCCGCGCCGCCTGGAGGGCCGCGGCGACGGCCGGGTCGCGGTCGAGGGGCGTCGGGCCGTCGTCGTGGACGGGGAGGCCGGCGGCGCGCAGGGCCTCGACGGCGGCCTCGGCCTGCTCGTCGCGGCGGGGGAAGACGACGAGGACCTCGTCCGGGGGGACGCGGGCGTCGAGGAGCCCCTTCGCCTCCCGCGCGACCATTCGGCCCAGGTCCATCCCGGCCGGTCCGCCCCGGATGGAGAGGCCCTCGGCGGCCTCGATGCGGGCCGACGACGGCCCGAACAGCAGGGCGTCGACGGCGCGCAGGCCGGCGGGGCGGCGGGGGCACGAAGGGAGGACGGATTCGGACAGCCCCAGCTCCAGCAGGCGGTCGCGCAGGGCGGTCGCGGCCAGGAACAGCTCGGCCCGCTCGGGGTCGTCGTGGTGGCAGAGCGTGACGTCGACCGACCGCGGGCGCTCCAGGGCGTCGCGGAGGATCCGCCAGCGCGCCGGCGTGCGGCCGTCGAAGTCGAGGAAGACGAGGCGGTCGCCGTCGCCCGAGCCGCCCCGGTCGCGAAGCTTGATCGAGGCCCAGACGGCCAGCCCGGCCTCGTCCTCGGCGTCCAGGCCGGTCAGCAGCCGGCGATAGCGCCGGAACGTCGCGACCTCGGCCGCGGCGATCGTCGCGCCGTCGCCGTCGTCCGTCGCTCCCCATTCGGGGTCGCGGTGATGCTCGGCGGCCGTCCAGTCGGCGAACCGGCGGCGGAGGCGGCGGCGGTAGCCGGCCCGCGAGGTCAGCCCGGCGAGCGGCCCGCGGCGGCCGCCCGCGGTCTCGTCGCGCAGGGCCTGGTCGAAGACGGCCGTCGCCGCCGGCCCGGACAGGATCGTCGGGCCCTTCCGCACGACCGAGGCCACCCAGCGCCACAGGTCGTCCCAGCAGCGGACGCGGGGGGCGGCGCCGCGCGTGGACTTCGACGGGTGCAGCGCCAGGTCGCGGGCGGTCCGGTCACGGGCGAGGGGCGTCGGGACGATCCACTGCGCCTCCCGGAGCGAGGGGCCCAGTTGCAGCAGGCGCTCCCGCGTCGCCGCGCCGGGCGGCCCCGTCCAGAGCGTCCGGTGAGCCCCCTCCGCCACTGCCGCCTCCCTTCGCCGTCACCAACGCCAGGACCAGGGCCGCGAACGCGACCAAGTATACAGAAAAATACCACAATTTCCCGGATCGGACAACGCGGATCAGCCACAGGATGGCCGTGTACCCCACCGCGCCGGCGACGACCATCGCGGTCAGGGTCTGCGCCACGCGCTCCGGGGTGAGGCCCAGTTGCGATGGGTCCTTGATCGCGTCCTTCAGCTCGTTGGCGACGGCCCCCATCACGGCGGGGACGGCGATCATGAGGCTAAACCGGACGGCCCACACGCGCGACAGGCCCAGCAGGAGGGCCGCGACGATGGTGGTCCCGCTGCGGCTCACGCCCGGCAGCGGCGCCAGCATCTGCGCCGAGCCGATCAGGAGGGCGTCGATCCAGGTGGTCTGGGACGGCCCTCGGCCGTGGCCGTCGGGCCCGCGCATCTTCAGGGAGACGACCCCGAGGGCCGCCGCCGAGATCAGGAAGCCGACGGGCGCGGCGACCTGACTTTCGAACAGGCCGTCGACCCACTTCTTGAGGAACAGGGCGAACGGGACGAGCGGGAGGGTGGCGACGAGGGCCAGCCCGACGACGCGCAGGACCGCCGGTCGGCGGAAGTCGGGGCCGACGTCGGGGTCGTCGGTCAGCAGGCCGCGGAGGCCCAGGCGGATCGGGCCGCGGTAGTGGTAGAGGATGGCGGCGGTCGTCCCCAGGTGGAGCATGATGTCGAAGAACAGGTTCTCCTGGCCCGATCGGCCGGAGCCGTTCAGCCAGGCGAAGAACTGCTGCGCGACGAGCAGGTGGCCGTCGCTGGAGACGGGCAGGAACTCCGTCACGCCCTGGACCACTCCGAGGGCCAGGGCCTCGATCCATTCCATCAACATGCGGCGGGGATCCGTGGGGTTGGGGCGAAGGGTCGAAGACGCCGACGCCGTTCAACGCGAGACCTGAGCGGCCCGCAGGCGTCCCCTCTCCCGCCGGGAGAGGGTGGCCCGAAGGGCCGGGTGAGGGTCGTCGGACTTGTCGAGATAGCAACGGTTTACGGCCGGCGCGGCCGATATGCCCTCCGCGCTCCGGCGACCCTCACCCGCCGCTGCGCGGCCGCCCTCTCCCGGCGGGAGAGGGGACGTCGGATGCGCCTTCGCCGCCATGAGGGATCGCAAGTCCTCCGCTCATCGCCCCCGCGCCGCCTCGTTGCGGAGGGCGGGGCCGGCACCCCAGAGGTAGGCGGCGCCGCTGTAGATGGTGAGGGCCACGGCGATCCAGGTGAAGGCGTCGCGGAGCGGGATCAGGTCGCGGCCGGCCTCGCCCATCCAGAGGATGAGGAGGACGGCCGAGATCGAGAGGCACTGGAACGTCGTCTTGAGCTTGCCGGCCATCTTGGCGCCGAACGCCCGGCCCTGGCCCTCCAGCAGGCTGCGCAGGCCCTGGATGAGCAGCTCGCGGACGACGATCGCCGCGACCATCCAGGGGAGGACGCCCGTCCCCGGGATGGCGGCGAGGTAGATGTAGACGCCGCAGACGATGACCTTGTCGATCAGCGGGTCGAGCTGGCGGCCGAGGGGGGTGTCCTGGTCGAGCAGGCGGGCGAAGTAGCCGTCGAGCCAGTCGGAGACCGCGGCGGCGACGAACAGGCCGAAGGCCCAGCCGTACCACTGGGCCGAGATCGTCGCGAACACGAACGCCGCCAGGCCCAGGCGGGAGACGCTCAGGGTGTTGGGGACGTTCCAGAACCGGCCGGCCGGCCGCGCGGGGGCTTCGGCCTCGGCGACGGCGGGGCTTTGCGGGGCCATCTCGGACCTCTCCTTACATGCCGTCGAGGACGGTCAGCGACGAGCCGGGGCGCTTGCGGGGGCGGGGGCGGGCCCGCCGGCGCCGCGACGGAAGGGCCGACGTGCGGGCGACGAAGTCGTAGCCCTCGGTCTCCAGGATCTCGCAGGGGACGACGTCGCCCGGCTGGAGGCCGGGGCCCTGGACCAGGACCACGCCGTCGACGTCCGGGGCGTCGGCGTAGGTGCGGCCGAGCCAGAGGCCGGGGCCGCCGGCGGGGGCGTGGCCGTCGATCAGGACGTCCATCTCGCGGCCGATCAGGGTCGCGTTGAACGCCTCGGCGATCGGCTTCTGGATCCGCATGATCTCCTCACGCCGGGCCTCCTTCACGTCATCCGGGAGGTGGTTCGGCAGCTTGGCGGCCGGGGTGTCGGGCTCCAGCGAGTAGGTGAAGACGCCGAGCCGCTCGAACTTCTTCTCGGCGACGTAGTCGGCCATCTCGCGGAACTCGGCGTCGGTCTCGCCGGGGAAGCCGACGATGAACGTGGTGCGGAGGACGAGGTTGGGGATGTCGGCCCGCAGCCGGTCGACGATCGCGGTGGTCTCCGCCCGGGTGTGGCGGCGGTTCATGACCTTGAGCATCCGGTCGTTGATGTGCTGCAAGGGCATGTCGAGGTACGGGATGATCCGTCTCGCGCCGGCGATCGCATCGTACAGCTCGTCGGTGAAGTGCCGGGGGTAATTGTAGAGGATGCGGATCCAGGTCAGCTCCTCGACCTGATCCAGCTCGCGGAGCAGCTCGGCCAGGCGGGGCTCGCCGTAGAGGTCCATGCCGTAGTACGTCATGTCCTGGGCGACGAGGATCAGCTCGCGGACGCCGTCGGCGGCCAGTTCGCGGGCCTCCTCGACCACGCGCTCGATGGGCTTGGTGACGTGCTTGCCCCGCATGTACGGGATGGCGCAGAAGGTGCAGAGGCGGTCGCACCCCTCGGAGACCTTCAGGTACGCCAGGTGCCTCGGGGTGATGCGGAGCCGGGCGCGGTCGTCCTGGGCGTTCACCGGGGCGGGGTTGAACAGCGTGCGCTGCTCGTGCAGGCCGCCGAGGATCCGGTTGGAGACCTGGGCGATCTGCTCGCGGCCGAAGACGCCGACGACCTGGTCGACCTCCGGGAACTCGTCGAGCAGCACGTCCTTCTGGCGCTCCGCCAGGCAGCCGGCGACGATCACGCCCTTGATGCGGCCCTCGCGCTTGCGGCCGAGCATCTCCTCGATGACGCCGCACGACTCCTTGCGGGCGGCGTCGATGAACCCGCAGGTGTTGACGATGACGAGGTCGGAGTCCGCCCCCTCGGGCACCAGCGCGTACCCCTCCTGCGCCAGCAGGCCGAGCATGCGCTCGGAGTCCACGGTGTTCTTGGAGCAGCCGAGGCTGACGAACGAGATCGTCCCCCGGACTCCGGTCTCGGCCTGGTCGTTCGTAGATTGGGGCGTCATGGGGCTCGCGGGTGTTCGATCGTCGGGGCCGGGGCGCACGATGGGGCCCGGTCGTGGTGGAACCCTTATTATATCCCCCGACCCCCCGGTCGTGGCCCCCCAATCCGGGAAGATTCCGGGAGGGGGGCCCGGGCGACACCCGCCGCCGGCTCAGGGCACCTTCGGCTTGACCTTCAGGTGCTGGTCGAACCAGTCGGCGAGGACGGCGTTGTCCTTGACGAGGTCCGGCCAGCCGTGGGAGGCGCCCGGCTTGACGACCAGCTTGGCCTCGACGCCGGCCTCCTTGAACTTCTCGACGATCAGCTCGGCCTGCTGGATGGGGACGAGCTGGTCGGCGTCGCCGTGGAAGATGAGCGTCGGCGGGTCGTCGGGCGAGACGTGCGTGATCGGGCTGACCTGGCGGCCGATGGCGTCGCGCATCGCCGGGTCGACGGGACGGAAGACCTTGTCCTGGGGGTCGAGGGCGTTGAAGTCGAACGGGGCCTTGAAGCCGCTCAGGATCCCCTCACCGAGCGCCCGCTCGCCGGGCTTGCCGTAGTTGAAGAAGTCGGTGGGGGGGAAGAAGCAGGCGACGGCCTGCACGCGGCTGGACCCGCGGTCGACCGGATCCTTGGCGAACGGGTTCCCCAGCGCCCCGGCCGTCCCCAGCATCAGCGACAGGTGCCCCCCCGCGGAGGCCCCGGTCACGCCGATTCGGTCGGGGTCGACGTGGTAGTCGGCGGCGTGGTAGCGGATATAGCGCACGGCGCGGTTGACGTCCTCGACGACCTCGGGGATCGTGAACCGGGGCTGGCTGCCGTGGACGACGGCGAAGACGGTGTAGCCGCGGTTGAGGAACTCGGCGACGTAGCCGGGGTTGATCGCGTCGTGGGCCGAGAACCAGCCGCCGCTGACCATCCAGACGATCGCCGCGCCGTTGGCGTCCGCCTTGGGCGCCAGGACGTCCATCGTCAGCGCCATGCCGTGCTTGCGGCCGTAGACGACGTCCTCGGTCCGCGTGTAGTTCGGCTCCTCGGCGGCCGCGAGCGGCGGGGCGAGGAGGGCGGCGGAGGTCAGCATCCAGGCGAGCGTCGTTCGGGTCATCGGTGACTCGCTTTCCGTGGCCATTCGTGGGGAGGTGGTCAGAACGGGAATTCCAGCGGCCGGATCAGGACGTGGTCGACGCGGTTGGCGTCCATGTCGACGACTTCGAAGCGGAGGCCGAGGTCGTCGAAGCCCTCGCCGACGCGGGGGATGCGGCCGAGCTTGGTGACGACCAGGCCCCCCAGGGTGTCGAACTCGCCGGGGGGCGGGTCGGGGATCTGGAACAGGTCGACCAACTCGTCGACGGGGAACCGGCCGTCGAGCAGCCACGAGCCGTCCGGGCGCTGGACGGCGCGGGGGGCGTCGGCGTCGTCGGGCTTCTCGGCGGTCGAGCCGAGGAGGGCGTCGCGGACGTCGGCCAGGGTGACGACGCCGACGACCGAGCCGTACTCGTCCAGGACCACCGCGGCGCCGGTGCGCGAGCGGCCGAGGACGTCGAGGATCTGCGGGCCGCGGGTCCCCTCGTAGATGAAGTCGGGGAGGGTGAGCAGGCCCTTGAAGCGGGTGGGCTGGCCCTCGGCACCGCGGGCGAGGAGGTCCTTCAGCCGGACCATGCCCAGCAGGTTGTCCAGGGTCTCGTCGCAGACGGGGAGGCTGGCGTGCGGGCTGAGGACGATCTTGCGGGCGATCTCCTCCGGGGCGTCGCGGACGTCCAGCCAGACGACGCGGTCGCGCGGGGTCATCAGGGCGCGGGCGCGGCGGTCGCAGAAGCGGAAGACGCGGCGGAAGATGGCGTGCTTGCCGGCGTCGAACGCGCCGGACTCGGCGCCCTCGCGCATCAGCTCGCGGACCTTGTGCTCCACCCCCGCGGCCTTCTCCGGGGGCCGGGCGCCGAGCCGGCGGGCCAGCGCCGAGCCCAGGCGGTGCAGGCCGAGGGCCGCCGGGCCCGCGAGCCTCGCCGCCGCGCCGAGCGTCCGGGCCAGCCGGGCGGCGTACCACTCCGGGCGTCCGGCCGCGAAGGCCCGCGGGACGGCGTCGGCCAGCACGGACGCCGCCGCGGCGATCGCCAGCGCCGCGCCCGCGGCCGGGAGCCGGGCGAGGCCGCCGTCGCCGTCGGAGAAGGCCGGGCCCGCGAGGGCGCCGGCCATGACCAGGGCGGCCGTCGCCCCCAGCCGGGCCGCCGCCGAGGGGCCCTCCGGGCGCCGGGCCAGCTCCAGGGCGGCCCTCGCCCCCGACTCCCCCTGGGAGGCCCGATCGCGCAGGCGGGCGGCGTTGGCCGCCTCCAGGGCGCAGGAGAGGAGCGATCCGAGCCCGGCGACGGCAAGGAGGGCCAGGACCTCCAGGACCAGCATCACGATCGACGTCATTCGGCGACCCAGGTCGTTGTCGGGGCGTTCCATCCGTCCGTCGCGGGCCGTCGCGGCCCCGGCGTCGCCGATCATCTTAACCGGATCCGCGCCGGCCGTCGCTCCCGGTCGCTTCCCGACGGGGGCGGGGCGACCCGATGGAACCGGCGCCTCCGGCGCGTTACGCTCCAAAACACGTCGGACGTGAACCGGTCCCAACACGCCGGGAGTGTCGACCATGCTCCTCATCTCCTGCCCCTCGTGCGGCGAACGCGGCAAGATCCCGACCAACCTCGTCGGGGCCCGGATCAAGTGCAAGAAGTGCGGCAACGCCTTCCACGTCGTCGACCCCGCCAAGGCCGCCGTCGCGGCCGGGGTCGCCTCCGGGACGGCGACCGCGGTCCACGGCCCGCCCCCGGTCTTCGAGGGCATCGCCGTCGAGGGCCTGGACGCCTCCGCCTGGTCGCTCGCCCCGGACCCGTCCTCCCACGCCATGCCCGTCGCGCCCGCGCTCGCGCCCGCCGCCGAGCCGGCCCCGGCCGCGCCCGCGCCCGCCGAGCCGTCCACCGCCGGCCCGGCGCGGGAGTACAAGCTCCTCACCTCGCGCGACAAGTACTTCGAGGGCAAGTTCGACCTGGTCCGCCTGGAGGAGGCCCTCAACCACTACGCCCGCCAGGGCTGGGTGGCCAAGTCCATGTGCCTGCCGCACATCAAGAACTTCCAGGGGGCCATGCAGGAGGAGGTCGTCGTCCTGCTGGAGCGGTGAGGCGGGGAGGCCCCCGACCGATGCGATTGATGAAAGCACGGCGTCCCGGCGGCTCGGCGCTCGAAATCGCCGAATACGGACGTATAGTGGGAGCAGAGCCCGTGCGCCGCGGCCCGGGCGATGGACCATCCCGGGACGCCGCGCCGCCATGCTCGCCAAACTTTTCTCGTATACATTGATCGGGATCGACGCCGCGGCCGTCGAGGTCGAGGTCGACGCCGCCTTCTCCTCCATGCCCAAGACGATCCTCGTCGGCCTGGCCGAGGCCGCCGTCAAGGAGAGCACCCACCGCGTCGAGCGGGCCCTGGTCAACTCGGGCTACCGCCGCCCCGGCGACCGCGTGGTTATTAATTTGGCCCCGGCCGATCTTAAGAAAGACGCCGGCGGGTTTGACTTGCCGATCGCCCTGGGGATCCTGGCGGCGAGCGGGCAGGTGGCGCTCGAACGGCCGGGGAACTTCGCGGTCGTCGGCGAGCTGGCGCTCACGGGGGAGACCCGGCCGATCAAGGGGGTCCTCTCGATGGTCCTGAAGGCCGCCGCCGAGGGCCGCGACGGCGTCCTGGTCCCCCGCGCCAACGCGGCCGAGGCGGCCGTGGTGGAGGGGATCGACGTCTACCCGGTCGGCAGCCTGGCCGAGGCCGTCGGCTTCCTCTCCGGCCAGCTCGACATGGACCCCGAGTCGGTCGACCTGGACGAGATCTTCTCGAAGTGCTCCCACATGGAGGAGGACTTCGTCGACGTGAAGGGCCAGGACTACGCCAAGCGCGCCCTGCTCATCGCGGCCAGCGGAAACCATAATTGCCTGATGATCGGTCCGCCTGGCACCGGCAAGACCCTGCTGGCCCGACGGCTGCCGACCATCCTGCCGCCGCTGACGCCCCCCGAGAGCCTGGAGACCACGCGCATCTACAGCGCGATGGGGAAGCTCCAGCCTGGCCAGGCGCTGATGGCGGTCCGGCCGTTCTGCACGCCCCACCACTCGGTCAGCGACGCCGGCCTCGTCGGCGGCGGCAACCCGCCGCAGCCGGGGCAGATCTCGATGTCCCACAAGGGCGTCCTGTTCCTGGACGAGCTGCCCGAGTTCAATCGCAAGACGCTGGAAGTCCTCCGCCAGCCGCTGGAAGAGGGCCGCGTGACGATCAGCCGGGCGATGAACTCGGCCACGTTCCCGGCCGACTTCATCCTGGTGGCGGCGATGAATCCATGCCCGTGCGGATATCGATCCGACCCGCGCCGGTCGTGTTCATGCACGCCGCCGCAGGTGGAGAAGTACCTGGGGAGGATCTCCGGGCCGTTGCTCGACCGGATCGACCTGCACGTCGAGGTGCCGGCGGTGCCGTTCACGCAGCTCGCGGAGATGCCGCCGGGCGAGACGTCGGAGCAGGTCCGCGCGCGGGTGCTGGAGGCCCGCGAGCGCCAGGCGCATCGCTTCAAGGACGAGGGGACGCTGGTCAACGGCCGGATGACCCCTCGCCAGCTCCGCAGGCACTGCCGGCTGAAGCCCGAGGCCATGAGCATCCTCAAGGCCGCGATGGAGGAGCTGGGCCTCTCCGCCCGCGCGCACGACAAGGTGTTGCGGGTCTCGCGGACGATCGCCGACCTGGAGGGCGCGGCCGAGATCCAGCCCCAGCACATCGCCGAGGCCGTCGGCTACCGCTCGCTCGACCGCAGCGTCTGGATGTAATCACGGACCCCTTGGAGGAGCCGCCATGCCCCGCGAACACCTCCCCGGCGAGTTCTACGACTTCGATCGCGGCCGGCCGATGCGGGAGATCGGCCGGTGGATCACGCGCAACCAGGCGCTGGAGCGCGTGCGGGGCGGGCGCGACGTCTACACGCCCTCCAACTCCGACGCGGTCTCGCTGGCCAAGGACGTCCACCCGGGCAAGGCCTTCTGGGAGGGCTCGCACGCGCCCCGGGAGCGCGACTGGGACGCGGACGCCGTCGGCAACCGCCGCTTCCCCCACTACCACCCCGGCGGCGACCACGAGACCTACGGCCACGTCTTCTACGGCGAGCGCGGCTACCGCGTGGGCCAGGCCCGCCGCGGCTGACCGTCGGCGGCTGGTTGCATCCGATCAGTGCTGATGTGCGTGCGATTCGATGGCTTTCGCGGGCCCCCGGGTCACGTCGGCGCGGCCGTGCGCGTAGAGGTCGCGTCGTGGATGGTCGGGAATGTTCGGCTTCCTGCCGCCGAGAGGACGAGGCCCGCCATGCGTATGGATCCCGCCGACATCAAGGCGTTCCCCAAGTTCCGGTACTACGTCAGCACCAACATCCCCCAGGTGCGCGACATGCCGTTCATCATCAACGCGCTGAAGCGATTCTCCGGCAACTCCTCGGAGCGGACGATCAAGGACGCCCTGCTCTGGAACAAGGGCCCGCGGATCGAGCTGGTCGCGGGCCTGGTCTGCGCGGGCGTCAATGCGTCGGGCTGCTTCACGCCGTCCACGGACGTGCTCCAGATCAAGAAGGAGCGGGTGGAGGAGTTCGAGGCCGGCAAGGGCCTGAAGCACACGGCCACCGGCAAGCTCGTCTACTTCGTCGGCCTGACGCTCTTGCACGAGCTCTGCCACTGGGCCAACGACGGCACCGGCGCCGAGGACCTGACCCACGCCAGGCTCGAACAGGCCCTCTACGGCAAGGTCATCGACGCCTCGGACACCTGACCGCCGCGTCGGCCGCCCCGGCGCCATCCCTTCGTGGGACCTTGGAAGGGTCTGATGAAGACGCTTCGACCTGATCGTCGCATCCGCCGGGGCGAACGACACGGATCCGATGAAAAGCGGTAAATATGGCCGGTCCTCTCTTGCTCCTCGGAGGCGCAATGATAGGATCGGGTGGCGAGGATATTTCTGGATATGATCGGGTTGATTCTCGACGAGGTGATCCGTCGTGGCGATCCCGGCTGGACGAACGATCGCTGAGCTGACCGTTTGCATAATCCCTCTCTTCCTCGCGTGCGATCGGGGGGGGGGGGCGGATTGCAGGCCGCGCGGGCGGACGCTCTTCCTCCACTGATATCTTTTCGCGATCGGAGCTTCAATTTCGGCCCGGTCGTGGGGAGAGGCGGCGCGAAAGCGACCCATCTATACAGGCTCTCGAACGGGACTCGGTCCGCCGTCCGCCTGCTCGAAGTGGCCAATCTCAAGCCGTGTTGCGGCCGGGTGCGGATCGACCACGAGGAGATTCCGCCTGGGGGGGCGGGCGAGGTCGAAGTCGTCCTCATGCTGGAGAACAAGGCGGGCGACCTGAACCATGTCGCGGTCGTGACGACGTCTCGGGGCGAGACGATCGAGCTGAAGACGACCGCGACCGTTCATCCCGCGGTCCGGATCCAACCCATCGAGCCGTCGCCGTCCCGGGCCGTCAGCGGATCGGGACGAACCGAGGAGGTTCGTTTCCTGGCGATCGCCGCGGGGACCTTGGGAGATCCGCCCCTCGACCTGGGACATATGGAACTCGGCTCGACGATACCCGCGCGGTGGTGCGACTCCGAGGTGAGTCGAACGTCGACGGACGGGGTTGAGACGGCGGCCAGGCCGCTGGCGGTACGGCTTGATGCGGGGGGGCCTCCCGGGGCGCGTGCCGCGGAACTCGCCTTCCGCATCGGGGGCGAGATCGTGCATCGGTCGGCGGTCAACTGGACGGTCGTGCCGCCGATCACCGCCTCGCCGGAATCCATCGCCCTGGGACCCAAGATGCGGTCCGCCAAGGTCGTCCTGGATTCTCAGGACGGACTCCCTTTCCGCGTCGGGCGGGCGTCTTGCAAGGAGCCGGCCGTCACGGGTCACGCCGAGGTCGACGAACCGGCGGGTCGGCATACGATCCAGGTCGAATCGACGGCCGGAGCCCCCGTCGGCGTGCATATCCTCACGATCGAAACCGACCACCCTTCCCTCCCTCGCGTCGAGTTGCGGATCGTCGTCCTCGATTGAATGAAAAGGGGAGATCATGAAGCGGAAGATCGATGGACGCTTTGGCGTTCCTGCGGCGTCAAGGTCGCCCGATCGCCATGCCTTCACGCTGATCGAGCTCATGGTCGTCGTCTCGATCCTGGGCCTGCTGATCTCGCTCCTCCTCCCGGCGGTCCAGTCGGCCCGCGAGGCGGCAAGGCGGGCGCAGTGCCAGTCCAATCTGAAGCAGGTCGGCCTGGCCCTGCACGCCTACGAGTCCAGCCATCGGCTCTTCCCGCTCAACTGGATCGCGGAGCGCATCGACCCTCGCGACGCCCCCGCCGCTTACGGGGCCGTCCGGCCGTACTCCGCGCTCGCGCGGCTGCTGCCGTTCCTGGACCAGCCGGCGCTGTTCGCCTCGATCAACTTCGACGTCGAGTCGTTCCCGGGCGCCATGCTCAAGGAGTTCCCCTACCCGGAGAACGAGTCGGCCTTCCTGGTCCGGGTGTCGACCTTCCTTTGCCCCACCGACGGCTCGGTCTTGAAGGCCCACGGTTGCAGCTACCGGGGGAATTACGGTGTCGGGCCGTATCCGGCGACGAACAATCAAACCTACGACAGCGGTAATGGGTTCTACTCGAACCTGCCGCTCGGCGTGGGGTCGTTCCCCGACGGCCTGTCGCACACCGCGGCCTATTCGGAGCGGCTCCTGGGCACCGGGCCGGGGCCCGCGTTCTCGGCGATGCGCGACTTCGGGAACATCTCGGTGGCGTGGTACTGCACCGACCGCGACGCGGATTTCGCCCTCGCTTGCAGCCGGCTCGCGGCGACCCGCGATTTCCCGAAGGTCCGGCGGGGCGGCTTTTCCTGGTTCATCGGGGACTTCGAGTGCGCGGCCTACAACCACGCCCAGGAGTCCAACGGGCGCATCCCCGACGCCCTGTTCCCAGGTCAATGGGTGGGGATCGTCACCGCCAGGAGCCTCCACCCCGGCGGCGTCTCGACCCTGATGGGCGACGGCTCCGTCCGATTCGTGCGGGATGGGATCGGACGGCCGGTCTGGCGCGGCCTCGGCACCCGCAACGGCGGCGAGCTTATCGAGTGAGCCCGACTCCTCGATTCGGTGGGCGATTTGGCGAATGTGTCCGTTTCCTGGGCGAGTCACGTCCATAGCATGAGGATCTGGTCATGGCGAGATATCCCGTGAATCGCAGCACCCTCCTCTGGGTCGCGGCTTCGGTGAGCGTGGTCGCGCTGATGTTCGGCTCTACAGGCCGCCCGGACGGTCGGCCTCTTCTGGGGGAGGATGTGCTTCGAGAAGTCCGGGGGCTCAACCCGAACGGGGCGTGGTATGGCGTCGTCTGCAACCTCATAAACGACGCGGACAACACGTGCTCCGACCCCTCGCAGCCGCATTGCTTCGAGTGTGAGTATCCGATGACGATGGGCGTCAGGTATGTGAGCACCGGAGGTTCGGGCGTCGACGGGCTGAGGACTCAGACGGCGAAGTGCGGCGTTATGAAGACCGGGCAGTGCTACGGCACGTTCTGCTCGATCTTTATGAACACCAATACGCTCTGCTACGAAGACTGGAAGGTCACGGCTCAGTAATTGGGTCGGATATCGGGGGCCGGTCGGATGAATTCTCCCGGCGAAACGCTATCGAATCGCTCACTGACGGTGATGCGATCGCCATGCCGCCCAGGCACGACCGGCCGGCCCTCACATCCTTATGGATCGATCGCCAGACTGGCGATCGAGGTGGTATCCATGTTGAGCTTGGCTCTTGTCTTCGCGGCCCTCTCCTCGACCCTCGATGACGGCTTCAAAGATGTGCGCGATCCGAAGGCGTTGATCGCCGTCATGGAGGCGATGAGGGCGGCCGTCGGGGATTATCGCTGCGAGTTTGAAGGGACCGAGGAACCGGCCGGCACCGAGCGGGGCGGGCGACCGTCCCGAAGTTATGGAGGGACCTACATCTGGACGGCCGCGGGGAACCTTCGGAGCGATTTCTTCGAGCAGAGGGCCGCGGAAGGGCGGGCCGTCTGGGAGACCGTGATCCTGCGTGGATCTCAGGGTGAGTTCACGAGGATTGTGCGCGACAACGACGAGACCGTCCCGCGATCGAGCGTGGAGAAGCCCAACGTCCTGGGCGTCGATATGCAGACGCGCTGCGGCCTGCTGGATCCGCTCGACCGGATCAAGGCGACGATGACCCTTCCGAGCATCGAGGGCCAGGTTGATGACGCCTCATGGGGTGGTCGTCCGGTGAAACTCCTCGTCCTCACCACGGCTCGTTCTCCCGACGCCCCCCGCGTCGTCGCCGAGCGATTCTGGATCGACCTCGATCGGTCCGGCAGGGTAGTGAGGAGCGAGCGATACCTGGGGGACAAAGTGGCGGCCTCTTGGGACTTTGAACTCCAGGAGTTCCCCGCCGGCGACGGCCGGGTGTGGATGCCGGTCGCCGCCACCGAGAGCAATCACGTCGGCGATGTGATACGCGAGGAGGGCTCGTCGCGGCCCGTGGGCGTCGAGCTGACCGACGAGCCGAAGCGGATCCACAAGCTCCACGTCCTCGCCTCGACGATGGAGATCAACAAGCGCCCCCCCGCTTCGACGTTCACGCCCCAGTACAAGCCGGGGACGCCGATCTCCGACGTCACGCGCGGCTTGAAAGAGATCTACGGGGTCCGCAAGATCGCGGACAAGCCGAGCAAGGCGGAGGCCGAGGCGATGCTCGCCGATCAGATCGCCCAGGCCGAGCGGCAGGGACAGGAACTCATCGCGGCTCCGACGACGTCGTCCTGGGGATGGCCCTGGCTGCCGATGGCCTTCGCCGTCGCTTCCGCCGTGCTCGCGGCGATTCTCGTCATCCAGCGCCGCGCATGACGTCCAGGGGGCGAACTTGATCCACTTCAACGCACGAGTCGTCGCCGCGGTCGTCCTGCTCGCCTCGCTCGCGACCTGCCGCCATGCCGCGGCGAAGGACGATGACGTCCGATTGGACTGCGGGACGAATGCGCTCTACCTCCTGCTGAACCTGGAGGGCCGGCCCACGAGCCTTGAACGACTCCTCGCCGTCCTCCCCGCGCCGTCGCCGGAAGGATACTCGATGGCGGAGTTGGCTGCCGCCTCCGGTTCCCTCGGCCTGCCCCTGGACGGCGTCCAGGTCGCCTCGGGAGATTCTCGCCCCGATCGGGTGTCGATCGTTTACATCGACAGTTCGGAGGGGGGACACTTCGCGGTCGTCCGACCGGTGGGGAATCTCGGCAAGATGGTGCAGGTTATCGACCCGCCCCTTCCGCCCTGGATCACCGATTTCGATCGGCTGGCCGCCGATAGCGTCTGGACGGGGCGCGTGCTGATGCCTCGGGATCGCTGGTGCCAATCCTCGCCCTTCGTCTTCGGCACCTCCCTGATCGCCGTCCTTCTCGTCGCGATCCGCCTCCGGGGCCGTCGTCCGACCGACTCGACTTGAGCGTATCTTCGTCGCCCGCGCCGGCATGGGCGTGCGAGCCGCATCGCCCCGGCCGCGGCGATCGGCCTTCTGGAATCGGGCGGTTGTGGTAGAATCCCCGGATTGGACGGGATCCGAGGGCGAGGGCCCCGGGCCTGGGCGTCGGTCGGGTCGCCTTGAGGGCGGTCGCCGGCCGATAGAGGCTCCGGAGGCGTTCGGCCGCGTCCCGATCATTCGAATCCGGCGGTCTGGGGATTCTCTGCGAGGTTGCCTTGGAAGATCAGAAAGCCCGCCCCAAAATCTTGATCGCCGACGACAACGCCCAGAACGTCGAGCTGCTGGAGGCGTACCTCGCCGACGTCGACTGCGACATGCGCACGGCCCGCGACGGCGAGGAGACCTTGCAGGTCGTCGAGGAGTTCAAGCCCGACCTCATCCTGCTCGACGTCATGATGCCGCGCCTGTCCGGCTTCGAGGTCTCCCGCAAGCTCCGGTCCAACCCGGAAACCAAGGACATCCTCATCCTGATGGTCACGGCGCTGAACGAGGCGTCCGACTTCGAGCGCGGGGTGCAGGCCGGCACCGACGACTTCCTGACCAAGCCCGTCAACAAGGTGGAACTCCTCTGCCGGATCCGCAGCCTCCTGCGCGTGCGGCACCTCGAGGACCAGCTCGAACGGACGCTGGCGTACCTCGCCGAGTTCGAGTCGGCCAGCCGGGCGACCGAAGGCCCATGAGCGCGGGCTCGCCCGCGCCGGCGAAGGTCGTCCTCAGGCCGAAGCGGGCCCGCCCGCTGTTCGCCGGCCACCCCTGGGCGTTCGCCCAGTCCATCGCCCGCATCGAGGGCTCGCCCGAGCCCGGCGACGAGGTGTCCGTCCACAGCCACGAAGGGGCCTTCGTCGCCCGCGGCCTGTTCAATCCCGCCAGCGCGATCCGCGTCCGCCTCTACCGCTGGGACGATTCGGCCCTGGACGACGCCTTCTGGGCCGACCGGCTGCGCGAGGCCGTCCGCCTGCGGCGGGACGTCCTGAAGCTCGACGCCGAGAACACCGCCTACCGCCTCGTCTTCAGCGAGGGGGACGCCCTCTCCGGGCTGACCGTCGACCGCTACGGGCCCGTCCTGGTCGCCCTCTTTTCGAGCCTCGCGCTCCATCGCCGCCGCGACGCCATCCTCGACGCCCTCCGCGAGGCGACCGGCGCATCGGCGATCCTCGCCCGGCCCGACCGCGCGGTGGCGAAGGAGGAGGGGCTCGACGTCGGCGACGTCCGGATCGTCGGCGAGATCCCCGAGGGCCTGACGGTCGTCGAGAACGGTCTGTCGTACCGGGTCGACGTGCTCCAGGGCCAGAAGACCGGCTTCTACTGCGACCAGCGCGACAACCGCCGGGCCGTCGCGCGGTATTGCGAGGGGAAGCGGGTCCTCGACCTGTTCAGCTTCACCGGCGGCTTCGCCCTCAACGCCGCGAAGCAAGGCGCGGCGAGCGTCCTGGCCGTCGACAGCTCCGCCCCCGCGCTGGCGACGGCCCGCGAGAACGCCCGGCTCAACGGGATCGAGAACGTGGCGTTCGAACAGGGGGACGTCCCGAAGGTGCTCGAACGCCTGCACGCGGCGGGCGAGCGGTTCGACGTCGTCGTCTGCGACCCACCCAAGTATGCCGGCCACGCCCGCGACCTCCCCGCGGCGCTCGGCGCCTACGCCCGGCTCAACCGGGCCGTGGTGGGCGTCCTGGCACCGGGGGGCGTCCTCGCCACCTGCTCCTGCTCGGGCCACGTCGAACGCCCCACCTTCCGCGATGTGCTGGCGAACGTCGCCGAGCTGTCGCGCCGGCCGGTCCAGATCCTCGAACAAAGAGGGCAGGGGGCCGACCACCCCGTCGCCGTCGCGTGCCCGGAGACCGACTACCTCAAGTGCCTCATCGCCCGGGTGGGATGACCGCGTCGCCGAACGGCGGCGGGGCGATGGCGGCGAAGAGGTCGGCGGGCCAGGTGCCGATGCGCTCGAAGCCCTCCGGGGTCGGCTGCTTGAACTGGAGGTAGGCGGTGTTGCGGCCGGTGGTCGAGAAGGTCGTCGCCTCGCCGTCGGGGCCGGGGGTGAGGACGCTGTAGCCGGCCAGGCGGCAGTCCTCCAGGTCGACGTGCAGCGAGCCGCCGGGGGCGTGGCCCTGGGTGCAGATCACGCCGGTCGACTTGCCGCCCATCTCGGGCTGGGTGAAGTTGAGGGCGATCAGGCGGCAGCGCGTCAGCTTCACGCGGGTCTTTCGGCCGGCGTAGGAGAGGGCCAGGGCGTTGTCCGGGTGGACCAGGGTGCAGTCCTCGAAGACGGCGTGGGGGCGGTCGGGCATGGCGTCCTCGGAGCCTCCCACCAGGACGGCCGCGGTGTCGCCGACGAAGTCGAGGGCCAGGAAGTAGCAGCGCCGGAAGGTGCTGGGCTCGTCGGGCCGGACCTTCGGGTAGGCCACGCCGCCGCCGAACGCCCGGCCGACGCCGACGCAGTCCTCGACGAGCACGGTGAAGCCCTCGCCGCTCTTGCTGGTGAGGTCCCAGAACAGGCCGGCGTCGCCGCCGGTGGCATAGACCCGGCGCAGGGACCAGCGGTCCCAGACGATGCTGGAGAAGGTCTCGGCGTTGTTGCCCGTGGGCCAGTGCTTGTCGGATGCGCGGATGGTGCTCCACCAGTCCCAGCTCTTGAAGCCCGTCGCCGGGTCGCCGGAGTCGATCAGGGCCCAGCCCTTCGCGCCCGAGCCGAGCGAGCCGTCGAAGTCGCAGACGAGGGCGTTGTAGGCGCCGGCGGCCCCCTTGCGCGACGGGCGAGGTTGGCCTCGGCGTAGGCGTCGGGGCGGACGACCACGCGATGGCCGCCGGCGTCGTCGGGGACGGCGTCCAGGCCGGCCTGGATCGTGCGGAAGGCCGTCGCCCAGGTCTTGCCGTCGGAGCCGCCGCCCAGCCTGGAGACGTAGATCGTCGCGCCCTCGCGGCCGGAGTAGCCGAGGGCCGAGGGGTCGGGCTGCGGGGCGGCGGCGAGGAGGGCGGACGCGATCGCGGCGAGCATCGGCGGCATGGTTCGGTTCACTCCGCGGGCTTGCGGGCGACGGGGAGGACGACGCGGAAGCACGAGCCCTCGCCGGGGGCGCTCTCGACCTCGATGCGGCCCCCCTGGTCGAGGACGATGCCGTGGCTGATGGAGAGGCCCAGGCCCGTCCCCTCGCCGGCCGACTTGGTGGTGAAGAACGGGTCGAAGATCTGGGCGAGGACGTCCGGGGCCATGCCGCAGCCGTCGTCGCGGATCTCCACCCGGACCTCGTCGCCGAGCAGGGCGGTCTCGATCAGGATCCGGCCGCGTTCGCGCTGGGCGGCGTCGATGGCCTGCATGGCGTTGACCAGCAGGTTGAGGAAGACCTGGTTGAGCTGGGTGGGCGAGGCGGCGACGGGCGGGACGGAGTCGCCCCGGCGCTCGACGGCGATGCCGCGGCGGTCGAGGCGGCCCCGGATCATCTCCAGGGCGGCGGAGATCGACTCCTGGAGGTCGACCGAGCCGGGCCCGGCGGCCCCGCGGTCGCCGCGGGCGAAGCCGCGGAGGTTGTGGACGATGTCGGCGACGCGGCGGGCGCCCTGGCGGGTGCTGTCCAGCACCTTGCCGAGGTTCTCCTTGATGTAGGCCAGGTCCCACTCCTCGTCGAGGCGGCGGACCTCGTCGGCCAGCTCCGGGCGGGCGGCGGCCAGGGCGTCGAGGCCGGGCTCGTAGCAGGCCAGGATCTCCAGCAGGGCGCGGACGTCGCGGTCGAGGACGGCGAGGTTGCTGGAGACGTAGGCCAGCGGGTTGTTGATCTCGTGCGCGACGCTGGCCGAGAGCATGCCGAGCGACGCCAGCTTCTCCGACTGGACGACGCGGGCGTGCATCTGGCAGCGGTCCTGGAACTGGCCGATCTGGGCGCCCAGGATCGCGGTCATGTCGAGCAGGTCGGGGTCCTCGGGGCGGTCGTCGCGGCTGAAGAAGCCGAGGACGCCGATGCAGTCGCCGCGGAGGGTCACCGGGGCCCCGAAGGCCGATCGCAGGCCGTCGTCGACCAGGGCGAGGCAGAGCTCGCAGCCCCCGGCGCCGGAGGCGAGGTCGGCGATCCAGGCGGGCTTGCGGTCGGCCCAGACGCGGCCGGCCAGCGACTCCCCCGGGCCGAACGCGCCGGCCCGGACGGCCTCGTCGACGGCCGCGCCGCCGGAGCCGGGGGCGCGCCAGAGGGTCAGGCAGCGGGCGCGGCCGGCCGAGGGGTCGACCCGCCAGAGGACGCCCAGGTCCCATTCCAGGCGCTCGCCCAGGGCCTGGAGGATGCGGGGGGCCGCCTCGGGGAGCGACTCGGACTCGGCCAGGACGCGGGCCGCGGCGTACTCGACGGCCAGCCTCAGTTCGGCGCGCCTGCGGGCGGTGACGTCCTGGAAGACGGCGACGCCGCCCCGGACGGCCCCGGCGTCGTCGAGCAGCGGGCGGGAGTCGACCAGCAGGCGACGGCCTCGCTGGAGGCTGGGGTGCCCGAGCATGATCTCCGCCCCCTCGGTCGTCTCGCCGCGCCGGGCCCGCTGGAGGGGGAGGTCGTCGGGGTGGAACGGCTCGCGGCCGCCGATCGGGTAGAGGGCCGAGGTCTGCTTCCAGAACTCGTCCCGGCCGGCGTCGCCCGGGGGCAGGTCGAGGAGCCGTCGCGCGGCCGGGTTCATCACCGGCAGGCGGCCCTCGGAGTCGGCGACCACGACCCCCTCGCTCATGGAGGCGAGGACCGAGCGGAGGACGCTCGTCTGGTCGCGGAGCGCCGCCTCCGATCGCGCCAGCTCGCCGGCCCGGCGGTCGAGCACCTCGTTCAGCCGGCGGACCTCGCGCACCTGCTGGGACCGGGCGAGCGTCCGGCCGGCGTGCCCGGCCAGGGTCTCCAGCGGGCGGAGGTCCACGCGGGCCGGGTCCAGGACGTCGCGCACGGCGACCTGGAGCGTCCCCAGGGCCTCCTCGCCGCCGGCCATCGGCAGGACGATCTGGCCGCGGAAGCCGGCGCGGGCCACGGCCTCGTGGTCGCAGGTCGGGTCGACCGTCGAGTCCGGGACGATCTCCACGCGGTTCTCGCGGGCGACCCGCGCCAGGACGTCCGGGCCGTCGAGCGGGCGGACGGTCTCGTCGACGATCGCGCCCATCGTCCCGGCGCCGCGGGCCCCGCGGATCACGCCGGCCTCGCGGTCGACCAGCGAGATCATCGCCAGGTCGTAGCCCAGCCGCGAGCAGAACGCCAGGACCGAGTCGAACGTGCGGTCGAGGGCCTGCGAATCGGCCTGCGAGGTCGAGATCCGGAAGAAGGCGTCCAGCAGGTCGCGGACCGACTCCAGGTCGGCCGTGCGAGCGCGGATCCGCGCCTCCAGGTCGGCGTGCGACCGCGCGAGCTGCTCGGTCATGCGGGCGAAGCTCGACTCCAGGACGCCGACCTCGTCGCCGGAGGTGACGGCGATGGGCGTGTCGAGCCGGCCGTCGGCCACGGCCTCGGCCGCCTCGGACAGGCGGAGGATCGGCCGGGCCAGGCGCCGGGCCAGGACGTACGACGCCGCCAGCCCGGCCAGGAGGATCGTCCCGCCGATCGACGTCATCAGCCGACGCAGCCGGCGCACCGGCGCGTACGCCTCGGTCGCGTCGATCTTCACCACCACGCCCCAGTCGGAGTAGCCCAGCGGGCGGTAGGCCGCCAGGGTCTCGCGGCCGAACCGGTCCGGGGACCGCGTCAGGCCCGCGCGGCCGGCGAACGCCTCCTTCATCGGGCCCGTCCGCGACAGCGGGAACCGGATCTGTTCGGGCCGCTCGCGGGGCGGGAACAGGAACCGCACCGAGTCACCCTCGGGGACGCCGATCAGGACCTCCCCGGTCTTCCCCAGCCAGCGCGGGTCGGACAGCTCCGCGTCGATCCGGGACAGGTCGACCAGGGCCAGGAGCCGCCCCAGGGGGGGGCCGGATCGCGAGGGGACGTCGGCCGCGAAGACGGCCGCGCGACTCGCCTCCTCCGGGGCCGGCATCACGCCCCGGCGGCCGTCGCCGAACGCCGCCCCCGCCGGGATGGCCGCCGCGGCCTCGGGCGGCCCGCTGGTCGCCAGGGCCCTCCCCTCGGGGTCCTCGAGCCGCAGGGCCCGGACGTCCCTGGCGGCCTCCAGGACGTCGTCCAGGACCCCCTGGATGTCGACGAGGGCCCGCTCGTCGCCGGCCGCCGACCGCGCCCGCGGGTCGAGCAGCATGCGGAGCCGGGACCGCCCCGCCACCATCGCCAGGCGGTCCCCCTCGCGGTTCATCGCCGTCAGCAGGAACGCCTGGCGGTCGTCGGCGATCGCGGAGAGCCGCGCGTCGATCTGCTCGGTGACCATCTCGCCGACGTACAGGTAGCCGGCGGTCGTCAACGCCGCGGCCGTCAGCGCGACCAGGAAGCCGACGAACAGCGTCTGCCGGGCCACCAGCGACCGCCTCGGCCTCGCCCCGGTCGGGGGCGGGGGCGAGGCCGAGGCGGGCGGGGGGGCGTCTGGGCCGGACGCCGGTTCGGTCGCCATGGTGGTCATCCGGTGGCCTCCCGCCCCGTCGCCGGGCCGGTCAGTCGCGCAGGGTCGGGAACTCGGTCACGCGCAGGTCGGTGCAGCCGTAGGGGATCAGCCTCAAGGTCTCCGCGGGCGCGGCGCTCGCGACCGGGCTCCTCGGCGGCGGCGCGGCGGCCCCGCGCTCGATCCCCCAGCCTTCCAGCCGGCGTCCGCGGACCTCGGCGACGACCCGCACGCCCTCGGCCGAGAACGCCGGCGCGCCGGCCTCGGGCTGGACGTCGCGGAAGGTCACGGAGCCCTCGATCCGCCCCGGGGAGAGGTCGAGCGCGTAGTCCCACGCCGACTTCGGGACGACCTCCCAGTCCGCGAATCGCGGGCCGTCCTTGATCTTCTTCCACTCGGCCGCGACCGGCAGGGCGAAGGCCAGCGGGCCGCGGAGGATCGCCGTCGAGCCGTTGAAGCCGCGGTACGCCTCGGCCGCGGCGGGCAGCTCCAGGCGGATCGACTTCGTCCCGCTCCACTCGGCGTCGAGCGTCCGGTAGCAGGCGGACCGCTCGTCGCGCGGCACGTCGGCCGCGTCGCCCGTCCGCAGCTTGCGCGGGCCGAGCGCGAACGGCGCGCCCGACGCCGACACCAGCGGCGTGCGCGTCCACTCCGGCACCCGCAGCTCCAGCGGGAACCGCATCGGCTCGGGGACCGTCACCTCGATCTCCACCGCGTCGCGGAACGGGTACTCGGTCTTCACCTCCAGGCGCACGGGCTTGCCCTGGATCTCCGTGGTCACGACGCAGGGCGCGTAGGCCGCGACGGCCAGGCCGCCGGCGGGCGTCTTCATCCAGAGGTGCGTCGCCAGCTTGGGCCAGCCCTGGTGGAAGTTGGCCGTGCAGCAGCCGAAGTTGGGCTCCAGGCCGAACAGGTTCGAGTCGGGCCCGTTGGTCGCGTAGACGTGCTCGCCCTCGCGCGTGCAGATCACCTGGTTCGCCTGCTGGTCGTACTGGTGCGCCGTCATGTCCTTCTTGAACGTCGCGGGGAGGGCGTTGTAGGCGACGCGCTCCAGGCGGTCGCCCAGGCGGGCGTCCCCCAGGATCGCGATCGACGCCTCCAGCGAGTACATGGCCTCGACGACCGTACACAGCTCGGTCCCCTGCGAGGGGCTGCGGCCGGCGACGTGCTCGTCGCAGGTGAACATCCCGGTGGCCTGGCCGTGGAAGCGGTCCAGGACGGCCATCATGTGGAAGATCGCGTCGCGGTCGCCCGCGTCGCCCGAGAGCCGCGAGCGGACCGGGCCGAACTTCCAGCCCATCGCCGTGTTGACGCCGTGGCTCAGCATCCCGAACCCGCTCGTCAGCCGGTCGGTCAGCCGGTAGTCCTCGAACTGGGCCCGCCAGTCGTGCGCCTGGCCCATCGCCTTCCGCGCGGCGGCGACCAGGGCCGGATCCTTCGTGCGGTCGAACAACGTCAGCAGGGCTGAGGCGTAGTCGGCCGCGCGGACCTTGGCCCACTCGTAGAGCGGCTTCTCGTCGAGCACGCGGTCGATCCGGCCGGCGCACTTCGCCAGCGCCGGGATCACCCGCGGGTCGCCGGTCGCCTGCTCGTACTGGATGAGCGCCTTGTACAGCGGGAACAGGGGCCAGGCGTCGTAGGGGGCGTGGTTCTGGGCGTCGCCCACGGGGCCGAGCCAGCCGTCGGGCTGTTGATGGTCGAGGATGTAGTCGACGTATCGCTTCGCCCTGGCCTTCAGCGCGGCGTCGTCCAGCAGGTACGCCAGCGGGACGATCCCGTCGAGCCAGTAGGGGACGCGCTCCCAGCCCTCGGCCTTGCCGCCGATCCAGGCGCTCTCCTTGATGTCGGGCCAGTACTCGTCCAGGCTGCCGCCGAGCCCCTTCGCCTGCGTCTCCAGCTGCACCTTCAGCCATCCCGTCGGCCGGATCGCCCCCACGGGCAGCGGCTCCAGCGCGAGCGGGCGGACGGCCGGCTCGTCGGCGACGGCGGCGCACGACAACAGTCCCAGGCCCAGCGGGATCAGCCAGAGGATTCGGCTTCGGTCGCATTTCATGGCGGGAGAGTCCCTTCGAAGCAAGGCGGCGGGAGAGGCCTCGCGGCCGGGTCCATTGTAGCCCGGCCGCCGCCGGCCACGCCAGGATGGCGCGGACCCTCGATCAGTCGAGCAGCGACGGGTGCGCCGCCAGCAGCGCGGCCAGGCGCCCCATCGGCAGGCCGACGACGTTCGAGAAGCTCCCCCGCGCCACCGAGACGAACGGGTCGCCGTCCTGCACGCCGTAGGCGCCCGACTTCCCCTCCCAGCGGCCCGAGTCGAGGTAGGCGGCGCGCTCCTCGTCCCCGAGGGCGCGGAAGCGGACCACGCTGACCTCCACGGCGCCGACCCACTCGTCGCGGTCGCCGCGGTGGAGGCACAGGCCGGTGATCACGTCGGCGTCGCCCCCCTCCTGGAGCCGGATCATCCGCTCCGCGTCGGCCCGGTCGACGGGCTTGTTGAGGATCTCGCCGCCGACGGCGCAGACCGTGTCGGCCGCCAGGATCAGGCCCGACCCGCGACGCCTCGCCACCGCGCGGGCCTTCCGCCACGCCAGCCCCGCCGCGTACTCGCCCGGGTCCGCGCCCGCATCCGGGCCCGGCTCGTCCACGTCCGAAGGGTCGACCTCGAACGCGTACCCCGCCTCCTCCAGCAGCTGCCGACGCCTCGGCGACGCGCTGGCCAGGATCAATCCACGAATCTTCACCCGTAAACGCCCCTTTCGGACCTCGCCGCGGGAATCTCGACGTCCCCAGGATATTCCGATCGGCTCCCCGAACAACAGCTTGACGTCCAAGACGGATTGTCTTAGGATGCCGCCAAGACAACGCGTCTGAGGAGGGCCGATGAGATGGGCCGCAACGAGGTGGACGTGACGGACGCCGAGCTGGCGCTCTTGACGGCGCTCTGGGACCACGGGCCGGCGCCGATCCGACGGCTGGCGGAGCGGGTGTACGGCGAGGGGGGCCCTTCGGCGTACGCGACCGTGCAGAAGTTGCTGGAGCGGCTGGAGCAGAAGGGCTGCGTGACGCGCGACCGCTCGGGGAGCGTGCACGTCTTCGCCGCGGCCGTGGAGAAGGGCGAGCTGATCGGCCGTCGGCTGCGGGCGGTGGCCGACTCGCTCTGCGGCGGCTCGTTCACGCCGCTGCTGACGCACCTGGTCGAGGGGGAGGGGCTCTCGGCCGCGGAGCGCGACGAGCTGCGGTCGCTCATCGACCGGCTCGACCGCGGGAAGAGACGGCGCACGGGGGCCTGACACGTCGAGGGGAGCTTCGCCATGGAAGACTTGATGCGCGTGGCCCTGACGAACGCCCTCGCGGCCGCCGCCCTCGCCGCGGCCGTCGCGGGGCTGTCCCTGGCGCTGGCGCGACGGCCCGCCGTCGTGCACGCCCTCTGGATCCTCGTCCTGCTGAAGCTGGTGACGCCGCCGCTGTTCGAGGTCTCCGTCGGCCGGTTCGAGGTCGCGGGGCCCGCGGCCGAGGTCGCGGCGTTCGTCCCGGCGGAGGAGGCCGATTTCGAGGGCCTGGAGTGGGCGTGGGCCGACTCGCCCGAGGTCGTGACGCTCGCCCTCGCGATCGATCCGGCCGAGGCAGAGGGGCCGGAGCCCTGGCCGATCGACGCCGCGACGGCGTGGAAGCTGCTCGGCGGCGCGTGGCTGGCGGGCTCGCTGGCGACGGCCGCCCTGGCGGGGTTCCGGATCGTCCGGTTCCAGCGCCGGCTGCGCGACGCCTCGCCGGCCGGCTACGCGGTCGAGGACGAGGTCGCCGAGCTGTCGGCCGAGATGGGCCTGCGGCGGCCCCCGCTGGTCGACTTCATCGACGCCCGCACCACGCCGATGCTCTGGGGCCTGGGCGTGCGGCCCCGGCTGATCCTGCCCCGGATGCTCTGGAAGGGGCTGGACTCTCGCCGTCGGACGCTCCTGTTGACGCATGAGCTGGCCCACCTGAAGCGCGGGGACCACCTGCTGCGGTTCTTCGAACTGGCGGTGACGGTCCTGTACTGGTGGCTCCCGGTCGTTTGGTGGGCCCGCAAGGCCCTCCGCGACGTCGAGGAGCAATGCTGCGACGCGTGGGTCGTCTGGATGTTCCCCGACGACGCCCGCGCCTACGCCGAGACCCTGCTGGACACGGTCGATTTCCTGAACCCGGGCGCCGAGCCGGCCCCGCTCCTGGCGAGCGGATTCGGCAAGGTCCACCACCTGAGAAAGAGGCTGACGATGGTCATGAAGGGCACGACCCCGCGGACGTTGGGATGGAAGGGCTCGCTGGGCGCCATAACGCTGGCCGGCGCCCTGCTGCCGATCGCCCCCACCTGGGCCCAGAAGGCCCCCGAGGGCGACGAGGCCGTCGCCGTCACGGTCGCCTCGGATGCGGCCTCGATCGCGGCCGACGTCGCCACGGTCACGTCCGACGCGGTCTCGCTCTCGGGCGACGTCGCGATCACCGAGGCGGCCCCGGCCGACGTGGTGACCTTCGCCGCCGTCGCCCGCGACGGCGAGACGGTCAGTCTCGCCGGCGACTCCGAGGTCGCCGCGAGCGGGGGGGCCGTCACCGTGGTCGCGGTCGCCGACGACGAGAAGGGCAAGGACAAGGACGAGGGCGACAAGAAGAAGGACAAGGTCCGCGAGGAGATCCGGTTCCAGTTCCGCGGCGCGCCCGATCAGGCCCGGGAGGGGATCAAGAAGGCCGTCGAGGAGTTGAAGGGCAAGATCCAGGATCTGGAGTCCAAGGATTCCAAGGAGGAAGGGGCCGAGATCCAGATCAAGGCCCTCAAGTCCGCCCTGGAAGCCCTGGAGAAGATGGCGTCCAAGGGGCAG
The DNA here is from genome assembly GCA_001898385.1 of Planctomycetales bacterium 71-10. Taxonomy (GTDB): domain Bacteria; phylum Planctomycetota; class Planctomycetia; order Isosphaerales; family Isosphaeraceae; genus Paludisphaera. The sequence goes on from MKTT01000120.1 coordinate 55,681, forward strand.
GATTTCGACGTCAAGTTCGCGCCGGGCGACGAGAAGAACCGCCTTCACGTCTTCGGGCCGGGACAGATCACGAGCCGCATGAACCCCAACGACCCCAAGTTCGTCGAGGCCCAGAAGCAGGTCAAGGAACTCCAGAACGTCGTGGCCGAGAAGCAGAACGTCCTGGCCGAGAAGCAGAAGGAGCTGGTCGAGGCCGAGAAAAAGCTGGTCGAGGCTGCAAGAAACCTGGCCAAGCTCCGCGGCGACGTCTTCAAGGTCTCGCCCGACGTGAACGCCAGGGTGGCCGAGATCCGCAGCCTCCAGTTGATGAAGGAACTCCCCCGCGTCGCCGAAGGCCGCGCGATCATCCGGACGCCGGGCAACTCCGAGGAGAAGGCCCGGATCGACGTCCTGGAGCAGAAGCTCGACAAGGTGCTCCAGCAGCTCGAGGGCCTGAAGAAGCCCGAGGCCGAAGAGAAGAAGTGACGCGATCGCGGCGACCCGATCGCCCGATCCACCCCCTCGCGACGCGGCCGGGACCAACCCCGCCGCGTCGCGTCGTTTCCTTGACGGCGAGAGCGGCCGCCGCTACGATCCGCGCGAGCGATCCGGAAGGGCGTCGCTTCGGGAGATGCTGGCGTGGACGACCGAATCGACGCCCTGTTGCACGAAACGTGCAGGGCCGTCCCAGGGCCGGTGAAGCGGCAAGGCGGTTGGGTCTGGAGCGAGGCCGGAGTCGTCCTGTCCCGGACGAAGGCCGGCCGAGCGTTGCTGGCCCTGGGGGCCGCGGATCGGCGCGAGATTGTCGTCCGACTGCTGAAGCGTGCGATCGGCCTGGAACGCCGGTTCGGCGCGTCGACCGCCGTCGTGGGTGCCGAGGAGCCGGACGACGACGGTTGCGACGGGGCCGAATGGAGGCGGCGGCGGACGATCGTCGTGCTCGCCTTGAATGGCATGCTGAAGGTGCAGCCGACGGCCGACGACGAGGTCCTCGGCTTGATGGCGACGTGGCTCGTCGGTGCCGAGCACTTCTCGCCGACCTGGTACCCCTTCGACGAGATCGTCGCGGCCTTCGAGGCCCGATTCGCGGCGGGGGCGACGCCGGCCGCGGAGGTCGTGGCCGCCGCAGTTTCGTTGGGCGGCCGATTTCACGCCACCGGCCGGGACGACTGGCGTCGGCTCGGCAATCGGCTGGCGAGTTTGGTCGGCGGCGCGCCCGACGTCAGGCTCGCCATCGATCGGGCCTGGGCCGTGGCGATCCGATCCGAACTCGATGCCATGCCCGCCGACCATCGCGACGCCTGGCTGAGATTGCTCACGTTCTGCCAGGATTCACGAGCCGCGAAGCCGACTTCTCCGTGGATCAAGACCGCCCGAGTCTTGCTGAACGCCGTCGGCCGCGGGCCGTTCCGGGAGGCGTTCGCTCGCTGGCTCCCGCAGTTCGAGGCGCTACCCGACGAGCTTGGATCGTCGCGGTTCGAATCGCTGCCCGATCATCCGTGCGACATCGATCTGTGGAAACGCCTGGCCTGGGTCGTAGGAATGGAAGGCGATCCCAGGACGGCACGACTCCTGAGCAGGCTGGCCCTGGCGTCCTATCGCAGGCTCTCTGGAATCGGCCCGCGCTCGGCCGCCGTGGGGAATGCGGCCCTGATCGCCCTGGCCTCGATGCCGTGCATCGAAGCGACTGCGGAGATCGAGAGCTTTGCGAAGCAAGTGGAATTCCAAAAGGGTCGCGATCAGGCTGCCAAAATCCTCTCGGCGCGCCGGTCATGCTGACGCAGGGCCATCGGGTCGGGGGAAGAATGCCCTCGGCAGGATTCGAACCTGCAACCTTCTGATTCGAAGTCAGTGACTCTATCCGTTGAGCTACGAGGGCCTGGGGACAAAGTATAGCGAGCGGCGGGGGCGTGGCAACAGGTGCGGCGGGGAATCGGGGGGTCATCCCGCCCTGGGGGACGACTGGCCGGCGCGTCGCATCCGCTTGCGGGCCCGGGCGAGGATCGGGCCGACGGAGTTCTCGGAGATGCCGAGCTGTTTGCCGATCTGGCGGTAGTTCATGTATTTGAGGTGGTACAGGCGGACGACCTCGGCCTCCTTCTCGGGGAGTTCGTCCAGGATCCGCTCGACCTCCTCGGCGGTGGCGATGGCCTCGGCCTCGCCGGAGAGGTCGCCGACGATCTCGCGGTGGGCGCTGGCGTGGCCCAGCTCGGCCTCGCGCTGGCGACGGATGATCTCCTTGACGCAGATCCGACGGGCGATGACCGTGAGGTAGGTCGGCAGCGAGCTGAGGCCCTTGTAGCGCCGCAGCACCTCGTAATCGTCGTCCACGACGGCCAGCAGGACCTCCGCCGCGATGTCCTCCGTGTCGGCCTCGCTGAGCAGCCGGCTCCGCGAGTGCGCGACGTGGTGGATGACGTGGTAGATCAGGCCGACGTAGCGATCGACGAAGTCGTTCCAGGCGCCCGGCTCCTTCCCCAGGCACCGGTCGATGAGCCCACGATCAAGGTCGCTCAGGGGCACGGGGACGCCTCCTCAGGGAGAAGCAGGCCCTCGACGGGACGGACGCGCAAACTCATGGACGGGCGAGCTATCGGTACAATTGTAGCACAACCCCCGCGTTCGGCAATCGGCCCCGGCGCGGGTTTCCCGGGCGAGTTTGACGGTCCCGACGCTCAGAGCCGGCCGAGCCAGGTCGACGCGGGGATCACCTCGCTGAGGAACTGCTGCTGCGCGCACAGGATGGAACGCTGCAACTCCTCGGCCGTGACGCGCCCGGCGGGGTTCTCCAGGTCGAGCGTCCCGGTGGCGTCGCTGAGGAATTCGGGCTTGAACCCCAGGTGGGCCGCCTGCCGGGCGGTGGTGTCGCAGCACATGTGGGTCATGTAGCCGGCGATCGTCACGGTGTCGACGCCCCGGGCGCGGAGCCACGCCTCCAGCTCGGTCCCGGTGAAGCTCCCCGGCATCGCCTTCTGGACCAGCAGGTCGCGAGGCCGGGCGGCGACCTCCGGGTGCAACTCCCAGGCCGGCGTCCCCTTGCGGAAGATCGGCCCCTGGTCCGCCCCGTGCTGGATCACGACGACCGGGACCTTCCCCTCGGCCGCGTCCATGACCTCCAAAATGCGGCCCAGGTGCCCGGCCGGGTGGGTGATCGGCAGGGCGCCGGTGAAATACTCGTTCTGGACGTCGATGACGAGGAGGGCGCGGGACATCGGGTGGCTCCGGGGGAGGGGGAGTCGCGACGGTCGCGGACGCCTCGATTGTACCCGATGCGTCCGACCCCGGCTCACTCCTCGGGCTGGATCCTCACGCCTCGGATCTTGCCGGCCTGGTCCAGGACGTAGGAGGCGCGGAGCGTGGCGTTGTCGAAGGCCGCCCGGTACTTGAGGCTGCGGCCGTCGTCGGAGTCCTTCCGCTCGATGAGCTGGAAGGTCTTGAGGGCCCCCAGGGCGGCGATCATCGGCTTGCTCTCGTTGATGCGGGGGACGAGGACCTTGCCGGCCTCCTCGGTGAACAGGGCGGGGTCGACCTCGCCCTTGGCGGCTCCGTCGAACAGGCTGCGGAGCCGGCCGGTGGTCTCCGGGTCGGCGTCGGCGATCGCCTCGGCCGGCCCGTCGGCCAGGTCGGGGAGGAAGAGGACGGCGATCCCCCGGGCCATGCCTCCGGCGTGGCCCCCTTCCAGGTTGGTGAGCACGACCACGGAGAGCTTGTCGTCGGGGAACCGCAGGATCTGGGTGGAGAACCCCGGGATGCCGCCGCCGTGGGCGACGGTGCGATGGCCGTTCGTCTCCACGACCTGCCAGCCCAGGCCGTAGTCGGCCGCGCCGCCGCCGTTCAGCTTCGCGGGGGTCCACATCGCGTCGAGGGTCGCCCGGTCGAGCAACGTCGCCGCCGAGAGGGTCGCGTCCCACTTCGCCATGTCGGCGACCGAGGAGACCAGCGCCCCGGCCGAGAACGGCTGCGTGGGACTGACGTACTCGCCGTTCACCAGGGTTTCGCCGTCGCGGGCGTAGCCTCGGGCCCGACCGGGGATGATCGCCTTGAGGTCGTTGACGCGGGTGCGCGCCATGCCGAGCGGCCGGAAGATCCGCTCGGCCATGAACTCGGCGTAGGGCCTGCCGGACGCCTCCTCGATGAGCAGGCCGAGCAGGAAATAGCCGGTGTTGCTGTACTGCCAACGCTCGCCCGGAGGGAACTCCAGCGGCTCCTTCGCCATCAGGTCGAGGATCTCGCGCGGGGCGAAGTCCCGGCGGGCCATCGTGTGAAAGTCCTTGACGGACGTGTAACTCTTGATGCCCGACGTGTGGGTGAGGAGCTGGCGGACCGTGACGACCTTCCAGGCTTCGGGCAGGTCCTTGAGCCGATCGCCGATCCTGTCGTCGAGGCTCAGCTTGCCGTCCTTGACCAGCATCATGACGGCACCCGCGGTGAAGGTCTTGGTCACGGAGGCCAGTTGATAGACGGTCTCGGCGGTGGCCGGGACGTCCTGCTCCGCGTCCGCCAGGCCGTACCCCTTCGCCAGCACGACCTTGCCGTCCCGCACCACGGCGACCGAGACGCCGGGGACGTGCTTCTTCTCCATCGCCCCCCGGACGTAGGCGTCGACCGCCTCGATCCGCGAGACGTCGGAGGGGTCCGGGACCGCCTGCGCCGAGGCCGTCGCGGCCAGGGCGAGGAGCAGGGGGGCGAGCGTCGCTTTCATCGCGGGGCGATCCTCGTTCGGGGAGACTTCGAGGCCGGCCGTCGGCCCGGGACGGTGGCTATTCGTGGCAGGTCGGCGGATATTGCACGGGACGCGGCGGAACCGATCGCGTCGATAGGAGGATGGCCGGTGGATGGCTTCATTCGTCGCGGAGTGGGAGGCGTTGCGGGATGTAAATTGTTTTGTGAAAATGGGATATGTCGGAAGTTCGTCGCTTCGTTCGTCGAAGGCGATATGTTTTTCCTGACCGTCCCGGATTTTGGGGCGGGCGACGACCGACGTCCCCTCTCCCGCCGGCTGAAGGTCGTCGGACCTCGGGACGACCACGGCCATCGAACCCTTCTCCCCTTGAGGGAGGAGGTGGCCCGAAGGGCCGGATGAGGGGGCGCGCGACCGATGGCCGTGGGATGTCCAGGTCTTCGCGAGCCGGGATCGGCATCGAAGTCCGTCGCCGGTCGACCCCTCATCCGGCCTTCGGCCACCTCCTCCCTCAAGGGGAGAAGGCCGTCGTCGTCGGCTCGCTCATGGAACGCGCGCCGACATGCCCTCCGCGCCCCGGCGACCCTCACCCGACGCTGTGCGGCCGCCCTCTCCCGGCGGGAGAGGGGACGATCCCGACGTCCCGACTCGATAGGGAAAGCCATCGGGACGCCCGCCCCAAACTCCGGGACGGCCAGGTTTTTCCCACACCGTCCCGGATTTGGGGGCGCCCTGACGCGAACGGCCTGGGAAAGGTCGTCAGACGTGAAGGAGCCTGGGACGGGTGGCGCGGCCTCGCCGCCCATCGGACCTCGTCGCGCCGCTCGGTTCGGCGAGGGGCCCGGCGAGCGGTAGCATTCTGGCTCCCGGTTGCTGCGGCCGTATTGTCAAGGAACGACGGTCCGCTCCATAAGATCCACCAGGACCTCCTCGCGATTTCAGGAATCGCCGCGGAATTGCGAGAATCCGCCCGGTCGACGCCGCTTGCCGACCGGGCGATCGATGCGGTAGCCTCGCTCGGGGGGCTGTTGAGATGGGGCGCGACGTGCCGAGGCCGTTCCGACATCGCCCGGGGTCGCGACGGCGGCCCTGGTGGGGTCGCCTGCGGCTCGTGCTGATCCTGGCGGCGCTGGCGTTCCTCGCGTACCGCGAGTGGCGGCGGGGCGTCCCCGCGCCGAGGCACGCGCCCGCGGCCCTCACCCGGGTGGCGGTCGACCCGAAGACGGTCTGGGTCGACGACGGCGACACGATCCGGATCCGATGGCCCGACGCCCCGGCGGAGCGCGTCCGGATGCTGGGGATCGACGCGCCCGAGGTCGCCAACCGCAGGTATCCCGACCGCAAGGAACAAGACCACGGCGCGGAGGCGCAGGCGTTCGCCCGGCGCGTCGTCCTGGGGGCGAGGCGGTTGGAACTGCTGCGGGCACGCCGGCCCGACCGCTACGGCCGGACGCTCGGCTACCTGTTCGTCGACGGCCGGAACTTCTCGGCGATGGCGGTGGAGGCCCACATGGCCGAGTCGACCGTGGGGCGGTTCGGCGACGAGGGGCTGCCCGATCAGGCCGCGGAGGTCGAGGCCGCCGCGCGCCGCGCGGGGCCGCCGCCGTTCGAGTCGCCGAAGGAGTTCCGCGACCGCGCGGCCGGCCGGGAGGCGGGGTGAAGCATGGCGAAGCGGGCGTCGTTCGAGGACAAGCTGGCGGCGATGCGGCGGCTCCGCGACCGGGACGGGCCGGGCCCCGGCGACGCGGCGGCCGTCCGCAAGGCGATCGCCGACCGCTCCAACTTCGTCGCCGCCGCCGCGGCCGAGGTCGCCGGCGCCTGGCGGCTCGCCGAGGCCGCGCCCGACCTGGAGGCCGCCTTCCGCCGCTTCATGGTCGACCCCGCCGAGGACGACAAGCTCTGCCGCGCCAAGATCGCCGCCGTCCAGGCGTTGGAGAAGCTGGAGCATCCCCGGCCGGAGGTCTTCGAGGAAGCCTCGCGGCACGTCCAGTTGGAGGCCGCCTGGGGCAAGCCGGTCGACACGGCCCCGCCGCTCCGGGCCGCGGGGCTGATCGGCCTGACCCGGATCGACCCGCCCGGCCTCGCCGAGACGCTGGTCGACGCCCTGTTCGACCCGTCGCACGACGTCCGCTGCACGGCCGCGAGCTGCCTGGGGGCGATCGGCTCCGACGCCGCGGCCCTGGCGCTGCGGTTCAAGTGCCGGGCGGGCGACGACCGGCCCGAGGTCGTCTCCGAGGCCCTCCGCGCCCTGCTGACGATCTCGCCCGACGGGCACATGGCGTTCGTCCGCGAGCACCTGGACTCGCCGGACGAGTCCACGGCCGAGGCCGCCGCGCTGGCGATGGGGAACGCCCGGCTGCCTCAGGCGCTGGGGCCGTTGCTGGGGCGGTTCCGATCGGCCCGGACGACGACCCTCCGCGACATGATCCTGCTGTCCGTCGCGATGCTGCGGGCGTCGGCCGCGATCGACGCCCTGCTGGACCTGGCGGCGTCCGATTCCGACGCCGACGCCCTGGCCGCGCTGCGGGCCCTGAAGGTCCACAAGCACGACCCGAGGCTGGTCGAGCGGCTGGCGGCCGTCGTCGCCGGGTCGGAGAGTCCCGCGGTCCGCGATCGGTTCGCGCGGGACTTCCGGTGAGGCGGAGAGGTCAGACCCGCTCCAGGACCAGGCTGGCGTTCTGGCCGCCGAAGCCGAAGCTGTTGGACATGGCGGCCCGGAGGGGGAGCTCGCGGGCCGTGTTGGGGACGTAGTCCAGGTCGCAGTCGGGGTCGGGCTTGGCGAGGTTGATGGTGGGGGGGACGACGCCCCGCTCCAGGGCCATCGCGGTCGCGGCGGCCTCGACGGCGCCCGAGGCGCCGATGAGGTGGCCGATCATCGACTTCTGGCTGCTCATCGGGATCGACGGGGCCCGGTGGCCGAAGACCCGCTTCACGGCCACGGTCTCCATCAGGTCGTTCAGCCGGGTGCTGGTGCCGTGGGCGTTGATGTAGTCGACCTCGGCGGCGTCGAGCCTGGCCTCGCGGAGGGCCGACGTCATCGAGAGCGCCGCGCCCTTCCCCTCGGGCTCGGGGCGGGTGATGCCGAAGGCGTCGAAGGAGGAGCCGTAGCCGGTGACCTCGGCGTAGATGCGGGCCCCGCGGCGCTTGGCGCGGCGGTAGCTCTCCAGCATGAGGACCGCGGCGCCCTCGCCCAGCACGAAGCCGTCGCGGTCGGCGTCGAAGGGGCGGGAGACCTCGGCCGGCGGGCGGACGGAGGAGCTGACCGCCTTCATCGCCGAGTAGGCCACCAGGAGCTGGGGGTCGAGGCGGCTGTCGCAGCCGCCGGCGAGCATCGCGTCGGCGTCGCCGCGGGCGATCAGCCGGAACGCGTCGCCCACCGCCTGGGTGCCGGCGGCGCAGGCGGTGACGATGGTGTTGTTCGGCCCCATCGCGTGGTGGAGGATCGAGATGTGGGCCGCCGCCATGTTGGGCAGGTGCTGGAGCAGCCAGAGCGGGAAGATCGACTCCGACCGCGAGGCCGCGAACCGGGCCATGTCGAAGCGGCCGTCCTCGCCCAGCCCCGCCTGGATCGGGCCGACCAGCTCGTCGACGTCGACCGGGGTGATCCCGGTCCCCATGCAGACGCCGAACCGGGTGGGGTCGAGCTTCGCCTCGTCGACCCCGGAATCCTCCACGGCCATCGCCGCCGCGCCCACGGCGAACCGCATGGCGCGGCTCATCAGCTTGCCGTTCTTCTTGTGAGGGCCCAGGTAGGGGGAGACGTCGAAGTCCTTGACCTCGCCGGCGATCTTGATCGGCAGGCCGGTCGTGTCGAAGCTCTCGATGTAGCCCACGCCCGAGCGCCCCTCGGCGATGGCCTCGCCGAAGGCGCGCACGCCGATCCCGTTGGGCGCGACCACGCCAATCCCAGTGATCACCACGCGGTGCATAATTCCCACCCTCACCCGGTGCCCGACGAACTCGCAGTGTGGGATTCCCGCCCCGACCTTCCTGGCTCCCTCTGGTCCACCCGCGGCGGGTCGTCCCGCCCGCCGCGTCGATCCGTCGGCCCCGCCGACATCCGTTCTCAACCCGACCGTCGCCCCGTCCCCCGGCCCGCCCCCAATGGGGCCTTGCCGCGAGGATGGCGGTTCCTTTTGCCTTGCTGAATCATTTTAACACGGCCTCCCCCGTCTTGCAAACTTGGGTCGAAAGCTGGGGGGACTGGGGGGAATCGGCTGGACGTCGTCGAGGTCGTCGAGCGGCCCGACGCCGGCCGGCCTCCCGGCCGTCGCGGAGCGATCGGGCGTCGAGCTTGCCGATGAACCTCGCGGACGGCATAGTCGTCTGGACGTATCGGCCGGCGTGCGGGGGGTAAGATGAGGGAAGGGGGCGTCGATCCGCCGGTCGGGTCGGCGTCGCCCGGGATGCGACGGTCGCGCGGCCGGCGCGACTCCTTTCTCTATGTAGAGATGAAAGCGAAAGGTCTGAGAATGCCTCTCTCTCTGGCGGAACGTGCGGGCTTGATCGAGCCCTCGGCCACCCTGGCGATGGGGGCCGAGGCGCGGAAGCTGAAGGCCCGGGGGATCGCGGTGCTGGACTTCGCCCTCGGCGAGCCCGACTTCGACACGCCCGCCAACATCCAGGAAGCCGCGATCCGCGCCATGCGCGACGGCAAGACCCACTACACGCCCCCGGCGGGCGTCCCCGAGCTGCGCGAGGCCGTCGCGAAGGTCTACTCCGACCAGCACGGCGTGAAGACCGACCCGGCGCAGGTGGTGATCTCCAACGGGGCCAAGCACGCCATCCACAACGCGCTGATGGCCGTCTGCGGCCCAGGCGACGAGGTGGTCATTCCCTCGCCCTACTGGGTGAGCTATTCCGACCTGGTCAAGCTCACCGGCGCGACCCCCGTGCTGGTGCCGACGCCCGAGTCGGCCGGGTTCAAGATGACCGTCGAGCAGTTCGAGGCGGCGGTGACGCCCCGGACCAAGCTGCTGATGATCAACAGCCCGTCCAACCCGACCGGCGCGGTCTACGAGCGGTCCGAGCTGGCCGCGCTGGCCGAGGCCGTCCTCAAGACCGACGTCGGCGTCCTCTCCGACGAGATCTACGAGCAGCTCACCTACGGCGACGCGCAGCCGACCTGCTTCGCGGGCCTCCACCCCGACCTCCCGGCCCGCACGATCACCATCTCCGGGGTGAGCAAGACCTACGCGATGACCGGGTGGCGGATCGGCTGGAGCGTCGCGCCGGCGGCGGTCTCCAAGTTCATCGGCGACCTCCAGAGCCAGGAGACCAGCAACCCCTGCTCGGTCAGCCAGTACGCCGCCATCGAGGCCATCGCCGGGCCCCAGGACTCGGTCCGCGAGATGAAGGCCCAGTTCACGAGGCGCCGGGCGTACGTCCTGGAGCGGATCGAGAAGCTCCCGGGCGTCTCCTGCCTCCCCCCCGGCGGCGCGTTTTATGCGTTCATGAACGTGGCGTCCCATTTCGGCCGGACCCTGGGGGGGAAGGAGGTGGTCGATTCCACCTCGTTCTGCCTCACGGCGCTGAGCCAGGCCAACGTGGCGCTGGTGATGGGCTCGGCGTTCGGGGCGGAGGGCTACGCCCGGATGTCGTTCGCGACCGACCTGGAGACCCTGGAGAAGGGGTTCGACGCCCTGGAGAAGTTCCTCGCAAGTTGAGCGGCCCCGGCGGCCGATGGAGGAGAATCGGAGGGGTGCGGGATCCGACGGCTCCCGCGTCCGTCCCGATCGCCCTTGTGCGGGGCGTCGGGCTGGGATATGGTGCGGGCCCTTCGCGAGTCCACCCCTTCCCGAACGTCCGCGCCGATCCCCCAATCTCCCCGGCCGAGCGATCGGCCGGGACCGTCGAGGAAAGTCGGACCCCATGAAGGCCAAGGCCGCGCCCCGCATGCTGATCGCGCTCTCGGCCCTGGCGGCCCTCGCCGGCTGCCGCGCGGCGGGGACCGCGCCGAACAACCGGCCGCCGGCCGCGCCCGACCTGCAAGCCTCGTCGTTCCAGCTCGACGAGTTCGTCCGCGAGCACAACCGCAACGCCCGCCTGATCCAGACGATCAACGCCAAGCCCTCCATCAGCGTCACGATGGCCTCGCCCGACGGCGGCAAGCCAATGGCGGGGGGGCTCGACGGCCGGCTCCTGGTCTCCCAGCCGCACGACTTCAAGCTGCTGGCCCAGAAGCCGATGATCAGCTCCAACGTCGCCGACATCGGCTCCAACGAACACGAGTTCTGGTTCTGGGTGAAGGACAATGCGGACAAGGGGATCTACCGCTGCGCCTACGACGATCTGGACCGGAGCGGGCTGAAGGTCACCTTTCAGCCCGACTGGATCCTCACGGCGATGGGACTGAAGTCGATCACCCGGGACGAGGCGGCGTCCGCGAAGATCACCCCCGGCGACCGCCCCGGCGTGACTGTCGTGAAGCTCCCCCCCTCGCACGACCCGGCCTCGGCCTACATCCGCGAGTTGATGGTCGACGAGAAGACCAAACGGCTCGTCGGATTTCGCGCCTACGATCGCGATGGCAAGACCCTGCTCGGCGAGGCGACGATTGAGAAGTATTACGACGCCACGTTGAAGGCCGATCCTGATGCCGAGCCGCGGGAGGCCCCGGTCTCGGCGGCATGCCATTTCCCCGACAAGTTCCAACTCCGCTGGGTCGAGGAGCGGCTGACCCTGGAAATCACCATGTTCAGCAGCAGTCTCAAGCCCCCCAAGGTGAACGCCGAGTTCTCCAAGGAGGCCCTGGCCGAATTCGTCCCCCCCAAGGTGAGCGGCTACGAGTCGATCGACCTGGCCGAGATGGGCCGGACCCGCCCCCGCGGGGAGACCGGGCCCGGCCGGGACGACACGACCGTCCGCGAGACGATGCCCGCCCCCGACCCCGCCCCGGCCCCGAACCGCCGGGGGGCCTCGTCCGGCCGCGGCGACGGCGTCGGAGTCCGGCTCGGCCCGCCGGTGGAGATCCGAGGGGCCCGGCTCCAGTCGCCCGACGAGGCCGACGACGCGCCCCTCGATCCTCCCCCGGCCGCCGCCCGCCCGGCCGCTCGACGTTCCGGCCGGCGCTCCGTCGCCCCGGCCGCGACGGCCCCCTATCTCCTCCCCGTCGACCAGGAAGTGATCGGCCCCGCCGCGGCCCGCCCTCCCCGCTCCCCCTTCCAGCAGGCCGCCGCCGAGCCCCTCATCCATCGCCCGTCCGCCGAGTTCTGAGCCTCGGCCGGGTTGGCTCCGTTCGTCACGTCGCGGGTGGGTTGTGGGTCGTCGTAAGTGGTTTCGGGCGTTGGGTTTGACGGCGGTTTTGCGTTGGCTTCGCTCGTCGAAATCGATGATGTAGCGGTGCGATTTTAGCCATCCCCATCTTGCCCGGATCGTCCCCTCTCCCGGCGGGAGAGGGGATTTCCGTGGGGTGTTCCTGCGTCCCTCCGTTCCTGCCGAGTTGTCAAAGAACCCCGGTCTCCCGTAAGGTCCGCGGCGGGGCGGCCGGGATTTCAGGATTCTTTCGAGAAAACTCGATCGGCGTCACTTCGAGCCCGTCAGGGCGTCGATGAGGGCCTGGACGCCGGCGCGGGAGACCTCGGCGTCCTGCTCGCCCGTGCCGCCGCCGGCACCGATCGCGCCGACGACCTGGCCGTCGACCACGATGGGGATCCCCCCCTTCAGGGGCGTGACCTTGCCGCCGCTGGCGTTCTGGAGGCCCAGGCTGAGGAGGGCGTCCGGCTCGCCCTTCACCGGGAGCGGGCCCGACTCCTGGCGGAACGTCGCGGCCGATACCGCCTTGCTGATCGCCGTGGACGCGCTCGCGGGGCGGCCTCCGTCCATCCGGGCGAACGCCAGCAGGTGCCCGCCGTCGTCCACGACGGCGATGTTCGACTTCAGCCCGAGCGCCGCGGCCTTCGCCTTGGCGGCGTCCAGGGCGGTTTCCGCGCCCGCGAGGTTCAGGCGGACCCGGTCGCGGGCGACCAGCGGCGGCTTCGCGTCCTGGGCCGAGGCGAGCGGGGAGGCGGCGATCAGGGCGACGAAGTAGAGGGCGACTCTGAGGTGCATGGTGTCGTTCTCATGGGGGGGAGGTCTTCCGGCGACCCCGCCCACGATAACGACGCCTTGATCACATCGCCATCGCCGGCCGTTGCGCGGGGCCGCCGCGGAGGCTCGGGGGGATTCGGAAAGGGTACGAGCCGACGGGCCGGCGCGGCATGGGCTTCATGGCGGGGCGGCCGACCATGGGCGACGACGCCATCCCGCCCCGGGGGCCGATCGGTTGCAGGGCGTTGACGCCGTCGCGGAGGCCGAGCGCCGCGGAGCCCGGCATGCGGCCCATCGGCCGCGAGGGGACCGTCAGGGTCGTCGCCGGGCCGAGCGGGCCGGAGGGCATGACGCCCAGCGAGTCGCCGCGGTACGGCACGAACGTCCCCGCGCCGGAGGGGAGGTAGCCCCCGCCGGCCGACTGCGCCCGCGCCGGGGCGGCGCAGGCCATCAGCGCCAGCAGGCACAACCCGGATTGATGCCGGCGCACGGCCCGCGCGGTGTCCAGCAGCATGGCCAGGATCATGGCGAGTCCTTCTGAAAGGGGCCGGCGGTGGTGGGAGGAGGAGAGGAGGGGGGGGCGTCGGGCCCGGGGGCCGTCTCGAATTCTTCCGGGGCGGGCGGATCCTCGTTGAGCCGGCAGCCGACGGCGCGCTCCAGCCGGGCCAGGGCCTTGCCCAACTCGGCCTCGACCTGGGCGACCTGCAACTCGACCTGGAGCCAGTCGCGCCAGGATGACAGGAGGGCGAGGTAGTCGACGCCCGGCTTGTCGGCGCGGTACTCGGAGCGGGTCAGCTCGAAGACCTTCCGGGCGGTGGGGAGGTTGACGCGGCGGAGGAGGGCGAGCACGTCCTGCTGGGCGCGGGCGGTGGCCAGGGCGTCCTTGACCTCGCGGTGGGCCTGGTCGCGCTCGGCCTCGTAGAGGGCGGAGTCGGCCGCCGCGCGGGCGAGGGCCTCGTTGACGCCGGCGTCGATCCGCTTGCGGTAGAGGGGGACGTTGAAGCCGACGAACAGCCCGAGGTTCGGCATGCCGCCCGCGGTCTGGGGCGTCATGGCGTTGGTCCGCTCCATCCCCTGGTAGATGGTGCCCAGGGAGACGTCGGGATAGTACTTCTTGCGCGCCAGCTCCACGGCCTTGCCGTCGCGGGCGACCGCGGCGAGGCGGCCCTGCAGCTCGGGCCGGCGGGAGGCGATCTCGATCAGCCGTTCGAGGGCCCGCGGGACGGCCTCGGGGGGCCGGGCGTCGCCGGCCGACAGGGGGGGGCCCGGGTCGGCGTGGAGGAGCCGGGCCAGCTCGTGGCGGGCCTCGGCGACGGCCTGGCTCGCGGCGAGCGCCTCGCGGTCGACGTCGGCGACGGCGGCCTCGGCGCGGAGGACGTCGGCCTGGGAGGCGGTGGCCGTCTGGTAGCGGACCCGGGCGACCTCGACGAACTCCTCGGCCAGGCGGCGGTTCTCCTCCATCAGCGCCAGGGCCCGCTCGTTGAAGCGGAGGTCGTGGTAGGCGGACTTCACGCCGGCGACGACGTCGAGCTGCGCCGCGGCCAGTTCGAAGAGGGCGACCCGGACGTCCTCGGCGGCGGCCTCGCCGCGCAGGCGGAGGGTGCCGAACCAGGGGAACTGCTGGGCGAGCACGCCGGAGTACGGCATGTAGCCCATCAGCGAGTATTGCGGGGCGACCGAGGGGATCGGGAAGACCGAGCTGGAGAGGATGGGGTCGTCCAGCGACGTGGCCTGGGGGATCCGGTGCTGGAGCGCCAGGACGTTGAGCCGGGCGGCGCGGACGGTCGGGTTGGCCTCCAGGGCCGTGCGGATCCAGCCGTCGAGGGGGCCCGCGTCGATGGCGACGGCGGCGGCGTCGGCCGAGGCGGGCGCGACGCGGACGTCGGCCGGCGGCCTCGCGGCGCGGGCGAGTTCGCGGGCGCGGTCGGAGGAATGCTCGACGGTCATGCAGCCGCCCAGGGCGGCCACCGCCGGGGCCGCCGCCAATCTCCAGGCGGATCCTCGCATCGCGCGACACTCCCGGCCGTGGCGATCGCCCGCGCCTCCGTGCGCCGGCCCCTGGTCCGGTTATCGGCCGCGGGGGGATCGCGGCTTTGGGGGGAAAGCGGATCCGACGGCCGGGGTGTCGTTGAGATTTGGGATCGCGTTGGACGTCTTCCCCCCTCGCGGGGGAAGACAGACCCCGCAGGGGTCAGATGAGGGGGACGCGAAGCACCGGCTCCGTTGGGCTCCGAAGGCCCGCCCGACCGGCTCGGGGTCCCGACGGCCGTCTCGCTCGTCGTCCCCCTCATCCGGCCCTCCGGGCCACCTTCCCCCGCCAGGGGGGAAGGACGTCGGGATGCCGAATTCCAATAGGGGCGCCCGCGTCGTCCTCCCCCTTGACGGCCCGGCCGGGCGGACTTGTAATCGATACCTTCGCACCCGTCGGCCCCCGCCGCGGGCGACCGACGCGGCTCCGCGGCCACAAAGGGGGACGAATCCCCCGGCGCGCGGGCCGCCCCCCACCGAGAAGCCTTGCCATGCCCGTCGGAGACCCCTCCGCGAAGCCCGCCCAGCGGCCGAGCGCGAGCCAGGTGCTGGTCGTCACCAGCGTGATGTTCACGTTCATCTCGTACTGGCGCACGGCGGCGATCGTGCTGTGCGACCTGGCCGGCACCGCCTACTACATCGGCGGCATCGTGGAGTCGCAGATCGGCAAGGCCGCGCCGTGGTTCATCATGGCCGTGATGGTCATGAGCTACGCGGTCTGCACGGTGTACATCGAGAGCTGCGCCATGTTCGTGCGCGGCGGGGTGTACCGGATCGTGAAGGAGGCGATGGGGAGGCAGATGGCCGGGCTGGCCGTCTCGGCCCTGCTGTTCGACTTCATCCTGACCGGCCCGATCAGCGGCGTCACGGCGGGCCAGTACCTGATGGGCCTGATCAACGACCTGATGGGGTTGGGGCAGGACAGCCCCATCATCGTCCACCAGGACGCGCTCTCCTCGCTGATCGCCGTCGGCGTGACGCTCTACTTCTGGCGGGTCAACACCAAGGGCATCCACGAGTCGAGCGACCAGGCGCTGAAGATCATGGCCGCGACGACCGTCATGGCGGTGATCCTGATCGCGTGGTGCGCCGCGACGATCGCGCTGGATCCGGCCAAGCGGGACCTGCCGCCGACCGCCCCGGACTTCTCGCGGAAGGTGGACGTGGAGGGGAAGCCGATCCTCGACCCGTTCGGCCGGCAGGTCGACCCGCTGGGCTTCCTCGGCCACACGAAGGTCGCCGAGGAGCTGAGGCCGGGGGCGATCGAGGGGAACTGGTGGGGCCTGATCGGCGTCTTCGGCCTGGTCGTGGCGTTCGGCCACTCCGTCCTGGCGATGAGCGGCGAGGAGACGCTGGCGCAGGTCTACCGCGAGGTGGAGAGCCCGAAGCTCAAGAACTTCAAGAAGGCCGCGCTGGTGGTCTTCCTCTACAGCCTGACCCTCACCACGATCATCAGCTTCTTCGCCGTGATGATCATCCCGGACGACGTCCGGATGTCGCGGTATTCGGGCAACCTGATCGGCGGCCTGGCGATGCACGTCGCGGGGCCGCAGTGGGCGCGGCTGGCGCTCAACGCGCTGGTGGTGGTGGTGGGCTTCCTGATCCTCTCCGGTTCGGTGAACACGGCGATCATCGGGTCGAACGGGATCCTGAACCGGGTGTCCGAGGACGGCGTCCTGCCCGAATGGTTCCTCCGGCCGCACCCGAAGTTCGGGACGACGTCGCGGCTGCTCAACCTGGTGGTGGTCCTCCAGATCGTCACGATCCTGCTGAGCCGGGGCCACGTCCTGACGCTGGGCGAGGCGTACGCGTTCGGGGTGATCTGGAGCTTCGTGTTCATGTCGCTGTCGATGCTGATCCTCCGCTTCAAGCGGCCGGGCCGGCGCGACTTCGAGGTGCCGCTGAACATCCAGATGGGCGACGTCCGGGTGCCGATCGGGATGACGATCATCTTCCTGATCCTGGCGGCCTCGGCGCTGGCGAACCTGGTGACCAAGGAGATCGCGACGGTCTCGGGCATCGTGTTCACGGCGGCGTTCTTCGCGGTGTTCCAGGTCAGCGAATACCTGCGCAAGCGGCGCGAGGGGGCCGGCGGCCACGAGCACCTGGAGCAGTTCAACAAGGAGGAGGCGGACAAGGTCTCGCCGGCCTCGCTCGCCCTGACGCGGCCGTTCCGCAAGCTGGTCGCGATCCGGTCGCCGCACAACCTGGGGATGCTCCAGAAGTGCCTGGACGAGACCGACCCGGAGACGACCGACGTGGTGGTCATGACGGCCAACGTCATCCCCAAGGGGAGCGACGACTTCGAGCCGACGATCACCGACTACGACCGCCAGCTCCTCACGGCGGTCGTCAACCTGGCCGAGCAGGCGGGCAAGACGGTCAAGCCGCTGATCGTCCCGACCAACGAGCCCCTGTACGCGCTGGCCCAGACGGCCCGGACCATCGGCGCGCAGGAGCTGTTCATGGGGATGTCGAACAAGTTCAACCCGGAGGACCAGCTCGACCAGGTGGCGCTGTACTGGCTGAACATCAGCGGCTCCAAGCCCGAGCCGCTGACGATCCGGGTGCTGGGCCACGACCGCGACGCCCGGCTGGACATCGCCGGCGGCAGCCAGATCCCCAGGCCGGGGGCGATGGCGGCCGAGGCGGCCCAGCTCCTGGCCGACCTGAGGCGCGGCTGGCACGGCGTCGAGCGGCTGCTGCTGGCCTACGACGGCAGCCCGCTCAGCTCCGACTTCCTGGACACGGTCATGAGCTTCCTCGACCCGGCCATCGACGTGACGCTGTTCTACGTCGCCGAGGCCGAGTCGGACCTCGTCGAGGCCGAGGCCGAGGGCCGCCGGATCATCGAGCGGGGCGCCGACCGCGCCCGCGAGCTGGGCCGGCGGGTGGCGTTCAAGCTGGCCCGCGGCGAGGCCGGCGAGGAGATCGTCCGCGAGGCCGTGGAGGGGAAGGCCGACGCGATCTTCATGAGCCTCCGGGGCGTCTACCGCCGCGGCGACACCTCGGCGTTCGCGTCCAACACCCGATACGTCCTGGAGAACGCCCCCTGCCGCGTGATCCTGGGCTTCGCCCCCAAGTCGATCCCGGCCCCGGCCCCCGCGCCGGGCTGAGCCGCCGGCGCTCAGGGCGCGAGCGAGGCCAGGGCGAGGACCCGGCCCGCGCGCTCCCATCCGCCCCCTCCCGCCGTGACGGGCGCGGGCGCGGGGGCGGATGCGGGGGCGCAGGGCGGGGCGGCCGGCCGGTGGCGGAGGCGATACTCGTCGGCGGAGGTCGGCCGGCCCAGGCGCCACCCCTGGGCCAGGTCGCAGCCCCAGCCCCGGAGCCGCTCCAGGGTCGGCTCGTCCTCGACCCCCTCGGCCACCACCTTCAGGCCCAGGTTGTGGCCGAGGTCGATCACCGATCGGACGATGCAGGCGTCGCGCCGGCTCGCGGAGGCGTCCTGCACGAACGAGCGGTCCACCTTCACCTCGTCGACGGGCAGCTCCTTCAGGTAGGCCAGCGAGGAATACCCCGTGCCGAAGTCGTCGATGCTGATCCGCACGCCCATCGCGTGGATGGCCGTCAGGACGGCCTGGGCGCGGGCCGGGTTCTTCATCATGGCCGTCTCGGTGACCTCGATCGTCAGCCGCCAGGGGGGGGCGTCGTGGCGGGCGAGCAGCTCGGCCACGACCGGGGCCAGGTCGAGGTCCTGGAGGCTGTCCGGGGCGAGGTTGACGGCGACGCCGAGGTCGATCCCGGCCTCGACCCAGGCGAGGCGGTCGCGCAGGGCCCGCTCCAGGATCCAGAGGCTGAGCGGGCGGATCAGGCCGGTCTCCTCGGCGATCGGGATGAAGTCGCAGGGCTGCAACATCCCGTGCCGGGGGTGGCGCCACCGGACGAGGGCCTCGACGCCGGCGTCGAGCATGGTCCGCAGGTCCACCTTGGGCTGGTAGTGGAGCAGGAGCTGGCCCTCCTCGATGGCCTGGCGCAGCTCGCCGACCATGTTCAGGCGGCGGGGGCAGGAGCGGTCCTGCTCGGCCCGGTAGGTCGCCCAGCCGGCGCGAGACCGCTTGGCCGCGTACATGGCGACGTCGGCGACGCGCACGAGCGAGGCCACGTCGCGGCCGTGATCGGGGAAGAGGGCGATCCCGACGCTCGCCCCCACCTCCAGCACCTGGCCGTTGACGAAGACCGGGCGCTGCAGGCTGGTGAGGACCGCCTGCGCGGCCGCCTCGGCCTCGCCGGCGCCGGCCCCCTCCAGCAGGATCCCGAACTCGTCGCCGCCGAGGCGGGCGATCAGGCCGGGGCCCGCGACGGCCGCCCGCAGCCGGGGCCGCATCTCCTGGAGGACGGCGTCGCCGTGGTCGTGGCCGAACGTGTCGTTGATCTCCTTGAACCGGTCGAGGTCCAGGAGCAGGAACGCGAACCGGGGCGGCTCGGCCCCCCGCGCGACGAGCGACTCCATCGCCGAGTGGAGCAGGCTGCGGTTCGGCAGCCCGGTCAGCATGTCGTGGTTGACCCGGTGCGACAGCCGCTCCTCGGCGAGCTTGAGGTCGGTGACGTCGACGCAGCCGCCGATCGAGTGCGACGGCCCCCCCTCGGCGTCGCGGAAGACGCGGCCCTGCACGCGCAGCCACCGGACGCCCCCGCCCGGCAGGAGGACCCGGTACTCCTCCGGCGAGCGGTCCTCCCCCGACCGGACGGCCTCCAGGGCGCGGGACATCGCCGGCCGGTCGTCCGGGTGGATCAGGGACAGGACGTCCGCGCCCGTGGGCCGATAGCCGGGCGGGACGCCGGCCAGGGCGCGCATCCGGTCGTCCCACTCCATGGCGTCGGTCTCGAAGTCCCAGCGGAACGTCCCGGTCCCGGAGGCGTCCAGCGCGGCGGCCAGCCTGCGGCGGCTCTCCCGCGACGCGGCCTCGGCGGCCCTCCGCTCGGTCACGTCGACGTGGACGCCGAACCACTCGCACGGCTCGCCGTCGGGCCCGAGGATCGCCACCGCGCGGGCGCACATGTCGCGGTACGCGCCGTCCCGCCGCCGGATGCGGTGCTCGACCATGTAGCCGCCCTGCGTCTCCAGGGCCTCCGACCAGGCCCGGCGCGTGGCCTCGCGGTCCTCCGGGTGGATGGCGTCGAGCCATCCCCAGCCCATCAGCTCGCCGGTCGTCTGGCCCGTGAACTCGCTCCAGCCCGGCTGCTCGGACCGGAACTCGCCGCACGGGGGCGTGCTCCAGACGATCGCCGCCGTGGCCTCGACCAGCGAGCGGTAGCGCTGCTTCTCCATGCGGAGCGCCTCCTCGGCCCGCCTCCACTCGGTGACGTCGGTGGAGATCCCGCAGAGCGCGTACGGTCGGCCCTCGCGGTCGCACAGCGGCTCCTTCACCGAGACGTACACGCGAGGCCGCTCCGAGCCGGCGGTCGGGACGATCTCCTCGACCTCCTCCGCCGCGCCGGCCTTCATCACCCGGCGGTCGTTGGCCCGGAGGCGATCGGCCGTCTCCCGGTCGTGGACCTCGTGATCGGTCCGCCCCAGCACGTCCCGGGCGCGGACGCCCAGCACGTCCTCGAACCGGCGGTTGACGAAGAGGTATCGGCCCAGGGCGTCCTTGACGTAGACGACGGCCCGGGAGTTCTCCAGGATCGTGGCGGACAGGTCGAGCAGGCGGTCGGCCGGCGGGGCCGCCGCCCCCCCGCCGCGCGCGGGTCGCGGCGGGCGGGCCTCCCTCGGCGGCCGTCGTTTCGCTCGGCGGGACCTCGACATGGCGGTTCCTCGACCTCGGCCCGGACGGCGGCGTCCTCGCGTCCCCGGTCGCGACGACCGTGGGACCCCCGCCCGAACCCTAGGTCGCACGCCGCGGCCGTCAAATCCCCCGGGGCGGGGCGTCGGGGCCGCTCGCCCACGACCGCGCGCGGTCGACCAGGCGGGCGGCCAGGTCGGGCCCGGGAGGGAGGGTCTCGACCTCGCGGCCGGGGCGGACGAGGTGCAGGGTGTGGCGGCCGGCCCGGACGTCCTCCAGGTCGTTCGCCACGGTCAGGTCGGCCCGGTTGATGAGGCAGGCGTCGCGGGCGGCGCGGATCAGGTCCTCCGTCGCCGCGCCGGAGAGGAGCTTGAAGCCGACGAGGTAGGCCGACGGCGCCCAGTCGCGCACGCAGCGGATCACCTTCGGCGTCCGCCGCAGCGGGATCGCCAGGTCGTCCAGCCGCGAGCTGATCTTGCCGGCGCGGGGCTCGGGCTCGTAGTCGGAGACGGCCATCGGCAGGAACGCGACGTCCGCGGCCGACTCGGCGAGGGCCGTCCGCAGGGCCTCGGCGTACTCGGCCACCGTGCCGACCCCCAGCGGCCGGAGGTGGAGCCGGTCGCGATCCGCCCGCCAGCGTTCGCGCAGGCGGTCGAGCCGCTCGCGCTCCGCGCCGGGGTCGGCGTCGAGGTCGAGTCGGGCGTGGCGGAGCAGGGGGAGTTCGGCGTGGGGGGCGTGGACGTGCCAGACCTCGTCGCCGAGGGCGAGGCACGCCTCGGCGATCGCCGCGGCGGTCCGGCCGGTCGAGACGTTGGTGATGACGCGCACGTCATCGATGGGGGCGGAGGTCCCGCCGCCGGTCACGACCACCTTCATGACGATCCGGCTCCCCCCGCGTCGCGCCCCGGCCCGACCCGGCCCCTTTACGCCCGGCCCGGCCTGGGCTACGCTCGCCGGAAACGATCCCGAGGCGGGCCGGCGTCGATCCGCCCCGTCCGCCCCCCTCCGAAGCAAGGCCGCCATGACCGCCGACAGCCCTTCCCGCCGCGCCCCCGAGACCGCCCGCGAGCTGCTGGGGGAGATGCGCCGCTGGCCGATCTTCGACCCGCACTCGCACATCGACCCGCATCGGCCGGCGGCCCGGGACCTCGACGAGGTCCTAGGATACCATTATTACACCGAGCTGGCCCATTCGTCCGGCATGCCCGCCGCCGACGTCGCCCCCGAGCTGCCCCCCCGCGCCCGCGCCGAGAACCTCGCCCGCCGGCTCTCGGCCCTGGACAACACGGTCCAGCATTCGTGGCTGATCGAGATCGCCCGGACGTTCCACGGCTTCCAGGGGGACCGGATCGGGCCCGGGGAGATCGGCGACCTGTACGACAGGGCCCTGCACGACCGCGACGGTGCCGCCTGGGACGAGCGGGTCTGGAAGGCGACGAACCTGGAGCGCGTCTTCCTCACCAACGAGTTCGACGACCCGCTCGAAGGCTGGGACACGGACAGGTACGTCCCCTGCCTGCGGACCGACGACCTCGTCCTGAAGCTGCACGAGCCCCGGACGATCGAGCGGCTGAGGGCGGCGACCGGCGTCGACGTGGGCGACGGCGCCGGCCTGCGCGAGGCGGTCGTGAAGCTGTTCGAGCGGTTCGTGGCCAAGGGCGCGCGGGCCTGCGCCATCAGCCTGCCGCCGGACTTCGCCCCGCGGAGGGCCGCGCCGAAGCGGGCGGTGACGCCGATCCGGCGGGCGATCCGGGGGATGGACCTCCGCCCCGACGAGCACGACGAGATCCGAGGCACCGTCTTCTGGACCCTGGCCGAGTGCTGCGCCGACTTCGGCCTGCCGTTCGACCTGATGATCGGCCCGATCCGGAACGTCTACCCGGCCGGGGTGGCCGGGGGCCGCGACCTGTTCGACCGCCGCGTCAGCCTGCACGAGTATCGCGAGCTGTTCAACCACTTCGCGGGGGTGACGTTCCCGGTCTCCACGCTCTCGCCCGACGCCGGGGCGGAGCTGGTGGCCTATTCCTGGATCTTCCCCAACGTCCTGCCCATGGGGCACTGGTGGTATTCCAACATCCCGGCGTTCATCGCGGCCGACCTGAAGGCGCGGATCCAGGCTGTGCCCAAGGTGAAGCTGCTGGGGTACTACTCGGACGCCTACAAGCTCGAATTCATCCTCCCGAAGTTCGACATGTACCGGCGGATCCTGGCCGAGACGCTGGCGGAGGAGGGGATGAGCAAGCAGGGATGGACGGCCGACCGGGCGCTGGAGGTCGCTAAACTCGCCCTGGTCGACAATCCGAGACGGGTCTTCCCGAAGCGGGGGCGGGAGGGCGTCGCGGCGATTTGACCGGGGGTGGAACGCAGGGCATCCTTCAGTTCGTCGGCCGCGCGCCGACCGCGTCGAAGATCCGCCGGGCGGAAGAGGCGACCATTCTCGTCGGCCTTCCCGACGATCGGACTTGAGGATAGACCCCATGCGGCCCGCACACCCGATGCTCCGATACACGGCCCCCCTGATCGCCCTCGCGGCGACGGCGGGGGGCCTCCATCCCGCCCGAACGTACGCCCAGGACGACGCCGGCGTCTCCTCCGGGAGCGGGTCGGGGACGGGGACCGGCATGTCGTCGGTCCCGGACTACCGCCCCGTCGTCCCGCTGGGCGAGCCGGCGAGCCTGGAGTCGCCGGACCCGCCCGGCCCGCAGCCCCCCGTCATCGACACGACGGCCCCGCTGGGCCCGGGGGTCAACGTCCGCTTCCCGGACGACCCCGGGATCGCCCCGTTCCTGATCCAGAGCGAGTCCGCGCGCACCGGCGGGGTCCCGGGCGGCCTGCGGATCACGCCCCAGATGATCGACTCCGCCAAGCTCATCTCCGAGCCCGGCGAGCGGGGGCGGATCCTGCTCCAGATCGCCCGCGGGGCCATCCTGAGCAACCAGCTCGTGCTGGCCCACCGGGCGACCGAGGAGGCCGCGACGGCCGCGACCCAGGAGCGGAACGGGCTGATCCACGACCAGCTCATCATCTCCATCGTCGTCACCGCCGGGCAGCTCTCCGACGCCCTGCTGCGCGAGGCGAAGCCGCAGGTCCGGCTGTTCCCGGACGAGTCCGACGCCAAGGGCCCGGCCCGCCTGGACGGCGACCTCGCCATCCGGACGGCCCGCCTGGAATGGCGGCGCGCCGCCCATATGGCCGCCCAGATCCGCAACCCGACCTACCGCAGCGAGTACCTCGACCGCGCCGTCGAGAACATGGCCGTGGGCAGCGCCATCGTGGCCCTGGAATACGCCGCCCCCCCGATCGACGACCGCGGGCCGAAGGTCAGCGACGAGGATCGCAAGGGCTACTCCGACGCGGCCGACGACATCCTGGAGGAAGGGGCCGCGCTGGCCGACTCGATCGAGCGGCCCATCTGGCGCAACCGGGCGATGGAGCGGCTGGCCGTCGCCGCCGGCGAGTCCGGCCAGTACGAGCGGGCCACGGACCTCGCCAGCCGGATCAAGAACGCCGAGGCCCGCGCCCGCGCCCTGGTCCTCGTCGCCGAGTTCCAGGCCCGCAAGGGCCGCAACGACGACGCCACCCGCAGCTACAACCTCGCCGCCGAGGCCGTCGCCTCGGTGGTCCAGCGCGGGCTCCGCGGCGTCCTGGCCGGCATCCTGGTCGACAGCCTGATCTCGACCGGCCGGTTCGAGGACGCCCGCGCCAGCCTGGTCCTCTACCCGTCGGACGCCGAGCGGTTCGTCGCCATGGGCGCCATCGCCGAGTCCCTGGGCCTGCGCCGCATGCCCGACGAGGCCCGCGCCTGGATCGACAACGACGTCCCGGCCGAGTATCGCTCCACCCTCTACCGCCGCCTCAGCAACGGCCTGCTCCGGGCCATCTCCGAGGCCCGCGCCCGCGAGTTCCAGGGCCGCGACTTCTCCGGCGGCACCCGCACCGAGTGACCGCGACCCGGTCGTTGATGGACGACTCCCGAGGCCCCCGCCGGACCCTTCCGGCGGGGGCCTCGGCCTTTTCATGCCACGCCGCGGGCGGGGCTCGGTTAGAATCGGACGGTCGGGGGCCGAATCCTGTCGCGGGGGCCGTGGCGATGGCCGAAGGACGAAACCGTTTCCAGTTCCGCACGTCGACGGTCGCCCTGCTCACGGCCGTCGTGGCCCTTTCGCTGTCGCTCTTCCTGATCACCGCACGCCACAACGCCCAGCTCTGGGCGATGACGCAGAGGCACAACGCCCAGCTCTGGGCGATGACGCAGAGGCACAACGCCCAACTGGACGAGATGACGGCCCGTCACGGCGAGCAATTGCGGGCGTTGGCCGCCCGCGTCGAGCCCCGAGCGAAGCCCGGCGCGGGGGGCGGATCGGTCGGGCCCTGATCACTTCACCGGTCGCCGCCGGGCCTCTCTTCGTTCGAGCCATGGCACGAAGTAGAAGGCGGCGAGCCCGCCGGCCGCGCCGCCGAGCACCATCGGGACGACGTCTCCGCCGTGCAGATGCTCCAATCCGGTCGAGACCCGGTAGAACCAGGTCGCGCTCCACGCCAACGCCAGCACGCCCACGACCATCACGGTCCTGTACAGCATCGGTCCGCCTCCCGTGTTCCGCCGTCCCGTCGTCACGCCGCCGACCCGGCCTTGCGTCGCTCCGCCCACCGGGTCGCGAGGGCCGTGCAGACGCCCGCGACCGCCATGGCGACGCCGTCGCCGACGGTGAACGTGGTCTCGCCCATCAGGCGACGGACGACCAGCCAGGTGACGCAGAATACGGAGACGTTCACGAAGGCTTTGAGGAACGGCACGGCTCACCCCTCGTCGATTGGGGAGGCCGGTCGTCGGCCCCCGACGGGGTGTTATCCGCGAACGCGAGCGGACCGGACGGGAAATGTCGGCCGGGGGGCCTCAGCCGGCCGCGGGGGCCTTCTCCGCCAGGCGGCGGGCGACCTCGGCCGCGACGGCCTCGGTGAACGAGCCGGTGGACTCCCGGCCGCCCAGGTCGGGCGTGCGCGTCCCCTCGCGGAGCAGGTCGAGTGTGGAGTTCTTCACGGCCTGGCCCAGCGCGATCTCGCCGAGCTGGTACAGCAGCATGGAGAACGCGAGGAAGATGGCCGTGGGGTTGGCCAGGCGCTTGCCGGCGATGTCCGGCGCGGTGCCGTGGGCGGCGTCGAACAGGGCGACGCGGACGACGGCCGAGGCGTCGAACGCCAGGTTGGCGCTCGCGCCGATGCCGAGCGAGCCGGCCAGGCCGCAGGCCATGTCGGACAGGAAGTCGCCGTACTCGTTCAGCACCAGGACGATCTGGAACTTCTCCGGGGCCATGATGACCTTGCCGAGCAGCGCGTCGAACAGCTCGACGTTGTGCGGGACCTCGGGGAACTGGCCGGCGACCTCGCGGGCGACGCTCTCGAACAGGCCGTCGGTCGCCTTCTGGATCGTGTATTTCGACGAGCTGGTGACGCGCTTGCTCGTCTTCCGAGCCAGGTTGAAGGCGTAGCGGGCGGCCTCGCGGACGGGCCGGCGCTCGACGATGCGGAGGCTGACGGCGCCGTCGTCGCCGATCATCCGGCCGGGGTCGTCGTAGGTGCCGCCGGTGGCGATCCGGACGATGTCCAGGTCCAGCTCGCGGCGGAAGTTGGTCGGCACGCCGGGGATGGTGTAGACCGGCCGGTGGATGACCGAGAGGTCCAACCGCCGCCGGAGCACGGCGTTGGGGCTCTCCTCGGTGGTCGCCGTGGGGTGCTTCAGGGCGACGCCGGTGTCGAGGATCTTCTCGACCGCCTCGTCGTAGATCGCCATGCCCCGCGCCCGGCGGCTCTCCACGCGGAGGTCGACCGGCACGAACTCCAGGTGGATCGGCAGCGCCTCGGCCAGGCGATGCACCGCCTCCGACAGCTCGGCCCCGATGCCGTCGCCGAGCAGCTCCGTGACGCGATAGGACGGGCGGTTCATCGACTTCCTCCCCGATGGATCAGGCCGGCTCGCTTCATTATAGGCGAGACCGCCGTCGCGGCGAGGGAGCGGATGGATCACCACCTTTCGGGCAGGGCCTGGAGAAAGTTGTTCAGCCATCGGCGGGCGACTTTAATCACGACGGCCGGCGGCGGCGCGACGTCGTCGCGCTCGTGGACCATATGGTTGCGATACTCGCGGATCTTATGGACGTCCTTGACCACGGTGGACGAGATCTGGCGGCCTTGTTTCACGCCCGCCGTCCAGTCGACGAGGTTCTTGGCACCCATCCGGTCGTCGGCGATTCCCGTGACGTGGCGGCGATAGGAGAGAAGGGCCGTCTCGAACTCGGCCCAGACGCGGATCAGATATGTCGACTCCAGGTTGTCGACCGCGGATTTCAGGTCGCGCAACGAGGCCGGCTTCAGGAGTCGTCCCTTGCCTTCCTGGATGGATCGCTTCCATCCGGCGACGGCTTGCGCCGTCGCGTCATACTCCCGCTCGACGGCCTTGATCCGGTCCATCAGCACTCGGAGTTCAGTCATGCACGGCCATCCCGTCCAGGATGGTGCGGATCGTCGTCTCGGTATAGGGCTGCGGGGAGACCTCGACGAAGCCGCGGATCGCCTCGGGGTCGGCGGGCGGCTCGGAATAATGAACGACCCACCGGCCGGATTCATGGTACAGGCTCGCGATGTCGTCGTAGGCCGGGGAGAGATAAAGGTCGACCGCTCCGTCCGCGCCGGGGACGAACCGCGCGACCGGGTTCAGGACGACTTCGACGGCGTCCTTTTCCATGAGCAATACGGGGACCTTGTATCGGCCCAGTTCCCGTTCTTCCACCGTTTTCTGGATCCGCCTGGTTCGCCAGCCCGAGGCGCCGGCCCAGGTCTGGACGTCGGCGACGAGGGCGTCCAGCCTCTCCAACCATTCGCGTTTCACGGCCTCGATGTCCGCGACCGGTACTACGTTTTCCATCGCCATGCTTTCGCCCCCCCGCGCATCCAGTCGCCACGTCCCATCAACCATTATAGATCGGGGCCGACGGCTTGTCACCGCGGCAGCTCCAGCACCTCCAGGCGCGAGGGGGTGGCGGGGTCGCGGAAGACGCGCTGGGTGGCCTTCTGGAAGTCCTCGGGGGCGGCGGCGTAGATGTCGACGAACTTCTGGGGGTTGCGGTCGACGAGCGGGAACCAGGTGCTCTGGACCTGGATCATCAGCCGGTGGCCCGAGCGGAAGGTGTGGGCCACATCCTGCATGGTGAAGCTCACGGCGGTCGGCTGGTTGGGCTGGAACGGCCGGGGGTTGGAGAGGCCGTCGCGGAAGCGGCCCCGCAGGACGTCGCCGCGGACGAGGCCCTGGAAGCTCGCCAGCGGCCTGTCGTCGGTCGTCTCGCCGGCGTGGTCGTCCGGGAAGACGTCGACCAGCTTGACGATCCAGTCGGAGTCGGTCCCGGAGGTCGAGACGTGGAGCTTGACCTGGATCGGCCCGACGAGGGTCAGGTCCTCGGCCAGGGGGTCGGTCTGGTAGGCGAGCACGTCGGTCCGGCGCGAGGCGAAGCGCTGGTCCTGGATCATGTAGTCGCCGGTCATCCGGTTGGAGACCTCGTCGAGGAACGGGACGGGCTTCGCGGGGTCGCTGACGTATTCGTCGAAGGCCGTCGCGGCGCCGGGCTCCGGGGGCGAGAACGTGACCCGGCCCTCGGCGGCGAGGTAGAGCGTCTTGGGCTTGGCGGCCTTCGGCGGCCAGGCGTCGAACTCGCGCCACTGGTTCGTGCCGGTCTCGAAGACGCGGGCCTCGGGGAATGAGGCGTCGCCCCCCTTGAGGATCGAGCGGAAGAACGGGTACTCGATGTTCTCGCGGTAGTATTCGGCCGTGTTGGAGTTGAAGGCGATGGGCCCCAGCGAGGCACCGTCGCCGCCGGCCCAGCCGCCGTGGAGCCAGGGGCCCATGACCAGGACGTTCGTCGCCTTGGGGGTGCTGGCCTCGACGGCGCGGTAGGTCTCCAGGGGGCCGAAGAGGTTCTCGGCGTCGTACCAGCCGCCGACGTTGAGGACGGCCGGCCTGACGTCCTTCAGGTGGGGGCGGATGTCGCGGGCCTTCCACCACTCGTCGTAGTCCGGGTGCTTCATCATCTCGTTCCAGAACGCGACGTCCCCCTTGAAATGGCGGGCGTCGGCGTTCGAGAGCGGGCCGAGGTCGAGGAAGAAGGCGTAGCCGTCGGGCTTGTCGTTGTACATGTACCGATCGAACGCGTTCCGCTTCACCGGCGTCGGCCGGGGGTGGCCGAAGCTGGACATGAAGTTGAACGCGTGGGCCAGGAAGAAGGCCCCGTTGTGGTGCCAGTCGTCGCCCGCGAACCAGTCGGCGATCGGCGCCTGGGGCGACGACGCCTTGAGCGCCGGGTGGGCGTCGATCATCCCCATCGACGTGTAGAAGCCGGGGTACGAGATCCCCCACTGGCCGACCTTGCCGCTGTTCCCCCCGACGTTCTTCGTCAGCCAGTCGATCGTGTCGAACGCGTCGGTGCTCTCGTCGACCTCGGCGGCGTCGGTCTTGATCGGCCGGTGCGGGCGCACGTTGACGTACTCGCCCTCCGACATGTAACGCCCGCGCACGTCCTGATACGCGAAGATGAAGCCGTCGCGGCTGAACAGCGGCGACGGGCCCAGTTCGGAGCGATAGGCGTCGGCCCCGTAGGGCGCGACGGAGTACGGCGTCCGGTTGAGCATGATCGGGGAGAGCTTCGACCGATCCTTGGGGACGTAGACCGCCGTGAACAGGCGGACGCCGTCGCGCATGGGGATCAGGTATTCGTACTTCGTGTAATTCGCCTTGATGAAGTCCCCATCCTCGGCGAAGGCCGCGGGGGCGAGGAGGGCGAAGGCGAAGGCCGCGAGCGGGGCGCGCGATCGGGCGGACGGCATGCGATTCTCCCGCCCGGAGGCGGCTCCAATCCCGTGGGGTTCCGGACCCGCCCCGCGCCGAGGAGAGGGGAACGGCCCGGGGGCCAGGGAGCCAGAGTATAGGAATCGCGGGGCCCGCGTCAGCCCCCCAGTCCCAGCCGGGCGCGGTGGTAGGCCAGGCGGTCGTTCGGGGTCATCTTGCCGAAGTCGGGACGACCGTCGGCGGTGACGGCGAAGGCCCGGCCGCCGACCTCGTTCTCGCGCGAGGGCCGCGACTCGGTCACCAGCGGCCTCGACGGGACGTGCCAGCCGTTGCCGTTCGCCGTCCCGTTCGCCGAGGGCTTGCCGTTGCCGTTCGCGGAGGGCTGCGCCGCGACGATCGACGGGGCGGGGGAGGCCGGGGCCGGGGCCGGGGCCGGGGGCGAGGTCGGCGGGACGGTCACGGCCTTGCCGCCGGCGTAGCTCATCGACTGTTCCGTCACCTTCAGGTCGTCCTCCAGCGAGCGGGTCGGCGCGATGCCGAGCTTGCCCAGGACGGCGTGGTACGCCTTCACGGCGTCGACCGGCTGGATGACGCCGTCGACGATCAGGCGGAGGAACTGCACGAACGCGAGCTGGTTCTCGGCGTGGTTGATCTTGCGGCCGAACAGGGCCACCTTCGCGCCGTACTTCTGGGCGTCGTGCAACAATTGGAAGGCGTCGCGGGTGGTGCCCGACGAGCCGCCCAGGATGCCGGCGACCAGGTGCGGGTCGAAGCGGACCAGCTCCTCCATCGCCCTGGGGCCGTGGTAGACGATCTTGAGGAACACCGGCCGCCCGGCCGGGGCGACGCCCGCGAGCATCCGGGTGATCATGTCGTTGAGGTAGTGCGGCAGCGTCTCCGGCGCGATCCCGGTGGCGACGTTGGGGTCGAAGACCTCCAGGAAGTAGCGGAAGCCCTTGCGCTCGGCCTCCTCGCGGAAGGCGTGGAAGCGCTCCAGAGTCTCGATGTCCCGGCGCAGGTCGTTGTTGAACGTGACGCTGTAGAGGCCGAGGTTCGCGCCCAGCGAGCGCTCCTCGGGCTTGCAGTCCAGGTGGCCGCACATCGCGTGGTCGAGGCTGGCGGTGCGGAACGGCAGGGCGGCCTCGGCGGCGTAGGACGCGCCCCGGGCCAGGTGGATGTCCGTGGTGTCGTTGGCGCGGATGGCGGGCGTGACGTGGGAGTCGGCGAACAGGCGCTCGCCGAACGTCAACGCATAGTTGGAGCTGGCCGACATGAGCATGATGTCGACGAGGCCCTGGCGGGTGATGAGCCGCATCTGCTCGCGGTACTGTTCGAGCGTCTTGAAGCGGACCTCGCCGGCGTGCAGCTCGGGCGACTGCCCCGGCGCGCCGAGGCCGAGGGCCATGTCGGCGTCCTTGGCGTCGGCGAGGATGAACTCGCGGCAGTTGTAGGGGTCGGCGTGGATCGCGGCCAGCTTCCGATCGAGCGACTTCTGCATCTCAGCGGCCCCCTCGGCCGTAGCCGTGTCCGTTGCCGTTCCCGTTCCCGAGCCCCGAGACCGTCACGCGCGACGCCGCGCCGACGATCGGCCCGCCGCCCCCGCCCCCCATCGTCACGCGGACCGGCCGGGGGGCGGTCGACGCGGGCTTGGCGGGGGCGGCGGCCTTGCCGGCGGCCTTGGGGTTGGTCTTCAACACCTGGTCGATCGTCTCGCGGAGCACCTGCGCCGAGCGCTGGAGCGACGAGACCTCCTTCGACCACAGTTCGATCTCCTTCGGCTCCACGACCCCCGCGCGGCCGACGACCGTGGGGATCGACGTGCAGACGTCGCGGATCCCGTAGGGGCCGTTCACGAGCGAGGAGACGGGGAGGATGCGGCGCGAGTCCAGCGCGATGGCGTGGACGACCTCGCGGATCGCGACGCCGACGGCGAACCCCGCGCCCCCCTTCAGCTTGATGACCTCGGCCCCGCTGGCCTTCGTGCGGGCGAACAGCGACTCGCCCAGGCTCGGCGACCAGCCGGGGAACTTCTCCAGCGGCAGCCCGGCGGCCTGCGCGGCCGACCAGATGGGGACCATGCTGTCGCCGTGCTCGCCCAGGATCGTCGCCGTCACCTGCGTCGGCGGCAGCTTCAGGGCCTCGGCGATCAGGCTGCGGAAGCGGGCCGTGTCGAGCGCCGTCCCCAGGCCGATCACCTGCGAGGCCGGCAGCCCCAGCCGCTGCGTCGCCAGGTACGTCAACACGTCGACCGGGTTGGAGACGACGAGGATGATCGCCCCCGGCTTGGGGCCGGCCGCCTTCACCTGGTCGAGGATGTTCAGGAACAGCTCGACGTTGCGGTTGATGAGGTCCAGCCGGCTCTCGTCGGGCTTGCGGCGGAGGCCGGCGGTGATCGTGATGAGGTCGTGCTCCGGGATCGCCTCGTACCCCGTGGCGCGGACGACCTGGTCGGCGGTCATCGACGCGCCGTGGAGCAGGTCGAGCGCCTGGCCCTTGCACAGGTCGCCGTTGACGTCGATCAGGTCGAGGCCCGAGACGACCCCGCCGCATTGCAGGGCGAAGGCCGCACACGAGCCGACCAGCCCGCCGCCGCCGATGACACCGACTTTCATTGGGGAGGCTCCGGGACGGACGAGGCGCTGGGGAAAACCGAAGTCCCCTCTCCCGCCGGGAGAGGGCGGCCCGAAGGGCCGGGTGAGGGTCGTCGGATCTGTAGGCATAGCCTCGGACCGGCGTTCGCAAGTCCGGCATGCCCTCGGCGATCCGGCGACCCTCACCCGCCGCTGCGCGGCACCCTCTCCCGGGGGGAGAGGGGACGGGCGCGGCGGC
>MKTT01000121.1 GCA_001898385.1 Planctomycetales bacterium 71-10
CCCGGCCGTTGCCCGAGCATTCCAGCAGGGCGGTCACGGTCTGCGAGGGCATCCGCCGCAATTCGTCGTAGGACAACTCGAAGGGGCGCTCGACCTCGCCCTCGACCTTGAGGTTCCAGGTCTTCGCCCCGATCTCCGGGACCTCGAAGTGGGTGCGGACGTAGAACTGCTCGTTCGGCGTGAGGAGGCGGCGGGTGTCGAGCGCCGAGAACGGGAACTCCAGGTTCTCCGGGTCTCGCTGCCGGCCGATCATCCCCGTGGGACGCCGGTCGCCGTCGTCCGCACCGAATGCCGCCGCCCGGCCGCCGAGGGCCTGGGCGAACGGCAGGGCCACGGCCCCTCGCAGCAGGTCACGACGCCCGAAACCCGGACCGATTTCCCGCTTCGATGTCCCGTCCATCGTCCGCCCCCTCTCAGCGCCGGACCGCCTGGAGCGCCTTGCCCACGCCCGCCGGGTCCCGGCCGTCCCCCTCGCCCACGCCTCGGAAGTCGCCCCGCAGGGCCTTCAAGGCGTACCGTTCCTCCTCGATCTCCGTGGCCGTTCGTACGCCCAGGCGGCGGAACACGGGCATCGGCGGGCACCACCCCTGGACGGCGTGCTGGAGCAGGAATCCGGCGACGGCGGCCGGCAGCAGGAGGAAGCGGCGATCCACGAAGGTGCCCAAGCCCAGGCCGACCAGGGCGACGGTGGCGGCGTTGGCCTCCAGCGTCCGCTCGATGTCCCACTCCCGGTCGAGTTCCGCCAGGCGGCGTTCGATCGCCTCGGGTCCTGCGGCGGCGATCCGGGCGATGTCCTCCTGGGTGCGGCGACGGATGTCCTCGTTCACATGATCGGCGGTGTGCTCGGGCACTCGGGCTACGGTCGTGGGAATCATCGGGGCCTCCTCACGGGGCGGTTGTCCTGTGTGTCGATGGGACGAAGGGATAGCCGGTCTAATCATGCAAATCCCGAGCCCGCCTACGGTTCCGCTAGGGCTTCCCCTTCTTGCCGCCCCAGCCGTGGAGCAGCTTCTTCTGGCGGGCCATCTCCTCCTGCGCCTCCTCGACGATCGTCTCGCAGACGAGCTTGCAGAGCCGCTCGACCAGAGGGTCGTCGAGCTTGTAGTAGACCTGCAACCCCTCCTTGCGGCGGGCGACCAGCCCCGCCTCGGCGAGCATCTTCAGGTGCTTGGAGACGTTGGCCTGGTTCCGGCCCGTCTCCTCGACAACCTGCGTGACGTTGCGCTCGCCCGCCATCAGGGAACGGAGGATCGCCAGCCGGGTCGGGTCCGCCAGCATGCGGAACTTCTCGGCCATCAGGTCCAGGAACTCGTCGGGGATCGTGGCGGCCATGGCTTGACTGATTAACCAAACAGGAATATAGTTGTCGTGGCGACTGAGAATATTGTAGCACGGCGAACGCCCTTGGGAAGGTGCTGCGATGCGGAGGAAGGCGATGTACGACTGGTCGTTGCCCGTCGGGGTCCTGGCCCTGTGGATCGTGCTGAACCGCTGGGTCCTGCCCCGGATGGGCGTCCCCACCTGCATGGGCGGCTCCTGTGCGGTGTCACCGCACCCCGCCGCAGAGCAATCGAGACCGACACGAGACCCGTCCCACCATCAGGATCTCCCGACCGACCCCAACGGAGAAGTGAATCGATGAACCGGATGACGCTGCTCGGAGTGATGGCGGTCCTGGCCCTGGGGGCGACCCAGGCGACCTGGGCGGACGACAAGCCCGAGGCCGGGCCGCTGAAGGTGGTCGTCCACGTCAATGTCCCCGAGCCCGGCACCCAGGGGGCGGGCCTGAAGAACGTCACGAACCTCCTCAAGGAGGCATCGGACACCCAGGTCGAGGTCGTCTGCCACGGGGCGGGCATCGGCCTGGTGGAGAAGGCCCGGACCGACCACGCCGAGGCGGTCGAGGCCCTCATCAAGAAGGGGGTGAGGTTCGTGGCCTGCGAGAACACGATGCGGCAGAAATCGGTCCGCAAGGAGGACCTGCTGCCGGGGGTCGGCACGGTCCCCTCGGGGGCCGTCGAGGTGGTCCGCAAGCAGCAGAAAGACGGCTATGCCTACTTCAAGCCATGAGTCGGGGCGGGTGGGCGATCCGGCGAGAGACCGGGAGGAGGGTGAGATGAGCGTCCAGACGATCACTCCGCAGGAGGTCGAGGACTTGCGGCGGCGGGGGCGGGCCGTCGATCTGATCGACGTGCGGACCCCCGTGGAGTACCGGGAGGTCCACGCCGAGCCGGCACGGTCGGTCCCCCTGGACCGGCTCGACCCCAGGGCGGTGATGGAAGCCCGCAACGGCACGAAGGACGAACCCCTCTACACGATCTGCCGCTCGGGGAGCCGGGGTCGGCAGGCGTGCGAGGCGTTCCACGCCGCCGGGTTCGCCAACGTCGTCAACGTCGAAGGCGGCACGCTCGCCTGGGAGCAGGCCGGGCTGCCCGTGTTGCGGGGGAAGAAGTCGATCTCGCTGGAGCGTCAGGTGCGGATCGCCGCCGGCTCGCTTGTGGTGCTCGGCACGGCGCTGGGGGCGTTCGTCCACCCGGCCTTCCTGGGCCTGTCGGGGTTCGTCGGGGCCGGGCTGGTCTTCGCCGGGGTCACGGACACCTGCGGGATGGGGATGATGCTGGCCCGGATGCCCTGGAACCGGGCCGAGCCCGAGGAGGCGACGTGCCCTCGCTGATCGGGCCGCTGTTCCTGTTCGCAGGCTCGACGATGCCCGTCGGCGGGCCGCAGGCCGCCCTGGGCCTCGCCTTCGGGGCGGTCGTGGGGTTCTCGCTGGGGCTGACCGGGGGCGGCGGGTCGATCTTCGCCGTGCCCCTGCTGGTCTACGGCCTGGGGGTGCGCACCCGTGAGGCGATCGGCGTCTCGCTGGCCGCCGTGGGGGCGACCGCTCTGGTCGGCGGGCTGCGGCGGCTGGCCCATGGCGAGGTCGAGGTGCGTACCGGGCTGCTCTTCGCCGCCGCCGGGATGCTGGGGGCTCCGGGCGGCTCGTGGCTGGGGCGTCGGGTCCCCGAGGGCATCCTGCTGCTCCTGTTCGCCGTGCTCATGGTGCTCGTCGCCGTCAGGATGTGGGTCCAGGCGTCCCGCAGGCCCGAGGAGACTCGGGCGTTGCGTGGCTCGTCCGCCGCATCGCCCGACGAGGCGGGGCCGTCCTGCCGCCGTGACCCGAACGGGCGGCTGCACCTCAACTCCCGGTGCTTCGGCGTGCTCGTGATCGCCGGGCTGGCGGCGGGGGTGCTCTCGGGCCTCTTCGGCGTCGGAGGCGGGTTCGTGATCGTCCCGGCCCTGGTGCTCGTCACCGGCATGGGCATCCACCGGGCTGTCGCCACCTCGCTGCTGGTCATCGCCCTGGTGAGCGCCTCGGGCGTGGCGTCCTACGTCGCCGCCGGCAGCCCGCTGCCCCTGTCGCTGACGGGCCTCTTCGTGGCCGGCGGGCTCGCCGGGATGGAGGCGGGCACCCTCGTGGGCCGCCGCCTCGGCGGCCCCGGACTCCAGAAGCTCTTCGCCTCGGCGATGGTCGCCGTGGCCGCCTTCATCGTCCTCAAGAGCCTCGCCTGAAGCAGGAGCGTCCCATGTTCTTCCACCAGCGGTTCGTGCCCGGCCTGGCGATCTACAGCTACATGGTCGGCGACGAGAAGTCCAAGAAGTGTGCCGTGATCGACCCGACCAGGGACGTGGACGAGTACCTGGAGATCGCCAAGCGGGAGGGCCTACGCATCACGCATGTCCTTGAGACCCACGTCCACGCCGACTTCGTGAGCGGCTCGGTCGAGTTGAAGGCCCGGCTGGGCGACGGGGTTCAGGTCGTCGTCTCCGGCATGGGCGGCGAGGAGTGGACCCCGCCTTACGCCGACCGGGCGGTGGCCAACGGCGACGAGATCGCCCTGGGGGGCGTGCGGCTGAAGGCGGTCCACACCCCCGGCCACACCTACGAGCACGTCTCCTGGGCGCTGTTCGACGACACCCGGAGCAGGGACACCCCCTGGCTGGTCTTTACGGGCGACTTCCTGTTCGTCGGCGACGTGGGACGGCCCGACCTCCTCGGCGAAGAGGCCCGCAAGACGCTGGCTCACCAACTCTACGAGAGCGTCTTCGGCGTGCTGCCGGGGCTTCCCGACTTCACCGAAGTCTACCCCGCCCACGGGGCCGGGTCGCTCTGCGGCAAGGCGATCGGCTCCCGCAGCACCTCGACCCTCGGCTACGAGCGGCGGTTCAGCGGGGCGCTCCGGCCCAGGGGGGAGCCGGAGTGGGTCTCGACCTTGCTGGAAGGGATGCCGATCGCCCCGCCGTACTTCACCCGCATGAAGAAGGTCAACGCCGGAGGGCCGAGGGTCCTCGGCCCCGAGCCGCTCGGCCGTAAGCGGTTCACGGCGAAGGATGTCCACGAGCGGGTCTGCGAGCACTGCCTGGTCCTGGACGTGCGCCCCAAGGAGGCGTTCGCCGCCGCCCACATCCCCGGCTCGATCAACATCCCGCTGGGTCACAACCTGCCGACCTGGGCCGGCTGGGTCCTGCCGTACGACCGCCCGATCCTGATCGTACCCGACGACCCCGACGACGTGCCCGAGGTGGTCACGCACCTTTTGCGGGTCGGCTTCGACGAGGTGCAGGGCTACCTGGAGGGCGGCCTGGGCGACTGGGAGACCAGCGGGTTCGAGTTGGGCCGCCTGGCGACGACCTCCGTCCACGACCTCGCCGACCGGCTCCAGGGCGAGGGCTCCCGCCCGTTCGTGCTCGATGTCCGCACCGACGGCGAGTGGGACGCCGGGCACATCGAGGGGGCGCACCACATCCACGGCGGGACGCTGGAGGAGCGATATGCCGAGGTCCCGAAAGACCGCCCGGTGGCGGTGGTCTGCGGTTCGGGCTACCGGGCCTCGATCGCCTCTTCGTTCTTGAAGCGAGAGGGCTACACGGACGTGGCCAACGTGCTCGGCGGCATGGCCGCCTGGAAGGCCGCCGGATTTCCGGCGGTGAAGGACTGAGCGTCGAGAAGAACTTCAACCAGAGGAGGATGCGATGTTGTTGATGAATCGTCGAGTGGCGTGGGTCGTGCCCGGTCTGGTGGTCGCCCTCGGGGGCCTCGTGGCCCTGGGCGGGGCCTCGCCCCAGGAGGAGCCGGCGAAGGCCGGGGCGACGGCGCAGCCGGGGTCGAAGGGCCACGGCAAGATGGTCTTCGTCCTGACGACCGGCCTGGAGGACCTCCAGTCGGTGAACATGGCCATCCGCCACGCCGGGATGGCGAAGAAGTCGGGCTACCTCGACGACTCCGTGCTCCTGGTCTACGGGCGGTCCGTGCAGGCGTTCTCGAAGGACGTCACGGCAAAGCCCCCTCAGGTCGCCGCCGCCATCAAGGAGGCGAAGGAGGCCGGCGCCCGCATCATCCTCTGCGGCGAGGCGCTCAAGCGGTTCGACATCCCGAAGGAGAAGCTGGAACCGGGCGTCGATGAGGTCGTGCCCAACTCGATCGTCACGCTCGCCGAGTTGGTGTCCAAGGGCTACCAGATCATCAAATACTGAGCCGGGAGGCCGACGGATGTCCGCACGAACGATGAGCATGATCAAGGCGTCCGTCGGCCTGCTGCTGGCGATGGAAATCGCCGCACCGACGACCCACGCAGGGGAGAGCGAGCCCGTGTCGATTTCCCTGGTTTACATCGCCGATCTGCACGCCCAACTCCGGCCGCACGCCGAGTTCTTCTGGCACGGCGGCAAGGACGAGACGGCCATGGCGGGCGGGGTGGCCCGGATCGCCACGGCGGTCGAGGCGATCCGCAAGGAGCGGCCGGGCCGGGTCCTGTTCATGGACGCCGGGGACACGATCCAGGGCTCGGCGGCAGCCGCCTGGACCGAGGGCAAGGCGGTCGTCGCCCCGGTCAACGCCCTGAATCTCGACCTGGGCATCCCCGGCAACTGGGAGGTCGTCTACGGGGCCGAGGCGCTGGAGGAACGGGCCGGGGAGTTCCGCCACCCGATGATCGCCGCAAACATCCGGGATGCGAGGACGAAGAAGCTCGTCTTCCCGCCCTACCTCGTCAAGGAGGTCGGCGGTGTGCGGGTTGGCGTGATCGGCTTCACAG
Organism: Planctomycetales bacterium 71-10; assembly: GCA_001898385.1. GTDB lineage: Bacteria > Planctomycetota > Planctomycetia > Isosphaerales > Isosphaeraceae > Paludisphaera. The sequence goes on from MKTT01000121.1 coordinate 6,075, forward strand.
ACCCCGACGTGCCCGAGCGTCAGCCGCCGAGCTACAGCAAGGGGCTGACTTTCGAGAAGTCCGATGTGGTCCAGCCATTGATCGACGAGCTTCGCCGGGAGGAGAAGGTCGATGTCGTCGTGCTGCTGACCCACGTCGGCCTTCCCAAGTCGATCCGCCTGGCCGAGACGCTCAAGGGGGTCGATTTCCTCCTCTCGGGCGACACCCACGAGAGGACCTACGAGCCGATCGTCCGGGGCGACACCTGGGTGGTCGAGCCGGGCAGCTTCGGCTCGTTCCTGGGGCGGCTGGACTTCACGCTCAGGGACGGCAGGGTCGTCGATCGCAGGTGGGAATTGATCGAGTTGCGGGCCGACCGCTTCGCCGAGGACCCGCAGGTCAAGCGGGTCGTGGACGAGACGCTGGCCCCGATGAGGCCCAGACTCGACGCCATCATCGGCGAGACGAAGGCCACGCTGATGCGCTACAACGTCGTCGAGACGAGCCTGGACGACGTGCTCTCCGATGCGCTCCGGGAAGCGGCGGGAACGGAGATCGGCCTGTCCAACGGCTTCCGGTTCTCGCCGCCGACGGCTCCGGGGCCGATCCGGGAGGCCGACCTCTGGGACTGGTATCCGATCACCACGAGGCTGAAGGTCGGCAACGTCACGGGCGGGCAACTCCGGGCGTTCTGGGAGCGGGAACTGGAGCACGTCTTCGCCTCCGACCCGGAGAAGCTGTTCGGCGGCTGGGTGCCCCGGCCCTCGGGGTTGACCCTGCGGTTCGTCGCCCACGCACCCGAGGGGCATCGGGTCCGGGAGATCACCGTCGGCGGCGAGCCGCTGGAGGACGACAGGCTGTACACGCTGGTGGCCTGCGAGCGGGAGGGGGACGAGCCGGACAAGCTCTGCCGCATCCCGCACGTCCAGGACGCCCGAGTCCTGGGCCTGGACGCCCACGAGGCTGTACGGCGCTATCTGGCGAGGCACTCCCCCCTGTCGTCCCTGGACGGCGGGCGAGTCGTCGCCGACGACCTGCCGCCGGTCGTCCGATCGCAGGTCCTCTCGCCCGACCATCCCGTCGAGGCCGGGACGGATTGACGTGCCGGGCTGCCCGTAGAGGTGTGCATCGAGGCGAGAGGAAGAGGAGAAGGCCATGTCGAGGGGATCGCACCACAGGATCGTCATCGTCGGCGGCGGTACGGCGGGCCTCACGGTCGCCGCCCGCCTGGCCCGCAAGCTCAAGCGACCCGACATCGCCGTCATCGAGCCGTCGGCCAAGCACTACTACCAGCCGCTCTGGACCCTGGTCGGGGGCGGCGTCTTCCCGAAACAGGCCAGCGAGCGGGACGAGGCGGACTTCATCCCGAAGGGGGCGACCTGGGTCCGGGACGCCGTGGACGGGTTCCGCCCGGACGAGAACTCCGTCACGACCCGTGGCGGGCGGGAGATCGGCTACGACTATCTGGTCGTCGCACCGGGCATCCAGATCGACTGGGGAGCGGTCGAGGGCCTCAAGGAACACCTCGGCTCCCACGGCGTCTGTAGCAACTACCACTACCGCACGGTGGACTACACCTGGGAGTGCATCCGCAGCTTCCGGGGCGGCACGGCCCTGTTCACGAACCCGAGCACGCCGGTCAAGTGCGGCGGTGCGCCTCAGAAGATCATGTACCTGGCCGACGACCGCTTCCGCAGGGCGGGCGTCCGGGACGGGGCGAGGGTCGCCTTCGCCTCGGCCGCCGGGTCGATCTTCGCCGTCGAGAAGTATGCTCGGACCCTGGAGGGCGTGATCGCCCGCCGTGGGATCGAGACGCTGTTCGGCCACGACCTGATCGCCGTGCGGCCCGAGGCGAAGGAGGCAGTCTTCCGCCGGACCGCATCGGGCGATGAGGTGGTGCTCGCTTACGACATGATCCACGTCACCCCGCCGATGAGCGCCCCGGACTTCATCAAGAGGAGCCCTCTGGCCGACGCCGCCGGATGGGTGGACGTGGACAAGCACACCTTGAGACACGTCCGCTACCCCAACGTCTTCGGCCTGGGGGACGCCAGCAACCTGCCGACCTCGAAGACCGGGGCGGCGGTCCGCAAGCAGGCCCCAGTGGTGGTCACGAACCTAGCCTCCGCCATGCGGGGCGAGCCGCCCGTGGCCCGCTACGACGGCTACACCTCCTGCCCGTTGGTGACTGGATACGGCAAGCTGGTGCTGGCCGAGTTCGACTACGACAAGAACTCGCAGGAGACCTTCCCTCTCGACCAGTCGGAGGAGCGACTGAGCATGTACCTCTTGAAGAAGTACGGGCTTCCGGCCTTCTACTGGCACGGCATGCTGCGAGGGCGTCTGTAGGGAGGCTTCGGCCTCCCCCGACCGGAGGGCACGACATGGACACGAAGGCGCACTGGGATCGGGTCTATGAATCCAGAGGTCCGACCGAGGTGAGTTGGTACGAGCCCCATCTCCGCACCTCGCTGGACCTGATCGCCCGCACGGGGGTCGCCCCCGACGCCCGGATCATCGACGTGGGAGGTGGGGCCTCGACCCTCGTGGACGATCTCCTGCACGGCGGGTACAGGGGCGTCACGGTCCTGGACGTCTCGGACAAGGCTCTGGCCGGTGCGAAGGCTCGGCTCGGCGCACGGGCGGGGGACGTGGCCTGGATTGAAGGGGACGTGACACAGGCCGTCCTTTTACGGCGGGGCTACGACGTGTGGCACGACCGGGCGGTCTTCCACTTCCTGACCGACGCCGCCGACCGACGGGCCTACGTCGGGGCCGTGCGGCAGGCGCTCAGGCAGGGTGGCCATGTGATCATCGCCACGTTCAGCCCGGCGGGGCCGACACAGTGCAGCGGGCTGCCGGTCGTCCGGTACGGGCCGGAGGATTTGGCCCGTGAATTCGGCGAGGGATTTGTGCTCTTGGAGTCACGGTCGGAGGGACACCACACCCCGAAGGGCGAGGTTCAGCACTTCATCTACGCCCGCTTCCAGAAGTCAGAAGATGAACTCCCGGCCGCCTGATGCGCTCCAACGGATCGCAACCGCCGGAGATGAGAGTCCGATTCGTCCTCGCCGAATCAAGGGCTCGGGTCGTTGTGTAGCCCGTCGGACGTCCTCGCTGTTGTCATCGGTTTCTTCAGGTCGGGGCCGCTCGGGCGTGAACTTTACGGCCGTCGATGAGCCGAGCCGGGCCGACGAGCGAGGGCGAAGATGCACGATTTTGGTAGAGTCTCCCAGGGGAGATGCGCCCTCCGAGAGTTTCGCATGCAGCACCTCACGTCGGTCGTCCGCTCGGTCTCACTGTTCGTCGTCGCCGGGGTCTGCGAGATCGGCGGCGGGTGGCTCATGTGGAAGTCCATCAAGGACGGGCGTCCCGCCTGGTGGGGCGTACTCGGCGGCCTGGTGCTGATCCTCTACGGGATCATCCCCACCCTCCAGGCGAGTCACTTCGGGCGCATCTACGCCGTGCACGGCGGGTTCTTCATCGTGCTGGCATTGCTCTAGGGTTGGGGCATCGACGGCGATCGTCCCGACAAGGCCGACGTGATCGGTGCGTCTATCGCCCTGGTCGGCGTCGTGGTCATGATGGACCGGCCGATGAGGTGACGGCTTCAGCCTCGAAACGTGGCCGCACGCCCCGAATTCGCACCGAGGGGCCTGGGCCTCCGGCTCCCCGGCCACCGACTCCATCGCCGCCGGGGTCCGTCCCCGCCCTGCGGAGCAACGCATCGACGCAGCCGGCGACGAGGTGCTGCGTCAGGTTGTAGACGATGATCGGCAGCATCACCATCGGCTGCGATCCCAGGGCGAGCGAGGCGAGGACGAGTCCGGTCCCGTTGTTGTTCATCCCCAGCCCGAACATCAGGGCGGCACGCTGGCCCCGGTCGGCACGGAGGAGGCGACCGAGCACGTAACCGGCTGAGAACGTCACGACGCAGAGCCCGGTGACGAAGGTCAGGATGATCCCGAGGAAGTCCCAATCGGGGTGCCCGAGCGCCTGGGGCAGGCAGGAGGAGGCATTGGCGTAGCAGAGCACCAGGAGCGTCACCGGGGCGATGACCTTCAGGTGCCGACCGACCGCCTCGGCCCGCCCCTCGCCCAGGGCGGAGCGGGCCACGATCCCCAGCAGGGACGGGAGGAGGACCCAGGCCGCCAGGAAGGCCCCGGTGTCCCGGTCGGCCAGGTGGTGCAGTTCGACCCCGTAGCGGCCCGGTGCGATCGACCCGAGGGCGTGCAGCGAGGCGGGGGTCGTCAGCGGGCTCAGGAGCGTCGATCCCAGCACCAGCCCGAGGCTGAGGGCCATGTCGCCGTCGGCGGCCTGCGCCCAGCCCGTGGACGACCCGGCGATCGGCATGGCCGTGACGAGGGCCAGCCCGACCAGGACGACCGCCGCCTCGTCGGGGTTGTGCCACGCCCTCAGGGCGGGGACCATCACGGCCAGGAAGATCAGGGGGACGGCCAGGTTCGTCGCCAACCCGGCCAGGATCACTCCGGGGCGGCGGGCCATCTGCCCGACCCGTGCGACCCCGACTTTCATCCCGGCGTTGAACAGGAGGAGGGAGAGCAAGAGCTTCGGGATGGTCATCGTGATCCGCCCGAGCGGCGACCCGACGTCCAGGACCTCGGCGTCCTTGATCCAGAGGCCCAACGCCGGGAAGGCGGCGGCCAGCCCGTAGCTCACGACGATCAGCTTGAGGAGGTGGCGGTGCAGGAATTCCGACACGACGTACGAACGGCCCGTCCTTGCGCTCATCATTCCGGCCCTCGATCCCTGGAAAGGTACGACGAGGAGGCTAGCCTCCCCACGCCGGTAAGAGTACATGGCGGCCGTGAGATGACCGTGAGCGGGGGATAAGAACGTTCTTATCCCCCGCTCATCGTCCCCTCATGGGCGTCGTTTACCCTTATGACCGGGAGCAGGGAGGGAGATCAGCCCGAGCGGGGCCGTCGCCCCGCTCCCTCAATTTGAAGGAGATGTCGATGAATCTCGCCGACGCCGCCCGAGTGTTCGCCCTCCTGGGCCTGGTCGCCTTCGTGCCCGTCGTCCGTGCCGGCGAGGAGAAGGTCCCGCTGAAGGACGTGCCCATGGCCGTCCTCGATGCGGTGAAGGCCAGGTTCCCCGCCGCCGAATTGAAGGAGGCGGCCAGGGAGACGGAGGACGAGAGGACGACCTACGAGGTCGCCCTCAAGCAAGCGGGCAAGGCCGTCGATGTCGCACTGACGGACGAAGGCGAGATCACCGAGGTCGAGACGGAACTCGCCGCCAAGGATCTGCCCAAGGCGGTGGCCTCGGCGATCGAAACCAAGTTTCCCAAGTCCACGATCAAGGGGGCCGAGGAGATCGTCGAGTTCGAGGGCGACAAGCAGACGAGGAGCTTCGAGGTCCTCCTGGAGACGTGGGCGAGGAAGCCGGTCGAGGTGAAGCTCTCGCCCGAGGGCAAGATCGTGAAGGAGGAGGAAGACGACGAGAGTTGATTCGAGCGGCATCGGGACGGCCCGCCGGCTCAAGGGTGTTGGGCGACGGGCCGTCGAGCATAGAATCACATCCGAAGTCGGGGGAGTCGGGAGAGTTCGCCCGAATCCCTGCTGTCGTGGCATCGGTTGGGAAATCATGGGCATCCGCATCCTGTTGGTCGAGGACGACGAGGAGATCGCCGATTTCGTCGTGCGTGGGCTCCGTGAGGAGGGCTACACCGTCGAGCACGCCGCCGACGGCGACGACGGCTGGCTCGCCCTCCAGAACGGCCCATGGGACGTGGTCATCCTCGACTGGTGGTTGCCGAAGCCGGACGGGCTGACGCTCCTGCGGAGGTTTCGCCAGGCCGGTCATGAGTCGCCGGTCCTCTTCCTCACGGCCAGGGATGCGGTCTCCGACAAGGTGCGGGGCCTGGACGAGGGGGCCGACGACTACCTCTGCAAGCCGTTCGATTACGAGGAACTGCTGGCCCGTGTCCGTGCCCTGGCACGACGCCAGGCGAAGTCCACCGGCACCATGCTCGCCCACTCCGACGTGCGGATCGACCTGACGACGCACCGGGCCGAGCGTGCCGGGCGGCGGCTCGACCTGACGGCCAAGGAGCAGGCCCTCCTGGTCTTCTTCCTCCGCCACCCCGATGAGGTGCTCTCCCGGACCCGGATCTACGAGCACGTCTGGGACGAGCGGTACGACGGGATCTCGAACACGCTGGAATACCACGTCATGGAAGTGCGGCGCAAGCTGGAGGCCCACGGACCCCGGCTCATCCACACGCTGAGGGGGCGGGGCTACCTCTTCGGCGAGCGTGCCGACGTGGGGGCGATCCCATGAGGCTGAGCACCCGGCTCTCGCTCTTCTTCCTGGGCACGGTGGCCCTGATCCTGGTGGGGTTCTCGGCGGCCCTCTACGGGGCGGCGTCGAAGTATCTCCACCGCCAGGCCGACGAGCGGCTGGAGGCCGCCCTCAACACGCTGGTCGCCGCCGCCGAGGTCAACGAGAACGGCGTGGAGTGGGAGCCGGAAGAGCGGCGGCTCTCGTTCGGACGGCGCACCGTCGAGGGGCAATTCCTCTGGGTCGTCTGCGACGGGCAGGGTCGTCGCATCGACGGCTCGACGCCGACCGCCTCGGACCCTTCGTGGCGGGAGACGATCTCGACGGCCAAGATTTCCACCCGCCCGAGGCGGGTGGAGGACCGGGAGGGGCGGCCCTGGAGGGTCATGGCCCGACGCCTGGAGGCACCCCATGGGGCCATCAGCGCCACGGAGCCCGGTCCCGGCCCCAGTGCGGGCGGCCCGAGGATGTACGAAGCCCTGGTCCTTGGTGCCGGCGTCTCGCTCTCCGGGGTCCGGGAGACGCTATTCAACCTCGCCATCCTGCTGGCGGCCCTGTCCTGCGGGACCTGGACGCTGGCCCTGCTCGCAGGCGGGCGTCTCTGCCTCCGTGCCCTGCGGCCCTTGACCGAGATGGCCGAGGCCGCACACGCCATCGCCGGCCAAGACTTCGACGAGCGGCTCCCGGCCCCCGCCACGGGGGACGAGCTGGAGGAGCTTGGCCGGGCCTTCAACGGGCTGCTCGGACGCCGACACGAGGCGCACGAGCGGCAACGCCGTTTCACCGGAGACGCCTCACACCAGCTTCGCACACCGCTGACGGCCATGCAGGGCCAGGTGGATTTGGCCTTGCGGCATGTGCGATCGGTGGGGGAATACCAGCGAGTCCTTTCGGTCGTCCAGGTCAAAACCCGGCACCTGCGTCGGATCGTCGAGGCCCTCCTCTTCCTGGCCCGTGCGGACGCCGAGTCGCAACGTCCAACGCTCGAACTCATCGAACTTTCCAGATGGCTGGAAGAACACATGAGGGCCTGGCCCGGTCCCCGATCGGCGGACTTGCGCCTCGATTCCTGCGGAGTGGGGCCGGTCTGGGTCCGTGCCCACCCGACGCTGCTCGGGGAGTTGCTGGACAACCTGCTCGACAACGCCTGCAAGTACAGCGAGCCGGGGACGCCAGTCGTCGTCCGTGCGGGGCGGGAAGGCGGAACCGCCCGGCTCGCCGTCGAGGACAGCGGAGTCGGGATCGAGCCGGCGGAGGTCTCGCAGGTCATCCAGCCCTTTTACCGCACCCCTCAGGCGAGATTCCGGGACGCCAAGGGCCTGGGCCTGGGGCTGTCCGTGGCCTCTCGCATCGCCGAAACCTTCGCCGGTCGCCTGGACGTGGAGAGCCGCCCAGGTCGAGGGAGTACGTTCTCGCTCATCGTGCCATGCGAAGAGCCGCCTCGCCAGGTTGGCTCGTCAGAGGACGGGGAGTCGATCGACGTGAGTGCCCCTCCACGCCGAATCCCGAGTTGATCTTCGGGCGCTAATCCTACGGGAGGATCGCCGACTACAACCAGTGCCATGACAACGGCGGGCTCCCCCGGCCGCACCGGCACACCCGGTTCGGCGGGGACACGTACTACGGCCAGGGGCTCACGGCTTCCGCCCCACGGGCAAACGCCGACGCCCGACGAGTTAGAGAGCGACGACGGCAGGCAGAACCGGAGCTAGTCCCCACCCACCCCTCACTCCGATCCGCCCTGGGAGGGACTGAATCCTCCCGGTTCTTAAACGACCCCGCCCCTCGACGAGTGCGAGGGGCGGGTCTTCTCGTCCTCAAGTCGCCGGGTGTCGGGTCAGCGAGCCCCGCCCATCTGGCGGCACATCTTCTCGCAGTCACGGCACGCCTTGACGCACTCCTTCATGATCTCGTCCTGATGCCCCTCGCACGCCGCCGCACAGTCCCGGCAGGCGTCGGCGCACGCCTGGTGGGCGTACTTGGCCATCGGGCTACTGCGGGCGGTCAGCGTGGCCGTCAGGGCGCAGAACGCCTGGCAGTCCATCGCCGCCTCGTGGGCCTTGGCGTGATGCTCGGCGTGCTGCCCGCCGCCCTTTCGGAGTTCGGTCAGGCAGTGGTGGGCCGCCTCGTTGCAGACCTTGGCGCACTCGCCCAGGGTCTTGACGTGGCCGTCGTGCTCGTGCCCCTCGTGGTCGGCACGGGCGGTGCCCCCGCCCACGGCGGCCAGCCCCGCAGCCCCCGCACCCAGGACGCCCAGCAGTTCTCGACGATCCATGATGATGATCTCCTCTTCGATGCCGTACAATCGGTCTGGGGCGGGCCGCACGCTGCGGACCGCTCCCGTGAGTGTCTGACCTTCGGGTTTCGACCGGGGCCGGTCCCCGAGCCACCGGGGGCCGGCCCTCCCGAGGATCAGCGGACGACCGTCGCCTTGGCCTTGGCGACCTTGGCGGGCGACGTGCAGCAGGCGTTGCCGCCGCAGCAGTCGCAGCCCTTGTTCGACTTCGCCGTGCCCCCCTTGGCCGAGGCATCGCACGAGCAGGCCGGGCAGGAGCAGGCGTCACCGCAGCACGAGCAGGACACCTTGGCGACCGCTGCCGCCTTGACATCCATCTCGCAGCACGCCTTGGCCTCGGCGACCTTGGCCTCCTTGGTGGCGGTGGGCGTGCAGCAGGTCGCACCTCCGCAGCACTCGCAGCCCTTGCCCGTGACGCCCGCCTTGGCGGTCGCCTCGCAGGTGCAGGCCGGACAGGCGCACGCCTCGCCGCAGCAGGCGCACGCCGCCTTGGCGGCTTTCGTCTTCTCGGCGGCGGTCGCACCGACGCCCATCACGGCGGTCAGAGCCAAGGCCCCGACCATTCCCAGGATTCCACGACGATCCATTGGTTCTTCTCCCGACTGGATGACCTTGATGGCGGCCCCCGCACGATGCGAGCGGCTCGCCCCGCCCCCCGGACGACGGGGAGGGGGAGGACGACCCGCAGGGTGCGGATCGTCATCCTCGTCCCCGGCATCGGGACCGATCGGACCTCGATGCGTGGCGGCACGTCGGCCCGACGATTGGTCGGGGACGGACTGCGGACGCAGGAGGGCCGAAGACCTCGATGCGGGGGCGGTCTCAGATCAGGAGTCGGGAGTGCCGCAGGTAGAGGGGAGACCTCTGCGGTGGACTTTCCGTGGCCCAGGTCGGGCGGGTGATCGACCTGTGGGCGGCATCATGGGCCGCCTCGCCCTGGGCGAGGGCACGACCGGCATCGGTCTTCTCGCCCGTCGTCCGCCGACCCGACTTGGGTTCGGGGGCCTCGGATTGCCCCGAGCGGCAGGCGCAGCCGCCCCTCGGGAGGCTATCGCAGACCACATCGGCCTGGGCCGGGGCGACCCCTTGGGCCACGTCCGCCACGTCGGCATCGTGGGCGGAACCGCCCGAGGTCGGGGACTCGCAGCAGCCGCAGGCGGTGGAGCAGGCCCCGGAGCCCTCCACCATCATGGTGCAGGCCCTTGCCTCGCCCGTCACCGACAACGCCACGAGGAGCGCCGCCAGGGCGATCCACGGGCTTCGACGGCGTGAGTGGACGAGGGTCATGGTCGTTCCCGTGACGATGAGTCGATCCGACATGGATTGAACTCTTCCGAAACTCTATGCGATCCGACGGCCGAAGACAAGGTGAACGGGGTGGGAGGCAGCCCCGACTCCATCGCCGTCGGTTCCACGGCCGTGTCGGTCGTCCTCCGACTTCGCACGCCTCGCCGCCGACGCACGGGATGGGCCCCGCCCCGAGGGTAAGCTCTAGTAACCCGGCCTTTGCATCCGCCCCGTCCTCAGTGGGCGACGGCCGACACCGGGCTCCCCGCCAGCAGCATGGCGGCGGCCATGGCGACCATCAGCAGGTCCTCGACGACAGTCACGTAGGTCATCGGCAGGTTGAACACGGTGCCGAGGCAGGCGCACTTGATCCGCTTCTTCTGGAGCAGGGTGCGGACGACCCCGACGCTGCTCACGGCCATCACCACCAGGGTGACGACGTTGGTGAGCACCGGCAGGAAGCCGGCGAGATAGGCCACTCCGAGCCCAAGCTCGATGAACGGGTAGGCGAAGCCGTAGCGGGGCCAGCGACGGGCGATCACGTCGTAGGTCGAGTAGGCCGTGGCGAACGCCCTGACGTCGAGCAGCTTGAAGAACGAGAACACCAGGAAGAACCCGGCCATGAAGTGGCTCATGGCCCGCATGAAGTCCGGCCCCCCGGCCCGCCACTCCACCAGGGCGACGACGCCGACGAGGAACGCCCCGATCAGGGCCAGGGGGTAGAACGACACGGGCGGCTCGGCGTCGGCGTGATGGGCCGGTGGGCCGGGCTCATCGATCGGCCCCAGGACCCGGAAACCCGCCTGTCCCACGAGCGATCGCACCCGGTCCTCGACCACGCCCTCTCCGGCCACCGTGAGCGTCTTCTCCGGGGCCTGGGTATCGACGTGCCACCGCTCGATGGACCGCTCGCCGTCCAGCAGGGGCGTGACGGCCGCCACGCAACTACCGCAGTTGAGATCAGTCTTGAACCGCATCGTCTTCATCGCATGTGTCTCCCGTACGAGCGAGTCGGCGAGTCGTACCACGTCCCGCTTGACCACTGTTGTGTCCTCACGCCTGACGCTTTCCGACCCCGCCGACCCGCTCTCGCTAAGCATCAGGCGGGGTCGCCTCTACCCCGTCATCCCGGTCGATGGCCTCCAGGATGGGGCAATCGGTGGCCGGGCCGTGACCTTGGCACGTCTCGCCCAGGGAGAGCAGGACCGCTCTGATCATCTGGAGGTCCCGGACCTTGGCCTCGATGTCCTCGACCTTGGCCCTCACCCGCTCTCGCACGTCGGTCCGGGTCGCTCCCGGATCGTGGCGAAGTGCCAGGAGTTCAGCGACCTCCCTGAGCGTGAAGCCGAGTTCCTTGGCCCGGCGGATGAAGCGGAGCCTCCGCACCGCCTCCTCGCCATACTGGCGGTAGCCGGAGGCCCGGCGTTCGGGCTCCTCCAGGAGCCCCTCCCGCTCGTAGAACCGGACGGTCTCGACGCCGATCCCGGCCTTGCGAGCGACCTGCCCGATGGTCATCGTCACCGTGTTCACCGGCCCACCTTCGACCATGAGGACCTCGACAACAAGGGCATTATCCACCCCGTACCATACTACAGAGTCAAGGGGCTGCTCCCACTTTCCACCTTGTCATCAGTTGCTCGGCCGCCTCACCCTCTTTAGGCAGACCGAGGAGGCCAGGTTCAGGGCCGGGCCGCCTGGTCTCAGGATGATCGCCTGAACCTGCCGACTCATCCGCCACCGATTACGACCGCATGCGAGCCGCACGGCCCGCCCTGATATCCCTTCTGCCTGTTGTCCGCCCTGACCGGACTCAAGGAGGCCCGGAGCCTTGGGCGTCCGAGTAAGATGCCCAACTGAACTCCAGACTGACAGAGAACAATTGGCTTACGAAGAAGGGCGTCATCAGGGTTCGGGACGAGCGTTCACCGGCCCGTCGGGGCGACCGTCACCGCAGCCCTCTTGGGCGCTCGCTCGCCCGCCTTCCTCATCTGCTTCGTTAACCGCATGACCTCGACGTCGTGCGGGCCATGCGGGTCGATGCCCGCCATGCGAAGCCTCGTGCGAGCGTCTGGCAGGCCCGTCCGCCGTCGCTAGGCGGCGTACATGAAGAGGGCGGGCTACTTGCCCACCGTCCATCACCCGGCGATGGGGCCGTGAACTTCCTGATCAGATCCGCTTCCTCGCCGTCGCCGGGGGCTGACTGTCGAGGGGCACGATCGTCTTGTGGGCCTTGCCTCCTGCGGGCCGCCGCTTCCTGTCCTTGTTGAGCAGCCTCGCCGTATCCTCCTCATCGGGGAAGCCCAGCGGTACGCCCGCCCTGGCCAGCATCGAGTGGGTGTCGGGCAGGTCCATCCGGCGGCTCTGGGCTATGAACTCGAAGAAGTCGATCATGCGGTATATAGACGCCACTCGGCGAAGAATCGGTAGTGAGGTCTTGTCCGAAGCCTGCTCCGGTCTCACGAAGGCCAAGCCGTGTGCCTGCGAGTTATTGGGGAGTAAAGTGCTTCCTGCGAACGAGCTACTCGGGCTCGACGGGTATGTCGATTTCCTCGGATCGCCTTCGACCCCTCTTCTCGGCCCACACCTTCGACAGCAGTTTGTCGAACACGTCCACGACGATCTGGAGTTCGAGCCCCTGGTTCGATCTGTAATCCTGGACGAGGATGATCGCCCCGGTCGAGGTGATCATCACCCGATGCTCGACGTTTTCGAGCATCCAAGGGATCGTGACGTTTGATAGCTCCCCGTCCTTCAGGAGTTTCTTGAAGAGCCCGTCGTGCTGGATTTGGTCCCCCGACAACCCGGCCGCCCTGACACGGGACGAGACGCCCCGGAACCACGCACCCTGGTACTCGGAGCAGAGGTCCATGACCTTCGCAAAGTCCACGACCATCTCGACGAGTTCGACGCCGCACGGGTTGCTCCGCAAGTTGGAGAGCACGCCCCGGCAGACCTTCTTCGGGGCCTGGAAGATGAGGATGTTCTTCCCCTCGTCGTGGTAGGCCGGGAAATCGACGGGCTGGAGATACTCCGTGAAGTCGATCTTCCTCCGCTCGTTCCCGACGACCTTCTTGATGAAACCGAAGGTCTCGTATTTAACCTCGCTCTTGACCCGGACCAAGGCCAGCGTCCCTTCGTAGGTCCGGTCCTTCAGGGTCAGGCTCGTCTCGACGTCCTCCCCCTCGCCCGAGAACGTCATCTGGACCTGATTCTTGACGCTGGCCCCGACTGCGAGTTTGGGGAACCTGCCGACCGTGTAGAACTGGTAGGGCTTCATGGGGCCGCTCCGGTGGGAAGGGCTCGCAGGCTGAGCACCTTCGACAACGTGTCGAAGAATTCGACGAGGCTCCGGCCTTCTATATTGACGTGATCCATGCCCGCCTCGACCCGGCAAGTCGAACGACTACTCGTCTTGATGTTGACCTCGAAGTGGTTGATCAGGTCTGCGGGGATTCGGTTGACGAAGAAGCCGTAGTACGGGTTCTTCGTGCCCTCGGCGAAGGTCACGCTGATCCCGCACCTGATCGAGGTCGGATTCATTGCACGGGCGAGAGACTCGGCGATCCTTGCGAATCGCCGCTGATAATCGTCATACAGGTGGGCGGGGACGAGGATCTTCCGGTCGAGCGTGACGTGCAGGCAGCCGTCCCCAATCCTGAGTGTGAAGCACATCAGGTCGTCGAGGCAGATCGCTGCGGAAGTCGGCGTCGAGGCGGCCCGGCGCACCTTACCCCCGTACGCCCCCTCGATCGCCTCGGCGGCCGTATCGAGGGCGGCCTGTCGGTCCCGAGCCGCCTCGGGCGTAAGCTCGAAGTCGAAGGCGGGGAGCCAGTACGTGTGGGTGCGGGAGGCCAGCAGCCGGAGGCGATCGACAAAGAGGTGGAACGACAGGTTCTTATGGTAGAGCAGGTTCAGGACGAACGAGTAGACGCCGAAACTGGTTGAAAGGACGGCGACGACCCCCGAATAGCTTTTCCCATAATGATCGATCGCCGGAGTGATCCAGATCCCGAAGAGGACAAGGATTGCGATCCCGGCGGCGTGCCCCAGCACGATCCAGAGCAGAGTCTTCATGCGACTCCCCCCGATGTCCGCTCCCGATCGCCCAAGCCGCCCACGAATCGGACCACGGGCTCGTCGAGTGACGGCCCTTCGATGGACGTGCGGTTGTCGGAGCTTTCGAGGATCTTCACGGTGGTCACAGAATGGCCCCAGCGGTCCCAGTCCATGCCGTAGTTCACTATGACCGGGAAAAGCCGTCATGTAAACAAAAAACCACTACATGCGATTCTCCGCAGGCTAGCTCTCGATCAGGGACGGTTGGACTTAACTTGCCCCATTTGGAGCAAGGACCGCCGAAGGCGAATCCGATGGCGACACCACTGCTGGCGAGGCGGCCATTACGACCTCGGCCGCCTCGCCGCCGATGCACCGCCCGTCCTCACGTCCCGTCGCTGCGGACCAGCAGCCGCCTTGCCGCACGCAGAGCCGCCTCGACCTCGGGCATGCCGCCGTTGACCTTGAGCGTGAACATCAGGTCGTCGATCCCAGCCTCCACCTCGTCCACCACTCGGCCCACGCCGCCCGAGGCAGCCGACTCGCCCCCCGACGCCGTGGCGCTCACAGCCGGCAGTGCAACGGGTGCTTGCGGGGCTTCCTCACGCACGCCGAGGGCGGGTCCGGCCTCCGACACCTCGGGCTGCGACCAGCCGACGGCCTCAGACTCGCCGGGCGACCTCCCGCCGTTCAAGCCCCGCTCCCGCTTGATCTTGTAGAAGACCGAAGGGCTGATCGCCCCCTCGTGCCCCGCCGCCGCCCAGGCCCGTTTGACCGCCGCCACGTTGGCCTCGGGCTGCCGGCCGAGCAACTCCTCGACGAACGCCGACTTGCTCGGCCCCTTGTCGTCCTCCCGGCCATCCGGCTGGGGCGGGGCCTCCTCAGCCCTCGACGCCGCCTTGCCCTTCGCCTCCTTCGGCTTGGCCTTGTCCTTCGCCTTCAAACCGGCGTCCGCCCCTCCCGTGGCCGCCCGTTTCTTGGGGATCTTCAGCCGGGATCGGGTCTTGCTGACCAGGCTGCCGCTGATGTCGTCATCGTGCCCCTCCGCACGCCACGCCTGGTTGATGGCGGCTTCGTCGGCGTCCCGGTTCTCCGGGAGGAACTCCTCCAGGAACTTCCCCTTGCCCTGATTGACGCCGGGTCCGGTCGCCATGATCTCTTCTCCGTCGCAGTGTGTGAAGGGACACTATCCTTGCAGTCTATCCTATGGCCCGGCACGGTCGAGGTAATCGCCCTATTTTGACCCGGATGCACGTTGGAGTCGGGTGGTATCATGGCGAAGATCGCCCGTGTGATGGGACCGGGCCGGAAGGTGGCGACGAATGACCGCCTCCCTTCTGCAAAATGTCCCCGTCGGCGCACGGTGGATTTCGCAAGGGGGAGGCAAGGTCGGAACATGCTCCGCAAGCAGATCATCAACAGGTCCCCCTCGGCACCGTCCCCCTTGACGGGCCGGATCGACGTCGCCGCCGTCGCCACGGTGCTCGTGACCACCGAGGACCCCGAGCATCCCGTGGAGCACGCCTTCGACGCCCGTTCGGGGCCGGGCGGGACCCGCTGGGTGGCCGGCGAGATGGGCGAGCAGGTACTCATCCTGGCCTTCGACGCCCCGCAGGCGATCCGCCGGGTCGTCCTGGAAGTGGAGGAGCGGGATGTCACCCGGACCCAGGAACTCCAACTGGCCGTCTCCGGCGATGGCGGCGAGACCTACCGGGAACTGCTGCGGCAGGAGTACAACTTCAGCCCGCCGGGGACCGCCTTCGAGCGGGAGGAATGGACCGTGGCGGCCGAGAGCGTGACCCACCTGCGACTCGTGATCAAGCCGGACAAGGGCGGCAAGCCGTGCCGGGCCACGATCACCTCTCTGGACCTGTGCTGAGGGGCCGGGGATGAGGCACGCCATGCGGGCCGCCGGAACCCGGCTCGGAAGTCGGAATCGGGCCGAGACGGCGGGGCGTATCCCCGCAGAGCCGGGTCCGAGCCGACCATGACCCTCGACCCGACCGAGATCGCCCGGCCGGAGCCCCTGGCGTTCGGGCTCTTCACCATCGGCCACTCGACCCACCCGCTCGACGAATTCCTGGACCTCCTGGCCCGGCACGGCGTCGAGGCCCTGGCGGACGTCCGGCGGTTCCCCGGCTCACGGAAGCACCCGCACTTCAACCGGGACAACCTCGCCTCGGCCTTGCCGGGAGCGGGCGTCGAGTACCGCTGGTTCGAGCCCCTGGGAGGCCGTCGCAAGAAGGCCGTCGGCCCGTCGAAGAACCTCGGCCTCAGGAACGAGAGCTTCCGCAACTACGCCGACTTCATGGCGACCCCGGAGTTCCACGAGACCGCCGGGGAACTGCTGTCGCTGGCCCGAAGGAAGAGGACGGCCTACATGTGCTCCGAGGGCCTGTACTGGCGCTGCCACCGGCGGCTGGTGAGCGACCACCTCCTGGCCCGTGGGATCGAGGTCCGGCACATCATGCCCGACGGCAAGTTGCGACCGCACGTACTGACCGAAGGGGCCGTGATCGACGACGGGGACCTGAGCTACACGCCGCCGTCAGCGGGCCAGACGCCGACTTTGTTCGATCGACCAGGGAGACGGGTCAGTCCTCACGCCAGGCGGGATGGGAGCGGGAGTGATCGGCATGGCCAAGAAGCGTGAACCGGGCGACGTTTCGATCGGCAAGTTCGACCTCCTGGCCACGTACACCTACGCCAAGGCCCTGCTCGATGGGCTGGGCGATGACGAGGCCAAGGAGCGGGGCATGGTGGCGGCGGTCATGGGGGCCAAGGCGAAGAGCGGCCACACGGGCGGCTCCCACCGGGACGACTATAAGGCGGACAAGGATGCCGCCGAGAAGGGGAAAAAGACGACGATCATCGCCGAGTCGTTCGACCGACAGGTCGCCGACGAGATGGGCGGGTTCTTCAAGAAGACTTTCCTCCCGACCATGAAGAAGCTCGTGAAGGCCGACATCTCGTACGACGAGGTGAAGAAGCTGGTCAAGATCCCGACGACATGGGGGGCGAAGATCACGGGAGAGGAGTTCAAGGAAAGGGCGTCTGAAAGGCTCCGGGCAGGCGAGAAGAGCTAGCCCGCACGGCCCGGAGGTCGATCCCCGTGAGAATCGGTTCGGGGGAGCGGGCCGGCTGCGAGGACTACGGCCGGTGCCATCCCAACCCGCCGGCGGGGCGTGTCATGACCGGACCGAGCCCCACGCCGACTGGAGCAGGAGCACCACCCCGATGATCATCAGCCCGACGTGGACGTAGAGCAGGAACCGACGCCCGTCGAGACGCCGGTTGAGGACCCGGCCCAGGGCGGTCGCCGCCAGGACCACCGGCAAGGACATGAGGTAGTACCGGGTCACGGCCGGGACCCAGAGGCCGGCGGCCCAGTACCCGGACATGCCGACCACGCTGGCGGGAAGGAAGTACCCTTGCAGCGTGGCCCGGAACCGCTCGGGGGACCAGCGCCGCAGCGCCCCGTAGGCCACCAGCGGCGGCCCGTTCATGCCGTAGGCCCCGCCGAGCACCCCCGCCCCGAATCCGAACAGCCAGGCCAGGCGGTCGTCCTCCGGCTTGGACCGGCTGCGTCCGACGAGTCGGTACGCCGAGAAGGCGATGATGACGGCGGCGAGCACGGCTTCGACGACCGTCTCGGCGACCGTCGTCAAGAGCAGCAGTCCGAAGGGGACGCCGAACATCGTGGAGAGGACGAGCCGCCCGGCGCTCCCGAGATGGACCTCCCTCCAGTCCTGGAGCAGGACGATCCCGGCGACCGTGACCGAGACGAGGACGGCCACCGGGGCGGCGACCTCGACCGGGATGAACAGGGCGAGCAGCGGCACGGCGACCAGCGCCTCGCCGAACCCGAACGCCGATCGGATCAAGGTGGCGAGGAAGAGCACGGCCAGCACGGGGAGCGTCGTGTGATCCGCAGTCATGACTCCCCCGTCGTTACTCGGAGCCGGAGGCCCCGGCGGGTCGGGTGACGATGGGGCGGGTCTTCGCCCATCGTCCGTCCCGTGATCCCCGATGGAAAGCGATGCCACGCCGCCCTCGGCCGGCACGGTCCGCTCGGGCCGGCCCGCCCCGAAGAGGGCGGCTGGACGTGCCCTTCAGGCGAGGCCCTCCACGATCTTCTCAAGCTCGTCGATCAGCGGGGCCTGCCCGGCGTTGATCTTCCGCATCGCCTCCTCCGGCCCGAAGAAGGCCGCCCGATCGATCTCGGCGAACTCCGCACGACGGCCCGACCTCGGCGGCCACTCGATCGTGAAGGTGTTGCAGGAGATCGCCCCCGTGTCGCAGTCCCCTTCGACGGCCCAGGCGTGGACGACCTTGCCGCCCTTCTGCTCGACGGGCGTGAGGGCGAGGAGCGGGCCGGTCGGCTCGACGCCGATCTCCTCGGCGAACTCCCGGACGGCGGCGGCCTGCGGGTCCTCGCCCGGCTCGACCTCGCCCTTGGGGATCGACCACGCCCCTTCGTCCTTGGTGCGGAAGAAGGGGCCGCCGGGGTGGACGAGGAGCACCTGCAACACACCGCCGACGATCCGGTACATCAGCAGACCGGCACTGACTCGGGACTTCGACATCCCTAAGGTCCTCGTCGGGCGATAGGCGGAAGGCCACGTTTCGCACCGGCAATCCCGTTCTTGACCGTGTGGCTCAGGCTCATGAGCCTTGCGATCCCCTGGCGTGATCCACCCCGTTCATCACGTCCCGGACCGCCGGATAGTCGGCAGTCGTCCCGATCCGAACGCCAGTGCTCATGACTCGGGCTCCGACCGGCGAAGCTCCTCACGTACCTTCATGAGGATCTGCCCCAGCCGGTTCTTGCCGCTGCCGTCGCCGCCGTCGCCCCAGTAGGCGTCGTTCTCCGTGTGCTCGACGATCTTCGCATCGCCCGTGCTCAGGAGCAGTCCACGCAGGTCGGCGTGCCAGGTGAATTTAGCCAAGACCGCCTCGTGCATGATCCGGTCCTTGACCGACTCCCAGTCCTTGCGGAGCGGCCGCTTGCGACTCCGGCCCATCCGGGCGGCGATCATGGGCGACTTCGCCCGCCGGACCTCCTCCTCGTCGGGCGTCCCGGCGAACTTCTGCGCCTGGAAGTAGTGCTCGCACGTCGGCCAGGTCTTGCCGGCCAGCCGGATCGGGTGCGGCGAGAAGTTCGAGAAGCAGCCGTACGTCTCGGAGACCGAGTAGAAATTGATGGTGTCCATCTCGCCACCGCCCTTGGGATCGCCGGCCTGGGATCGACATGCTCAGGGGGCCGAACGCCGGTCCTCGACGTGCATCACCACGAGCCCCTCGGCATCCCGGTGCCTCTTCGACCGCCCGAGCAGCCCGACGACGAGATCGTTCACGTCATCCGGGGATATCTCATCCGGGCCGACGAGAGTCAGGATGTCGTCGTGGTGGCCCGTCACGACCCACCCCAGGCCGTCGGGCAACTCGATGACGTCGAAATCACCCGCCGGGGTCCCGGCGTGGACCGGCCCCCACTCTCGCAACAGGGCGACGGCCTGCCCGGCGAGGTCGTCGCCGGGCTCGGCCAAGATGACGCACGTCCCGTTCTCGAACAGGACCCAGGACTTGCGGGCGTCGATGACGATCCGACGCCAGACGTCGATCGGGGACATGGAATTACACCCCTCGGATGCCCTACCCGCCGTTCTTCAGGGGTCGCCCTATTGGTCTACGGTGAAGACCACCGCCCGGTCGTGAACGGCCGCCTTCTTGAAGAACCGCCGGATTTCCCGGAAGTTGCCCCAGGTGTACCCGAAGTCGTCCTCCGACGTCCCCGTGTCATACTCGCCGGGGTCGATGGCGAGGCAGGCCCCACGCATCCAAGCCTCGTCGATGAGCCCGATCGCCGCTGCCACCTGCTTGACCTCTTCGGTCCCGAGCAGGTTCACGACGTAACCGTCGCCCTCGTGGCGATTGGCCTCGCCCAGGACGTACTTGTACAGAAGCGTGGGGCCATACTCCAGCGTGCCGCCGGTCGGGCAGCGGTGGATGGCGTCCGTCCCGGCGGCGATCACGACAAGTCGAGTCGCTCGGCGGTCCAGACGGTAGGACGTCGTCGGTCGCCGTGGAAGCCGGCAGAGGGGCAACCGATTCATTCCAGGTCCGGCAATTCCTCCCGTCTCAAGAGCAGGCGGATCGTACGGGGCTTGCCCGGCTCCCGTGCGATGAAGCCGTGTCGCTCCAGGACCTTGACCATCTCGTGGACCGCAGGCGGGCTCACCCGGAAGTATCTCTGCATGTCGGCCTCGGCGGGCGGGACGCCGTTGAGCTTGGTGTAGTAGTAGATGAAGGCGAGGAACTGGCCCTGGCGGAATGTGTAGGCGGGGTCCATCGTCCGTCCTCTCGCCACGCCACGCCCGTCGGCATCGACGGCGTTCCCTGGAGGGACTCGCCCGGTGACGACCGAAAAGTCCCCGGCCGATTTGACGTCCTGGTGCGGTTCCTCCCCGAGATCCGGTGTCACTCTAACGAGCCGGGGGCGACGGGGCGACATTCTCCTCGAAAGGAGGGAGATGCCTCCACGACCGCCTGCTCACGATCGCCTCGATGTTCTTGCGGGTCACTCCGTACCGACGGGCCAAGTCGCCCGTCGAGACGCCCTCGCCCCTCATCCGCCGGATCTCGACCACGTCGTTTTCGTTGAGCTTCGTCGCCCCGCACCTCGTTCCCATCGCCCTCGTCCCGTGAAGTAAGGCATCCTGGCTGTTTGCCTGGGGCGTGTCCCACCTGAGGTTCGTCACGTCGTTGTTGGCCCGGTCCCCGTCGCCGTGGCAGGCGACCATGCCCGGCGGGCACGGCCCGACGAACATCTCCAGGACCAGGCGGTGGATCTTGCAGGCGGTCTTCTTGCCGCCCTTGGCCAGGTTCACCGTCGGGTAGCCGTCCCGGAGGATCGGCTTCAGCGGGTGCCACGCCTCGGTCGGGATACAGAGGCGGCCACGCCGGGTCCAGCACGACTCGACCCTCCCGTCCCTGCTGACTCGATACCCTGGGTAGCCCTGGACCGGCCGGAATTCGTCCTCCATGCCGGTATGTAGGGGGCTGGGTCACGATTCTCCCCGCCAGCGAAGGCGATCTTCTTCAACATGTGTAACCGAGGTCGGGCGGCGACGTCGAAGTGACCCACAGTCCTGGACCAACCCGCCGCCTCGGAAATTCCCTGTCCGCCCCTGAATTCTCGGGGTGCCGGGCCTAGATATAGCATGGCGATCCTGACCTTCCACGAATGGACGGCCCTCCACGAGGCCGCACGGCGGTCGTTCTCCCGGACCCTGGCGAAGTTCGACTCGACCCCCGCACGCAAGCCGGTGGCGATCCTGACCGCCTGGCGTGGCGAGCTAACCGACGCCTCCGGGCGGCCCCATGCCGAGGCCGTCAGGCGGAAGCTCAACGACCAGGCGAACCGCAGGCTGACGGCCGAGGTCAGACGCCGTGGCCTCTCCATCGTCCCTGTCGTCGGGGCGGGCCAGGAGGAGGGAGAGGACGGCGTTCTCACCGCCAACAGGGAGGAGAGCTTCCTGGTCCAGCCGGTCGGCGAGATGCCCGAGAAGGAGTTCCTGGCCCACATCAAGTATCTCCTTCACAACCCCACGGGCGAGCCCGGCAGAGGCCCGTACCCTCACACCCAATGGGGCGGCGTGGTCAAGCTCCCGAGCCAACCCAGGGCGTTCGTCGTCCATCAACAGGGCGACCCGACCGGCCCCGAGGATTATCACGTCGGCGACCACCTCGGGGCGACCGCCCGGCCCCGGAAGGCAGAACCCTACTACACCCAGTTGCGGTACGGCCCGAGGGCGTCGGACTCGATGATCGACGACCTGGACAGGCCGGACGACCTGGGTACGATCAAAGGGCTACCTGGGCGCAGGTTCACACTGGGAGATGGGTCATGAGCGACGATCTGGAGAAGAAGGACGCCGACCGGCTCGACGAACTGAAGGCCGAGCTTTCCGGTCACTTCGGCAGGTTCACCCGCTGGAGGGCATTGTGCGTCGAGCGGGATGTCACGAACGTCGAGGGGCAGATCCGCCTGGCCCAAGAGGTCCTGGCGGCCCCATCCACGGGGACAAATGCGGAATGGCTCACTCACCTCTTGCGGCTCAAGGGCGGGAAGAGCTTCGATGTCGATGAAATGCTCGCCGGCGACGGCCCGGCTGCGAGGAAGGACGAGACGTGAGCGGAGTGGTTGTGCCAGGTCTTGGATTCAGGGGATGGCTGGCAAACGAGACGCTCGCCTTGGCCGGGTCGTACAAGGGAGGCGTGTTCCAACGTCTCGTGGCGGCGTCGTACAAGCTGGCCCCAGTCAGCGACCCCGCCGCCCTGCCTGCCTTCCAGGAGTTGGCAAGGAAGATGAGTCGCCAGAACGACTTCTTGAGGCACGATTACCGCTTCGTCCCGTCATCGGGCGACCATTACAGCAGCCTCAAGCAACTTCGCCGTTCGATCGATGCCCAAAGACAGGCGGGGAAGCGGCGGGCCGACATGTACGTGTACTCCGAGCCGCCCGGCCCCGAGGGAGACGCCTCGCAGCAGGGGCACCCAGTCTTCAGCAATGATCAGAACGTCATGATCCGTGGCGTCCACGACGCCATCGCCCACCTCGGAGGCGGCCACCCGTTTTCCGCCCGAGGCGAATACGGGGCCTACAATCGTCACTTGAAAACGTTATGCAACGTCCAGGACGCCAGGGCTGGTAGATGCCTGGCAGCGGCGGCCCTCTTCACCGAGATCGTCGGGCAGACGAGCTACTTCTATGTCTACGGCCAGTTCGCCCCCCAGAAGGCCGTCTTCCTGAACGACTTCGACTACTACAACGTCGGCTTGCTGGCCCCGGCCTCTCGGCTGAACGCCTTCTTCGTGGCCCAAGGCAAGGATCTGGCCTGCCGCCCGGACTTCGACCCCGAGGGCCTTGCGAGGGAGTATCCGGTGTTGTCTGAAGAGCTTTCCAGACAGGTCGGAGGCCCGAAGGTCAGGCTGGCCGACATCCCGAGCCGACGATGACGCCTTGATCGGGACGGCCGTCAGGGCGGGAGGACGTAGACCCCCATCCCCGCCTTCTTCGCCGGGCCGAACCCGTCGCCCGGCGGCATCCGGTCGGACACCGTTTCGCCCGCCTGGGAGATGTAAGGCACCCTCATCCCCCATTGCGCTTCGAGGCGTCGAAGAGGCCGCCGTCTTCCTGGGGCGAGGTAGACGTCAACATGTTGAAGCCGTGGGGCTGTACCGGCACGTTCTTTTCCGCAACTGTCGATTTGACTCCACGCATGCGTCCTGGCACTGGAGGACCGACCGGACCTGAGGTATGCTTTCCTGAGATGCAGGTATGGCGGAATGAATCGGCGGTTGGTCGAATCCCTCCTGGGGGAGTTTGATGAGCACCCTCTCCGCATCCCCCGGAACTTCGACCCCGAGGCCCTTGTTCGACCCGGTCGATCGCTCGACGATCCGGGAGGCGATACGGGCCGAGATCGCCGCCGCATCGAAGGAGGTGAAGTCCTCCTGGCTCGACATCGACGCCATCGAGCACCTCGCCGACCAGCCCGGCCACTTCGTCTACCGCCTGGTCCTCTCCTCCCCGGTCCACCTGGCCCCCGACCAGGCCGTGACGTTCCAGACGCAGCGGCCCAGGGACTCGATCCCGGCGGTCGTGGTCAAGGCGGACGACGAGGGATTGGTCGTCGAATGCCGCAAGGCCCTGCCCGCCGACGCCAAGCTCCTGAGGATGTCGCTCGACCCGGCCTTCATCCTGCGGGCGCTGGGCGAGTTCCTCGAAGCGATCTCCGAAAGCCCCGGCCCCATCGCCCGGCGGGTCTACAAGAAGGACCTGCCGCCCCGGCCCCAGGTAGTAGCCCAGGACTTCGAGGGCCTCAACGAGGATCAACGCTCGGCGATCTCCGAGATGGCGGCGACCCCGTTGTACCTGCTCTGGGGGCCGCCCGGCACGGGCAAGACGACCACGATCGGTGCCGCCGTCGCCGGCTGGATGCGGGAAGGCAGGAGCGTGCTGGTCGTCTCCACGTCCAACGCCGCCGTGGACGTGGCGATGCGGTCCGTCCTCGGGCGTGTCCATGCCGATGAGCGGAAGCACCTCCTGCGGCTCGGTGCCTCTCTGGACCTTGAAGTGGGCACGCTCACCCTCGAAGGCAAGCTGGCCGAGCGGGACCTCATCCTCGCCGTGGGCCTGGCGAAGGCCCAGCGGCGGATCACCCAGATCAATGAGATCATCGCCACGAAGTCCCCCTCGACCGCCCGATTGCACGCCTATTTCCAGGAGTTGGCCGAGTGCGAGGGCGTCGTGCGGCGGTTCAACGAAATGGCCGAGTCGGAGGCGTCGAAGCTGCTCGCCGACGTCAGGGTCACGGGCTGCACCTTGGCCCGGATGGTCCTGGACGAGGGCCTCCGGCGGCGTCGGTTCGACGTCGTGGTCCTCGACGAGGCGTCGATGGCCTCGCTGCTCTACGCCCTGGCGGCTTCGATGCTGGCCGGTTCGCACCTCGTCTACGCCGGGGACCCGAAGCAGTTGCCGCCGATCGTCCAGGCCGACACGCTCGAAGCGAGGCGTTGGCTCGGGCGAAACGTCTATGGCTGGTTCGGGGTCGAGATGGAGGACTCGGCCTCGGGGCTGAAGCTGCTCGGGACCCAGTACCGCATGACCGACGAGATCGGCGGGCTCGTCAGCCGCCTGACGTACGGGGACAGGCTGCGGCACGGTCGGGGTCGGCGGGGGCAGTTGGTCGTGTTCGTCGAACTGCCCGAGGAGTGGCGGACGACCCACTACTCCGTGGCCGAGGGCTCCTACTACCACCCGGCGGCGGTCCCCGCCCTCCACGCCCTGGCGGACGTCATCTGCGAGGACGGCGACCTGCTCCTGCTGTCCCCGTTCCGGCCCCAGCGGTCGCTGCTCTCGGCCCTGGCGTTCGACCTGAAAGAGGGCCGCCCGGACTGCAAGATCGTCGCCAGCACGATCCACCGCTCGCAGGGCTCGGAGAGCGGGGCCGTGGTCGTCGATCTCACGACCCACCAGCCCGGCAAGGGGGTCCCCTTCTTCGCCGACGACAATTGCCAGAAATTGATGAACGTCGCCCTCAGCCGGGCGAAGGACATGCTCCTGATCCTGGGCGGCCGAGCCATGCTGGAGTCCCTTGCGGCGGGCTCCCCCTTCTGGAGGTCGTTCCTGGGCGAGTTCGGCCGGGGGATCGATTGGCTGCCTTGCTCGGATTTCTTCGACGGATTCGAGCGGGTCGGCGACCTGGCGCAGTTCTCGCACGGCGGCCGGAAGGACCTGCCCGCCATCTACTCGCACACGACCGAGTGCGGCCCGGTCCGGGCCGGGGCCGATCGGCTCGGCGGGGTCGAGGCGAGCCGGAAGCTCCTGGTGATGGACCGGGCCGACCCGATCGCCGCCAAGGGGGGCGTCATCGTTCGGCAGGGGCGGGACAACCCGGCGGTTTTCATGGCGGGCGGCCGTCTCTGCCTGAAGTACGGCGACGGGTGGCTCGTGGTGCGGTCGCCGAACGTGACGAGGGTGGTCTGGCGGATCGCCTTCTCGCACCTGGCCGACGAGGTGCTGAACCCGGTCCAGGCGAAGCGGTTCTTCTGCCCGGAGTGCTTCGACGGGAACCTGACTTTGCGGTCGATCAAGGGCGAGGGCCTGTTCCTCGCCTGCTCGAACGCCCAGGTCCACCAGTGCTACTACCGGAGGCGGCTCTCGCTGGCCGATGCCAAGATCCTCGTCCAAATGCAGGACGAGAAGTGCGCCAATGGGCACCCGATGACAGCACGCATGGGTCCCAAAGGCACGCCGTTCATCGGCTGCGAGAACTTCCCACAGTGCGACGAGGCCAAAACCTTCTTGAACATCCTCCAATGAGGGGATCTTCGAGCCCAGGAGGCTCATTCCCCGGCCATCTCCCCGGCCCGCTTCTCCTCGGCCTCGATCAGGCCCATCTCGGCCAGATATTGGCCGGGATCGACTTTGGACCGCACGACCTGGCGGACGTACGAGATGACCAGATTGGACGTGGCCCGTGTGATCGCCACGTAGAATAACCGCCGCTCGCCCTCGATGTTCTCCCACGGCAGCGGGGAGACTTCACGTCCTGGCCGTCGTCCCTCACGCCTTTATTTCGTACGGGCCTATGTCTGTGGCGACCACCCCGGCGTCCCCAGTCAGCATCCGACGCAGGCTCGCTTCCAACTCATCCAAGTCCCGGCAGACCATGATGTCCTACTTCCCGAAGTCGGCCAGGTTGTTGACGACTCGGCCCCAGTTCTTGGCGGCATCGTGCTTGGAGTGAGTCTGTCCCGAGTGGTAGTTATCGTCGGCCTTGAACTCCCCGATCCGTTCGATGGACTCGTCCAGGTAGTCCTGAAGAATTTGCTCTGCATGCCTGGTACGGATGACCGATCATATCGGATCGGCGGCCCTTCCGCCCCAAGCCGTCACCCGCACGCCGGCCCGCTCGCCCTCCCAGAGCGGCGTCGTGCAGGTACGAAGCAGCAGGTTCTTCCACAACTGCGAGTTCAGAAAGACCTCCTCGTCCGGGCTGAAGACCGAGAAGATGCTCCGGGAGGCGACGAGGATCATCTTCCGCTTCGCCCGGCTCAACGCCACCGTCAAGCGTCGGGGGTCCAGCAGGAAGTCGCTGGAGGCCAGCAGGTAGCCCCGGTCGCTCTCGGTGGCGCTGACCAGGATCACCGACCGTTCCCCGCCCTGGAACCGCTCCACCGTGTCGATCGCCGACCGCTTCGGCAGGCCGCTGGCCGGGTCGAGGACGCTCAGTTCGGGGAGGGCCTGCTGCAACGCCGCCCTCTGGGCACGGTGGGGCACGACGATGCCCATCCCCTCCACGGCGTCCAGGTTGTACCGGGCCGGGTCGGCCAGCGTGCGGAGGATCGGCTCGATGAGGGCCTGCTCGAACGGGTTCCTCACCTGGCTGCCCGCCTCGTCGTGGACCAGCACGACCAGCGGATAATCGGGGTCCAGCACGGCCCGGATCAGGTCGTCCTCGACCGGGTGGGCCGCCAGCACGGCCCGCTGCTTCGAGTGGTAATCGATGCCGTCGTGCCGGTAGACCTCTTGGCGAAGGAATTCCGCCATCGCCCCGTGCAGCCGGAAACTCTCGGCATATCGGATCATCGGAGGCGGCTGGGGCAATCCTCTCAGCGTATCGAACAGGCTGGCGTAGACCCGATACTCCCCGAAGGTGCGTCGGCCCTCCGTGTCCCAGTCGTGCTTGACGATCGGCGGCATCTGGCGGTGGTCGCCGACGACGAGCAGCGGGGCGTCCCCGGTCATGGGCAGGGCCGCCATGATCGCCTCGGGCAGGTTCATCTGGGACGCCTCGTCCAGCACCAGCAGGTCGCACAGTCCGTGGCCGAACACCTGCTTGGGCCACTTCTGCTTGAGCATGCCGTAGATGCCGCCGGGCGTGACGCCGACGACCGCCCACGACTCGCCCAGGATCAGGTCGGCGTTCTTCGGCTCGCCCCTCTCCTTCTCGGCGTCCTTGACCAGGGCGACGATCCCCTCGGGCTGGGGGTCGTTGGGGGCCACCCGATACAGGGGCACGTCGAGCAGGCGGGGATCGAGGTGGCGGCGGAATAGGTCCGGGTCCTTCCCCCGGAGTTCGACCAGCTTCTCCCGGACCTCCAGGACGTTCCTGAGCAGCACGTCGGTGGCCGCATGCGTCTTGCACGAGAGCAAGGCCCGGAAGGGGCGTCCCTCCCGCATCGCCCCCTGGAGCCGGGCGAAGACGGCGAAGGCCGTCGAGTACGATTTCCCCGTGCCTGGCGGCCCTTGGACCAGCAGGATCGGCGTCCGGGCGTGCCCGCCGATCAGTTCCCGCTTGCCGACCTCGAAGTCGTGCAGGTGCCCGGCGGCGTGGAAGGCGTCCAGGCCCGCCAGGAACTCGACCTGTCCGGGCGAGCCGCCCCCGTCGCCCGGTGCGGGCGGATGGACCAGCCGGTCGTGGAGCACGCTGGGCCGACCCGAGCACAGTCCCTCGACCACCTCCTTGCACCAGTAGGCCATCCACTCGTTCGGGCAGGAGTCGAGCGTGTAGACCTTTCCCTCCTCCAGCGGGCGGCAGAATGCCGGGAAGACGTAGGGGGCGGTCGAGCCGCCGCCTCGGGAGTCCTTCAACTCCACCTCGGCAAAGGCCGACGTGATCCGGCCCGATTCGTCCTTCACGGCCACGATGCGGACCAGATCGGCCCGCTGGCCGTAGAGCATCTGCTTCGGGGTGGGCGTGAACTCGGTCCGCTCGGCCTCGGGCAGCCGCCCGTCCACGGCCCAGCGTGGGTAGAGCACCAGGAACTCGCCGTCCCGCAGCCGGGAGAGCAGCAGCGCCTCGTGCAGGTCGCAATCGATCCCCTGGCATTCGACCCGGAGCCGCAGGCGCAGCCCATCCTGCGACCACCGGCATTCCTCGGCCTGCTTCCCTGCCAGGCGGAATGACTTGTCGGGGTTCGCCTCTTTGAACGCCGCCGCATACTCTTCACGCTTCCGCCGCCGCCGCTCGTTCTCCCGGTTCCGCTCGGCGGCCCCCGGCTCCTGGTCGGCCTCGCAGTATCGCACGAGGAGCGTCTCGCCCATCAGCACCCGCCGCTCCGGCGGGGCGTGGCGGGCCTTCTTCCAGTCGGCCAGGGTCACGAACCGCTCGATGGTGACGAACTCGTGCAGGGCGTGGGCGAGATCCGGGGCCTTGTCCTCGTAGCGGGCGAGGTCGGGCAGGACGAACGGCGTCTTCTCGGTGTTGGGATTCCCGGTGATCGAGCCGGCGACGTGCTCCAGGGCCTCCAGCCGCCGCTCCTGGAAGGCCCGGAGGATCTCGGGGGTCACGGCCCGGAAGTCGGCGAACTCGTCCCCCTTGCCCGGCCTGGGCGGCGGCAACCGGCCCCAGGCGGCGTAGGCGTACTCCAGCGGGATCGAGCTTGCGAACCGGGACCGCTTCGTGAACCACTCGGCCTGGCCGTCGATGTCGAGCTTGCCCAGGTAGTCGAACATCCGGGCGTGGAAGAGCGTGCGGAACGGATAGGGCTCGCCCCAGTCGAACTTGAGGTACGTCGCCACCGACTGGAGCGACTGGCAGGTCATCGGGAAGTTCTTGGACGTGCGGACCTCCTCGTCGAGGTAGCTGGCGACCGGCGAGTCGAAGGCGGCGACCTGGGTCAGGAAGTCGTAGAGCGGCGGGGTCGCCCTGAGGATCGGCGGGAAGTTGCGGGCGAGGGCCTCCAGCACGAGCCGCTGCTCGTGGCGGTCGAAGAAGACGACGTGGACCGGGGCCGACTTCCTCTCCCCAGGCGGCGTGTCGCTCACGGCCAGGTCCACGACCGCCTGGACGAGTTCACGAGTCCAGGCCACGAACAGGTCCCGCTCCTTCGCCGCCGAGTCCGGCGGGCCGTCCGTCACCCGGATGACGGATCGCCTGCCGACCGGCACCCCGCCTTCGCAGGCGACGACCAGGGCGCTCAGCAGGTAGATCCGGTCTTCGAGGTAGTCGTGCTGGGCGTCGAGATAGATGCGGACGAGATTCGGGTTAAGGCCGGGGCGGGACACCGGCAGCGAACTGTTCCCCTTGCCGGGGATGTAGGCGAGGGCCTGGGTGCCGTCCTTGCGGACGACCTTGCGGAAGCTCCTGGCCCGGTGGACGAGTTCGTCGAGCCGGGGTCCCACCGGCCAGGTGGCGGCGAGCCGCCGGACCAGGGCCTCACGTCCGGGGGCCGGGGCGAGGTCCCTGGAGTCCACGCCGTCGGTCGGGGGTGCGAAGTCCTTGAGGGTGGCGAGGGACTGGATGGATCGGACCCCCGCCCGCCGCAGGGCCTCCTTGTCGGTCCCGCCCAAGTACGGAAGCAGCGACAGGTCGTCCCGCTCGGCGCTCCACTTCAGGCAGAACTCGCCGTAGAGGCAGCCGTCGCACTTGAAGGACAGGCAGAAGGGCAGGTCGTCGAACGGGGCTTTGGCGATGCGGCGTGCCGTGGAATCCGCCCCGAGCACGAGGTCACGGACCGACTGGGCGTAGGCCCCCGGATCGGCGACGACTTCGAGCAGGGCGTCGTCGAGCCCGAAGACGGCCAGGGCTGCCTCCCTCAGCGGCCCAAGCTCGGACTCGGCTTCGGGCGTGGGCTCGGCGGGCGGGCGGAAGAGGATGGCCGTCTGGAGGGGCTCGTGGGCGACGTCGCCGTCCCGGAAGATCCGCCCGATCATGAGGCCGTAGAAGGCGACCTGGAGGCGGTGCTCGACCTTGACCTCGGTCGTGCTCTTCATGTCGGCGACCAGGGCGAGCAAGATGCCGTCCTGGTCCCGTTCCAGCCGGAGCAGGTCCACGTCGCCCCGGAGCCGCCAGCCGTCGATCTCGGCCTCCAGGCGGGGCTGGAAAAGGAGCACCGACTCGCCGGGCTTCAAGGAGCGGGCCTCGCCGAGGACCTCCTCGTTGTTCTGGGGGCGGTTGTGGGCCTGGGCGTACCGGGCGGCGTAGTGGACGTGGCGGGACCGGGCGGCGAGCACCCCCTCGATTTGCACCTCGAAGTCGTGGCCCGACATCGACAGCAAGGGGGTCATGCGCTGCGGGACGACGCCGTACGGCTCCATGAAGTCCTGCCCGGCCCGTTCCATGAGGCGGAAGCGCAGGAACCGCTCGCACTGCTCCAGGCCGACGAACTGCGAGACGTCCGTCGGCGTCAGCCGCAGCGGGCGGTCGGCGGGGAAGACGGGCAGCGAGAAGGTTTCCTGCGGCATGGCTGCACGCCTCGCAAGTGATCGTTGCCCGACTCGCCCCGCCCGTCGGTCCGGGCGAAGGCCCTTAACACCCCGAGCAAGCTCCCCCCGGCGGTGGCAGGGGGATCTTCACGTCCGCCGTGCAGCCCAGGGCCGGGAGGTGGTCCCCCGGAACGTCCCAGCCCGCCTGGGCGTAGATCAGCCCGTCGGGGTCGGTCGCCCGGAGCATCCGGGCGTACCAGCGGGCGTACTCCGGGTCGCCGCCCTCGCCCCTCAGCTTTAAGTCGGGGAAGCGTTCGAGGAACTTGCTCGCCAGTGCCGACGGCGGATCGTTCTCGGCGTCGTCCCAGCCGAAGAATCCCGCCCCGTGGGCCGAGTCATACCGGGCGGCGACTCCCCCCTCATCGATGACGATCGCCCCATGTCCGGGCCGGACGTCGCTTGCGGGGACGATCGAGCACCCCCAGTGCAGCCCCGACCTGGACAGGCCGGGTGCGACCCGCAGCCGCTCGTACCCCCGGCGGTGGAGTTCCTGGACCATCAGCAGGACTCGGCGACACAGCAGGTGGGCCGGGGGTGCCCCGCCGGGGCTCCCCTCGTCGCCCTCCCCCGGCTCGCAGTCGGGATGCGGCGTGCCGTCCATCCAGTCGTCGTCGATGGACGAGAAGTCGAACGCAGGGGACTCGGGCGTGTCGCCCTCAGGGGCGGGACCGGCCCTTGCCCTGGCCGCCAGCATCGGTGCGACGAGGCGGGTCAACTCACGGCCCTCCTCCCGCAGCGAGTAGAAGCTGAACTTCCCGGCCCGCCTCGCCTCGACCAGGCCGCCGTGCCGCAGGA
Organism: Planctomycetales bacterium 71-10; assembly: GCA_001898385.1. GTDB lineage: Bacteria > Planctomycetota > Planctomycetia > Isosphaerales > Isosphaeraceae > Paludisphaera. The sequence goes on from MKTT01000121.1 coordinate 37,574, forward strand.
GCGTCAGGTGGTGGCTGACGGCGGGCTGGCTCATCCCGCCCAGGTCGGAGCAGAGTTCGCCGACGTTACGGTCCCCCTCCGACAGCGTGGCGAGGATCTGGAGCCGGGTCGTGTCCGAGGCTTGGCGGAACAGTGCGGTCGCCCCGGCTTCATTCGAAGTACCGAGGCGGCCCACGGCCTCCGTGAGGGTGCGGCCCTGGTCGGTCAGGTCGTAGAAGTTGAACTTGCCCTCCCGGCTCGGCGTGACCAGCCCGGAAACCCGCAGCAGGGCGAGGTGGTGGCTGACGGCGGGCTGGCTCATCCCTCCCAGGGCCTCGCAAAGCTCGCCGACGTTGTGGCCTCGGTCGATGAGCCGGGAGAGGATCTGGAGCCGGGTGGAATCGGCCAGGAGGCGGAACTGGTCGGCGACCTCTCGCACGATCAGGTCGAGCGGCGGGCCGTGTGTCGGAGTTGTCACTCCGGTCGGGTCGTCAACCTCTTCCAGTCGGGCATCGGACTCGTCGGGCTCGACGCCATCCTCCTCATCGACCTCCAACCCCCACTGGGCGGGCTCGCCGTCCTCGCCCGTCGGTTCCGGGGCTTCCTCGTCGCCGGGCTCGTTGAGCCCCAAAGGCTCGTCAGGCTCTATATGGCCCGGTTGCATCAAGTCGGAAGGGGCGTCGGCGTCGTCCCCTCCGGGCCGTGCGGCTTCGTGAGACCGCCTCAGGGCGTCGGTGAGTTCGGCGATCTCAGCAGGGGTCCCGTCGGCCTCGATGACCACGCCGTCCGACAGTACGATCCTCGCCTTCATCGCCCACGACTCCCGGTCCGGGCCGCTTCAAACGTTAGCGGCCACCGCCGCCCCGTTGGATTCCGCCCGCTGCCATTGGCTCCTCTGGACGATCTCCCCGCTGAGCGAGTGGTAGAGCTTGGCGAAGGGCGGGGTGTACTTGGCGTTGAACGTCTTCGGCTTGCGGCCCGGCTCGGTCGCCTCGGCGATGGCGGCGGCGTTGGGGATCACGGTCCCGAACGGCCTGGGAAGCTGATTGTACGGTTCGACGCCCTTGGCCGTGGCCTCGATGACCTTGTGGTGCATCTTGTTCTGGTCCCTGTAGAGCGACCAGAGCGTCCCCATCCCCTTGATCTTGATCCCCTGGGCCTGGATGCGCTCGTGCAGGTAGAGCGAGCCACGGACGGAAAGCCGGTCCGGGATGGAAGGCACGATGAAGGCGTCGGCCACCATCAGGAAGACCTTCACCTGGAGGGCGATGCTCGGCGGGCAATCGACGATGGTGAAGTCGTAGTTCGCATGGAGCCAGCGCCGCATGACCTCCCGGCGGTTGCGGAAGAAGGCCAGGAATTGATCGTTGGACTGGTGGCCCCGGCGGGCCTTCGCCATGTTGGTCGAGAAGTCGTCGATGCGGAACGAGCAGGGGATGACCGAGAGGCGGGCGAGGCCGCCGCCGATGTCCGACGCATTGGGGATGACGTAATGCGGAAACTGGGACGACCGGAACTCGTCGTCGAGCATGGCGGCCAGCAGGTCGTGGAGGGTGGACTTCTTCCGCTCGCAGTTGAGCAGGCGGCCCTCGCCCAGGAGCAGTTCGCCGGACATGCACTGGTGATCGGCGTCGATCAGCAGGGTGCGGTATCCCGAGTCGGCCAGGCACTCGGCGACGGCGACGGCGTTAGTCGTCTTGGCAACGCCGCCCTTTAAATTCACGAACAGAAGGATGGACATCGAGGGCTCCGGGGTTGTGCGGCCCGGACGTCGAGCCTCGTGCCCGTCCAGCGACCGGGTGTCGATCAAGACCTCGCTCCATGGGTGACGGCCTCCTCGACGTCCTCCCGACCCGCCTCGTCGCCCGGCCCATTTACGGCCGACTGAAGACTAAGCCTATGCGAGAACCCGATCCAATGCAAGCATTCAATTGTTTTCGAAGGCTCAGAACAACGTATCCTGGGCACGTCGGATCGTCAGGCATCAGCTAGGCGGTCACGACGGTCTTCCAGTCGGTCTCACCCGGCGATGGCCTTGCGTCCATCGTCCCGCTATGATCAGCCGCCGAAGGGAGGCAACCCTCGAAGTCGCCCAGGTCCTTCACCGACCACCGCCATGCCCCGGTCGATCCCCAAGGGCTTGACCCGAGATCACGTCTTCCAGGCGCTCGCCGACCTGGACGCAGGGATCGATCACCCCTTCGGGGCACTTGTGGGAGCGTAACTGCTGGAGTCGCCCAAGTGGACGAAGTGTGCATCGGAAACCTCTGTCACCTCACAAACCCGTAATCCCGCCCGAGCCAGATGATGATCTCTTCGAACAACTGATCCGACGGTGCGGCGTAATTCCTATCTTTAATCGTCCGGGGCGAGTGGCCCAGGAAATGGGACACGTACCTGCCGTAGTGTTCGTGCGACTCGATCCGGGTGGCGGACGTCTTCCGCAGCAGCTTGAGCGGCTTGGGCACGTATTCCTCGTCTGCTTTCTTCAACCTGGCCTTCAGGTGGTTGTAGTTGGTGGCGATGCTGTCGTTGCTCTTGTACTTGCCGTCCACCAACTCCTCCCAGGCCCAGACGGTGCCGAACCGAGTCAGCAAGACGGTCTCCTTGCCGGAGCGATGCTCCTTCAGGAGTCGGAAGGTGTCGGGCCACAGCTTGTAATTGACGATCGGGACGTCGTCGTGTTCGTCGGTCTTCGACCTCTTGCGGACGATCCGACCGGCTTCCCAGTCCACCTCGCCGTCCTTCAACTCGGCGATGTCGGTCTGGGTCATGCCGCAATTCACCATCAGGAGCAGGTGGAGCTTCAACTGCCCGGTGGCCTTCTCGATCAGGGTGCGGACCTCCTGCGTCGTCATGGTGGGGACGGACTTGGCCGCCCGCTTGAACGTGAACTCCCGGCTGTCGATGTTCCGGGGCAGTTCGACCAGGCCCATCGACCAAAGGTAGCGGATGAACTTACGGGCCACGGCCAGGTGCTTGGCGGCATAGTCCCTGGACATGCCCGCCCTGCGGGCCGGGTCCTTCCGCCGCTCGGCGACCTCGCCGATGAGCTTCATGTAGTAGGCCGCAATCTTCGCCTCATCGACGGCCTCGACCAGCGTCTCGCCGCCGAGGAAATCCCGGAAATGGTGGAGGCAGAAGCGGACATTGTTGTGCTGGCCGGGCGAGACCTGGCCGGCATGGACCTTCGCCTCTTGGCCGGCGATCCATGCCTTCACCTGACCGCCGACGGTCTTCTCGTCGGGGATGGCCTCCGCAGCCCGATCGGCCCAGTACCGCTCCTCCCAGAGCTTCCCATCACCGACTTGATACTCGATGCTCAGCGAATCGATGCCCTCCGGGAGCGTGCTGCCAACCCGCTTGAGGAACTCCATCCGCTCGGGGACCGAGGGCGAGATGAGGAGGGCGCAAGGGTCGGCGTCCTCCGAGACGTCGAGCCGCCTCACATCCTCGATGCGTCTCGACCACTCGGCGGCCTCGTCGGCCCGATGGTGCCTCCGACACCAGTCCCGGCGGAACTCCAGCTTCCCGACGACGCCGCCGAACAGGTCAGGTTCCACGACGCCATCGAGGTCATGCCGTTTCTTCTTCCACCAGGCGTTCGCAGCCTGGTAGCTGGCCTCCTTTGTGGCGGGGACCCCGAGCGCCTCACACGAGACTGTGTAGACCTTGCCCCTGTACATTTTCCGCCAGCGGAGCTTGGCCTTCTCCCACGTCATGTCCGTCTTGAGAGCCATAAACCTGTTCCGATGGGTTTCAATTCTAGGTTACAAATCAACCCTGGACCAGGCCCGATTGTAACCCGAAACCATCGAAAAATCGAGTGAAAATGGAATGAATGCCAGCTTCCCAAGCTGGACGTCAGGGGTTCGAATCCCCTCGCCCGCTCTCCTCACAAGTCCCATCGCACGTTGGAATAACGTACCCTCGGGCGTCCGAGGCGCGAGCCGAAAGCCGACCTCCTAACCGTGGAAGTTCCACGGTTAGCCTCCGGAGGACGCTTCCATGCCGCGCTGCGCCGGCCAGCTCCCCGAGCTGAAACGCCACAAGAAGACGGGCCACGGCTACGTCTACCTCGACGGCCGCCAGCACTTCCTCGGGCCGTTCGATGACCCCGACACCCGGATCAAGTTCGACCGCCTCGTCGCGCAGTGGCTCGCGAAGGGCAGGCCCAGGTCCGGGGCCCCGACCGCCCGCGAGTCGCCGACGGTGGCGATGGTCGCCGCCGCCTTCCTCGTGCACGCCGACGCCTACTATCGGTCGTCGACGGGCGTCCCGACCGGCGAGGCGTCCAACTTCCGCGACTCGCTCCGCCCCGTCCTGAAGATGTACCGGTCGCTCCCGGCGGCGGACTTCGACCAGGAGCGGCTGGAAGCCGTCCGCGCGGCGATGATCGCGTCGGGCCTGGCGCGCACCACGATCAACACCAGGGTCAATCGCATCCGGCGCGTCTGGCGCTGGGCGGCCTCGAAGAAGATGGTCCCCGCCGCCGTCCACGGCGAGTTGATGACGCTGTCGCCGCTGCTCCGGAACCGCACGGAGGCGAAGGAACCTCCGGGCGTCGAACCAGTCGACGCGGCCGTGGTGGAGGCGACCCTGCCGCACATGCCCGGCCCGGTGGCGGCGATGGTCCGCGTCCAGATGCTCACCGGGTGCCGCGTCGGGGAGGTCGTGAGGATGCGCGGCGACGAGATCGACCGGTCGGTCGAGCCGTGGGAGTACACGCCCGGCCAGCACAAGGGCCAGCACAAGGGCCGACGTCGAATGATCCCGATCGGCCCACGGTGCCGCGAAGCGATCGCGCCGTTCCCGGCCCGATGCGGCGGCGGCTGGCTGTTCCGCCCGGTCGACGTGGCCGAGGAGTCGGCGGGTCGGAAGATTCTGGGGCGGAAGGCCCGGGCCAGGCTGAAGCCGCGATACGAATGCGGCGTATACGCCCAGGCCATCCGCCGCGCGTGCGACCGGGCCTTCCCGCACCCGACGCTGTCGACGATCCGGGTGTCGCGGACGCGCAAGTTCACCGCGGAGCAGGCCGGAGAATTGGAGGTGTGGCGGAAGGCCCACCGCTGGTCGCCGCTCCAGATCCGGCACACGGTGGGGACGGCGGTGCGGCGACGCCTCGGCGTCGAGGCGGCCCAGGCCGTGCTGGGCCACGCCAAGGCCGACGTCACGCAGGTGTATGCGGAGAGGCTGGACGGGGTCGCCAAGGACTTCGCCACCGAGGCGGGGTGACGGCCCTTACAGCCCGATCGACTTGAGGTAGGCGTCGGCCCTCGCGTGGGCCGCGCCCGACGACGCCCGGGCCTCGCCGCCGCTCCGGACGGTGCAGGCGTCGCGGAACCGCTCCACCGCGTCCACGGTCGTCACCCAGCGGCCGCCGATGCGGTGGGCTTCCAGCTTCACGGTCCCGGCCGGCGTACGGACCCCCTTGAGGACGTGGCGCAACACGGTGCTCACCGCGGTGCCGACGGGGTAGAACCGCCGCGCCGCCTGGTTCAGGGTCAATGCTTCGTCGTCGTGCATCGCGTCGCCCCTCGTCGCCACATCTTCTGATAAGAGCCTCCGGCCGCAGGCCGTCACGGCGGCCCCGGCGCGGGCGTCAGCAGCACGCCGAGCTGGGCCAGGTAGACGCGAACCTCGAGGTATCGGGCCTCCTCGGCGTCGTCGTCCTCCCCGGGGGCGGCGACCTTCGGAGGGATCAGCCCGGCCAGATGCGGAAGCAGCCGCGCGGCCTCGGCCCGGAGCCGGTCGTACTGGCCCCCGAACGCCCGGCTGGGCGGGGTCTTCATCGCCCGGGGCGACGCCCCGCGCATGGCGTCGCAGCTGGCCTCGACGACCCTCCGCAGGCGGTCCAGCTCGATCTCCGGATCCTCGATCATCGTCCCCTCCCCGCGGCCGACCGACACGCCACCGCCCCTCGCTCGCCGGACCTCTCCAGGCCCATGCGGCGGAGGGCGTCAGCCTCGATCTGCCGGACGCGCTCGCGGCTGACGCCCAGGTCGTCGCCGACCTCGGCCAGCGTCATCGGCTCGCGGCCGTCGATCCCGAACCGGGCCGATACGACCTCGCGCTGGCGATCGGTCAGGCCCGACATCAGCGCGTCCAGCTCGGCGCGATCCTCGTCGTCCCAAGCCTCGGCCGTCGGCCCTTCGCCCTCGACTTCCACGGCCTCACTCCCCAGGCTCGCGCGGGACGCCGCCAGGGCCTTCGCCACGCGGACCCTGGCCTCGTCGTCGAGCGCCATGCAGTCGGCGACCTCGTCGAAGCCCGGGCGCCGGCCCGTCGCCAGGTAGACGGCCCGCTCGGATCGCCGCCAGTCGCCCAGCAGCTTCAGGGTGCCGACCGGGACGCGGACCGTGCGGCCCTTGTTGGCGACGGCGATCTGCATGGCCTGCCTGATCCAGTACATCGCGTAGGTGCTGAACCGGAACCCCCGCTCGGGGTCGAACTTCTCGGCCGCCCGCATCAGGCCGATGGCCCCCTCGTTGACCAGGTCTTCGACGTCGAGCCCCCGGCCCCGGAAGCCCTTCGCCATCTCGTGGACCAGGCCCATGTTCGCGACGACCGTCGCGTTGCGGCCCGTCATCGCCGCCTCCCCCTCGCGTGCGACCGCCGGCCGGCCCTAGTCCCGAGCCGCCCGTCCTCGATGGCCTCCGCCGCGGCTTCCTGGCCCGCGGACTCGTCGGCCGGCGCGTCCCCGCTCCCGCCCTTCAGGGCCGTGGGGCGGTACGCCTTCCGCTCGGGGGGCAGGGCTTCGGCGTGCATCAGCGGGCTGAAATCCCAGCCGCTGGAGCAGCACGACACGCAGACGATGACCTCGCCCGCGCGGATGGGCTTCGTTTCGCAATCGCAATTCAGGCGCAACCCGAACTCGCGGGCGTGCGGGACGGGCCCCAGCTTGCCCTCGTCGAGCGCCTTGGCCAGCATCCGCGAGACCTTCGGCCGCGAGACGCCCAGGGCCTCGGCGATCTCGCGGTTCTTCTTGCCGTGGTGCCACAGGATGACCGCCACCGATTGGTAGTCGATCGGCGGCCCGTCGTCGTCTCTCGCGGGCGCGATCATTCCAGGTATCCCTCGCCGACGTCCTGGCGCTCCTCGCGGCGGACGTCCTCCACGTCCCTGCGGCTCGCCCCGAGGTCCCTGCGGGCTTGTGATTCGGCCTGATGCTCCGCCCGCATCTTGGCCCGCCCCGCCGCCTTGTCGGCCTCGCTGGTCGAGCTGAACTTGCGGGACCGGCGGTAGGGCGTCTTCGTGGTGCGGTAAGGGCGGGCCGTCTTGTACTTCTTCGGGCCGGCGTACTTCCCGGAGACGTTGCCGCCGGGGGCGCTCCAGTCCGCGTCGAGGGCCTGCATCCCGCCCATGCCGTCATTCCCGCCCTGGGCGAATCCGGCGGCCTGCATGAGCGGGTCGGCGACGGGGGCGGCGGGTTCGCCTGCGGCGACGGTGAAGTTCAGCGGCGACCCGTCGGACAGACGATAGGTTCCGTTCGCACTGATGGTGAAATCGGCGTCCATCGGGAGGCCGATCGACGGCCCGGAGCCGAGGCGGCTCATGGAGTGGACGTACAAGCCCGGGTCGGTGCGCCACTCGACGCGGTTGGTCGTCCGGACCTCGGTCGTGACGCGGCCTTCGTTCGGGATCCGCACGACCACGGACCGGACGGGGATCGCCAGCGTCTCCAGGCCGGTCGTCCCGCACTCGGCGGCGAACGACAGCTCGTGGCCGTCGCCGACGTCGAGCAGGTCGTCCCGGACGTCCTCGTAGATCACCGTCGCCGCGACCTGGACGTCGCAGAGCGTCCGATGGAGCATTTCGACGTATTGCTGGATCAGCGGGGCGTTGCCCTCGTACCGCCAATCCGGAATGTAGACGTAGAGCGTCTTCGTCATCCCGCCGACCGTGTGGCTGGTCCCGGCGTACTGCGGAACGCCGCCGACGTCGGGCGGGTGCGCGACCTGCAACGGCCCGCGGGCGTAGGGGACCATGAAGAGGATGTCGTCCGGCGGCGAGACGGCCGCCCCGCCGATCGCGAGGTCGTCGGCCGACGACCAGGCGCGGACGATCGGCTCGTCGAACAGGATCTGGCCCGTCTCCGGCAGCACGCGGAACGACGCGGGGAACGTGACGCCGTCCTTGACCAGCAGCGCGGCCGGCGTCTGGATCATGACGGCGCTGGCGTTGTTGAGGCCGTAGAAGGGGATGGGGATCGGGGACGACAGCGCCAGGTGACCCTCGACCAGCCCCCCGGGCGTGACGACGTCGAACAGCCGCCACACGTTGGACAGCGACGTCCCGCTGCCGTCGTCCTCCAGCGGGCCCGTCCTCCCCACGAGCTGGTAGGTGTCCCAGGCGTCGGACGCGCTGGACTCCAGGGGGAGATCCAGCGTCAGCGTCGACGTCCCGCCCGCCGTCAGCGCGGTGCAGGCGGACACCGGGACGTTGATCTGGTACTCCAGGCCGATCCCCGTGGCCTTCCGGAGCTGGACCCAGCCGCCGCGCTTCGGCCAGAAGTTGACCGGCCAGGCGCGCGTCGGGTCGTCGCTCTGCACCGTGATCGTCGTGGGGCCGCTCGTGGTCGTGACGACGCCGTAGTCGGTCGCGTCGCCCGGCGCGGTGAAGTCGACGTCGCTCCAGTCGGCTTGCTGGCCCGACGTCCACGCCGGGCGTAGTTCCGATGGATCCAGGGCCATCCTCCCGTTGAAGGGATAGATGCGGCCCCGGCCGTAGGCGACGACGCGGGGGGCGCACGCCGACCAGTCGCGACCGATGGACGGCGGGTGGACCTCGTCCACGCCGTAGGTCAGGACGTGGGACGCCGCGGCTCCGCCGGTCGTCCCCAGGCCGGCCGCGTCGACGAACCGGACCTCGCCCGTGGGCGGGATCGCCATCCGGACGTTGCCCGCCCATCGCTGAAGGAGCGACTCTACCTCGTGGGCCAGCTCGCCCGAGACGTGGACGGGGCCGTTCGGCACGACCGTCAGCGAGGCGAGCTGGGCGGCGGTCGTCGCGTCGGTCGATATCCCGATCGCGGCGAGCTGCGCGGCGTGCATGTCCAGCACGGCGGCGATGATGTCGCCGACCGAAAGCCCCCGCCGCGTCGGCGTGCTCTCCTCGTCCGTGAGGGGCAGGTTGTAGGTCACCTGCCCCGAGAAGTCGGGGGCCGTGATCGTGACTTCGTTCATCAGGAGCTTCAGGCCCTGGCAGCGGTAGCCCCAATGGCGGGCCGTCTCGCCCGGCTCCGCCAGGGTCGTGACGCCCTTGAACCGCAGGACGCCGTCGCGCCGGTATTCGACCGACTTCCGCCCCTGCCACGTCGCCCAGGGGGCGGCCGCGATCTCGTGGAACTCCAGCCACGAATCCCCGTCGAGGTCCCACGCGCAGAACGCGTCGACCGACAGGCCGGCGGCGTTCCAGCCGTCGACGTCGTAGTCGGTCCCGTCGATCGTCAGCACCCTGGTCATGGAGCCCCCGTCAGTATGCGAAAGGGGTGATCATCGCGCCGCCGGTCGCCGGGCCGCCCTGGAACCGCCGGCCCATCGCCCGCACCTGCTGGGCCTGGAACCGCGCCTGCTGGGCCTGGCTCGCGAAGCCCTGCGACATCGCCTGCATCTGGCCCATCAAGGCGGCGTTCGACTGGAGGAGTTCGTTGATCGCCTGCTGGGCCGCCGCCATGGGGGCGACGCCCTGCCGCATCAAATTCTGGGTCTCGCGGGCGACGCCGTTGAGCTGGTCCTCGTTGAGCCGGCCGCCGGTGTCAACGTCCAGGCGATCTCGGATCTCGTCGAGCTGGACGTCGCGCCGCACGCCCCGCCGCGCCTCGACGAACGGCCGGACGGCCGCCGCCGGGGCCTCCATCGGGCCGACCTCGTCCACGTCGCGGAGCCGGACCAGCGCCTCGCCGGCCTTCACGATCTCCTCGTTCGTGAGCTTCAACCCCGGGGCGAGCCGGCCCAGGTTCTGCTCCAGGTAGGTGATCGCCGCGGAGAGCCTTTCCTCGGCCGCGGTGCCCCGGGCGTTCTGCTCGTCGTCCAGCTCGTTCGACGCCAGCCGCCCGCGCCGCGCCTCGGCCCGCTCCCGATCCTTGCGCCGGTCGTTGCGGAACTTCCGGTCGGCCGGCGTCGTCTCCGTCTCGGCCATGCTGGCGGCGGCCTCCTTGTCCGCGGCCCGGATGCCGTCGATCGTCGCCTGGTTGAAGTCGCCGCCGAACCGCTTCGCCAGCTCGTACACGGACTTCGCGTCGCCCTCGGTCGCGCCGACCAGAGTCTCGCCGGCCCTGGCCTCCGCGTCGGCGCGGGCCTTCGCCACGCGGGCCTGGGCATCGGACAGGGCCTTGTTCGCCGCGTCCGCGCGCTTCCGGGCCCTATCCATCGCCTGCCAGTCGGCCTTGGGAGTCGCCGCCAGGGCCGCGTTCGCGGCGTCGGCCTCCGGCGCGGCGGCGTCGAGGGAGGCCTGAGCCCCGCCCATCACCGCCGACTCGCTCGCGTACTGGTCCGCCAGGCGGGCCCGGACCTTGTCGACGCCGCCGGCCCCCTTGATCGCCTCGGAAGCGACGGCCCCGGACTCCTCGGTCCACTGCGTCCTGCCCTCGGCCCTGCGGATCTTCTCCAGCGACGACTCGAGCGTCTTCGACTTCGCCTCCAGCTCCTTGACCTTCTTGGCCTGGGCCTCCAACTTGGCGGTGTCGACCCCGTTGAACCAGTCGGCGATCGCCCCGGCGTTGTTGAACAGCAGCTGCACCGCGCTCGTGAAGCCGGTGATGGCGACGAACCCCCAGGCGCTGGGGACGAACGCCGATGCGAGCCCTTGGATGTTGTTGGTGACGGAGTTGAACTTCTGGGCGAGGCCCCCCGACGTCGAGACGAAGTCCTGGACGGCGTACCCGAGCTGCTGGATCCCCTGCATCTTCATGCCGGCGCTCGCGGCCCCGGGGCCCGTCGCGGACGCCGCGGCCTTCAACCGCCGGTCCAGGGCGTCGATCTGCTGGACGTATCCGCGGATCACGTTGGCCGACTGCTGGGCCTGCTGGGAGTGGGCCGCCGTCGCGTTCCCGGCCGCCTTGTGCTGCGCGACGACGGTCTCCAGGACCGCCGACTCCTTGCCCAGCATGGCCGTCAGCTCCTCGAGCTTCTGACGGCCCTCGAACTGGAAGATGATCCTCTGGATCTCGTCCATCGGTCAGCGCCTCCCCGTCATGACGTAATCCCTGACGACTTTCACGCCCGCCCCGACGTCCTCGCCCCGGAACCCTCCGGGGTTGCGGGCGACCATCTTCCGGGTGCCGCTCGCGTGATATTTCACGAACGGCACGCCCGGCCATTCGCCCACGATCCGGACCCCCGCCCGCGGGAACTCGATCCTCACCCGATACCCCGAGACGATCCGGGATCCGGGCGGCGCGAGGGGCGGGCCGAGCCCGCGGCCCTTCAGCGTCCCCGGCCTCAGCGGCGCGAACGCCTTCCCCTGGGCGTCCACCCCCCGCTGGAGCTGGTCGCGCTTCCCGGCCTCGAAGATCGCGCGCAGCTTCGACTCGACGGGCCGCAGGTCCCGCATCCGGGCCAGGATCTCGCGGTTCCGCTCCAGAAGGCCCATCGATCACCCCTCCGGCGGCGGCTCGGTCGCGTAATCGGCCAGGGCCTCGGCGACGAGCGCCGCGACGGCGAGGGGCAGCACGCCCAGTGCGTCGAGCACGCCGGCCACGTGGTAGACCAGCCGCTTGGCCCGGTCGGCGGACTCGGGATCCTCGACCATCCGGTCCAGGCTCGCGGCCAGCGACCGGGCGTTGGCCAGCGCGGCGAGCGGGCCGGACTTCGCCATGTCGTCGAGCGCGGCCCGGGCCCCGGCGATGGCGCGGTCGGCATCCGCCATCAGTGCGGCCGCGGGGTCGGACTTGGGATTCGCGTTCGGGTCGTCCACGGTCAGTCCCTCCGGGGGTCTTCGAAGGCGACGGCCGCCGGGGTCGTCGCCCAGAACTGCGAGGGCTTGATGGATCGCACGGGCAGTTCCGCATCGGGCGGGACGTACCAGACGGCGCGATGGACGAGCAGCGCCGAGACCTCGCCCGGCGCGCGAGGGTCGACGAGGAACCCGCAGGCGTTGAACAGGCCCGGCAGGAGCAGGCCGCCCGGGCCGTCCCGGCGGACCTTCCCGGGCTTGCCGGTCAGGGCGACGGCTTCGGCGACGGTCATCCGACGACCTCCTCGCGGGCCGCCCGCGCGGCCCGCGTCCCGTCGGCGACCAGCGCCGCCACCCTGCGGGCGAGCCCTTCCGCCGCCAGGCCGGGCCGGGCGTCGCGGCCCGGCCTGGCGACCGCCCAGCATTCCCCGCACCGGTAGGCGTCGCCCCCCGACGGCCGGTAGAGGTGTCGCACGGGCCGGCCGCAACCCGGACGGAGGAAGCCCCAGAAGAGGCCGCCGCCGATCCCCGGCCGGGCGCACGCCTCGACCACCTGGCCGTCGATCGTCACCCTCGCCGCGTCGCGGTCGTGGACCTCGACCTCGACGAGGAGGCCTGCCGGCTCCGACGGGTCGCAGGGGTCGGGGGCGTCGATCGTCGCCGATCGTGCCCCGGATTCGTGCCGGAACAGCCCCGCGCGGGCCAACGCGGCCACGCCGACGATCCGGCACACGCCCCGAGGTATCCGCCGTCGCCTTCCCATGTCGTCGCACCTGCAAGCGGGGTCGTTCGTTCCGTCGACCGTTCAACCACTCGCTGAAGTATCGCGACGGATCGACGAGTCATCAATTCGGCGAATATAGGCGTATGCGATTCTCGCCGAAAAAACCGGGCCTCGGCGGCGGCCCGGGCCCTGTGCGTGCTGCTGTGCGTCGGGACGGGTCGCGCGGTCGACCTCTTGCGTCGGCCTCCAGCGGCCGGCGTCGGCGGGGGGCGTAACGTCGCAGCCGGACGGACGTCGTCCGGGGTCGATCGCGAGGGCCGTCGGGTTGCGTGGTGGGTTGCGTATCCCGGAATCGGGGAGGAGTCGACTTGCCGACTCCGCACGATCGGCCGCAGGACGTGGGCCGCGGAGGAGCGGCCGTCAGGCGATCGGCGGTGCCCGGCGTGGCCCGGCTTCGGGCCTGTGCAGGTGGACGCGACGCCCCAGACGCTTTTGCAGGCGTTCGCCGACGGCCGGGGAGATTTTCTCGTTCCCCAGAAGCCAGAGGGTCCAGAGCTGTGAGACGAACGAGGCCTCGGCCAGCCTCAGGGCACCGACGTCGGAGATCCCCGCCAGGCTCAGGACGAGCGTTCTCAGCCGCGTCGCCCCCCGGTAATTCGCGAGCGCCGCCGCCCCCGCGTCGCCGATGTCGTACGACGCGTGAAGGTCCAACGCCTGGAGCCCGGGGAACCAACCAGCCCCGAGGATCGCGCGGACCGATCGCTCCGTCAGCGTGTTCCGATCGATGCTGAGGTGAGTCAGGCCGCGCCACGCGGGCGAGCGGCACAGGCGCTCGACGCCGTCGTCGGTGATGCTGTTCTCGGAGAGGCTGAAGCAGGCCAGGTCGGCAAGGTGCGGAGAAGCGGCCAGGATCCCCAATTGCTCGTCCGTGACCATGGTCAGGCAGAAGGTCAGGCTCCGCACCCGCGAGAGGCCGGCCCAGTTCGCGAGCTTGCGGACCGCGGCCGTCTCAAGGCCCCAGTCGTTGGCGATGAAGATCGACCCGAGGGCGCCCAGCGTCTCCGACCCGGTGAGTGCGTCGACGAGGTCGCCGGCCAGCCGGCCGTCGAGGTGGACCCTTTCCACGCGAGCCATGACGGGAGACCGGAGGCAGCGGGCCTGGTCCTCGGGGCCGAAGTCGTTCCACGACGTCTCGAATTCCGTGAGCCCCAGCCGGGCGAGGGTCGGCGAGCTCGCCAGAGCCTGGAGCCCGCTCGCGCTCATCTCGCTCGCCGAAAGGTCCAGCCTTCGGAGGTCCCCGAGACGGTCCGACGAGGCCAGCAACCCGGCCCCTTCATCGCCCGAGGAGGTCCAGCCGAGGCCGAGGTATTCCAGGCGGCCGGCCCAAGGGGCGTCGAGGACCGCCCTCACGGAGGCGGGCCCGACCTCCTTGTTGCGTTCGAGGCCGAGGCCCCGGAGGTCGAGCGGCCCGATCCTCGCGGCCAGTTCCGCGACGTCGTCGTCCGTCGGCCCTCGGCCGTCGGGAGGGTCGCCGCCGTGCAACGAGAGGTATTCGACCCGGCCGATCCAACGGCTGTCGAGGAGTTCATCCATACGGCCCCGCACGCCGCGAATCGAAAGCGAGCGGACGGGATGCCGCCCGAAGATCTCCTCCCCATGTTCGAGATAGGCGTCCAGGTCGACCTCGACGCCCGTCACCAGCCCGCGCTGGAGCGACGCATACGCCCCGATCTCCGCAAGGCGTCCGACCCACGCGACCTGATGTGCATCGAACAGCGCGTGCCGCCGGTCCCAGTCTCTCAGCGAGCCTTCGGCCCGGGGGCCGTCGGATAGGCGGCATTCCAGGCGGATGAACTCGCCGAGCGGGTCGGCGGCGGCGTCGAGTGCTTCCGCATAGGCCAGACGGGCCTCGAGGTCGCCCGGGCGTTCGAGCACGGCGCGTAAAGCTCGTTCAGGCGAATGCTCCACGGCGCGCCCCCATCGCCCGGCGGTTCAACATCGTTCCGGCCGTGCGAATCATGATGATCGCCGGCCCGATCCGCAAGCCCTGCTCAGCGGTCGAGCGTCAGGTCAGTCCCCGACTCCCCTGCACGCGCCGTCGCCCCGCCCCTCGAAAATATGCGTCCTGGCATGCACGGCGATCGGTCGGCGCTGGGGGGGAGGAAGCCGATGAGATCGGAATGGGCCGGGCGTCCCCTTGCACGCGAGCGTCAGCGAATGGAGGTCACCCCCGAATTACCGAATGGCGATTACCTTCGGGCGTTCAATTCCGCCGGGCCCCCATGCTCGCCAGCCCTTCGGCGCGGCTCTCCATGAGCGCGAGGTCGAAGTCGAGCTTCGCCATCAGCAGCTCCACGTCGTCCCCGACGAACACCGCGAGGGCGACCCGGCGGCCGTGGCTCGGCACCCGGGCGGTGATCCAGGCGGCGACGCCGGATTCCCTGAGGGACGGGGCGGCCGGCTCGACCTCCACGCCCTCGAAGCACCCCGCGGCCCTCATCACTTCGGCCACGTATCGGGCCGCCTCGACGGCCTCAGCGACTTCTCGGCTCATCCTTGGTGCTCCTGGGGTTTGGCGCGGGCGGCGATCAGGTCGGCGGCTGTGGCGTCCCGGTTCAGGTCGTCGCGGCCAGTCAGCTCGTTGAACGCCTTCAGCCATCGAGGATCGATCGACGGTTCCTCGGGGCCGGGGTCCGCGCCTTCGACGGCCGGTCCCCACCGCCAAGTCGACAGATCGGCCCAGAGGGCGTCGCGGCCCAGCTTGGCGAGGATCATCGGCCTGTGCTCGGCGAGGGCGGCGCGGGCCTCGTCGTCGAGCGCCCCGGCCGGCGCGTCGACCACGAGCCGGAGCGACAGCCGGACGCCTCGCGACTCGAGCGTCTCCAGCAGCGAGGGGAGGGCGGTCATAGCTCGAACACCTCCCTGGCCCCGCTGCAGGGAGTGCTGGGGATGCCGGGGATGTTTCCGGTCCCCGTGGGGTATTTCGTCATGCTTGACGGCGGAAACACCTCGCGTGAGGGTGCGATTTCACTCCCAGCACTCCCTGCATTCAGTCGCAAATCGTTTTGGCCATTTTGTTTGCCTTGCAGGGAGTGGGGGAAATCAACTCCCTGCAGACTCCCAGCACTCCCTGCAGACGATCTCTCGATCCTCCAGACCTTCGTGTTGGTCCTATCGAAGTCGCTTCGGAGCACAAAGCCAGATATGGGAAGGCCTTCGAGCGTCTTCAACTTCTTTCCGACGACCTGGGCGGGCGGGAGGTCGGCGGTCTTCGACATCTCCGCCAGCGCGCTCCTGAGCGCCGTGAACTTGTCGTCGTGCCCATGCGCCCGGAGGATCTTCAACGCCGCGGCGATCGTGAGGCCGGATTCGGATCCGGGCAGTTCGGCCCAGCCCGCGACGAGCGACTCCCTCGCCCCGGCGTCCATGTCGGCGGCCTTGATCGCGGCGCGGACGGCGAGCGGATCGACGTTCGTGATCCATGCCACGGGGTCGGCGATCCCCTCCGTCCACCCTTCGAAGCTGCCCAGGGCGTCGACGGTCCGGGGCGAGCCCGCGACCCGCCAGGCCCTCAGGATGGTCAAGGCGGAGGCCGCCAGCCGGCCCCGGTTCTCGCGGACGTGGCGGAGCAGGTTCGGGATCCTGAAGCCTTGGCGGTCCTCGGGATTCTCTTCCCGGGTCTCCAGCCTCGCGAACAGGACTCGACGGAGCATGTCCCCCTTCACCTGGAGGTTGTTCCCGCTCGCCAGCCACGTGACGGCAAGGGGCATGTCGACGATCTCGGAGCGGCCCAGGGGCCGGCCCTGCCACAGCGTCGTCGTCAACGCCCGGTCGAGCGAGCTCCCGCCCAGCGGCTCGGCCACGTTGTCGAGCAGCACCAGGCGGACGCCGGCCATGGCCAGGGCCGTGATCCTCTTGTCCATCTCCTCGTCCCCATGGGCCCCCCCGGGGAATCCCATCTTGGAGACGGGCCGGCCGGTCGCCATGATGGCGACGACGTCGGCCAGCAGCGTCTTGCCCACGCCGGGGCAGTTGCCGTCGAATCCGATCAGCGGAGAAGGCCCGTCGAACAACGGGCGGCCCAGGACCGTGAGGAGCGAGGCCAGCCACAGGGCCAGGTCCACCTCGCTCCGGAAGGGGAAGTCGCAGAGCAGCCTTTTGAGGGCGGCCCACGCCGCCTCGGCTTCCCTCCGGGTCGGCCTCTCCGGGACGGCGTCGAACCTGGCGTTGGGCCGGTAGAACAGCCGCGTCTCCCGGTCGTAGCCCGGGCGATCGAGGATGGAGCCGTCGCGGCGGATCGTCGGCGCCTGGATGACGCCCTCGAGGGGACGGACGCCGGGGAACTCGGGCCCCTTGTGGACCATCGGGGCCAGCCATTCCGGCGGGTGGGCGTGGGAGGCGACGTCTTCCCCGTCCCGGTTCTTCTTGTACTTCACCAGCCTCGTGCACGCCGTGATCCGGCCGCGGAGGCTGATCGTCTCGAGGGGTTGGACCTGGGGCGGAGGCTCGTCCCGGAACTCGATCCCCCTCGGCGCGTCGCCGCGTTCAACGATCGTCGCCAGCCGGCCGGCCAGGACGTAGAGGTTCGAGTCCCGGGCGGCGAGGGCGGCGAGGGCCTGGGCGGCGACCTCGCTCTCGTTCGGCGTGATGACGACCACCGGCGGCCCGTCGTCGACCGATTCCGTCGGGGCGGCCTCGATCAATTCCCACAGCTTCTCCGCCGTGCCGCCGGCCTGGATGAACTGCTCGACGTCGCCCTTGGGGGGCAGCCCGGGGAGCCGGACGATCCGGACTTCGGCCGGGGGATTCAACGCCTGCAGTAAGGCCGTCACGCTCGCGGCGTACCTCTCGCCGGCGTCATCCGCGTCGGGCAGGATGACGACCTTGCGGCCGGCCAGCTGGCTCCAATCGGTCTTGTGCGGCGACTTCGCCCCGTGCGCCGCCGTCGTCGCCGGGATCCCGAGCCCGGCCGCCAGGTCCGCGGCCTTCTCCCCCTCGCACACCGCGACCATGGCGGCGGGATCGCGGATCAGCTCGGGGAGCCTGTAGAGGGGGAGCGGGCCGTCCGGATCCCCGACGACCCAGCCGTTCGCCGCGGGGTGGTAAGGCCGGAACTCCTTCGCCTCGCCGTCGCCGTACCTGACGACGGCCATCGCGTCCGCGCCGGAGGCGTCGCGATAGACCCAGGTCCCCCGGTGCGGCTTGTCCATGGCGAACGACGTCCGCCGGGCCGCGTCGTCCAGGCCGGGGTACACCGTCTTCTTCGTGGCCGGGGCCTTCGACTTCTTCGGCGGGGCGACCTTCGACGCCGGCGCGGGCGAGGGCGCCGGGGCCGCCTTCTTCATCGCCGACTCCCAGGCCGCGTCCACCTCGGCCGTCGGCTTCCCGCGACGATCGCCCGCGGCCCGGAGCGCCTCCAGGGCTTCACGCTCGTCCAGCTCGCCCCTCGCGACCAGCCAGGCGACGCGCTGGGACTGCGACGCCAGCACGGAATGGCTCGCTCCGGGCGCGGCGGACTCGATGGCGGCGATCGCGTCCCGCAAGACGCCGCGGGGTTCAACGCCCATCCCGCACCGCCTTCCCGCGGGCCGGAGACGGGGCACGCCGGGCACCGTCGCCGGCCTCGTCCGTCGGGCTCGGTCACGCCGCGACACACCGGGCAAAGGGGAGCATCCGCTCCCCCGGTGCGAGTGTTCTCCTGTATGTCGTTGACCGGGGCGTGACGGGGCCTGTTGACGGCCCCGCGGCCCCCCTCTACACTGCTCACGGGTGTCGCTCTCGGGCGTCGCCCGAGCCTCCGACCATGGGGCTTGCTTCGAGGCGGCATTCCTTCGGGGCGGTGCAACGTCCCGTCGGACCGGATCCACGGGGGCTCGGGCGATTACCAGTCGTCCGGGCCCCCGCCGCTTCGAACCGATCGATCAGGTCGACCGCCGCGTCCAGGGCGTCCCGCGGCCACCTCCCGACGGCCATGTCCACCCGGACCCTCGCCCCGACCGGCCCCCAGCACGACAGCCAGCCGGCCGCCTGCGAGAGCGCCAGCTTGCGGAAGTCAGGCCGTACGGCGGTCGTCGCCATCGCCACCTCCATGCGGCTGCATCAGCCGCTCGACGGCCTCGCGGGGGAAATACGCCCGCGCGTTCCTCGCGCCCCCGGGCTTCGCCGGCCTCGGGAGCCGGCCGGACTTCACCCATCGCCGGACCGTGCTCTCGTCGACCCCGAGCGCCTCCACGATCTCCTGCTTCGACATGTACTTCGAAGTCGCCGTCGCCATGCCTCGACCCTCCGGGACCTGATCCAAGTCGCCTGCACAAGCTCGTACGTCCCATCTTCGGCGATACTCCGGCGAGGTCAACCATCAACGAGTACCGAGAAATAGTTCTGAACCATTGCACCATTGCGGCGCCATTTTCGGAAGCCAGTATTGGGCCTTACTGCCGCGGCCGCCCTGGATCATCGCAGCCTTCTTCA
>MKTT01000122.1:0-405 GCA_001898385.1 Planctomycetales bacterium 71-10
GACATCCTGAACGGCCAGGTGTGGCGGACCGTCTCACCGATCTTCCTCCACTTCTCGCCGCTGCATCTCCTCTTCAACGCCTACTGGATCATGACCCTGGGCACGGCCATTGAGACCAGGCGCGGGTCGTGGAAGCTGCTGGCGATCATCCTGGCCACGGCGGTCATCTCCAATTACGCCGAGTACGCCTATGTGGAACGCTTTCAGGAGGCGATGCTGGGCCCCGGGCGTGGCTTCAACTTCGGCGGGCTCTCCGGCGTGAACTTCGCGCTCTTCGGCTACATCTGGATGATGGGCGAGAATCACCCCGAGGAGGGGCTGGCGATGGATCCTCGGACGACGATGTTCATGCTCGCCTGGCTGGTCATCTGCTTCACCGGTTTCGTCGGGCCGGTGGCCAACGCG
>MKTT01000122.1:548-6331 GCA_001898385.1 Planctomycetales bacterium 71-10
CCCCCGCCAGCTCCGGCGCGCGTCATGGGCCTACACCGGCTGGATGGTCATCCCGCTGGTCGGCATGTTCGGGTCGCTGGGCGGGTGCCTGGGGCTCGCCTCGATCGCGAAGGGGGGCGGCCCGGACACGCCCCTGAGCAACGCCTTCCTGGCGGCCGGGGTGATCGGATTCTTCGCGGCCGCGATCGTGGGCCTCGTCTACGGCTCGCGCGGGCTGCGATCCTGGCGCGACTACCTGGTCCGCCGCGTCGGCGGCCGGCCCGGGACGCCGCTGGGCGCGCCGGACGAGCCGCCGTCGGCGGCGCTCGCCCTGGAGGACGGCGAGACCTTCCACAAGCCGAAGCTGCTGGGCGACGACTTCGCGATCGTGTTCTTCGATCGCGAACACCGCCGGCTCGTCGTCGAGGGCCTGACCCACCGCTACGTCATCCGCGCCGAGGACGTGTCGCAGATCTGGCCCGTGGCGGCTTCCGCCGCGTCGGCGGTGCGCGTCGACTGGCGCGTCGACGAGGAGCCGCTCTCGCTGGTCTTCTCCGAGATGAACATCTGGAACCAGATCCCCCTGGCCGCCCGCAAGGCGAGGCGGGCGGCCGAGGAACATTTCCGACGATTCGCGGAGCCCCTCGACAAGACGCCGTCTACGCCGTAAGGGGATCGGGCGGTCATCCTTCAGCCGGAGGCTTCACAGGGCGGGCCGGGACGCCGACGACGGTCGCGCCCGGCGGCACCTCGCCCTTCGGGACGACGGCGCCGGCCCCGACGACCGCGCCCGCGCCGACCTCGACGGGGGCGACGAGGACGGCGTTCGAGCCGATCCGCGCGCCGTCGCCGATCGTGGTGGGATGCTTCCGCTCGCCGTCGAAGTTGGCGGTGATCGCGCCGCAGCCGACGTTGACGCCCTCCCCGACCTGCGCGTCGCCGAGATACGCGAGGTGGCGGGCGACCGTCCCGGAGCCGAGCGAGGAGCGATTGACCTCGACGAACGCGCCGACCTCGACGCCGTCGGCCAGGACGGTCCCCGGGCGGAGGTGGGCGAAGGGGCCGACCTTGCAGCGCTCGCCGATCTTCACGTCGCCGGTGATCACGGTGAACGGGTGGACGACCGTATCGCGGCCGATCGCGGCGCGGCCGTCGATGTAGGTATTGCCGGGGTCGACGATGGAGACCCCCTCGGTCATCCAGTGGTCCTGGATCCGGGCCTGCATGATCGCCCCGGCCTGGGCCAGGTGCTGGCGGGTGTTGACGCCGAGGATGTCGTCGGCCGAGAGGACGTTCAGCGCCAGGACCTTGCCGCCGGTGCGCATGAGCTGCTCGGGGGCGTCGGTCAGGTAGTATTCGCCCTGGGCGTTGCTGGTGTTGATCTGGTCGAGGGCGTCCCAGAGGGCGGGCAGCTCGAAGACGTAGCAGCTCGGGTTGACCTCCCGGATCGCCCGCTCCTCGGGCGTGCAGTCGCGCTCCTCGACGATCCGGAGGAAGCGGCCGGCGGAGTCGCGGAGGATGCGGCCGAAGCCGGTCGGGTCGCCGACCTCGGCCGTCCCCAGCAGGCACGAGGCCCCCTCGCGGCGCTGGCGGTCGAACAGGTCGGCCAGCGGCTCGGGGCGCAGCAGCGGCTCGTCGCCGACGAGGACCATGACCGGCCCCTCGTATCCTTCCAGCAACGGCCGGCAGACCTTGACGGCGTGACCGGTGCCGAGCTGCTCGCTCTGGACGGCGAAGCGGATGTCGGGCTCGCCGTCGAGCGCGTCGTAGAGCTGCTCGGCCGCGTAGCCGACGACGACGACGATCGTCCTCGCCCCGGCGCCGCGGGCCGCGTCGACGACGTAGGAGATCATCGATCGCCCGCAGACCTCGTGCAGGACCTTCGCCCGGTCCGACTTCATCCGCTTGCCCTGGCCCGCCGCCAGGATGATCGCCACCGGCCCCTCGATCGCCATGAAACCTCCCCGTCCCGAGCCCGGCGGGGCGCCCGCCCCGTCCCCGACATCCCCGGGGCCGATCCCCGAAGCGTCGACGCATCATAAAGCCGGCGCGCGGGGGGCGTCAAATTCCCGACGGCCCCCGCGCCGTCGGGGCGGGCCGGCCCGTTCACTCGCCGAGCGGGTTCTCGCGGCGGGCCGAGGACATCTCCGGCGCGCCCTCGACGGGCTGGGAGGCCGGCGCCTCGCCCTCGTTCCGGACGCCCGCCTCGGCGGCGGCGAGGACGGACGCCTCGTCCCCCGGGTCGATCATGGCGGAGAACTCGGCGTGGACGCGGGCCCGCTCGCGGTCGATCTGGTCGGGCGTGGCCCCCAGGCGGTGGAGCAGGGACTCGGTCATCGCCAGGGCGACCTCGCCCTCGCCGGAGAAGACGCTGTCGGCGCCGGCCTCGCGCATGTCGGCGACCTCGCGCAGGTAGGTCGTCCGGGCCAGGATGAAGAGGTCCTTGTTGATGTCGCGAGCCAGCCGGATCGTCTCCTTGCCGCCGCTCATGGTGGAGCTGCTGAGGATCAGCGCGATGGCCTTGTCGACCCCCGCGTGCTCCAGCACGTCGCGGTGCATCGCGTCGCCGTAGAGGGCGCGGACGCCGTCGTCCTCCAGGCGGCGGACGGTGTCCATGTTCAGCTCGATGACGACGGGGTCGATCCGGTTGTCCCGCAGCAGCCGCGAGAGCGTCTTCCCGACCGGCCCGTAGCCGATCACGACGACGCGGTGCCTCCCCGATTCCTCCGGGTCGTCCTCCTCGTGCTGGATGCGATTCTCGACCGGCGCCGGGTCCTTGAGGAACCGCTTCATCAGACCCTCCACCGGGCCGATCAGGCGGTAGAGGATCGGGTTGAGCGTGATGGTGATGATGGCCGCCGCGATCAGGGCGTTCGACGCCTCGTCGTCGAGGATCCCCAGCCCCTTGGCCTCCGAGGCGAGGATGAACGAGAACTCGCCGATCTGCGCCAGGATCGTCCCGATCGCGATCGCGGCCCGCAGCGGGTAGCCCATCATGTGGACGATGGCCCAGGCCGCCAGCGGCTTGCCGACCAGGATCACCGCCAGCGTCCCGGCGATCAGGCCGGGCGACTTCCAGAGCGAGCTGGGGCTGAACAGCATGCCGACCGACACGAAGAAGATGACCGCGAAGGCGTCGCGCATCGGGAGGGCCTCGGTGGCCGCCCGGAGGCTGAACTGCGACCGCCCCACCACCATGCCCGCCAGGAACGCCCCCAGGGCCATCGAGACGTCGAAGACCTTCGCCGCGGTGACGGCGATCCCCAGGGCCGTGACCAGGACCGTCAGCGTGAACAGCTCGCGCGACCGGGTCTCGGCGGCGCGGTCGAGGACCCAGGGGATGACGCGGTCCCCCACCAGGAACGTCAGCGCCACCATCACGCCGACCTTCAGCGAGGCGATCCCCACGGCGGTCACCACGTCGCCGGCCGACTTGTCGCCGGGGCCGAAGACGACCGGGAGCATGACCAGCACGAGCACCGTGAACAGGTCCTCGACCACCAGCCAGCCGACGGCGATGTGGCCGGTCTGGGTGTGCAGGTCGCCGTTGTCGGCCAGCACGCGGACCAGGACGACGGTGCTCGCCACCGAGATCGCCATGCCGAAGACCAGGCCGGCCGACCAGCCCCAGCCGTAGAAATGGCCCAGCAGGGTCCCCAGGACCGTGGCCGTCAGGCTCTGGAAGACGGCGCCCGGGATGGCCACGCTCTTGACCGCCAGCAGCTCCTTCAGGTGGAACTGCAGCCCGACGCCGAACATCAGCAGGATCACGCCGACCTCGGCGAGCTGGTCGGCCAGGTGCTGGTCGGCGTGGAAGCCCGGCGTCGAGGGGCCGACGGCGATGCCGGCCAGGAGGTAGCCGACGATCGGCGAGAGCCGGAGCTTGAAGGTGATGTAGCCCAGGACGAGGGCCGCGGCCAGCCCCCCGGTCAGCGTCAGGATCAGGTCGATGTTGTGCATGCTTCGCGCCCCCCGCGGCAGACGGCCCAGGTCTCCAGGCCCTCCCCCTCGCGAGCACGAACGGTTCGGCGCCCCCCTTCGACGGGCCATTATGGAAAAACGTGCCCCCTCGCACCAGACGGGATCGGGCGTCTCGCGTCGATCGCGCGGCCCCGCGAGGGCCATTCGCTCGCGGGGCCGCGACATTGGCGCGGGCCCGAACTCGGGCCGGATTCCCCGCGTCTTGAAGGCCGGGGCCGATTCTGTCAGACTGGCCCCGTGCGCCGGGCCCGGGCGAGGCCCGGGCCCAATTTCGAGGCGGAAGGAGCGGGCCGGACCATGTCCCTGTCGACCGAAGAGGTGGCCAAGGTCGCCGTGCTGGCGCGGCTGCGCCTCAGCCCGGACGAGTTGCAGACGTTCACCGGGCAGCTCAACGCCATCGTCGACTACGTCGCCCAGCTCCAGGAGCCGGACACGACCGGCGTCGAACCGCTGGCCCACGGGGTCGAGGTCCGCAACGTCTTCCGCGACGACGTCCGCGGCCCGTCCCTCCCCCGCGAGGCGGCCCTCGCCAACGCGCCGAAGCGGAACGCCGAGGGCTTCCTCGTCCCCGCCGTCCTCGACTGACCGACCCGAGCCCGAAGCGACCGAGCCGAGATCCCGCCCGCCATGAACGACCTGCTCAAAGACGCCACCGCCACGTCCCTGCTGGCGAAGCTGGAAGCCGGAGAAGTCACCAGCGAGGAAGTCGCCCGGGGCTACCTCGACCGGGCCCGGGCGCTCGATCGGCTCAACGTCTACGTCCACCTCGACCCCGAGCGGATCGTCGACCAGGCGAAGGCGGTCGACGCCGACCGCCAGGCCGGCCGGCCGGTCGGCCCGCTCGCCGGCGTGCCGGTGGCGATCAAGGACGTCCTCTGCGTCGAGAAGGAGCCGACCACCTGCGGCAGCCGGATGCTCAAGGACTTCCGGCCCCCCTACGACGCCACCGTCATCAGCAAGCTGAGGAAGGCCGGCGCGATCCTGTTCGGCAAGACGAACATGGACGAGTTCGCCATGGGCTCGTCGACCGAGAACAGCGCCTACGGGCCGACGCTCAACCCCTGGGACGAGGCGCGGATCCCCGGCGGGTCGTCGGGCGGCTCGGCCGCCGCGGTGGCCGCGGACCTCGCGCCGATGTCGCTGGGGACGGACACCGGCGGCTCGATCCGGCAGCCGGCGGCCGTCTGCGGGATCGTCGGCCTGAAGCCGACCTACGGCCGCGTCAGCCGCTACGGCCTGATCGCCTTCGCCAGCTCGCTCGACCAGGTCGGCCCCTTCGCCCACGACCTGGCCGACGCCGCCCTGCTCCTCAAGGTGATCTCGGGCCACGACGACCGCGACGCCACCAGCGTCGACGACGCCGTCCCCGACTACGCCGCCACGCTGGACCAGAGGCCGAAGTCGCTCCGGATCGGCGTCGCCCGCGAGTTCTTCGGCGAGGGCCTCGACCCCGAGGTCGAGGCCGCCGTCCGCGAGGCGATCCGCGTCTACGAGAAGGCCGGCGCGACCATCAAGGACGTCTCGCTGCCGAACTCGAAGTACGGCGTCCCGGCCTACTACATCGTCGCCCCCGCCGAGTGCTCCAGCAACCTCGCCCGTTACGACGGCACGATCTTCGGCCACCGCGCGGAGGACTGGTCGCCCAAGTACCCCGGCGAGGAGGAACTCCACCCGCTCGTCCGCATGATGATGGCCAGTCGCGCCGAAGGGTTCGGCCCGGAGGTCAAGCGGCGGATCATGCTGGGGACGTTCGCCCTCTCCGCCGGCTACGCCGACCAATACTACAATCAGGCCTTGAAGGTCCGCCGCCTGATCCGCAACGA
>MKTT01000123.1 GCA_001898385.1 Planctomycetales bacterium 71-10
CACAGCCAGGCCTTCGACTCCCGCTCCTTCGTGGGCGACTCGTCGATCGAGAGGCGAGCCTGATCGGGGAGTTGGTCCGCGAGCTGATCGCAAGCCGGCCGGACCGCGTCGGTGACGAGCGTCTGCATCTTCACGGCCAACGA
Organism: Planctomycetales bacterium 71-10; assembly: GCA_001898385.1. Taxonomy (GTDB): domain Bacteria; phylum Planctomycetota; class Planctomycetia; order Isosphaerales; family Isosphaeraceae; genus Paludisphaera. The sequence continues at coordinate 144 of MKTT01000123.1, forward strand.
CGGGCAGCAAGGTTGATTGAGCAAGGCCTGCAGGAACAGGGCCGTGCGCCGCTTGCTCTGGCGGAAATACGCCATCAGCAACCCCGCGAAGGCGATCAGACGCGGGCCCGATTGTCCCGAAGGGACGCCCGGCGGTAAGGGGGCGCAGGTCGTCTCGCGACAGCGGGGGCAGGCGAGGCGATGGAGTTGATATTCGGTGACGTGGGGCTTGATCTCGGGCAGTTCCCAGACCTGATGCCGTCGCGGCTCCGGGTCACTCCCCGACAGCGGAGTTCGGCAGCGCCTGCACTCGATCGGCTTGATCGCCCGCACGTCGTCGCACATCGGAGTGGGGATCAGCGATCGCTCGTGTCTCTTGTGGCCCGGTTGCCCACCATGCCTTTTCTTGGGGCGAGCTTTTCGCGCCGGCCTGGCGTGGGGATGCTGGGTGCTCGGCGGCAGCGACGAGTTTTGCGGCGTCTTTCGACCCTCGAGCTCCGCCAGCCGTTCCGTCAGCCGCTTGATCTCGGCCAACAGGGCGCGGATGACTGCCTCGGCCTCGGGCCCAAAACTCGCCAACTGTTGTTCCGTGAAGTCGAATGACATCTCACCGGTATCGCCGAAATCCGTCCGCCGGAAAAGATCCTACTGCCGGATTCCGCGAATCCAGGGCGTGAACG
>MKTT01000124.1 GCA_001898385.1 Planctomycetales bacterium 71-10
GTCCAGCATGTCCGCCGGATACCCCGTCTTCTCCGACACCACCTCCAGCAGCGCCGCCGCCACGGCCGACGCGGCGGGCGATGGCGCGGGGGCGGCGACCGGCTCGACGCGACGGACCTCGACCTTCGGCGGCTCGGGCCGCGGGGCCGGGGCGGGGCGGGCCGCGGGCGGAGCGGCGACGGCCGGGGCCTGGACGCGCGGCGGCTCGACCGCGGCGGGGATCGGGGCCGGCGCGGGGATCGGGGCGGCGGCAGGCTGGGCCTGGAGTCCCAGCAGCATCTGGAACGTCCTCTGCGCCGCCTCCTGACCCTCCAGGAATTGCTGGTGCAGCCGGGCCGTCTGCTGGGCGAGTTGCTGGAGGGCGAGCAGGTGGTCGGCCGTCGCGACGGCCGGGGCGGGCGCGATACGGGCGTGGCCTTGGCCGTTCGTCGAGGGCATGGGGATGCGGTCGGGGGCGTTCATGGTCCGCTCGATGGGGGGGGGAGTCGGCCGCTTGGGCTCGGGCGCGGGGACGGTCGCGATCGGGGGCGAGGCGGGCGTCGGCTTCGAGACGGGCTCGCGAACCCGCGCTTTCGGGGGCGCGGGGGGTTCTGCGGGCCGCTTCGAGGTCGGGTGGGCGCCGCAGACGGGGACGGTGAGGCTGCGCTTGCCGGCCGTCGGGGCGGGCGCGAAACCCTCATCCCAGCGGGCGAGGTCGACGGACCGGCCGGAGGCGGCGACCGTCGCCAGGGCGACGGCCAGGGAGAGGAGGCCGTCGGGCTCGCGGCGCGAATCGGTCGCGGCAGCGGCGAACGGCTTCCCGTCCAGGATCGAGCCGACGAGGCCGGTCAGCGTGGCGTCGGGGCCGACCTCGACGAACAGGCGGGCGCCGTCTCGGTGCATGTCCTCGATCATCGCGGCGAACTCGACCGGGCTGGAGAGCTGGTCGGCCAGCAGGTCGCGGGCGGCGTCGGCGTCGTCGGGATAAGCCTCGGCCGTGGCGTTGGCGAAGGTGGGGATCGGCCCCGCGCGGAACTCGGCCGATTCCAGAGCCTCGCGGAACGGCCCCTGGGCGTCGGCCACGAACCGGCTGTGGAACGCGGCCGAGACCGGCAGGCGTTTCGCGGAGACGCTGGCCTCGCGGAGCAATCCTTCGGCGCGGGCGATCGCGGCCGTCGGGCCCGACAGCACGGTCTGCCGCGGGCCGTTCTTGTTGGCGACGACGACCTCGGGGGCCCGGCCGCGGAGCAGCCGCTCCAGCTCGTCGGCCGGCGCGAAGGCCGCCAGCATCGCGCCGGCGTCCTCGCCCGCGCATCGGCCCATCGCGGCACCGCGCTCGACGGCCAGCCTCAGCAGGGTCTCGGCGTCGATCCGGCCGCAGGCATGCAGCGCGGACAGCTCGCCGAAGCTGTGGCCCGCGGCCATGTCGGGCCGGACGCCGAAGTCCTCCAGGATCCCCAGCAACCCCAGCGAGATCGCCCCGATCGCCGGCTGGGCGCGACGGGTGTCGCGCAACGCCTCGTCATCCAGGCGACGGCGCTCGTCGGAGAAGGTCGGAGCGGGGTAGATTCGGTCCGCCGTCTCGCGACCGGCCAACTCCAGCGCGGCGAGCATCTTCGGGAAGCGACAGGCCAGGTCGCGGCCCATCCCGACGTACTGCGAGCCCTGGCCCGGGAACAGGTACGCGAGCTTGCCGGCCGGCCCGCCGCGGCCCCGGAAGACCCGCTTCGAGCCGGGCTTGCCCTCGCCCCTCGCCTCGGCGATCAGCGCCGCGGGGTCGTCCCCGCGGCGGGCGACGATCAGCAGCCGGTGCGAGCGGCCCGCCCGAAACGCGGCGCGCGAGCGGGCACCCTCGGCGCGGACGTCGGACCAGGCCGTCGTTGCGGTCCACGAGGGGAGCGCCGCGGCGAGGGCCTTCGGGTCGTCGGCCGCATAGGCGAGGACCTGAACGTCGCCGCCCCAGTCGATCGCCGGGCGGTCGGGGCGAGCTTCTTCGAGCACGCAGTGGAAGTTGCTGCCGCCGAAGCCGAACGCCGAGACCGCCGCGCGCCGGGGGGCGTCGCCGGCCAGCCAGGGCCGATTCTCGGTCGCGACGTAGAACGGCGAGTCCTCGGCCGCCAGGCGGTCGAGCGGGCGGTCGACCTTGATCGTCGGCGGCAGCACCTTGTGGTGCAGGGCCAGGGCCGCCTTCACCAGCCCCGCCGCGCCGGCCGCCGCCTTGGTGTGGCCGATCTGCGACTTCACCGAGCCCAGCGCGACCGACCGCGGCCCCGCACCTGCGGCGCGGTAGACCTCCTCCAGCGCCTCGACCTCGATGCCGTCGCCGACCCTCGTGCCGGTGCCGTGGGCCTCGACCAGCCCGACCGTCTTCGGGTCGACGCCGGCGTGCTCATAGGCCCGCCGCAGGGCCTTGACCTGGCCCGACGCCTTGGGGGCGTACACCGCCTGGCCGCCGCCGTCGCTGGACGTCCCCATCCCCTTGACGACGGCGTAGATCCGGTCGCCGTCGCGCTCGGCGTCGGCCAGCCGCTTCAGCACCAGGAGCCCCAGGCCCTCGCCCAGGATCGTCCCGTCCCCGTCGGCCGAGAACGGCCGGGCGTCGCCCGTCGGCGACAGCGCGGGGGTCTTGCTGAAGCACATATACATAAAGATGTCGTTGAACGTGTCGAGCCCGCCGGTGAGCGCCACGTCGCAGCGGCCGGAGGCCAGCTCGTGCAGGGCGAGGTTGACCGCGCCCAGCGAGCTGCCGCAGGCGGCGTCGACGACGCAGTTGGTCCCCCCCAGGTCGAGCTTGTTGGCGATCCGCCCGGCCGCCACGTTCCCCAGCAGGCCCGGGAACGACGCCTCCTGCCAGCCGACGTACGAGCCGGCGATCCGCCGCACCACGTCCTCGGCCGTGTCGCGGTCGACCCCCGCCTCGGCCAGCGCCTTGCGCCAGGCCGGGTGGCCCAATCGGGTGGCCAGGGGGATCACCAGCTCCAGCGTCCCGGTGACGCCCAGGATCACGCTCGTCCGGTCGCGGGCGAAGTCGCGCCCCCCCGGTCCGTAACCGGCGTCCTCCAGCGCCCGACGCGCCACCAGCAGGCCCAGGAGCTGGGTGGTGTCGGTCGCCTCGACGGCGTTGGGGGCGATGCCGAAGTCGAGCAGGGGGAAGTCGACGGGGGTCAGGAAGCCGCCGCGGCGGGCGTAGGTCCGGTCGGGGGCCTTGGGGTCGGCGTCGTAGTAGTCCTCGGGCCGCCAGTGGGTCGAGGGGACCTCGGTGATCGCGTCCAGCCGCTCGCGGATGTTGGACCAGAAGCGCCCCAGGTCCTCGGCCTTGGGGAACAGGCAGCCCATCCCGACGACGGCCACCGGGACGGACGGCGGTGAATCGGCCTGATTCAAGTCACTTCCCTTTCGAGCGTCGATGCGGGCCGGGTGGGGATTCTGGGTCGAATGGGCGGTCGGGCGGCGTGGGGGTCGGCCATCCATGTTAAGGTTTCGCCCCCCGCTTCTCAATCTCTTCACGGGCCAGGGGGGCGAGCGCGGGGACGCCGTCGGGGAGGGCCACCCCCTGCATGGCGGCCGTCCGCGCCCGGAGGAGCACGGCCGCGTTGTAGAGGATGTTCAGGGCGACGTCGGCCGCGCGGCGGGCCTCGGGGACCTCCAGGAAAGACCCGCGCGCCCAGTCGTTGAACGCGGCCATCGCCGGGCCGCACCAGACCTGGTAGTCGACCGTCCGCGTCGGCTCGCCGACGTTCGCCCATCGCGACGCCTGGCCGAGATACCACCGGAACACCAAGGCCATCTTCAGCTTGGGATCAACCTCGGCTCGGGCGATCTGGGAGGGGTCCCGACGCTGGAAAAAGGCCCGGGTCTGCTCCCAGACCTCGGCGAGCGGGATGCGGAAGATGGTCTTTTCCAACGTCGCGCGGTCGGCCTCGGGGATCGACTCGATCCGGTCGTAGGCCCGGTAGTATTCGTACAGCTTGGCCGCCCGCATGGCGAACATGGTCCCGCGCTTGAGCACCTGGACCTTCACGCCCATCTCGAACATGTCGGCGGCGGGGGCCATGGCGACGTCCGCCTGCTGGGCCTTGGCCAGCATGGCTCGGACCGCGTCGGACGTGCCCGCCTCCACGCACGCCTGGTTGACCGACCCGGTGACGAGGTAGCCCGCCCCCATCGCCAGCGCCCCGGCCGCAGCCCAGGGCGTCGAGATCCCCCCGGCCGCGCCCACGCGCAACGGGCGGTCGTAGCCGTTCTCGGCCGCGATCCGATCGCGGAGGGCGAGGAACGTGGGGAGGAGGACGACCAGGGGCTGGTTGTCGGTGTGGCCCCCGGAGTCGGCCTCGGCGGTGAGGTCTTCGGCCATGGGGATCGTGGCGGCCATCGCGGCCTGGTCGGCCGTGACCGCCCCTTGCTCGACGAGTTCCCGCAGCATCTTCTCAGGGGGAGGGGCGAGGAACCGCGACGCCACCTCCACGCGCGACGCCTTGGCGATGACCCGGTTCGGGGTCACGACCCGCCCACGCTCGTCGCGGTGGATGCCGGCCACGCGATAACGGACCACCGACGGCGTCAGCTTCAGAAACGCCGACGCCTCCACCAGCCGCACCCCTCGCCGCAGATACAGGTCGACCACGGCCGACTCGATCGCCGGTTCCTGCGGGCTGTGGATGAGGTTGAATCCGTAGGGCGATTTGTCGCCCAAACCGCTCTGCACGCGATCCACGGCCCGCTCGACGGCGTCGACGGCGAGCCCGGCCGCCCCGAAAATCCCGAGCATGCCCGCCCGGCCCATGGCCTCGACCAGTTCCACCGAAGCGATGCCGTTGGCCATCGCGCCGGCGAGGCAGGCGTAGCGGACGCCGTGGAGGCGGCGGAACGAGGCGTCGCCGAGGAGTTCGAGGGGGCAGGGAGGGATGAAGGCGGCCCCGGGCGGGGGTGCCGAGGCCGGGCCCACGAGCCGCGGCCGGCCCTCGCCGGGCGTCGCGGCGACGCCCACGGCCAGCTCGCCGAGCGCCCGCTCCCATTCCTGCCGATCGGTCTCGACGCGATGCACGATGCTGCTCCGCCTTCCGCCTCTCGGGCCGCCGCGCGACGGGCCCGATCCCCGCGCGACCGGCGCGCGGAGGTCCATCGGGGGCGTCGAGCTGGGCCGTCGTTCGAAGAGGGAAACGAGCAGATATACCAGCGCGCGGCCCCGGCCGACAGGGGACATCCGTCGCCCGCCCCCGTCCCAACACGACCGCGAGCCCGCCGTTTCTCGCCCCGGCGGGCTCGCATGGCGTCCTAAACCGGTCTGGCCCGCAAAGCCGCCGGGCCGTTCAGGACCCGGCGCGACGGCCGCCCGGCGCCTCGACCCGGCCCAGGATGCTGTTCGACAGGTTGAAGTGGGGCCCGGGATAGATCGGGGCCGGTTCGGCGGCGATCGCCTCGTTCAGGATGAACGGGGCGGGCCCGCGGTGGACCTTCTGGGCGACCGCCTGGAACCCCGCGCGGGCGAGGATCTCGCGGAAGCGCCGCGCCGAGGCGTGATGGACGTTCCCCTCGCGGTAGGTCACGCACACGTCGTAGATGAACCAGCCCCAGGGGGCGTCGCGATAGCCGTCGATCAGTAGCAGCCGGCCGCCGGGCTTCAGGACGCGGTGCATCTCGGCCACCGCCGCCTCCTGGTCGGGGTAGTGGTGGAAGCTGTTGGCGCAGGTGACGAAGTCGAACGACCCGTCCGCGAACGGCAGCCGCTCGCTGTCCCCCTGGACCGGGTGGACGGAATCGGCCAGGGCCTCCCAGCGCCTCGCCCCCTGGGCCAGCATGTCCGAGACCAGGTCGACGCCGAAGACCCGCGAGCCCGGCAGGGCCTCGCGCACCCTCGCCGCGAAGACCCCCGTCCCGCAGCCGACGTCCAGGATCGAGATCGGCCGGTCGCCGGCGACGTCGTCGATCCGGCGGATCAGGGCCCGGTGCGAGGGGCCGAACAGCAGCCATTGCAGGACGCAGCGGTCGTAGCTCTCGCTCCAGCGGCCGAACTCCTCCGTCGCCTGCTTCTTGTCGTACGCCACCTCGGCCTCCCGCCGTGCCCGGCTCTTGCGAGTGGTTCTTCGTCCCTGATAGGCCGCCCCGGCCTGAAGTCCAACGCCCGGGGGATCGGCCTCGCGCATCGCGGCGATGGCCTTGTACAGCAAGGGGCCGGATCGCACAACCCGGATCGGACCGGTTCGGAAGCCGCGCGTCGCGGGAAATCGCGGGCGCTCGGTGGGATTCGGTTGTGCTTGCGCCGAACGGGCTGTACGATCTTTGTTGAAGCCCGGTTTCGTCCACTCCGCCGAATCTCCCCCGCCCCACCCCGCCGCCCGAAACAAAGACCTGGACCCCGCGCTCCAGGAGGCCCTCTTTTGAAAAACCATCTCAGGTCGATCGTGCGTGCCCTCGTCCCGCTCGTCGGATTCGCCGCGGCCTGCCACGGGGCGTCGGCCCTGGGCCAATCGGCGGGGGCGGTGCGAGTCCGGATCTGGTGCGAGGGGGGGGCGATCTCCTCGGCCTACCCCGACGGCGTCGACGCCGCCCTGGCCGACGGCCTGTCCCGGCGGCCCGACCTCGTCGTCTCGCGGGGGTGCCTGGACGACGACGCCGCGGGGCTGGGCGACGAGGCGCTCGACCGGACCGACGTCCTGCTCTGGTGGGGGCGAGCCCGCCACGACGAGGTCCCGGACGACCGCGCCCAGGCCGTGGCCGCGCGCGTCCGCGACGGCCGGATGGGCCTGGTCGCCCTGTACGCCTCGTGCGGCAGCAAGCCGTTCCGGCTGCTGATGGACAGCATGCCGTGCGAGCCCGGGAGCTGGCGCGAGGACGGCCGCCCGGAGTTCATCGCCGTCAAGGCCCCCGAACACCCCATCGCCGCCGGCGTGTCCCCGTTCACGATCCCCAAGACCGACATGTTCTCCGAGCCCTTCGCCGTCCCCGAACCCGAGACCGTCGTCTTCGTCTCCTCCTGGGAGCGCGGCGAGACCGTCCGCAGCGGCATGACGTGGACCGTGGGCAAGGGTCGCGTCGTCTACCTCCGCACCGGATCGGATTCCTATCCCGTCCTGTTCCATCCCACCATGCGGCACGCCATCGGCAACGCCGCCGCCTGGGCCGCACGGCGACGCTGAGCGCGGGCCGGGCGCCGCCCCTCCCGGGTCCCGCCCCTCCGTCGGGTTGTTGACTGTCCCTATCGGGGTCTTATAATCGGTCGATCGCCGTCCGGATGCGACGGCGGGAACGATGCGACGGCCCTTCGGGGCCGTCCCGAATGGCGCGGTTCGATGGGCCGCGGAGACCGGCTTCAACGCTCTCTCAGAGAAGCTGAATGTTCGGGGGCTCGCCGCCGGCGATCCCTCCCTTCGACCGATCGGTGATTCGCCTGCGGGCCGGGGCCTTCGTCGACGCCCTCGCCCAGACCTCACACCCCAGACGGAGTCAGCATCGATGCGGAAAGTCCTCCTGAGCATGGTCGCCGTCGCCCTGTCCGCCCCGGCGTTCGCCGGCGAGTTCAACAAGGTCCTGAGCCCCGGCGACAAGGCCCCGGACTTCTCGGGCATCCCGGCGGTCGCCCCCAACGGCGAGCAGGCCAGCCTCACGCTGTCCGACATCAAGGACGACGTGGTCGTCGTCGTCTTCCTGGCCAACCACTGCCCGGCCGTCGTGGCCGTCGAAGACCGCCTGAACGAGTTCACCAGCGAGTACAAGGACAAGGGCGTCCGCGTCGTCGGCGTCTGCGTCGACAGCCGCGAGGGCGACAAGCTCCCGGCCATCAAGAAGCGGATCGGCGACAAGAACGACGGCAAGATCAACTACGTCTACGGCCACGACGAGAGCCAGACCATCGGCAAGGCCTACGGCGCGGTCGCCACGCCGACGTTCGTCGTGCTGGACAAGGACCGCAAGGTCGCCTATCTCGGCGCCTTCGACGACAACGGCAAGGAAGAGAAGGTCACCAAGCACTACGTCAAGGACGCCGTCGACGCCGTGCTGGCCGGCAAGGCCCCGGCCGTCGCCGAAACCCGCGCCCAGGGCTGCGGCATCCCCTACAACAAGTGAGCCCGACGCCCGGCCGTCGCCGGGCGCGACTCGCCGCCGAACCCGCTCGGGCCGCCGGACTGATCCTCCGGCGGCCCGATTCGCTTCCGCCCCGCCCCACCGCCCGCCGAGGACCCGAAGGCCATGATCCGCAAGACCGCCCTCCTGACGGCCGGCCTGGTCGCCTACCTCGCCTGCGTCGGCCGCGGCGACGAGCCCGTCGCCCTCAAGTCGCTCACCTGGGCCGAGTTCCAGAAGCACCTGGCCTCGCCCCCCGAGGGGGCCAAGTTCACCATCGTCGACGCCTGGGCCACCACCTGCGGCCCCTGCAAGGAGAACTTCCCCCACCTCGTCGAGATGCACGCCAAGTACGCCGCGAAGGGCCTGGTCGTGGTCTCGCTGTCGCTCGACGACGTCGAGGATTCCAAGGCCCTCGCCGACGCCGAGAAGTTCCTCCGCGAGAAGCGCGCGAACTTCACCAACGTCCTCCTGAAGGAGGAGTTCGGCGTGGGGTTCGAGAAGCTCGACATCAGCGCCATCCCGGCCGTCTTCCTCTACGGGCCCGACGGCAAGGAGGTGAAGCGGTTCACGATGGACGACCCGAACAATCAGTTCACCTACGACGAAGTGGAGAAGGAAGTGGTCGCCCGTCTAGGCGGCTCGAAGTGACCTTGGGCCCCACTCCGCCGTTGTGATACAATGACGACTTGGGCCGCGTCTGGGAGAACGGGCGCGGCCTCTCTTCTTACCGAGCCATCGAGAAAAGACGGACGGCGATGAAAGACTCCATCCACCCCAAGTACGTCGAGTCGACGGTCACCTGCGGCTGCGGCAACTCGTTCCAGACCCGCAGCACCAAGCCCAAGATCGTGGTCGAAGTCTGCTCGAAGTGCCACCCGTTCTTCACCGGCTCGGTGAAGTTCGTGGACGCGGCCGGCCGGGTCGACAAGTTCAACAAGAAGTTCCAGGGGACCTACGGCAAGGCGAAGAAGGCCGCCGAGCCCGCCAAGGCCTAGCCCCTCGCCCCGACGATCGCGCCACGGCCCGCGGCCCGGACATCCCGGCGTCGTCGGGCCGTTTCGCTTGGATCGTCCCCGCCACCCGGGGCGGCGACGATTTCGGGTCCTCCCCCCTTAGGGCCACTCGCCCGTGTTCGAGAAGCTGCAAGCGGACTACCGACGCTTCCTGGAGATCGAGCAGGCCCTGCTCGACCCGGCCGTCACCGCCGATTCCGCGCGCGTCACGGCCCTCGCCCGCGAGCGCGGGAAGGTCGCCAAGGTGGCGACCCTCTACGGCCGCTATCTCGAACTCGGCCACCAGATCGACGAGGCCGAGACCCTCGTCGACTGCGAGGACGATCCGGAGATGCGGTCGTACGCCGAGGGCGAGTTGGCCGCCCTCAAGGAACGCCGCGAGGCCGACGCCGAGGCCCTCCGCAACCTGCTGTACGACCGCGAAGCCGGGGCCGACCACGCCGCCCTCATCATGGAGATCCGCGCCGGCACGGGGGGCGACGAGGCCGCGCTGTTCGCGCGAGACCTTTACGAGATGTACCGCCGGTTCGCCGAGTCGATGGGCTGGAAGTTCGAGCTGATCGACATGGAGGCGACCGAGCTGGGGGGCTTCCGCGAGGTCTCGTTCAGCGTCGCGGGGGAGGGGGCCTACCGGCTCCTCCAGTTCGAGAGCGGCGGCCACCGCGTCCAGCGCGTCCCCCAGACCGAGACCCAGGGCCGCATCCACACCTCGGCCGCGACCGTCGCCGCGCTCCCGGAGCCCGAGGATGTCGAGATCGACATCAGGCCGGAGGACGTCCGGATCGACCTGATGTGCTCGGGCGGCCCCGGCGGCCAGCACCAGAACAAGGTCGAGAGCGGCGTCCGGCTCACGCACCTCCCCACCGGCATCGTCGTCAACTGCCGCGACGAGCGCAGCCAGCACAAGAACAAGGCCAAGGCCTTCCGCGTCCTCCGCTCCAGGATCTACGAGCAGCTCCAGGAGAAGACCCGCTCCGAACGCGACCAGGCGCGGCGGACCCTGATCGGCTCGGGCGACCGCTCGCAGCGCATCCGGACCTACAACTTCCCGCAGAACCGCGTCACCGACCACCGGATCGGCCTGACGATGTACAACCTGGACCGCGTGATCCAGGGCGGCATGGGCGACCTGCTCAAGGCGCTGGTCGACCACGACCGCCGCGAGCAGCTGGGCGACCTCTGACCGGACCGACCCTCACGGAGCGAGGCGCGCCATGCCCCCCGAAGAGCCCTGGACCATCGGCCGCCTCCTCGCCTGGACCGCCGAGTTCTTCAAGAAGAAGGGCTCCGACAGCCCCCGCCTCGACGCCGAGGTCATGCTGGCGCACGTCCTGGGATACGAGCGGGTCCAGCTCTACACCCATTACGAAGACGTGGTCGGCGAGCGGGCGCGGGGCGAGTATCGCGACCTCGTCCGTCGTCGCTCCGAGGGGACCCCGGTCGCCTACCTGGTCGGGCGGAAGGAGTTCTACTCGCTCCGCTTCGACGTAACCCCGGCCGTGCTGATCCCCCGGCCGGAGACCGAGTTCGTCGTCATGGAGTTCCTCGCCGCCGTCAAGGAGATCGAGGGGCCGACGGCGATCGACGTGGGGACCGGCTCGGGCTGCATCGCCGTCGCCTGCGCGAAGCACAAGCCCGGGGCGCGGTTCGCCGCGATCGACGCCTCCGCCGACGCCCTCGACGTCGCCCGACGGAACGCCGCGCGGCACGCCGTCGCGGACCGGATCGAGTTCCTAGAGGGCGATCTCCTGGCCCCGCTCGCCGGTCGCCCGGCGGTCGACGTGATCGTTTCCAACCCACCCTACATCGCCACGGCCGAGGTCGAGGCGCTCGATCCCGGCGTCCGAGACTTCGAACCCCGGCTCGCCCTCGACGGCGGCGTCGACGGCCTGGACGCCTACCGTCGGATCGCGGCCCAGGCCCCGCCCCTCCTCAAGTCGGGCGGTCGCCTGATCTTGGAGATCGGGTTCTCGCAGGACGCCGAGGTCGCCGCGATCATCGAATCGACCCCGGGCCTCCGATTCTCCGCCACGGTGCGCGACTTGCAGGGACACCCGAGGGTCGTCCTCGCGACCCGCGAGTGAAGCCCGCCCGGCGCGCCGCCGAATGAGTGAGAAAATTTCCATATTTTCTCGCCTTGGCCCGCCGTCTTCGGGCCGCGATGATGGGGCTCTCAGCCCCGACGACCGGGTCTGCGGGGAGGGTGCGACCGTCCGGCCCTGGAGTTTCCGATGATCGATTACACGTTCCGGTTCGACCCGCAGCGCAGCAACGTCGAGCCGCAGCCGGCCACGAGCGAAGACGCCCGACGCGCCTTGATCGAGGGGAACCGCAAGTTCGCCGACTGGATCAAGTCGTGCCGCTGCGCCGCGGAGGGCGAGGACAAGGAGTTCGTGGTCCGATGCGGCCTGAACTCGATCCTTTCCGTGGACGTCCACGAATTCCCGACCCAGAAGCCGTTCGCCGTCGTGGTGGGATGTTCGGACGCCCGGGTGCCGACGGAGATGCTGTTCGGCCAGGGCTTCAATGACCTGTTCGTGGTCCGCAACGCGGGGAACGTCCTGAGCGACGTGGTGCAGGGGAGCATCGATTTCACCCTGAACGCGCTGAAGGACAGCGTCCGCCTGATCGTGGTGCTGGGCCACACGAATTGCGGGGCGGTCAAGGGGGCGGTCGACGCCTACCTGAACCCGGGGCGCTTCTGGTCGAAGTCGTACTCCCCCAACCTGCGCCTGATCTTCCAGCGGATCTTCGTGGCGGTCCGCGAGTCGGACAACATGATCCGCGAGGTCTGGGGCCCGGACGCCCAGCGCCAGCCCGGCTACCAGGACGCCCTGATCGAGACGGCGGTCTGCCTGAACGCGGCCCACACGTCCTTCGCGCTGCGCCAGGAGATCAAGGAGGGGGGGGCGAACCCGGACGTGGAGGTCCTGTTCGGCGCGTACGACGTGCGGACCCAGCACGTCTGCATGCCGACCGCGCCGATCGACGCGCAGTCGGCCGAGATGGTGAACCTCGCCACCGCCCCCCAGCGACCCGAGGAACTTGCCAGCCTGGCCCGCGAGATCGCCACGGGACTGAAGCCGGGCGGGAAGGCCGCGCGTCGGCCGGCGTAACCTCGGCGGATCACCGGGCCTCAGAGCCCGGCGCGTGCATCCGCGCCGGGCGGACTCCCTGCGCCGCATCGCCGCCGGAGCGCGAGCCCAGGATCCCGAGGGCCGCGCGATAGCGATTCTCGACCCCCCATTGCGGGAACAGGCCGCCGCCGATGATGAGGATGGTCGTGATCATGACGGCGATCCGCTCCGGCCGGCGGACCTGGAGGTCGATCGAGGACGGCCGGGGCCTGCCGGCGAAGATTCGGAAGTAGGCCGACGTCACCGCGAGGCCGTTGAGGGCCGTCACGATCACGATCAACGGCCCCACGACGGGGACGGCTTCCATGGCCGCCTCGACGATCATCTCGATGCTGATGAATCCGGCCGTCCCGGGGAATCCCGCGCTCGCCAGGCCGGTCAGCAGGAACAGGCCGGCGAGCATCGGGACCTGCTCGTACAGGCCGAGGTATTCCGACAGGGGCACCCGCCCCACCCTCGCCTCGATGCACCGCAGGACCAGCCCGAAGCCCGTCAACGCGAGCGAGACCGACAGCCAGAGGCTCAGCGACCCCGTCAGGCCGATGGGCGTGGCGGTCTCGATCCCCACCAGCACCAGGGACGAGTGGCTGAGGAAGATGTAGCAGAAGAACCGCCGCGCGTCCCGTTGCACCAGGGCCATGCCGGCGGCGTAGATGGCCGTCGCCAGCGACATCACCGAGATGATCTTGAGCGCCCATTCGGGCGCCACCGGCGCGACGAGGCGCGCCACACCGAACGCCCCGGTCATCGGCGCGACGAACAGCAGTGCGGTGCCGAAGGAGGCGTGTTCGAACAGGTCGGTCATCCAGCAGTGCAAGGGGATCACGCCCGAGCGCAGGAGCATCGCCAGCGTCAGCGTCAGGATCGCCCAGAGCGGCTGCTCCCCGGGCGACGCCGCCCGCGAAACCCCCGACTCTCCCAGGATCAGGAGCGCCGCGAACAGCCCCATGTGCGCCAGGTAGACGCGGCTCGACTGGCCGTTTCGCCATAGCTCGTGCCAGCGCGGGACGATCGAGAGGATCATCATCGCGACCGCCCCCCGGGGGGTCGCGGAGGCGAAGGTGGCCAGGAGGATCGACTCCGTGATCAGGGCCCGCGACAGCGAGAACTCGCGGATCTTGGCCCGGAGGGTCGCCAGGATCGTGAGGATGTAGATCAGCGCCCCCATCGGCAACAGCGGCGCATTCAGGTCGTCGATCCGGAACAGGGGCCGGCCGGCGATGGCGGAGAGCGGCCCCCGGGCGTCGTCGGCCTGGCCCGCCCCGAGCGCGATGAAGTCGGCCCAGCCGCCGATCGTCAGCAACAGCGTCAGCGCGCAGAACGCCAACGCATGGCGGCGCGCCTCGGCCGGCTCGCGACGGAACCGCACCCAGAGGGACCCGACCGCCGGCGTCAGGATCGCCAACTCCAGCCAGGGGAGACGGAGGGGGGTCATGGGTTGGTCTCCTCCGCCTTCGGGGCGGCCGGCGCCGCGGACCGCTCGCGGCGGCGGCGCGGCTCGTGTTCATGGGGCCGGCCGCGACGCCCGCCCAGGAAATCGGTCCAGCGGCGCTCCATCCGATCGCACCAGCGGAAGGCCCGGACGAACGGCCGCGCGACGTAGCGGTCGAGGGCCGCGTCGAGCCGCGCCCGGTCCAGCCCGACCCGGTAGATCCGCCGCCGCGCCTCGGGCGAGAGCCGCCGCTCGATCATCCCCGGGGCGTGCGGGATCGGCCCGCCGAGCGCATCCTCCAGCGCCCGATAGTCGTAGAGCAGCGACGGCGACCTCAGCAGTTGCAGCGTACGCTGGCAGGCGTGGCCGATGATGTGGATCAGCGGCAGGTAGCGGAAGCCCAGGCCGATCTCCGCCGGGATGACCCCCACCTGCGTCAGCGACGCATAGGCCAGGGCCGTCTTCACGTCCGTCTGGACGCGCCCCGCCATCACGCCGAACGCGGCCGAGGCCGCCCCCGCCAGGACCACCATCCCGCAGAGGATCGGCGAGGCGTCCAGGATCGGGCCGGCCCGCAAAAGGAGGTAGGCCCCCAGGTGGACCGACAGGGCCCCGTAGAACACGGCGCTCGAAGGGGTCGGCCCCTCCATCGCCCGCGGCAGCCATCCCGAGAACGGCACCAGCGCCGACTTCCCCATCGCCGCCAGCAGGAGCAGCATCCCGACCCCCAGCGCCTGGCCCGGCGCGAACGACCCCTCCGAGTTCGGCCACGGGCCCGACCCGGTCAGCGCCGCGAAGTCGCCGGCCCCCGAGATGTGGTGGAGCGTCAGCGCGGCGATCAGGAACGCGGCGTCGGAGATCCGGTAGACCGTCCAGATCCGCTGGGCGTTGACCACCGGCGCGGGCCGCTCGTGGAAGAAGGCGACCAGCAACGCCGAGGCCAATCCCACCAGCTCCCAGCCGATGAACAGCGTCTCGATCGTCCCCGCCAGGGCCGCGACGACCATCCCCAGCAGGAAGACCGCGTAGTACAGGAAGAACCGGCGGTAGCCCGGCTCGCGATGGAGGTAGCGGTTCGCGAACGCCCCGGTCACGCCCACCAGCAGGAACGTCAGGGCCGCGAACGGCACCGACAGCCGGTCGAACAGGAACTTGACCCGGAAGTG
Source organism: Planctomycetales bacterium 71-10 (assembly GCA_001898385.1). Classification (GTDB taxonomy): domain Bacteria; phylum Planctomycetota; class Planctomycetia; order Isosphaerales; family Isosphaeraceae; genus Paludisphaera. Next base: position 14,792 of record MKTT01000124.1, read on the forward strand.
GAAGCCCTCGGCCGGCAGCGAGACCCAATCCCCCACCTCCACCTCGACCTCGCGCTGGCCCGTCCCGAGCATCATCGCGAGCATGCCGAGGACCGACAGCAGGCCGAACGACACGCAGCCGGCCGTCCAGCGGGCCATGGCCTTCTCGCCCAGCTTGCGCGTGAAGAACGCGGAGAGGCCGAAGGCCGAGAGGAGCAGCAGCGGCGCGCCGACCGCCCCCAGCCCGAGGACGCGAGGGACCCATTCGTTCACGGTCGGGGCTCCTGGCCCGCGGGGGGAGTCGGGACGATCGACGCGAAGCCCAGGTGGTCGCGCCAGCCGCGATACCAGTCGAGCGACGAGGCGGCCTCCGGCAGGTCGGGCGCCGGGCCGTCGAATCGCTCGAAGCCGTCGCCGCGGAATTCGTGGAAGATCGCGGCCTCGGGGTCGAGCGTCGCGACCCGGACCCAACCGTTCCGGACCAGCCGCATCATGTTCGCGTTCGCCTCCAGGACGCGGGCGAGCCGCTCGGGCGTCGTCTCCACGACGATCAGGATCCGGATCGGCTCGTGGATCTCGACCATCTGCCACGGCAGGCCGGGGCGCAGGTCGCTCAGGGGGCCGTCCATCACGCCCAGCAGCGACGTGATGTTGTGCGGCAGCTTGGTCCCGCAGCCGTACCCCGACGGGTCGACGCGCGAGAAGTAATACTCCAGGTTGATCCCGCCGCAGACCGGGAACACCGCGCCCAGCAGGCCCGTCAGGATCGTCCCCGCCTCGTCGTCCTGGGCCGCGTCGTAGGAGGTCAGGAAGCAGCGGCGATCGAGGAAAAGGCCGCGGGTCCGCGACCGCCGGCCCACGAAGGCGAGGGCGTTGGTGGCGTGGCCGCACTCGGGCCGCGTCTGCGACAGGTCCTCGGCCCGCCCCTCGACGTGCCGCAGCGCCTCGTCGAATGAGAGCGAGAGCGGGGCCGACATGAACCGCCGGCAGCGCTCGTGGGCGTTGCGCCGGCGGGCGGCGTCCAGCGCCGCCGCGGCCTTCTCGAAGGACTCCTCGTGCGAGGCCGGCAGCCGGTCCAGGTCGAAGTAGCTCACTCCGTCGTCGCAGGTGTTGTGACAGCCGCCGACGAAGTAGGTCTCCTCGGGGATCGTCAGGCCCCGGGGCTCCAGCGCGGCGCGGATGCGAGGGTCGTTGGCCATCTGGGCGAAGCCGCGGGCGTTCGGCCCCCCCTGCGAGCCGCCGCACGCCCCGCAGTCGTAGGCCGCCTTCTGGGGGTTGTTCAGGCTCGACGACCCGTGGCCGAGCACCACCACCAGCGGGGCGAACCGGGCCGGATCGGTCAGGCCGATCGCCCGCAGGCCGTTCCCCACGACGTCGGCCATCTCGGCCACGGTGAAGCCCAGGCGGCCGTTCTCCGGCCCCGGCTCCCGCTTGCCGCGCTCCAGCCGCAGGTTGGTCAGCGGCGGCGTGATCGCGAAGCGCCAGAAGCCGCGGAGCCTCGCCGTGTTCCGGGGCAGGAGGACGCGGGCGATCAGCGGGGCCGTCGCCAGCGAGCCGACCAGCCCGGTCAGCACGCCCCCCAGGAACGTCCGCGAGCCCATGTGGACCCGGTGCGCCAGGATCCCCAGCCCCCTCCGCACGGACCGCTGGAGCCGACTCGCTCCGCTGAGCGAGCGGATCGCCTCCTCGCGGACGAAGACCCGCGGCTTGACGTTCACCGGGCAGAGCGGTCGGAACTGGGCCTCGGCCACGCCGCGATAGTACATCGCGACTCCGAAGAACCCGGCCATGCCGAAGGTCTCGCAGCGAGGCTCCACCTCCTCCAGGTGGCGGCGGAACGACTCCTCGCGCTCGTCGATGCAGGCGATCATCTGGAACGGCGGCGGCCTCTGGGCGGTCGGCGGGGGTTGCGGCCGGTGCGCGAGCAGCGCCCGCGCCGCCTGGGCCTGGTAACGCCGCTCGTACGCCAGTTGATACACCCGACGCCGCTCCGGATCGTCGAACGACTCGATCTCGGCGACCAATCGGGACCAGTCGACCTTCGACTGCCGCGCCAGGTCCGTCGGGCTCCAGCCGCGCACCTGCGCCAGTTGGAAGACGAGGAACGCCCGCCGCTCCACGCTGATCCGAGGCGGGTGCGGCCGGTCGTGCGACAGGGCCCGCCGAAGGTCCCGCAGCGGGAGCGGACGGCCCAGGAACTCGGCCGCGGACCACGCCAGGGCCAGGCGCTCCAGGACCAGGCGCACCGCCAGGAACCCGGCGAGGGTCCCGGCGGGGGCCGGCCTGGCCGCCCACTCCGCGTTGGTCTCCATCTGCCGGACGATCCCCGCCCAGCCCCTCAGGGCCAGCAGCGTCCGCCGGATGAACTCGGGGGACTCGGCCTCCGGGACGCCCAGCTCGCGCAACGACCACGCGATCGACTCGATCGGGCCCTCGCCGGATGCCTCGATCCGCCGAAGCTCCTCCGGCAGCGGGGCCAGCCACTCGGCGACGGGCCCCGCATCCTTGTAGAGTTCGACGAACGCGCGGAAGAAGCCCTCGTCCCGGCTCGGGAGCGACCACGCCGCGAATCCCTGGTCGAGGAAGGCGGACGTGAATCGGATCAGGACCTCGTGGACCGGCAGGTCCGCGTCGACGCCCGACGCCGCGAGCAGGGCGTCGCGATGCCGGGTCGGCTGGCGGGGCGGGTCGCCGGCCCGGGGGACGCCGTGGGCCCCGTTGTGGCAGATCCGCCACAGCAGGGTCAGCGTGAACGCCTCCCACGTCGAATCGGCCCAGCGCTCGACCTCGGCGCCTCGGAATTCCCGCGAGGCCAGGAGGACGTCGACGACGTCGCGGCCCGACTTCTCGACGGCCTTCCGGCCGCCGGCGTATTCCCGCATGATCCAGCGCCGGGTCTGGTCGATCAGGCGGCGGCGGACTTCCGGCGGGGTCTCGGCGCGGAAATGCCGCAGGGCGTCGGTCTCGGCCACGACCCAGTGCAGCTCGGCGTCGGTCCCCAGGCGCAGGGGATGCTCCAGCATCGCCAGCCGGAGGTGGTGCCGGGTCCCCATGAAGCCGATGAGCCGGTCCGACTCGTCCCCCAGCGTCTCCAGCAGCGCCCAGGACAGGTCCTCCCGGGTGATCCGCCCGCGGGCCAGCTCGGCGCGATAGTCCTCCTCGCGGAGATAGGGCTCGGCCCCGTACAGCTCGTTCGCCTCGATGACGGCCCGTTCGAACGGCAGGTCCTCGAAGGCGTGGAGCGTGTTGTGGTGGACGAAGACGGTGATCGGCCCTTGCGAGGGGAGGTAATGGGCCGCATGGTCGATCCAGCGCCCGATCGGGCCTTCCAGCGACTCGCCGTCGTCGTCCTGGACGTGACGGGACCCATCAACCTGGGAATGGCTCACGAGGTTTCGCTCCGCGACCGTGGGCGATGGACGAGCCCGCGGGACGGGCGGGCGTCTTCCCCTGCGAAGATCGACATCGGCCTTCGCGCCGGCGGCAACCATCATACACGCGAACGAGGCCGCGGATCGCCAGCTGGATCCGAGCCCCTGCGTGAACGGGGGTCGTTCGGAAGGGTGAGCGTCCTCCTCGTCCCACGCCGACATGAAATGATTTTAGTAACAGAGACCGCGGAGTCAATGCGACTCGGCGGCGGGGCGAAGCGGGCGAAACGACGCCGGCCTCGACCGTCGGGGACGGTCGAGGCCGGCGCGGGTTTTCGGGACCGATCCGCGAGCCGTGGCTCAGCGGGCGGCGGTGGTCGTCGGCCGCGGGGCGGCGACGTGGACGGCCTCGATGCTGGGGGTCTGGGCCGCGCCGCGGGCGTTGCCGCCGACGGCGATGATGGAATCGCCCAGGCCCGGCAGCAGGCGATGCGTCAGCCGGGGCAGGGCCCACGAGCCGACGGCCTCCCAGGCGTCGCCCGCGTCGCTCAGGCGGAAGATCCGGCCCGAGGCGCCGCTGTAGTAGATCCGGCCCGCGACTTCGAAGGCCGAGGTGCCGAAGCCTTCGGTCCGGCCGCCCCCCGGCAGGTCCGGGCCCTTCGACCAGGCCCCGGAGGCGGGGTCGAACACGTCGACGCCCCGGTCGACGGTCATGCCGCCGCCGACCAGGCCGCCCAGGACGTAGAGCTTCCCGTCATGGCCGGCGACCGAGAGGGCCCGGCGCTTGAACGGCTGGGGGATCTTCTTCCAGCCCGCATCCGGGTGGTCCAGGTCGAAGGCGGCGACGTGGTCGAGGAACTCGGACTCTTCGGTGGCACCCTTCATGTCCCAGCCGCCGACGGCGTAGACGGTCCGGCCGATGACGACCGCGTCGTGGGTCGAACGGGGCTCGGGGAGGGGGGCCAGGGCGGTCCAGGTCTTGGCCTCGGGGTCGAACCGGGAGAAGTCGGCGACGGAGTGGAGGTCGTGCTCCTCGCCCGGCTGGTTGGCCGCGATCATCCCGCCGAGGCGGTACAGGTACTTGCCGTCGGTCACCAGGCCGAGGCCCTGGAGGTCCTTCTCCATCGGCAGCTCTTCCCAGGTCTTGCCGTCTTCCAGGTTGAGCCGGCGGAAGTGCTTGGAGGTCGTGTTCACGTCGTACGAGTGGGTCTTGCCGACGTGGCCGCCGTAGATGTACAGCCAGTTGCCCAGCACCGCGCCGCCGAAGCTGTTGACGGCCGGGTCGGGGATGCTGGCGACCGTCGTGACGTCGATCGGGGCCTTGCCCGACAGGAGCGTCGCGACCGGGACGAAGGTAAGCGTCGCGTAGTAGCGGGTCTCGCCGAACGCCTTGCCGTCCAGCTCGCCGGGGGTCGCGTCGACGTGGTTCGCCCAGACGGCGGCGCGGCCTTCGGCCAGGCCCTCGACGGCGACGCGGCCCTGGTCGTCGGCCGTCAACTCGGTCGACTCGCCCTGGGTCGGGTAGACCTTCACCCGGGCCTTGGCGGCCGGCTGGCCGTTGAACAGGACCTCCAGGACCGGGGTCGAGTCAGCCGTGACCACGCGGACGCGGAGCTTGTCGCCCGTCTCCTTGGCCTTGTCGGCGACGGCCTCGGTCTGGGTGCGGGCGGTGTAGTAGAGGCGGTACGACTTCTCGCCCTTGGTCATGACGCCCAGGTCGCGCTCGGCGTCCACCGCCACGGGGGGCTTGCCGGCCCAGGAGGCGTTGCGCGAGTCGTCGGCCAGCTCCGACGGCACGACCTGGCCGTCGACGGTGAGCTTGATGTCCTTGACGTACTTCTGGAACTTGGCGTCGGGCTCGGGGTCTTCGTTGAAGAAGGCCCGGACGGTGGTCTCGCCGGGCTTCGAGCCGGGCTCGGCCTTCAGCCAGATGAAGTGGGCCCAGGCGGTCTGGGGCAGGGCGGCGGCGACGGCCAGCGCCCAGAGGAACTTGCGAGGACGGGCGGAGATCATTGTTGAGTCGTGCTCTCGGATTCGTGCGGTGGGGATGATCGATCGGCGACGTCGGGCGGTCATTCCGGCTCGACGGGGAGGACGAGCTTCTTCTTGCGGGCGGCGACCTTGGCTTCCTTCTGCTTCAAGGCGGCGCGCTCGGCCTGGTCTTCGGCCAGCGCCTTGCGGGCCTCCTCGGAATCGGCCGCGACGACGGGGCTGACCGGGGGCGGCGAGGAGTCCCCGCAACCGGAGGCGACGAAGGTCAGGGCCGAGGCCGCGAGGGCAGGGATCGCGAGGGCGTGAAGCCATCGCGACCCGCGCCCGTTGCTGGAGGAGGGTTGGGGACCGCTCACATCGAGTCGGACGAGATGATCTCGCCGCCTCCGATGGTGGAGAGGGCCTGATAGGTCGCCGGCGAGACCGAGTCCTTGATGGACCGGACGGTGCCGTCGCCGAACAGGAAGTTGGTCGTGCCGGGGTGGGTCGAGCGGAAGTTCGGCATCCGCTGGGCCGACGTCGGGTAGGCCAGGCCGGGGGCGGGGTCGAAGACGTCCGTCACCGAGTTGGTCCCGCAGTCGTTGACGGCGTAGGCGTTGCCCACCGAGTCCACGGTCCGGGAGATGATCCCGCCGATGATCCGCGAGGTCACGCCGTTGCGGACCCAGGTCCGCTCGCGGCCGTAGGCCATGAACATGAGGTTGTCGTAGTAGACCGGGCCGGCCGTGTTGAACGCGGCCAGCGGCGTGCAGACGCGGGTCGTCGTCCCGGCGGCGTAGAACTTGTTGCGCTGATTGCCGCCGGCCGACTCGCCCAGCAGCATCGTGTTGCTGGTGCCGTCGGTGATCTCGGCCAGCCGCGTGGCCGTGTCGAACCCGAACGGGCCCATCCGATTCGTCTCGCCGTAGCCCTTGATCGCGTAGCGGCCGGCGCCGCCGTTGAAGGCGTAATCGGTGACGGCGACCTTGTCCAGGTTCCAGGTCTGACCGGTCGTGTACGACGCCCCGACCTCGCCCGTCGCGCGGTTGGAGGGGCACAGGAACATCGCGGTCTGGGTCGCGAACGCCGTGGTGTTGCCGGGCGCCGCCCAGCCCTGGTACGTCACCCCGCCGGAGAGGGAGCCCTGGCTGAAGTTGAACGTGTTGTAGATGTTCCCCCCCTCGATGTACGGCAGCAGGAAGGCGAACCCGGTGTGGTTCATGTAGACGTTCATCATCCCGCCCTGCATGGCGGGGGGCAGGACGCTGTTGGTGCTCTCGTAGTTCATGACCGCCAACCCGATCTGCTTCAGGTTGTTCGTGCACTGGATCCGGCGGGCCGCCTCGCGCGCGGCCTGCACGGCCGGCAGCAAGAGCGCGATCAGCACGGCGATGATCGCGATCACCACCAGCAGCTCGATCAGCGTGAAACCTCGTCGTCGCTCGACCCCGGAACGCATCGTCATCAATGTCCTCCGTCGCCTGAAGCCTGGATGCCTATGAGCACGAATCCGGAACTCGGACGGGCCGAGGAGGGCGGGAGCCGAATCGCCACCGGGGGGTGGTCCCGCATCCGCCGGTCTCCCGACGAGTGCTCCCCCCGGCGGCGATGGCCCGCCGAAGCGGGTGATCGGCCCCTGGCGTCCTCAGATCTCTCCCGCCCGGGACCGACGCCTCATCGCGAACCTGACCCCGATCCGGAACCGCTTTTCTGCAATTGAGATTCAGTCGCAACAACCAGAAGTCTAGCGTCACTGAATCTCGATGTCAAAACAATTCTCGCCGCAAGCCGCAATTCACCCATTCCGGTGGACTTCATTCATCGCAAGTCATTGATTCACGGAATCTTGCGAATGGCTCTCCGAGGCGGCGAGGCGACTCGCGCGCGGAGATGGAACGGGATGGGTGGGACCCGGGAGAGGGAGACGTGAATCCGGGCGCGGATTGGATCTCAATACGAGGCGGGTCGTTCGGTGCAGGGCGTCGAGGCGCAGGGCCGTGGGCCCTCGGACGGCGACGTCTTACGCCGTCCGAGGGCCCACGGCCGAATATGAAGCGGCGAGTCGGGGCATACCCCGCTCGATTCGACGGCGACGGGCCGTCAGCCCTCGGGCCAGACGCCCGAGAAGACTTCGGTGGCGGGGCCCGTCATGAAGACGGGGGCTTCGCGATCGGCCCATTCCAGTTCGAGGTCGCCGCCGGGGAGATGGGCGAGGACGCGGGGGCCGGTGCGGCCGGTGAGGACGCCCGCGACCGCGACGGAGCACGCGCCGGTGCCGCAGGCGAGGGTCACGCCCGAGCCTCGCTCCCAGGTCCGCATCCGGACCTCCGTCGGCGAGATCACCTGGGCGGCGTGGAAGTTCACGCGTCGGGGGAACGTCGGGTGGCGCTCGATCAACGGCCCGAGGGCTTCCAGCGGGAAGGTCTCGACGTCGTCCACGAACAGGACCGCGTGGGGGTTCCCCATCGAGACGGCCGTCAGCCTCAATTCCTTGCCGCCGATCTCGATCGGGGCGTCGACGACGGGGTCGCCGGGGAGGGTGGTCGGGATGCGCTCGGCGTCCAGGATCGGCGTCCCCATGTCGACGCGGACCAGCCTGGCCGCGCCCCCCTCGACGGTCAGGTCGAGCGTCAGGACGCCGCGGCCCGTCTCGACGGTCACGCGGGGCTTGCGGGCGATGTCGTGGTCGTGGATGTATTTCGCCACGCAGCGCACGCCGTTGCCGCACATCTCCCCCTCCGATCCGTCGGAGTTGAACATGCGCATCCGCGCGTCGGCCTTGTCGCTGGGGAGGATGAGGATGAGCCCGTCGGAACCGATTCCGAAATGGCGGTCGCTGACCGCCCGGGCGAGCGCGCCGGGGTCGGCCGGGGCGGGCTGGGTGAACGCCTCGACGTAGACGTAGTCGTTGCCGAGGCCGTGCATCTTCGTGAATTTCATGGGGGCGGGGTCGGTCGCTCGGGGAGGGGCCGGTATCATCGGCGCGCCCGTTGGCCTGGGAGGCGGGCGCGACGATACTATTGTAGGCCCGACGCACCCACCGCATCCAGCGCCGCCCGACTGAGAGGCTTCGATGTTCAGCGACGTCGCCGAAACCCCCTATGACCTCCGCTTCCGCCTGCTGGGGGTCCCGGTCCGGGTCCATCCCTGGTTCTGGGTCATCAGCGCCCTGCTCGGATCGAGCGGGTCGAGGAGCGGGCTCGGGCTGGTCCTGATGTGGGTCGGCTGCGTGTTCGTGTCGATCCTGGTCCACGAGTTCGGCCACGCCCTGATGGGGAGGCGGTTCGGCTCCGACCCCTCCATCCTCCTCTACAGTTTCGGCGGCCTCTGCTACACGGGCGGCGAGCGCACGCCCCGGCAGCGCCTGGCGGTCCTGCTAGCGGGGCCCGGGGCGGGGATCCTGCTCTACTTCGCGACGCTGGGGGTCTACAGCCTGGCCTACGGCGTCACGCCCCGCGAACACCTGGCGCTCGGCCTGCCTTTCCTCGGGGTGGAGGGGGACCGCTTCGCGGCGTTCGAGGGGATCGCCAGGATGGGCGATCCTCGGGCGCAAATCCTGTACTTCATGATGGTCCAGGTCAACCTCTACTGGTCGCTGATCAACCTCCTGCCGATCTGGCCCCTCGACGGCGGGCAGATCGCCCAGGTGCTCCTATCCCAGGTCAATCGCCGCGACGGCGCGCGCTGGGCGCACGGGATCTCCTTCGTCACCGCCGGCCTCCTGGCGCTGTTCCTCGGGATCCGCAGCCACAACATGTTCATGACGATCTTCATGGGTTACTTCGCATTCATCAATTATCAGGCCCTCCAGGCCCTCCACGACGCCTCCCGCCGCGGCGAGCGGGACGATTGGTGGCGCAGCTGAACGGTCGCGACGTCGTCGCCAGCGCCCCCTTCGACGAGATCGATGGACGGCCGACGAGCAAGCCCTTCCCTTTCCGCCGGGGATGGACCACAATTCACCAGTTGGCCGGCGCCGTCCCCATCGGGGCGCGACCGGCCGGCGTCCTTCGAGAGCGAGAGCGAACGGGGCTTCATGCAATCACGCGCCAGGCGGAACCCGTCAAGGAAGGGGTCGAAGACGCGACATGAAGGGGCGGGCGGTCCGGCCGAGTCCGGATCCGGCGGGCGATCCAATCGCTTGCCGTTGCTCCCCTTGCGCTCGGACCTGGTGTTCCCGCAGACGGTGGTCCCGCTGGTGGTGAACCGGCCGAGCGGGATCCGGCTGGTCGACGAGGTCTATGCGGGCGAACGCCTCGTCGGCCTGGCCAGCCAGCTTCACCCCGAGGTCGACGACCCGGGGCTGGCCGACCTGTTCCCGACCATCTGCGTCGGGACCGTGCTGAAGATGCTGAAGTTCCCCGACGGCTCCACGCGGATCGTCTGCCAGGGCCAGACCCGAGCCCGGCTGGTGGGCATGGTCCAGACCGAGCCCTACCTCATCGCCGAGGTCGAGCCGCTGGAGGAGGTGGAGGAGTCGGGCGTCGAGATCGACGCCCTGGTCCACCACATCAACCGCCTGTTCCAGCGGATGGTCGACCAGTCGCAGCAGATCCCGGAGGAATTGCAGGTCGCCGCGATGAACACGCGCGAGCCGGGCCGGCTCGCCGACCTGCTGGCCTCCAGCCTGCCGTTCTCCATCGAGGAGCGGCAGGTCATGCTCGGCGAGGTGAACGTGCGGATCCGGCTGGAGCGGCTGGCGCAGTTCCTCTCGCGCCAGCTCGCCGTCCTGGAGCTGTCGACCAAGATCCAGGAGCAGGTGGGATCCGAGCTGTCCAAGGCCCAGCGCGACCACTTCCTCCGCCAGCAGATCAAGGCCATCCAGGAGGAGCTGGGCGAGGGGGAGTCCGACAACCCGGAGGTCGCCGAGCTGTGGGGCCGGATCAAGGACGCCGGCCCGCCGGAGGACGTCCGCCGCGAGGCCGAGCGCGAGCTGGAGCGGCTGGCCTCCATGCACCCCAGCTCCGCCGAGTATTCCATCGTCCGGACCTACCTCGACTGGATCGCCGTCCTCCCCTGGGACAAGTCGAGCAAGGACCGCCTGGACCTCCGCCGCGCGCGCAAGGTCCTGGACGAGGACCATTACGACCTGGAGAAGATCAAGGAGCGGATCCTCGAATACCTCGCCGTGCGCAAGCTCAAGAAGGACATGAAGGGGCCGATCCTCTGCTTCGCCGGGCCGCCGGGTACGGGCAAGACCTCGCTGGGCAAGAGCATCGCCAAGGCGCTGGGGCGGGAGTTCGTCCGCATCAGCCTGGGCGGCGTCCACGACGAGGCCGAGATCCGCGGCCACCGCCGGACCTACGTCGCCGCCATGCCCGGACGGATCATCCAGGGGATTCGCAAGGCCCAGACCAACAACCCCGTCTTCATGCTCGACGAGGTCGACAAGCTGGGCAACGACTTCCGCGGCGACCCCTCCGCGGCGCTCCTGGAAGTGCTGGACCCCGAGCAGAACGGGACGTTCCGCGACCACTACCTGGACGTCGACTTCGACCTGTCGAAGGTGATGTTCATCGCCACGGCGAACGTGCTGGAGTCGATCCCCTCGCCGCTGCTGGACCGGATGGAAGTCCTCAACCTCCCCGGCTACAGCGAGGAGGAGAAGCTCCTCATCGCCCGCAAGTACATCGTCCCCAAGCAGCTTGAGGCCCACGGGCTGGTCGAGGCCGACCTCGACGTGACCGACCAGGCGATCCGGAAGATCATCTCCGAGTACACCCGCGAGGCCGGCCTGCGCAACCTGGAGCGCGAGATCGCCGCCGTCTGCCGCAAGGTCGCCCGCCGCCGCGCCGAGGGGCGGAAGAAGCCCGTGACCGTCGGCCCGGCGCAGGTGGCCGAGCTGCTGGGCCCCTCGCGCTTCTATCGCGAGCTGGCCGACCGCACCGGCGTCCCGGGCGTCGCGACCGGCCTGGCCTGGACCCCCACCGGGGGCGAGATCCTGTTCATCGAGGCCACCGCGATCCCGGGGAAGGGGGGGCTCACCCTCACCGGCCTGCTCGGCGACTCGATGCGCGAGAGCGCCCAGGCCGCGATGAGCTACCTCCGCAGCCACGCCAAGCCGCTGGGGCTCGACCCGAGCAAGCTGGGCAAGACCGACGTCCACGTCCACGTCCCCGCCGGCGCCGTGCCGAAGGACGGGCCCTCGGCCGGGGTGGCGATCGCCTCGGCCCTCATCAGCCTGTACCGCGACCGGCCGATCCAGAAGGAGCTGGCCATGACCGGCGAGGTCACGCTCACCGGCCGCGTCCTCCCCGTCGGCGGCGTGCGCGAGAAGGTCCTGGCCGCCCGCCGGGCCGGGATCAAGACCATCCTCCTGCCGCGTCACAACGACAAGGACCTCGTCGAGCTGCCGCCCGAGGTGAAGGCCGACATGACCTTCCGCCTGGTGGACACGCTCGACGACGTCCTGCCGAGGCTGTTCGACGACCTGCCGGCGAAGCCCCGAGGGCCCGAGCCGGCCGAGCCCCCCGCGGGCCGCGCGAGGCGTAAGAAGGCCGACGAGCACCCCGGCCAGCAACCTCGCCGACGTCCATGAGCCCGGAAGCCGCCGCCCTCGCCCCCGCACTCGTCTCGCTCCGCGGCCTCTCGAAGTCGTACGCCGGCGTCCGCGCGCTGAAGGGCGTCGACCTGGACCTGCGCCGGGGCGAGATCCACGCCCTCTGCGGCGAGAACGGCGCGGGCAAGAGCACGCTGATCCAGATGCTCGGCGGGGCCGCCCGTCCCGACTCCGGGACGATCGAGGTCCACGGCCAGGCCGTCCGGTTTGCGAGCCCTGCCGCGGCCCTCGCGCGCGGGATCGCCGTCATCCATCAGGAACTCGCGCTCGTCGACGAGTTGACCGTCGCCGAGAACCTCGCGCTGGGCGACGAGCCCCGCTTCGGCCCCTGGATCCGCCGCCGCGCGATGGTCCAGTCGGCCCGGAGGAAGCTGGACGAGCTGGGCTTCGCCATCGCCCCCCGCGCCCGCCTGGGCTCGCTCCCGATCGGGGCGAGGCAGCAGGTGGAGATCGCCCGGGCCCTGCGGCGGGACGTGCAGGTCCTCGTGCTCGACGAGCCGACGGCCGCCCTCTCGCGGGCCGAGGCCGAGCGGCTGTTCGAAGTCCTCCGCGACCTGCGCACGCGAGGGATCGCCGTCCTGTACGTGTCGCACCACCTGGACGAGGTCTTCGCCCTGGCCGACCGGATCACGGTCCTGCGCGACGGCTCCAAGGTCGGGTCGTGGCCGGCGTCGGAGACGACCCTCTCCGAAGTGGTGGCCCACATGGTCGGCGAGGCGGTCGACGTCCGCGACCGCCCCGCGCGACGGGCGACCGGCGACGCCCGGCTGAAGGTCTCGGGGCTCTCCGGCGGCTCGCTGCGCGGGCTCGACCTGGAGGTCGCCCCCGGCGAGGTCGTGGGCCTGACCGGCCTGGCCGGCGCGGGGCACGAGGAGTTGTCCTCGATCCTCTTCGGTGCCATGCGGCCGACCGCCGGAGAGGTCGTCTGGGACGGCGAGCCGTTCCGCCCGAAGCATCCCGCCGAGGCCGCCCGCCGCGGCGTGGCGATGGTCCCGGCCGACCGTCGGGGGCTGGGGCTGATCCCGTCGCAGGGGGTGCTCGAAAACCTGACCCTCGCCAGCTACGCCGACCTCGCGCGCCGCGGCTGGCTCCGCCGCCGCGCCCAGAAGGCGATGGCCCGCGAGTGGTGCGCGCGGTTCGAGGTGGCCTCGTCGGGGCTGTCGCAGAAGGTGCTCACGCTCTCCGGCGGCAACCAGCAGAAGGTCCTGCTGGCGCGCTGGGCGGCGAGGAACCCGGAGCTGTTCATCCTGAACGAGCCCACCCGGGGCATCGACGTGAAGACGCGCGAGGCGATCCACCGCTGGATCGACGGCCTGGCCGAGGCCGGCCGCTGCGTGCTCCTCATCACGTCCGACGCCCAGGAGATGGCCCGGCTCGCCGACCGCTGCGTCGTCCTGCGGGGGGGGAAGGTCGCGAGGGTGCTGGAGCCCCCCGCGATCACCGAGCACGCCGTCGTCGCCGCCGTGGTAGAGGGCTGAGAATCGAGTACCGGGAGATCGACGTACAACGCCCTTCCCCCCTGGCGGGGGAAGGTGGCCCGAAGGGCCGGATGAGGGGGACGACGAGCGAGACGGTCGTCGGGTCGCTGGGACGGCCCCATCGGGCGGGCCGTCGAATCCCAAGGGAGCCGGCGATCGTCCTCCCCCTCATCCGACCCCTGCGGGGTCTGCCTTCCCCCGCGAGGGGGGAAGGCGAAGAATCGCACGAGAGAGTCGGGGAACCCGCCATGCCTCGCCCGCTTCGAACCGTCGTCGGCCGACTCCCCCAGATCCTCCTGATCGTCGGCGCGCTGGCGCTGATGCTCCGGACGGAGCGCTTCTTCACGCCCGGGACGCTCTCCAGCATCCTGACCCAGGCGAGCATCGTCGGCGTGCTGGCGATCGGCCAGGCGTTCGTGCTGATCGGCGGCGGCTTCGACCTCTCGCAAGGGGCGATGCTCGCGCTGGTGGCCGCGACTGTCGGCCGGCTGTCGCAGGAGGGCTGGAACCCGGCGCTCTGCCTCGCCGCGGCGCTGACGGCGGGCCTGCTGCTGGGCTCGATCAACGGGTTTTTCGTCTCGGTCGTGCGGACGAATCCGTTCGTCACGACGCTGAGCACGCTGCTGATCTTCCGCGGCGCCGCGTTCATCATGCTCGAAGGCCGGCCGATCCCGGGTGTGAAGGTCTTCCAGGCGGTCGACTCGGGGTTCAAGCTGGGCGACGCCTTCGTCTCCTATCGCGGGGTGGTCTTCGCCGTCGCGGCCTTGCTGACGTGGATCGTCCTGAGGCGCACCGTGTTCGGCCAGCACGTCTACGCGCTGGGGGGGAACGCCGAGGCCGCCCGGCTGGCCGGCGTGCGGACGGTCCGGCTGCGGACGTGGACCTTCGCCCTCAGCGGCCTGGCGTCGGGCCTGGCGGCGATCCTCCTCCTGGGCTGGCTCCGCGTGGCCAAGTCCGACACGGCGACGGGCTACGAGTTGGACTCGATCGCCGCTTGCGTCGTCGGCGGCGTGTCGCTCCAGGGGGGCCGGGGGAGCGTGCTGGGGGCCGCGGCCGGCTGCCTGCTGCTCCAGGCGCTGCGGACCCAGATCACGATGAGCGGCTTCCCGGAGGAATACCGCACGTTCGTCACCGGACTGGTCATCCTCACCTTCGCCGCCGCCGACGCCCTCGCCCGCCGCGGCGAGCGGGCCTGAATCGAGGGAGTACGCCCATGGACGCCAAGGCGATCACGCCGATCCTGAACGTCTCCGACCTCGCGAGCAGCTTCGCGTGGTTCGAAAAGCTGGGATGGAAGGCTCTGTGGGGTTGGGGCAGTCCGCCGACCTTCGGGGCCGTCGGCTCCGGCGAGTGCGAAATCTTCCTCTGCGTCGGCGCCCAGGGCTCCCGGGGCCACGGCGGCGGGGCCCCGACCTTCGGGGAGGGGGGCGACTCGGCCGCCGACAAGGGCTCGTGGATGTCGATCTGGGTTGACGACGTGGACGCCGTCCATAGGCGTTGCGTCGAGCAGGGGCTGGAGGTCTCCTTCCCCCCGACCGACATGCCGTGGGGCGTCCGGGAGATGCACGTCCGCCATCCCGACGGCCACGTCTTCCGGATCAGCCGGGGGATCGAGCGGATCGCGACGCACGGCGAGGGGGGCTTCTCGACGCCCTGACCTCCGGTCGTCCCGCGTCCTCGCCGCCTGGCCTGGCCCGGTTCGCGACTTTCGCGTACCTTACGGCCGGTCTCCGTCTCGTCGGCCCCGCTTCCAGGGAGGGAAGCCGTGAAGATCCAGCACCCGCTGCTCATCGCGACGATCGGCTGCGTCGGCTCGCGGCTGATCCGCTCGCTGGGGAGGACGTGGGACTTCCACTTCCGCTACGAGGATCCGTCCGTCGACCCCGAGGTCGCCCGGCGCTCGGGGCAGAGGTACATCTACGCGTTCTTCCACGAGGTGATGCTCTTCCCGGCCTACTACTGGAACTGGCCGAGCATGCACATCCTCATCAGCGACCACCGCGACGGCGAGATGATCACGCAGGTCGTCAAGCGGCTGGGCTTCGGCGTGGTCCGCGGGTCGAGCACGCGCAACGGGGCTAGGGCCCTGCGCGAGATGACCTCGACCATCAAGGAAGGGAACCTCTGCGTCACGCCCGACGGCCCCCGCGGCCCGCGGCGGCACGTCCACCAGGGGATCGCGTACCTCGCCAGCCGGACGGGGCTCCCGGTGGTCGGGGCGGGGATGGCGTTCAAGGACTCGTGGCGGGCGAGGAGTTGGGACCGCTTCTGCATCCCCAAGCCGTACAGCAAGGCCGCCGCCGTCGCCCCCGCGCCGGTGTTCATCCCCCCCGACGCCGACCGCGACGCCCTCGAAGCCGGCCGCGCCGAGATCGAGCGGCGCATGCTCGCGGCGACGGACCAGGCGGAAGCCTGGGTCCGGAAGCTCTGAATCGGGCTTGCGGGCGATCGGCCTTCCGGGTAGGTTGCCCCCGCATTTCCCGAGGATCCGCAGTCCGACGGCCGGCGTATCGGCGAGCCCTTTCGGACCTCCTGCGATGAATCCGCCCGCTCCGAATCGACCCCTCTCGCAGCCGGTCCGATGGTCGCTCGCGGCCCTGGCGGTGGGACTGTTGCTCATGCTGGCGGTCGCCCGCCGGCTGGAGCCGGACCCTCGGGGATTCGGCACGCACGAACAACTCGGGCTGACGCCCTGTCCGTTCCTCGCCGCGACCGGCCGATCCTGCCCCGCCTGCGGGGCGACGACCGCCGTGGCCGAGGTCGTCCGGGGGCGATGGTCCCGGGCGTGGCGGGCGAACCCGGCGGGGATGCTGCTGGGCGTCCTCGCGGGCCCGACGGCCGCCTGGCTGCTGGCGACGACCTGGATGCGGAGGCCCCTCGGCCCCCGCTCCCCCTGGACGCCGCCGGCCGCCCTGCTGGCCCTGCTGGTCGCGGTGGGTTCCGCATTCTGGTTGATGCGATTTCTTGACGGCGCGACGCCGGCCCCCGGGCCGAATCGGGTCGCGCCCGAACCAAGGAAGGAGGGGGCCAAGGATGTTCCCCCGTACGATGACGAGGATGCGACGTCTCGCCGCCCCGGCCCTGGCCGTCGGCCTGCTCCTGACCATGACGGGCTGCGACCCCCGCACGATCTTCTACTTCCTCCAGCCGAATGAGCCCACGATCCCGGCCCCGGGCCCCTCGCTCAAGAACAAGAAGGTCGTCGTCCTCACCTCGGCCGACCCCACCACCCTCGCCCAGTACCCCGGCCTGGAGCGCGACCTGGGCCGCCAGTTCGTCAAGAACCTGCGCAAGAACAAGAAGATCACCGTCGTCGACACCGAGAAGGTCTCGGACTGGGTCCAGGGCCACCCCAACTGGTCCGACCCGGTCGAAGCGGCCCGCGACTTCGAAGCCGACGTCGTCATCGTCCTGGAGGTCGAGCAGTTCCGCACCCGCCACCCGGGCGACCTCAACGTCCTCCAGGGCTCGTCCAAGGTCCACATCCAGGCGTTCGAGCTGAAGCACCCCACCAACAGCAAGGGGAAGCCGATGACGGACCAGGAGAAGGAATCCGAGTCGATCTACGACGACTACTGCGAGACCGAGTTCCCCCGCCGCGGCCCCATCCCGATGGACTCCGGCGTCGGCGAGCCCACCTTCAAGAGCAAGCTCCTCCAGATCGTCTCCAACGAGTGCTCCTGGCACTTCGTCGAACACCTCCAGGCCGACATGATCGAGGACGTCCGCTTCAACGGGCGCTGACCCCCGCGACCAACCTCATCCGGCATCTCCTACATCCCCCTCCCGCCGGGAGGGGGTGGCCCGGAGGGCCGGGTGAGGGTCGTCGGGTCTCGGGACGGCCGCGGCGATCGAACCCTTCTCCCCTTGAGGGAGAAGGTGGCCCGGAGGGCCGGATGAGGGGTGGCGCGGCCGAGGGCCTGGGACTTCGAGGTCGATTCGGATTGGATGAAGCGACGCCGTTCGACCCCTCATCCGGCCTTCGGCCACCTTCTCCCTCAAGGGGAGAAGGCCGTCGTCGTCGGTCTGCTTGTGCGTCTCGCGCCCGCATGCCCTCCGCGCATCCGGCGACCCTCACCCGCCGCGGCTCAGCCGCCCTCTCCCGGCGGATGAAGGGACGGTCCCGGGCCGCCCGAATCTCGCTCATCACCCGTCGTCGCTTCGATCATCTCAGCGATACAGCGCCGCCTTGCCCAGCTCGGCCCGGATCCGCTCGACCTCGATCGGGTCGTTGACCGCGTTGTCGGGCCGGCGTCCGGACAGGACGTTGAGGACGTCGCGGGCGACCATCGTCGCCATGTTGCGCAGGCCCTCCTCGGTCTGCGCCGCGCTGTGCGGGGTGAGCATCACGTCGCGACGACCGATCAGCGGGTGGTCGGGCGGCGGGGGCTCGACGTCGAACACGTCGGCCCCGTAGCCCCAGAGCAGGCGGGCGTCGAGCGCGTCGGCGACGGCCTCCTCGTCGACGACCGGCCCGCGGCAGGTGTTGAGGAGGATGCACCCCTCCTTCACCTGCGCCAGCGCGGCGCGGTCCATCATCCGTCGGGTGCTCGCGTCGAGCGGGACGTGGAGGCTGACGTAGTCGGACTCGCGGAGGAGTTCCTCGTAGGTGGCCCGGACGGCGCCGGCGCGGAGTTCGGCCTCCTCGGGGGCCTGGACGATGTCGTGGTAGAGGACGCGCATCCCGAAGGCCAGGCGGCACGTCTCGCCCAGCCGCTTGCCGATCCGGCCGAAGCCGACGATCCCGAGAGTCCGCCCCTGGATCTCGCGCCCCTTCATCGACGTCCGCGCGGCGTAGTTGCCCGCCTCAAGCTCCTTCATCATGGCCGGGAAATGCTTGGAGAGGCCGATCATCATCGCGACGGCGTGCTCGACCACGTCCTGCGTGTTCGCGCCCGGGGTGTAGACGACCTGGATCCCGCGCGCGGTGGCGGCGGGGACGTCGATGTGGTCGAAGCCGACGCCGTGGCGGCCGACGACGCGGAGCTTCGGGCCCCAGTCGAGCACCTGGGCGTCGACCTTCCCCGCCGTCCGGGTGATGATCGCGTCGGCGTCCCTCGCGGCGGCCTCCACCGCCGCCCGATCCTTGGGGTCGACCATCCGGACCTCGGCGGCCTCGCGCACGAGCCGCAGGCCGGCCTCGTCCATGCTGGTCAACATCAGAACGATCGGCCGGTCCGGCATGGCGAGGGGTCCGAAGGGCAGGGGGCGTCGGCGGGATGCGTCGCTGACGCCCGAGGATCGAGGGACTATCATGGGGAGAGCCCGGACGTCGTCGCCGGGTTCGGATGTCCCCAGGATAAGTCGCGACATGACCAGTGACAATCGGTGGGCGCGACGGGGCCCCGCGCTGGCGGCGCTGGCGGCGGCGCTGGCGAGGCTGGCCGTGATCCTCGGCGACGGCGCACGGTTCGACGACCCGGACAATTATTTGCCCCTCGCCCGCGCCGTCGCTTCGGGCGAGGGCCTCGTCTTCAAGGGCCGCGCGACCGCCTACCGGCCGCCGCTCTATCCGATGGTCCTCGCCCCATGGGTCGCCGTCGAGGGGGATCGGCCCCGGGTCGGCCTGACACTGCTGCACGTCGCGCTCGGGGCCGGGACCGCCGCGCTCGCGGTCGTCGCGATGCGACGCCTGGGCGCAACGCCCCGCCGCGCGGCCGTCGCGGGGCTGATCGTCGCCTACGACCCGGTGCTGGCCTGGCAGGCGAAGTCGGTGATGACCGAGACGCTGACGGCCTTCCTCGTCGCCCTCGCGACGGCCGCCGCCGCGGGGCGTCGCCCGCTCGCCGCCGGCGCGGCGCTGGGGCTCGCGAGCCTCGGCCGGCCCAGCACGCTCCCGGGCGCGAGCCTCGTCGTCCTGGCCACGGCCCTGCTCGGGCCGGGAGGGCCTCGCGAACGCCTGCGGCGCTCCGCGGTCCTGGCGCTGGGCGTCGCAGGCGTCCTGCTCCCCTGGGGCGTTCGGAACCGGCTGGCGATGGGCGAATTCGTCTTCACCACGACCCACGGCGGCTACACGCTGGCCCTGGCCAACAACGAGGTCTATTACCGCCAGGTGCTCGACGGACCGGCCGGGACCGTCTGGACCGGGCCCGAACAGCAGGCGTGGTGGGACGCCGTCAACCTCCGGATGGCGTCCCTCCCCGAGCCCGAGGCCGATCGCCGGCTCCGCGACGAGGTCGTCGACCTGGCCCGTCGCGAGCCCCGGACGTTCGCCCGCGCCTGCCTCGCCCGCCTGGCCACGTTCTGGAGCCCGCTCCCGGCGGCCGGGGTCTATTCGACGAAGGCGAGGCTGGCCACCTTCCTCTGGACGGCGCCGCTCTGGTGCGCCCTGATCCTCGGCCTGGCGCGTCCCGAGTCTCGAAGCTGGCCGGGCCTCATCGCGCCGGCCCTGATCGTCGGCCTGACGGCCGTCCACGCCTTCTACTGGACCGACCTGCGCATGAGGGCACCGATCGTCCCGGCGATCGCCGTCGTCGCCGCCTCGGCGTCCCTCGGCCGGCGGCGGGCGTAGCCGCTCAGACGAGCGCCTTCTCCTGCTCCGAGGGGTTGGGGGCCGGCTTGCGGCGGAAGACGATCCAGCGCGACATCGAGAAGCTGATGCCGGTGGCCACCACGATCCCCACCACGGCCGCGGCGAGTCGGTGCCGGGCGAAGACGTCGAAGCGGCTGGGGAGGTAGAGCCTCAGCGTCAGGCTCACCGCGATCCCCAGCGCATTGCCCAGCGCGTAGGTGAAGTATTGCCGGACGATCGACCCGTGTCGGGTGTCGTTGAAGGTCAGCCGGCGATTGAGGGCGAAGTTCCACGTCATCGCCGCCCAGATCGACAGGCAGCCGGCGACGAACATCGCCCCGTGGGCCCCCTCCGCCGCCTCGCCCGCCGAGCCGAAGCCGAGCGACGCGAACAGCCAGAGCAGGATGCCGTAGAGCGACAGGTCGACCACCATCCCCGACGCGCCTACGACGCAGAACTGGATCAGCCGCGACAGCGTCCCGAAGCGATGGTCGAGCACCCGCTTGAGCTGGCGCAGGTCGTCCAGGCCGATCGCGTCGATCCGTCGCTTGTCTTCGGCGCCGGTGTTCACCGGGACGTCCAGCAGCGTCCCCGAGCACCACGTCAGGACGTCGAGCAGGATGAGCGATCCCGAGACCGCGGGGGACTCCGCGACGAGCGAGTGCACGGCCGAGCGCCGCATCGCCGCCAGCCCGGAGAGGCCGTCCGACGTCCCCAGGGCCAGGCGGCCCAGGATGGCCAGCGTCCGGCCCCGCACGCCCCCGAGGCTCCAGAGCTTCCGCCCGCTCCTCGGCACGCCGACCACCAGGTCGGCCCCGCTCTCGCGCAGCGAGTCGATCACCTGGAGGATCGCCTCCGGCGCGTACTCGCGCGTGGGATCGAGCACGATCAGGACGTCGCCCTGCGCCGCCGCCAGCCCCTGGCGCAGCAGGCTGACGTGGTTCGCGGCGTCGTCGACCACCTGGATCATCGGGTGGACGGCGAGGGAAAGCCGGTCGGTCGGCGCCCGATCGGCGAAGACGACCTCGACCGCCTCGACGCCCCCCCGTTCCATCAGGAGGCGCTGGTAGGTCGCCAGCTCGCCGTTGCGGAACGGCTCGTCCCGGGTGGCGGGGACGATCAGGCTGATGCGGCTCATCGGCTGGGTCCTGAAATCCTCTCGTCGCGAGCCCGGCTCAGTCGACGAGCGGGGCGTCGATCCATCCTCCGCCGAGCACCATATCGTCCTGGTAGAGCGTGACGACCTGGCCGGGGGCCACGGCCGGCTGGGGCTCGTCGAACCGGACCCGCACGCGGCCGTCCGGCAGCGGCTCGGCCGTCGCGGCGGTCGCCCGGTGGCGGGCGCGGATCTGGGCCAGGCAGCGCGTCGGGCCGTCGGGGGCCGGGCCCTGCCAGTTGAATCGCGAGGCTTCAAGCCCCACGCGCGCCAGCGACTCCCTCTTGCCCACCGTCACCGTGCGCGACAGGGGCTCGATCTGCACGACGTAGCGCGGCTCGCCGACCGCGAGGCCCAGGCCCCGGCGCTGGCCGACGGTGAACTTCTCGATGCCGTCGTGCTCGCGCAAGACCCGGCCGTCCTCGTCGATCAGCCGGCCCGAGGTCTCCGCATCGGGGCGGCGGCGGCGGACGAAGCCGAGGTAGTCGTCGTCGGGGACGAAGCAGATCTCCTGGCTCTCGGCCTTGTCGTGGACGGGCAGGTCCCGGTCTCGGGCCACGGCGCGGACGTCGGCCTTGGCCAGCTCGCCGACGGGGAACAGGATCCGGTCGAGGATCTCGCGCGAGAGGCCGGAGAGGACGTAGGACTGGTCCTTATCGCGGTCGACGCCGCGGGCGACCCGGCGGGTGCCGTCGGCGGCGACGGCGATCCGGGCGTAGTGGCCGGTGGCCACGAAGTCGGCCCCGACCTGCTTGCCGTACTCCCACAGCCGGCCGAACTTCAGCCAGATGTTGCACATCACGCAGGGGTTCGGCGTGCGGCCCGCGAAGTACTCGTCGGCGAAATAGTCCTGAATCCGGCCGAAATCGTCCTCGAAGTCGAGGACGTAGAACGGGACGTCCAGCCGGTCGGCGACGCGCCGGGCGTCGACGGCGTCGGCGACGGAGCAGCAGGTCTTGGCCCGGCGCTCCTCGGACTCGCCGTGGGAGCCGGTGCGCATGAAGAGCCCCACGACGTCGTAGCCGTCCGCCTTCAGCAGGTGGGCGGCCACGGAGCTGTCGACGCCGCCGCTCATCGCCAGGACGACGCGCCGGGGCATGGTCTCGGGGCTCCCGTGGGAAGGGGCGGCCGCGGCGGCCGGGGGGCCGGCCGCCGCGGCGCGGGGGTCACTTGGCGGCTTCGGCCTTGGCCGCGGCCTTCGCCTCGGCCTTGACCTTCTTGGCGGCGACCTTGGCGGCCTTGCGCTCGGCCTTGGCGGCCTTCGCGTCGTCCAGCGCGGCACCGGTGGTGAACCGCTCCTTGAGGCGGACGGCCTTGCCCGAGCGCTCGCGGAGGTAGTACAGCTTGGCCCGGCGGACCTTGCCGGAGCGCTTCACGACGATGTCCGCGATCCGGGGCGAGTGGATCGGGAACTTGCGCTCCACGCCCTCACCCTGGACGATCCGGCGGACGACGAACATCTCGCGGGTGCCGCTCCCGGAGCGGGCGATCACGACGCCGTTGAAGATCTGGATGCGCTCCTTGTCGCCTTCCAGGATGCGGACGTGGACGTCGACCGTGTCGCCGATCTCGAACTTCGGCAGCTTCTCCTTCATGCTGCTCTGCTCGACGGCGGCTAGGAACCGATTGATCATGGCTGGGGACCTTTCGAGCGGCCCATCCGGAGGGCCGGCGTTCTGCGTGCGTTAGGGTGGAATGTTCGGTCGGTTCGCGGCGTTCGGTTCGGCTCAGCGGCGGTGTTCGCGACGCCATCGGGCGATGGCCGCGTGGTCGCCGCCGAGCAGGACTTCCGGGACGGCCAGCCCGCGGAACTCGCGGGGGCGGGTGTAGTGGGGGTATTCGAGGCCGCCGTCGGGCCCGAACGACTCGTCCACGGCACTCTCGGCGTCGCCGAGGACCCCGGGGACCAGGCGGGCGACCGCGTCGATCACGACCATCGCGGCCGGCTCGCCGCCGGAGAGGACGAAGTCGCCCACCGACAGCAGCTCGGGCCGGAGGATCTCGATGATCCGCTCGTCGAACCCCTCGTACCTCCCGCAGACCAGGGTGAACCGCCCCCGGCCGGCCAGCTCCGCGGCCTTCGCCTGATCGAACCTGGCCCCCTGGGGGGAGAGGACGATCAGGGATCCGCGCGGCTCGGCGGCCTCCAGGACGGCCTCGGCGGCGGCGACGACGGGGGGCGCCATCAGCACCATCCCGGGCCCGCCCCCGAACGGCCGGTCGTCCACCTGCTTGTGCCGGCCTTCGGCCCAGTCGCGCATGTCCCAGGTGCGGACGTCGACGAGGCCCTTGGCGAGCGCCCGGCCGACGATGCTCCCGCCCAGGAACCCGGCGAAGAGGCCGGGGAAGAGCGTGAGGACGTCGATCCGAAGCGGCGGCGAGGCGGGTGACATGGCCGGCCGGTCCCGTAGGTCAGGAGGCCGTCGGGGTCGCGGCCGGGGCCTCGGCGGCGGGCGTCGGGGCCGGCTTGGGCAGCTCCCACGGCTCGCCGGGGGCCGGCTTCGTCACCTTGTGCTTCCGCAGGATCGCCGCCACCTTGTCCGACGGCTGCGCGCCGACGCTCAGCCAGTAGCGGATCCGGTCCGCGTTCAGGACCGTCTGGGTCTCGGGGTTGCGGGACATCGGGTCGTAGTGCCCCAGCTCCTCGATGGCCCGGCCGTCGCGCGGCGTGCGGGTGTCCATGGCGCAGATCCTGAAGAAGGGCCTGTGCCGACGTCCCATCGACTTCATCCGGATGCGGACCACTCGCGGTCTCCTCTCGTCTCTTCGTCTTCCAGGGCCCCCGTGCGGGCCCCGCCGGGACGACCGGCGGCGACGCGGGCGGGGGCGATCCAGAATCCTGCGGGAATGGCCCCGGGGGCCGCCGTGCTCGTTCTCGGCAGGGGCGGTCGGGGCGTGGGGTGCTCTCGTCGTGTTCGGGCGGGGGGCGGTCAGGCCCCCGGGGACTGGCCGCGGGCGTCTCGCTCCTCGCGGCGCTTCTTGCGCTCTTCCTTCTCGCGCAACTTCTTCTGCTTCTCGCGCTCCTTGGGCGACAGCCGCTTGCCGGTGCCGACCTTGGGGGCCAGCAGCTTGGCCGTGGGGTTGAGCGCGGCGGCCCGGCCCAGGCCGGTCATGGCCTTGAGCTTGTCGAGCATGCTCATCTGGGACATCTGCTTGACGAACGCGGCCATGGCGTCGAACTGCTTCACCAGGCCGGAGACGTCCGACGGCTCCACCCCGGCGCCGGCGGCGATGCGGCGGCGGCGGCTGATGTCGATCAGGTCGGGGCGGCTGCGCTCCCGGGGGGTCATGCTGTCGATGATCCCCTGGATCCGGCGGATCTCGCCGTCGGCGTCGATCCCCCCCAGGTTCTCGGCCATCTGGCCCATGCCCGGGAACATCCCCATGACGTCCTGGACCGAGCCCATCTTCTTGATCTGGATGATCTGCTTGCGGAAGTCCTCCAGGTCGAACTTCCCCTTGGCCATCTTCTCCTGCTGGAGCCGGGCCTCCTCGGCGTCGACGGTCGCCTGCGCGGCGTTGACCAGGCCGACGATGTCGCCCATGCCCAGCATCTGGCCCACGAGCCGCTCGGGGTCGAACGGCTCCAGGCGGTCGAGCTTCTCCCCCTTGCCGACGAACTTGACCGGGACGCCCGTCACCTTCCGCACCGAGAGCGCCGCGCCGCCGCGGGCGTCGCCGTCGAGCTTGGTGAGGATGACGCCGTCCAGCTCCAGGGCCTTGTTGAACGCCTCGGCCGAGGCCACGGCGTCCTGGCCGGTCATGGCGTCGCAGACGAAGAAGACCTGGTGGGGCTTGACCTTCTTCTCGATCTGCACCAGCTCGGCCATCAGCTCGTCGTCGACGTGGAGCCGGCCGGCGGTGTCCAGGATGATCGTGTCGCAGCCCTTGCGGTTGGCCTCGACGAACGCGTCCTGGCAGAGCTTGACGGGGTTCGTCCCCTCCTGCGAGAAGACCGGCACCCCGATCTGCTCGCCGACGACCTTCAACTGCTCGACGGCCGCCGGCCGCTGGAGGTCCGCCGCGACGAGCATCGGCTTGCGGCTCTGACCGGCCAGCAGTTTCGCCAGCTTGCCGGAGGTCGTCGTCTTGCCGGAGCCCTGGAGGCCGCACAGCATGATGACGGTGGGGCCCGACTTCTCGAACCGGATGGTCGGGTCGGACGGCCCCATGGTCTCGACCAGCTCGTCGTGGACGAGCTTGACGATCTGCTGCTCCGGCCGCACGCTCTTGACGACCTGCGCGCCGACGGCCTTCTGCTGCACGCGGGCCATGAAGTCCTGGACGACGTTGAAGTTGACGTCGGCTTCCAGGAGGGCCGTGCGCACTTCGCGCAAGCCTTCCTGCATGTTGGCCTCGGTCAAGACGCCGCTGACGCGGAACCGCCTGAAGGCGGAGGACAGGCGCTTTTGCAGGTCGTCGAACATGACTCGTCGGGTCGTCCACGGACGGAGGGATTCGCGAACCGACCATCATACCGGCCGCGTCCACCCCTGGCAACGCGGTTTCCGGGCGGTCGCGACGACCGGGCTGGTCAATCCCCGACCAGCCGGCCGGCCGGCTGGTCGGAGTTGGAACGGGGCGTGGAAGCGTTCGTCGATCTTTTCGGCCGCCACCTCGATCTCGGTGCGGGTCATCGGCTTCTCGGCGGTGGAGGCGACGACGATGAAACCCGGGTAGCCCTCGAGGCGAAAGGCGTAGGCGTTGCGGAACGAGCGTCGGATGTTGCGGATGTCCTGCTGGATCGCGGGATGAGGGTTGAGGTTGAAGACCACGATGCCGTCGGGGTTGAGGCGCGCCTTCACCTGGCCGTAGAAGGCTTCCGTCTTCAGGTGGAGCGGGACGCCGGTCTTGTCGGTGCCGCCGGAGGGGCGGAGGAAGGCGTCCATGTAGATCACGTCGTACTTCGCCTCGGCCTGCTTGAGGTAGGCCAGGCCGTCGGCCGTCCTCACGTCGACGTTACCGCCCGACCGCACGTCGAAGAAGCGGTCGGCGATGCCGACGATCATCGGGTCGATCTCGACGACGTCCAGCTTCAGCCCGGGGTCGTGGGCCTTGAGGAAGTGGACCATCGCCCCGCCGCCGAGCCCCACGATGAGCGCCCTCTTCGGCTCGGGACGGAAGGCGTAGCTCAGGAACATGAACCGGGTGTATTCGATCCGCAGGTCGTCGGGCCGCTCCAGGTCGACGCTGCTCTCGATGACCTCCTGGCCGTTGTCGCGGACGAACCACAAGGTGCGATGCCGCGTCCCCGGCTCGCGCGTCACCTTCACGCGCGAGTAGTTGGACGTCTCCTGCAACTCCACGATCGGCCCGGGCTCCTGGGCGACGGCCGCGAGCGTCGACCATGCCGACGCGACGAGGAACAGGAGGGGGCCTCGTCGCGATGGGGCCGAAATCCGCCGAAGCATCGATCCATCCTCCTGGAAGGGCACCCTCGCGAGGCCGGTGCGGATCGTAGTCCGGCCTCGATGCGCCGGTCAAGGAAGCATCGGCGCCGATTCGCCGGCCGGGTCACGCCAGCAGGTCGTCGCGGAGGGTGCGGAGGCGGGCGACGGCGGGCTTGGGGGCGCCGTCGGGGCGATGGAGGCCGCCGTGGGGATAGAGGTGGGGGACGCCGTCGGTCGGCTGGGGCCAGGCGACGGAGCGCACGAACGGCTTGGCGATCGCCAGGGCGGTCCAGCGGGCGGCCCAGTCGGCCTGGCCGGATTCGGTGGGGGGGGCCGGATATTGCCAGGTCTCCACCTTCACGTTCGGGTCGGCCTGGGGGTCGGGCCCGGCGGACGACGGGGCGACCAGGATCACGTTGAGCGGGACGTTCAGCAGCGAGTACAGGTCGAGCAGCCGCGAGAACTCGAACAGGTCGCGCGAGTCGCTGCCGGGGTTCGAGTAGCCGGGCGCGACCTCCAGGGCGACGCTGGAGATGCCGACGTCCGAGCGGATCAGGTAGTCGCACAGGTGCAGCGGGCCGAGCTGGAACCGGCTGCCGCTCATCCATTCCATCCAGGGCCGGTCGACGCCCAGGCAGAGCTGCGCCCCCGGGTCGGCCTGGCGGGCCACCTGGATGGCGCGGGCGGTGATGCGGATCTGGTCCTCCTCGCCCAGCCCCAGGACGTCGTGGCCGGCGGGGCGATGGGCGACGTGCCAGACGGGGACCTTGCCCCGATATCGCGAGACGACCTGGCGGACGTGGTCGGCGACGAAGCCGCCGATCGTCTCCACGTCGCCGTCCCAGAGCCAGATCCAGTCGGGGAGGCTGCCGGCGCGGAACTCGATCAGCGGCCCGGCCTCCACGTTCATGCGATGCTTGCGGGCCCACGCGACCTGCGCGTCGAGGAGGTCCCAGCGGATCTTCCCCTCCGACGGGGCCAGGTCCTTCCACGTCGCGGCGGCCTGGGCCGTGTTGAACGTGGCGGGCCAAGAGGTCGACCCCGCCGCCCTGTCCGGGTCGCCGGACAGCACGCAGGTCAGGCCGGTCCCCAGCCGGCCGGTGACGGCCAGGCGGTTCTGGAGCACCTGGGCCAGGTAGGTCTCCGTCAGCAGCGCCCCGGCCCTGGTGGACGCCTCCAGGCTCTCCTGGGCGGCGACGAACGAGGCGTCGGGGTCGGCGGCGTCGAGCGCGGCGCGGACGAACGCCCGGCGCGAGTCGCGCAGCAGGTCGGCGAGGGCCGAGTCGGTCCGGAGGCCGAGCTGGGTCCAGTCGGCCATCTGGTTGCGGACGTCGTTGAGCTTGCCGCGGGCCAGCTCCAGGGCCAGGACGTAGGGGGAGGGGCGTTCGCCCAGGGTGGCCGTGCCGACGACCGGCGCCCCGAAGCCGGGGACGGGCCAGGGCGTGAACAGCCGTCCGCTCTCGCTGGCGTCGCTGGAGCAGGTCATCAGGCCGTTGCGGAAGTCCAGGCCCAGCCGCCCGGGCGTGCGGTCCAGCCCCGTCGTGTAGACGCGTCGCTGGCCCGCGACCCGCGCGGCGGCCTCGTCCGACGGCAGCCTGAACTTGAGAACCCCCATGCCTTGCGTCCACCCCAGGGTTGGGCCGTGCGAATCGGGGGAGGTCGATCGCGACCGGGGCTCGCCCCAGCGGGGACCCCGCCGCACCTACCAAAGAAGAATATCGGCCCGTCCAGGGCTTGAACAGTCGCCCGGCCGGGCGGATCGGCTCCCCGACCGCGAAGGTCCTCGCACAAGGAGCCCGCCCGTCGCTACTCTAAATACTGGACGTCGACGATTCCGGGACCGCGACTTGAGCCGGGTTCCGCCCTCCTCCCTCCCCGACGCCCCCGACGGCCCGCGTCGCCCGGTTGCGCTTCCGGGGCGGGCCGCCCGACCGTCCCGCCCGCCGAGCCCCCGCGATGCCCTCCGTCCTGATCTGCCAGCCCATGCTGCGCAACCGCCCCGGCCGCTTCCGCGACCTCCTGACCGACGCCGGCTTCGACCCCATCGACCCCGACGCCGGCAACGTCCTGACCCCCGCCCAGCTCCGAGAACTCCTCCCGAACGCCGACGCCGCCATCGTCGGCATGGAGCGGCTGACGCCCGACCTCTTCGCGATCGCCCCCCGCCTGCGCGTCGCCGCCCGGACGGGCGTCGGCCACGACGGCATCGACCTGGCCGCCGCCCGCGACCACGGCGTCGTCGTCACGATCACCCCCGGCGCGAACCACGAGAGCGTCGCCGAACACGTCTTCGCCCTCATGCTGGCCCTCGCCCGCGAGGTGGTCCCCCTGAGCGCGGCCATCCACGATGGCGGCTGGATCCGCCGCCCCGGCACGCCCCTCCGCGGGCGGACGCTCGGCCTGTACGGCCTGGGGCGGATCGGCCGGGCCGTGGCTACTCGGGCGCGGGCCTTCGGCATGCGGGTCGTCGCCCACGACCTCCTGCCCTCCACGGACGAGGACGAGCGCCTGGAGATCGCCCGCGTCGACCCGGACGAACTGCTCGCGACGGCCGACGTCCTCAGCCTGCACGTCCCGCTGACGCCCGGGACTCGCGGCCTGGTCGACGCGCGGTTCCTCGCCAGGATGAAGCCCGGCGCCTACCTCATCAACACGGCCCGCGGCGGCATGATCGTCGACGCCGACCTCCGCGCCGCTCTGGACTCGGGACGTCTCGCCGGGGCCGGCCTGGACGTCTTCCACCAGGAGCCCCCGACGTCCGACTGCCCCCTCCTCGGCGCGCCGAACCTGATCCTCAGCCCCCACGTCGGCGGCGTCGACGCCGGAGCGATGGACGCGATGGCCGAGGGGGCCGCCCGCTGCATCGTGGAACTCCATCGCGGCGGCTGGCCGGCCGACTGCGTCGTCGACCCGTCGATCCGCGACGGCTGGCGGTGGTGATCAGGGGACGAATGGGGCCCGTCTCTCCACTCAGGGCCTCACGGCCTGGGCCACGCGCGAAGCCCCGCGAGCCTTGTCGAGCGCCTTGACCAGGAAGTCCTGGAACACGGGGGGC
This sequence comes from Planctomycetales bacterium 71-10, assembly GCA_001898385.1. GTDB lineage: Bacteria > Planctomycetota > Planctomycetia > Isosphaerales > Isosphaeraceae > Paludisphaera. The sequence continues at coordinate 44,262 of MKTT01000124.1, forward strand.
TCGTTGTAGCCGCCGATGGAGGAGACGACTTTGCCGTCGGGCGTGAGGATCACGTAGAACGGGTTCGTCTGCTCGGCGGCCAGGTCGAGTTGGCGGATCTGGTTCGCCTGGGCCAACTCCTCACGCTGCTCGGCCGTGATCGAGTCGATCGGCACCCGGTCGGTGTAGAGCTGGACCGTCACGAACTCCTCCAGTAGCTTGACGATGTCGGGGCGCGGCAGCACCCGACGCTCCATCAACCGGCAGTTGGCGCAGTTGACGCCCGTGAAGTCGATCAGGATCGGCCGGCCCTGCGCGGCGGCCTCCTCCTTGGCCTGGTCCAGGCTCATGCCCCAGAGGACGCCGTGCCGGCTCTTCTGCTCGCGCTCGGCCTGCGCCGGGTCGGGGGAGGACGCCTTGACCTCGCCGCCGCCGGGCTCGGCCCCCGCGACGCGGACCTCGGCCGTCAGCTCGTTGGAGTCGGGCGGCAGGATGCCGACGATCAGCCGGTCCCAGACGAGACCCTGCGGCGGCCGGCCGAACAGGCCGGGCATCATATAGAGCGCCAGCCCCAGGAACATGCAGCCGAAGACGATGCGGCCGGGACCGACCTTGACCTCGTCATAGTCGTGGTCGGTGCGGAACAGGCCCAGGAGGTAGACGCCGCAGACGGCCGACAGGACGATCCACGCCGTCAGCACGAGTTGGGCGTCGAACCAGGCGTTCTCGGGCGTCACCCAGCCCAGCTCGGCCGTGTTCAGGAACTTCAGCGCCGCGCCGATCTCCACCAGGCCGCCCACGACCTTCACCGAGTTCATCCAGTCGCCGCTGCGAGGCATCTTCGAGATCAGGCCCGGAGCCAGCGCCAGGACGAAGAAGGGGAGGGCGATCACCGAGGCGAACGTCGCCAGGCCGATGATCGGGTAGAGGAAGTTGCCGTTGGCCGCCATGACGAGCAGGCCGCCGACGACCGGGAACGTGCAGGTGAACGACGTGATCGTCAGCGTCAGGGCCATGAAGACCACGCCGACCAGCCCGCCCCGGCTCTCGCCCTGGGACGAGGCGTTCAGCAGGAAGCTGGGGAGGCGGATCTCGAACAGCCCTAGCAGGCTCAGGCCGAAGGCCACGAACAGACCGGCGACCACCAGGTTGAGCCAGGGGTTGTTCGCCAGGTTTTGCAGGAACGCGGCCGAGAAGAAGAACGAGAAGAAGACGCCGACCATCGTGAAGATGCCGATGATCGCCAGGCAATACGCCACCGCCAGGCTCGTCGCCCCCCCCTTGCCGTCCTTGCCCCCCTGCTTCACGAAGAAGTTGACCGTGATCGGGATCATCGGCCACACGCAGGGCATCGCCAGCGCGAACAGCCCGCCCAGGGCGCAGGCCAGCAGGAACTTCCACAGGCTCTCGTTCGCCGTCCGGGCGATCTCGCTGGTGGGGGCCTCGGCGACCGTCGCGACTGGGGCCGCGCCGACGGCGGGTTCCGTCGCGACGGCCGCCGCGGCGGGCGGCGGTTCGGCCGCGACCGGGGCAGGGGCCGCGGGCTCGACGCGGGCTGTCTCGACGACCGCCGGCGCGGGGGCGGCGGCGACGCCGTCCACCTTCACCACCACGTCGGCGAGGGTCTGATAGGTCGGGGGGAAGCAGGCGTTCTCGTTGCAGATCTGGTAGTTGATCTGGCTGCGGACGACGTGGTCGCCGGGGGCGGCGTCGGCCGGGACCTTCAGCTCGACGGTCCAGGCGGCCTCCTCCTCGAAGAACTCGACGATCACGTTGTCGCCGAAGGCCGGCTCGGGCTTCGCGACCGGATCCTGCGCCGGGGTCCAGGTCGCACCCGCGACGAGGCCGCCGGCGTCGAACAGGTCGAACGAGGTCGGGACGGGGCCGTTCGGGTTCGCGCCCGGCTTCTCCACGTTGTAGACGTGCAACCCCGGGTCGAGCTTCACGGCGACGGTGTACTTCACCACGTCGCCGGGCTTCGCGACGGCGGGGGACGCGGACGGGGTGATCGTCACGCCCTTGGGCCGAAGCTTCTCGATCGTGTCCTTCTTCTTGGGCTTCCCAGGCGTCGCGGAGGGGGCCGCCGCGGGCTGGTCGGCGACCTTGAACGTCGCCGCGGGGAGCGTCCAGCGCCCGGGGAAGCTGCAACTGGACGCGTTGCAGACCTGATAGCTCGCCTGGACCTTCACCGTCTTATCGCCCGCGGCCCCGGCGGGAACCTTGAGGGGCAGGCTCCAGACGACCTCGTCCTCGTAGTATTCGAAGACCTTGTTCTCGAAGGCGGGCTCGGCCTTCGAATGGGCCTCGCGATCGGCCTTCCAGTCGCCGGCCTTCTCCAGGCCGTCGAGGTCGAAGGCGTCGAACAGGGTGTGCCGCGGGCCCTCGTCGCGCTGCTTCTCCGCGAAGGTGTAGATGTGCCAGCCCGGCTTCAGCTTGGCCCGCACCTTGAGCTGCACGACGTCGCCCGGCGCGGCCTGGGCGGGCTCGATCGTCGCCGTCAGTTCGGCGTCCTTCGGCTTCCCTCGCGCCGGGCTGTCCTTCTGGGCGGGCTGGCCGTCGGCGAACGCCGAGGCCGCCAGGACGAACGCGGCGACGATCGCCGTCGCACGGAGCCCGGCGGGATGGAGAAGTCGCATGGGAGGCCCCTCGGGGAATTCGATGGATGGAGGGCGTCCGCGGTGGCCCTTCGTCGTCCTTATCCTATAGCCGCCGCAATGGCTCGGACAAGTCGCGCCGTCGGCCGCCGCGGTCCGCATTGACCGATCGGGCGTCTCCGCCTACCATGCCCGGCCGCTCGGGATCGTCCGACACCCTGCGCCTCGCCCGCCCGCCGAGCCTTCGGAACCACGAACGGTTCGACTCTCCAGGACAGGATGGGGGCGAATGCGCAGAATCCTCCTCGGCGCGATCTTCGCGGCGGGTGCCGCCGTCGCCGGCTGGATGGCCGTGCTCGACCGGCAGAACCGGCTGCGATGGGACCACTGGGACGTCGTGAAGCCCGGCGTCCTCTACCGCAGCGGCCAGCTCAACGGCGACCAGCTCACGGAGGCCGTGCGGCGCTACGGCATCAAGACCGTGGTCAACTTCCAGCTCCCCGGCCGCGAGATGCAGGAGGAGCGGGCGCTGGCGAAGTCGCTGAACGTCGGCTTCGTCAACCTGCCCATGCCCGGCGACGGCTTCGGCCGCGAGGAGCAGTTCCGCAAGGTCCTGGAGCTGGTCGATGACGACGCCCGCCGTCCGGTGCTGGTCCACTGCGCCCGCGGCACCTGCCGGACCGGCTCCTCCGTCGCGATGTATCGGTTCGAGCGCGACGGCTGGACGATCGACGACGTCGCCGCGGAGGCCCGCCGCCAGACCTACCGCGAGGGCTGGATCCCGGGCTACATCTACGCGATGGCCCGCAACAAGCCCGACTCCGACCTCCACCACCCGATCACCCTCGACGAGCGTAACGCGCCCGCCGAGGCCGAATCCCTGCCGCTCCCGGAGGAGGCCGCCGATGAACCGCGTTGACGAGAAGCACGCCGCGCGGGCCGACCTCGGCCGACGCTTCCGCGCCGACGACGGCCAGCTCGTCCTCAAGCTCCCCGAGGCCCGCGCCTGGGCCGGCCCGGCCCTGATCCTGCTGGGCCTGGCGTACGTCCTGGTCGGGGGGGCCGACGCCGACCTGGCCGGCCGCGACGCCCGGATCGGCGTCGCCGCGAGCGAGGGCTTCGGCCCGCTCGGCCAGGTCTACGGCCGCTGGCGTCCCGACGTCTGGCCGATCCCCGCCGCGGTCTCGCGCCTGGTCTTCCTGCTGGGCGAGCGCGGCAAGCCCGAGAACGGCGCCGTGCTGTGGCCGTCGGCCGTCGCCGGCCTCGCCGCCGGCTGGCTCGTGGCCCGGCGGTTCATCGCCCTGGGCAGGCCGGCGGTCGCCCTCCTGTTCGGCTTCGCCTGGTTCGGCTCGACGGCCCTGATGGACCACGCGGGGAGCCGGGGGATGGACTTCCTGACCGGCCTGGCCACCATCGCCGCGCTCGACCGGCTGCTGTCGCGGCGGTCGGACTGGGTCGCGGGGCTGTGGGCGTCGGCCGCGTTCCTCTCCGGGGGCTGGCCTCCGCTGCTGGTGATCGCGCTCTCGGTGCTGGTGCTGGGGCGTCGCGACGCCGACTTCTCGTTCAAGCTGGTCGCCCCCCCCGTCGCGACGGCGGTCGCCTGGTTCTTCTGGACGATCGAGGCCGCCTCCGCCGAGGCCGCCGCCGCGGCGCTCGTCTGGCCGCTGACGCAGCGGCTCCAGTGGTCGCTGCCGACGTCCGCGCTCGGGTGGGTCGCCTCGATCGTCGCGCCGATCGACCAGGGGGCGGCGTGGGCCGTCCCCCTCAAGATCCTCGTCGCCGGGCTGCCGCTCTCTCCGTTCGCGTTCCTCCTGTTCGGGCGATCGGCCCGCGAGGGCCTCAAGGCCGACGGCGGGCTGGTGATGGACTGGATCCGGGTCGCCGTCGCGGCGGCGATCTGCGGGGCCGTCGTGCCGGGCGTGGCGACGGCCGCGGCCCTGCCGGCGCTCATGGGCCTGCTCGTCGCCTCGGCCTCGGCGCTGGAGGCCGCCTGGTCGGGCCGGCTCGCGGCGGGCGAGCGGAGGTCGTTCTTCGGCCTGACGACGGCCATGACGGTCGCGTGGGCCTCGCTGACGGCCTACGGGGCGTTCGTCATGACGATCGTCTTCACCTACTACCGACCGATCGGCGTCGCGTTCGCGATCGGCGGGGCGGTGGTGGTCGCGACGCTCTGGCGGGCGCTCGAGACCCGGAGCCTGCGCCGGGGCGTGGCGGCCATGCTCATCCTGACCGCCTGCCTGAAGCTGGCCCACGCCGGCTTCTACGCCCCCGAGTGGACCTATCGCTACGGCCAGGGCCCCTGGGGCCGGGCCATCGGCCAGTGGCTCCTCCCGCACTGGACGCTCTACACCCAGCACGAATGGCCCGAGGACCTCGCGTGGGCCATCGGCCGTCCGGTGCGGCTCCTCAGCAGCCCGCAACACCTGGCGTTCCCGGAGACCGGCGAGAGCCGCCACGTCCTCCTGCTGGAATCCGAGTACGAGAACTGGCCCCCCAGCGCCCCCAAGCTGGTCAAGGTCGCCACATTCGAGCCGCCGTCGCCGTTCGGCAGCCGTCGGATCCTCGCCCGCACCGAGGGGACCCTCACCACCCCCTCCGGCCGCCTCGTCTCCCGCGTCCCCGCCCCTCGATGACCTCTCGCGCGGGGGCCGGCCCTCCCGGCCCCCGCGCAGGCCCGGCCCCGCGTGAATGTTCATTAACCATCCGAGAACGAACGGGTTAAGAGGATCTCCCGTCGTCTACGATGACGCGGGTCGAGTCCCAACTTTCGGTTGAAGGTTCGTCACAACCGCGCGAATCGCTCGTAGGCGATCGGGTGGGATCCGCCCGCGGCCCGGCCCGGAGGGCTTCGAAGAGGAGGGCGTGGCGACATGATCGGCAAGCTGAAAGGGATGTTCGCGCCGGCCCCGCCGAAGGCCGGCGGTCGCCGCTCGGGCGTCGACGTCCAGCGGCGCTTCCACATCCAGCTCGACGTCTCCTCGATCTCCTCGCAGGGGAGCATGTCCCGGGTCTACAAGGCCGTCGACTCCGAGTCGGGAAAGACCGTCTGCCTGAAGGTGCTGGACCGCGGCAAGAACGAGCACGCCCACGCCCGCGCCTCGCGCCACGAGGAACGCCCGAGCGAAGGGGCGATCGCCGTCCAGGTCCGCCACCCGCACGTCGTCCGGACGTTCGAGCACGGGACCACCTCGCGCGGCGAGGAATACCTCGTCATGGAGTACATCCACGGCCTGAGCTTCGAGGCGGTCTACCAGCAGAACCTGGGGAAGACCGACCAGCGCATGCAATGGCTCGCCCAGGCCGCCGAGGGCCTGGCGGCCGTCCACGCGGCCGGCTTCATCCACCACGACGTCAACCCGCGCAACTTCCTGATCGACCGGGGCCGCGACCTCCAGGCCAAGGTGATCGACTTCGGCCTCACCGTCCCGAACGCCCCCGCCTTCCGCAAGCCCGGCAACCGCACCGGCTGCCTCCTCTACATGGCCCCGGAGCTGATGCGCCGGGAGCCGATCGACGAATCCATCGACGTCTACGGCTTCGGCGTCGTCGCCTTCCAGGTCCTCACCGGCAAGCTCCCCTACGACGTCGCCGCCTCCCCCAACGCCCTCCTCCAGCGCTTCCGCAACCCGCCCACCGACCCCCAGGCCCTCAAGCCCAAGCTCTCCGACGAGGTCCGCGACGTCCTCCTGAAGCTCGTCGCCGTCGACCGCCGCGACCGCTGGCCCTCCATGGCCACCCTCGTCGACCACCTGCGCTCCATCCCCGCCAAGCGTGACGTCGCTCGCCCCAATTGACCCCGCCACGCCCTCGGGCCTTGCCTCCGGATTGATGGAGGGGACGCGTTGGCCTCGACACTGTGCCCGAACTGTGGCCGGAAGCTGTTCCCCGTCGATCCCGGCGCCCCGATGACCTGTGACGGCTGCTCGCACGCCTTCGACCCGACGCGGGTCCGATGGCGAGCCCCTTCGCCGCCGCGACGGCTGTTCGGCTGGTTCCTGATCCTTGTCGCCGTCCTCACCGCGATACGATCCATCCCGCAGGCCATGATCGACTTCAACCGCGAGGGGGGTGTCGCCTCGATCGTCGGCATGTACCTCGTGCCATACCTCATCTTCCTCGCTGGCCGCGCGCTGTCGCGGAGCCGGCTCGTCGAGGATCCAGCCCCGGGCGGCGCGGAAGCGACCTCCCCGACGGCTTGACCGGCCGCTAGACTTCTTGTGGACCCCTCGTACCCCGGACCGCGGGGCGGGGTGACGACCGATCCGTGAGGCCCTACGCCGTTGCTCAAGCCGCCGGTCTACCTGGACAACCACTCGACGACGAAGCCCGACCCGCGGGTCGTGGCGGCGATGATGCCGTATTTCACGAACATTTACGGCAACGCGGCCAGCGTCTCCCATAAATTCGGATGGGACGCGGAGGAGGCCGTCGAGAAGGCCCGCGCGCAGGTCGCCGAAGCGCTCGGGGCCGAGCCGCGGGAGGTCGTCTTCACGGCTGGCGCGACCGAGGCCAACAACCTGGCGATCAAGGGGGCCCTCCCGTTCCTGCGCCGGAAGGGCGACCACGTCGTCGCCACGGCCGTCGAGCACAAGTCGGTCCTGGACGTGGTCGAACGCCTCGGCCGAGAGACCGACTGGAAGGTCACGATCGTCCCGTGCGACGACGCGGGCCGGGTCGACGAAGGGGCCGTCCTCGCGGCGCTCCGGCCGGAGACGGTCCTCGTCTCGGTGATGGCGGCCAACAACGAGGTCGGGACGATCAACCCAATCCGCGCGATCGGCGAGCTGTGCCACGGGCGCGGGATCGTCTTCCATACCGACGCCACCCAGGCCGTCGGCAAGGTCCCGCTGGACGTCCGCGCGGATCACGTCGACCTGCTCAGCCTCTCGGCGCATAAGATGTACGGGCCGAAGGGGATCGGGGCCTTGTACGTCCGCCGCAAGGACCCGCAGGTCCGGATCAAGCCCCTGTTCGACGGCGGCGGCCACGAGCGCGGGCTGCGCAGCGGCACGCCGGCCGTCCCGCTGATCGTCGGGCTGGGCGAGGCGATCGAGATCGCCGCCCGCGAGCGCGAGGCCGACGCGGCCCGCCTCCGATCCCTGCGCGACCGCCTGGAGGCCGCGATCCGGGCGACTGTGGCCGACGTGACCCTGAACGGCCACCCGACCGAACGCCTCCCGGGCAACCTCAACATGAGCTTCGCCTACGTCGACGGCGAGGCCCTGATGATGGCCATGCGCGACGTCGCCGTCAGCTCGGGCGCGGCGTGCACGTCGGCCGAGCCCGAGCCCAGCCACGTCCTCCGGGCGATGGGCCGGGACGACGACTCGGCGCGGGCCAGCCTGCGGTTCGGCCTGGGCCGGTTCACGACCGCCGAGGAGGTCGACTACGCGGCCGAGGTCGTGGCGAAGGCCGTGGCGTCGCTGCGCGTGCATAGCTCGGCGTGGGCCGCGTCCGGTAAGATGGAGCCGGGCGGACCGCATCCGAGTTGACGTCGTGTTAGAATTCCTGCGAGCGGAGTCCCGCCCCTTCGCGGCGACCCCCCGATCGTTCCGCCGAGAGATTGACCAGAAGGAGAACGTGCGATGGGCGTGACGCTGACCGAGAAGGCCGCCGACGAAGTCAAGAAGATCATCACCGACCAGAGCCTCCCCGACGGGACGGTCCTGCGCATCGGCGTGAAGGGGGGCGGTTGCAGCGGCTTCGCCTACGACCTGAACTTCGACACCGACACCTCCGACCGCGACCGCGTCGTCGAGCAGCACGGCGTCAAGCTGGCCGTCGACAAGAAGTTCGACCCCTACCTCGACGGCACCGTCCTCGACTTCTACGACGGCCTGGAGAAGCGCGGGTTCGTCTTCAACAACCCGAACGTCGTCAAGAGCTGCGGCTGCGGCTCGTCGTTCCAGGTCTGAGCCGGGACGACCGACCGACCGAAATCCACGAGGAGGCCGCGGCGGGGACCAACCCTCGCCGCGGCCTCCTCGCGTTTCGAACGCCCGCCCTTCGCGGGTATCTTCTCCCACGAGTGGAGGTAGGGGATCCAGGCTCGCTCGCCCGGGTTCTCGACGAAGCACCGGGAGAGGCCCATCCGAGAGCTAGGATTGATGCGGAGGACATGCCATGGTCTACGGCACCGTCGCTGCTGCCGCGTTCGTCGTCTATATCATCGGTCCGTACCGCCGCCACCTCGGCTCAGGGTGGTTCACCTGGAAATGGAGGAGTCGGGGCCGCGCAGGAAAGCAGGCTGAATTCCATCGTCGCGAGATGTTTTTCCTACCGCACGACCTAGGGTGTGGAGTAGGAGGACATCGCCCATGTTTTTCGCCGCTTTCCTCGGTGTCGCCGTCTATTCCTTCCTGCTGATCCTCTTCATGCCCATGTTCGTCGCCGCCGGCCGGGCCGATCGGGCTTTCGCCGAATACCTGGACCATCACGGGCCGAACTACCGAAGGAGGAATGCGGGTTGACCCGCCGACGAATCGCCTAAAAATACGAGAGCAAGGATCATTCGGGGAGGGGGAGGAAACCCGTAGCCGTCCATCCCACTCCAGGGGGGCGAACGTGGCCTACATTCTCCTCGGCGCCTTCGTCTACATCGGGCTCGTGGTCCTGTTCCTCTCCCTCTTCGCCTCGGCCGCCTGCGCCGACCGGCTCTGGGAGAAGCGTCGCAAGTCGAACGTCGACGGCCCCAAGTTCCGACGACGCGCCTGAGCACCGAGCCTCGTCGAGATCGGACGCCCACCTCCCGCGATCACGATCCCGCGCGGCCTTACTGCGTCGGGGCGGGGGGGATCGCGGCGGCGGCGAGCGAGTCGTAGAGGCCGAGCAGGAACTCGTGGAAGCTCTGGGCAATGCCGGGGGTGGACGTGGCGCGGATCTCCTGGAGGGCGGGGCGGCCGTAGTCCAGCAACTTCTGGCGGGCCTCCGCGGCCAGGGGGATGGGCGCGTAGCCGTGGCCTTCGACCTCTGAGCGGACCGCGGCCACGGCCTCGTCGGACGTGTCGCGCTTCGTCTTCAGCTCGCCCGCCACGGGCGAGTCCGCCGGCCAGACGAGCGTCCCGGCGGCGTCGAAGAAGCTCGCCAGCGGCGCGGGGGCCGGCTTGCTCGGCCGGGGCTCGGCGGGCCTGGGCTGGGGCGCGGCGGCGGGGGCCTGCCCGAGCGAGCGGTTCGCCATCGCGGCGGCGGCGCGACGGCTGCCGGCGGCGGGGCCTCGCGCATCCTGCTGCTGGACCAGGCCGTTGTCGCGGAGCCGGTTCACGTAGGAGTTGGGGTTGTTGGCGTAGACGTTGTTCGAAGGCGGCCGTCCCGCCCGAGCGGCGTTCTGGAGGGCGAAGGATTCGACCGTGTTCGTCGGCGTGGGGACCCAGGGCATCGCGATGCCCCCCCAGCCGAAGCCGAACCCCTGGGCCTGGGCGGTCGACGGGCCGGCGAGCGCGGCCAGTCCGAGGGCGAGTGCGGGCGCGAGGTGGCGGATCTTCATGACGTCGGTCGCTCGGGTCGTTGGGGGATGCGGGTCGCGGCCTCCATTCTAGGGGAGGCCGCGACCCGCAGGGAAGCGAGCGCCGGCGTCACTCGACCTCGACGACCACCGAATCGACCGTCCCCTTGAACGGGTTCGGCGAGCCGTAGGGCCCGACCGGCCCCTTGAGGTCCCGGCCGACTTGCAGGCCGTCGACCGGCTGGCGCGGGATGAGCTTCCCTTGCACGGGCTCCGTCGCCTTGCCGTCGATCTCCAGGGTCAGCTTGCCGGAAGCGTCGATCCGCGCGACGATCGCGTGCTCGCCGGGCTCCAGCGCCGGGCCGGCGATCCGGGCGGCGTTCGCCCGGCCGTTGCCCGAGCGGACGAGGAACACCGGCCGGGCGTCCTCCACGAACAGCGAGTAGCCCGCGGCCGTCCCGCCCTGGGCGACGATCACGCCGTCGGGCTTCTTCGCCCGGGTCGTCACCCTGGCCGCGATCGCGATCGGCCGGTCGGCGACGGCCGGCGCCTCGGGCCCGCCCAGGTCGGCCTCGGCCTTCAGGACGAACCGGCCGGCACGGCTCGGGGCCGACGCCGCCTGCTCGCGCCAGGCGCCCAGGGGGAGGACGTCGGCCCGCGCGGCGTAGGCGTCCCAGGCGGCGGCCATCGCCTTCGCCCGATCGGGGTGCTCGGCGGCCCGGTCGTGCAGTTCGGCGCGGTCCTCGGCGATGTTGTACAACTCCCATGGCCGTCCCGATTTCGCGACGAGCTTCCAGTCGCCCTCGCGGACGGCCCGGTTCCCCTCGTGCTCCCAGAAGATCGGCCCCGGCCGATTCAGGGGCAGGCCGTCGAAGGCCGGGCGCAGGCTGACCCCCTCGCGGGGCTTGATCGGCCGGCCGTCGACCTCCGTGGGGTAGTTCGCGCCGGCGAGGTCGACGCAGGTCGCCATCAGGTCGACCAGGTGGCCCGGCTGGGGCTCCAGCTTCCCCTTGCGATCGGCCTGGATCCCGGCCGGCCAGTGGGCGATGAGCGGCGTTGAGATGCCCCCCTCGTGGGTCCAGTGCTTGTACTCGCGGAACGGGGTGTTGCTGACGTTCGCCCAGCCTCGGCCGTAGGCGACGTAGGTGTCGGCCGGCCCCGGCATGACGCCCGGCCCGGTGCGCACCTGGCGGCCGTCGCGGGTCTGCATCGGCGGCGAGCCCTTGAGCTGGAGGTCGTCGGGTCCCAGCGGCTTCAGGCCCTCGGCCGGGGCCTGGACGTTGTCTCGGCCCATGTCCTCGGCGCACGCGCCGTTGTCCTGGAGGAAGAGGACCAGCGTGTCGTCCAGCTTGCCGCTCTCCTTGAGCTGCGCGACGATCCGGCCGACGCCGGCGTCCATCTTCTCGATCATCGCCGCGTACACTTCCTTGCAGCGGGCCTCGCGGGCCTTGTCGTCCACGTCGGCCCAGTCGTCGGAGGCCGGGGTCATCTCGGCGCCCGGCGGGATCAGGCCCAGCTCCTTCATCTTCTTGAAGCGGGCCTCGCGGACGGGGGCGTAGCCGGCGTCGTACTTCCCCTTGTACTTCGCCACGTCCGCCTCGGGGGCGTGCATCGGCCAGTGGGCCGTGGTGAAGGCGACGTAGAGGAAGAACGGCCGATCGGGCGACTCGGCCTGGTGCTCGCGGAGATACTTGACGGCGTTGTCGGCGATGGCGTCGGTGTAGTAGTACGACTCGGGCTTGTACTCGGGGTCGTTCTCGGGCGTGATCAGCGTCTCCTGGCGGCAGAGGTTGCCCGGGTCGTAGAAGCTGCCGGCACCGATGATCGTGCCGTAGAATTTCTCGAAGCCCCGGCCCAGCGGCCAGGTGGCGCGATCGCCGTTGGGGCCGACGAACCGCGTGACGTGCCACTTGCCCGTCATGTACGTCCGGTAGCCCGCCGGCCGCAGCGCCTCGGCGATCGTGACCGAATTCCGGTTCAGCACGCCGCGATAGCCGTCGTACCCGCGGTCGTTCATCATGTGGCCGATGCCGGCCTGGTGCGGGTACAGGCCCGTCAGGAGCGAGGCGCGCGTGGGACAGCACCGGGCTGTGTTGTAGAACTGCGTGAACCGCACGCCCCCCGCGGCCAGGCCGTCCAGGTTGGGCGTCGTCGACTCGCCGCCGTAGCAGCCCAGGTCCGAATACCCCATGTCGTCGGTCATGACGACCACGATGTTCGGCCGCTTCTCCTCCGCGGCGTCGGCCACGACCGCCCCCCACGCCACCGCCATCAGCGCCACCGCCCAGCCCGATGTCCGCATCCCTCGCCCCCCCTCAGCATGCCCGCCGCCCGCATCCCCGCCGCCGGGCCTGGCGAGCCTGATCGGGCCCCGCGGCGTAGTCGACTGATCCTATCGACTTCGAACCCGATGCGACAGGGACGCCTCCGGACGATCGGGTCACCCGAGGTTCAATCGGGCTCGACGCCCAGTTCCCGCAACTTGGCCGCGAGCCGTTCCGACCGTCGACGTTCCGCCTCGACCTGGGCCTCGGCCTGGCCGGCGCGGGCCTCGGCCTGTCCGGCGCGGGCCTCCGCCTGTCCGGCGCGGGCCTCCGCCTCCTCGCGCGATCGGCGTTCGGCCTCGGCGCGGCGTTCGGCGCGGACGCGGGAGAGGAGTTCGGCCTCGGCCCGCTCGGTCTCCAACAGGGCCAGGCGTTCGGCGCGGCGGCGGCGGCGGCGCTCGGCCTTGGCGATCCGCCGCGCCGTCTCCTCATCCTTGGCCAGCTCGCCGAAGCTCCGGAACGGCTGGCCGTCGGGCCGGATGACGACCAACGCCTCCTTGCGGCGGGGGGCGTCGAACGTCACGCCCAGGCGCGGGCTGGTCCAGCCGTCGGCCTTGCGGAGCGGCATCAGGCCGTCGGGCCGGCGGAGCCAGCCCTCGAATGCGCCGGATTCCGGGTCGTAGAAGTAATACTCCTCGACTCCCCTCGCGTCGTAGCGGCGCAGCTTCTCGGCCATCTCGGCGGGGGTGTTGGTGTACGAGGCCACCTCGAAGACCACCTGGGGGACGACGCCGTCCTCGACCCATTCGCGGTATGACCGCCGGTCCCCCTTGGGCCGGCCGAAGACGACCATCGCGTCCGGGGCCATGGCATCGGTGGGGTCTTCGCGGTTCGCGTACCAGAGGAGGTCGCCGGCGACGAAGACGTCGTCGCGGTCGGCGAACAGGGCGTCGAGCCCCTCCTTGATCGTGACGATCCAGCGGAACTGGGTGGTGCTCTCGGCCATCGGCTTGCCGTCGCTGGAGGGGAACCGCGGGTCGTATGGGTCGACGTACGTCGTCGGGGCGGGGCGGTCGGGACGGGCGGTGCTCATGGGGCGACTCCCTGGGCGTCGCTTCGGTGCGGACGTTCACTATATGTAGCACGATCCCCGCGGCGACGCCAGGCGGGATCGTCGCGACCCACGACATCGCATGAAGCCCCTGGCGGACTCGCGCGGGATCGATCAAGATGAGCGGCTATGAGCCACAACCACGACGCGCCGCTGGGACGACATCTGCTCGACCGCCGGGGTTTCCTGTCGCACATGGCGACGGGCGTCGGGGGGATCGCGCTCGGCTCGATCCTGGCCGAGAAGGGCCTGCTGGCCGCCGAGCCCAAGGCCGGCCCGCTGGCCCCGAGGCCGCCCCACTTCGCCGCCAAGGCGAAGCGGGTCATCCACATCTACTGCACGGGCGCCGTCAGCCACCTGGACACCTGGGACTACAAGCCCGAACTCATCAAGCGCCACGGCGAGCCCATGCCGGGCGCCGAGAAGCTGCTGACGTTCCAGGGCGAGAACGGCGCCCTCGCGAAGAGTCCCTGGGCGTTCAAGCCCCGCGGCGAGTGCGGCAAGTTCGCCTCCGACCTGCTCCCCCACCTGGCGGAGCGGGTCGACGACATGTGCTTCATCCACTCGCTGACCTCCAAGACCAACACCCACGGCCCCGGCGAGATGTTCATGTCCACCGGGTTCACCCTGGAAGGCTTCCCCAGCATGGGCGCGTGGGTCAGCTACGCGCTGGGGACCGACGACCAGGACCTGCCCGCCTACGTCGCCATCCCCGACCCCCGCGGCGACCCGCAGCAGGGGCCGGCCAACTGGACCAACGGCTTCCTCCCGGCCGTCTACCAGGGGACCTCGTTCAACGCCGACAAGCCGATCCGCCACCTCGCCCGGCCCGAGTCGATCTCCCCCGACGACGACCGCGCCGCGCGCGATTTGATCCGGATCCTCAACGACGAGCACCTGGCGCGCAACCCCGGCGACGAGGAGCTTTCGGCCCGCATCGCCGCCTATGAGCTGGCCGCGCGGATGCAGCTCTCCGCGCCCGAGGTCGGCGACCTGTCGCGCGAGAGCCCGGCCGTGCGGTCGCTTTACGGGCTGGACGATGCGAACCCGATCCTCGCCGGCTTCGGCCGCAACTGCCTGCTGGCGCGCCGCCTGGTCGAGCGCGGGGTCCGGTTCGTCACGCTGTTCAACGGGGCCTTCGCCATGGGCGAGGGCGCGCTGAACTGGGACGGCCACCGCCGGATCAAGTCGGACTACGACCGCCACGGGCCGATCCTCGACAAGCCCGCCGCGGCGCTCCTGATCGACCTGAAGGACCGCGGCCTGCTCGACGACACCCTGGTCGTCTGGTCGACCGAGTTCGGCCGCATGCCGACGTTCCAGAAGGGGACCGAGGGCCGCGACCACAACCCCAAGGGGTTCACCGCCTGGCTCGCCGGCGCGGGGGTGAAGCGGGCCTTCAGCTACGGCGCCACCGACCCCTTCGGATACCAGGCGGTCGAGAACGTCGTGGACGTCCACGACTTCCACGCCACGATCCTGCACCTGCTGGGCCTCGACCACGAGCGCCTGACCTACTACAACAACGGCGCCCAGCGCCGGCTGACCGACGTCCACGGCCACGTCATCCGCGACATCCTGGCCTGACCCGAACCGGAGCCCCTCCCATGTCCGCGCCCGCGATGCTGCTGGCCCTGCTGACCGCCCTCGGCGGCGTGGCGGGGGACGACGACCCGAGCGAGGTCGTCGAGCCGCTGGAGACCGTGGAGAACCTCTGGGACCGCGGCACGTTCACCGAGGGGGGCGCGACGGCGGCGGACGGCTCGATCCTCTTCTCCGACATCGGCGACCGCATCATGCGGTTCAACCCCAGCACCGGCGAGACCACCGTCTTCCGCGAGCCCGGCGGCCGGGCGAACGGCATGATCATGGACGCCAAGGGCCGGCTCATCGTCGCCGAGGGGGCGAACACCGGCGGCGGCCGTCGCATCTCCGTCACCGAGCCCGACGGCGAGTGCCGCACCCTGGCCGATCGGTTCGAGGGGAAGCGGTTCAACAGCCCCAACGACGTCGCCGTCGACGAGGAGGGCCGCGTCTATTTCTCCGACCCCCGCTACGTCGGCGACGAGCCCCGCGAGCTGGACTTCGAGGGCGTCTTCCGCATCGACCCCGACGGCCGCGTCGTCCGCCTGGAGACGACGGCGAAGAAGCCCAACGGCCTCGTCGTCGGCCCGGACGGCAAGACGTTGTACGTCGCCGACAACGGCGCCGACCGCCGCGCCCTGCTCGCCGTCGACCTCGACGACGGCGGGGACGCCTCCAACCCTCGCGTCCTCGTCGACTTCGGCAAGGATTCGGGGATCGACGGCATGACCGTGACCACCGACGGCCGCATCGTCGCCGCCACCCCGCAGGGCGTCGCCGTCTTCGCCCCCGACGGCAAGAAGCTCGCCCTGATCCGCACCCCCGAGCCCGCCGCCAACGTCGAGTTCGGCGGCGACGACGCCCAGGTCCTCTACATCATGGCCGGCAAGGGCCTCTATCGCATCAATACCAACATGACCGGCTATCACGTCCCGGTCGAATGAAGCCTCGCGAGGACCTCGCCTTGCCGACGACGGTGGTCGAGCCCTACGCGGAAGGCCGGATGCCCACGACGCAACAACCCTGACCCGGCTCCGGTCGTGGCCATTCCTTCTTCTCGGGGTAGTGGCCGGCCTCAAGATAAGCCTTGATATGATCGGCGTCCTCGGCGGTCACACCCTTCGCGACGGTGACCGGGGCCGAGGTCGCGAGCCGCTCGGCTTTCGCCGGGTCCAGTCCCAGCCCGACCGTAACGGCGTTGCGAAAACCCGCGACCTCGGTCCATCTCGTCCGGCTCGGAATGCGGACGGTGAGCAGCGCGGCGACCACCGGGCCGTGGAAGCCCTCCGAGACCGATTCGAGAACGACGTCGTAAGCCATTGGGGTATCCACGATCCTCAGCAACCGCGGCGACGGGGGCGTCCGGTCGGTCCGGGTGTGCCTTTGGATCTTGAGGGAAGGTCGTGGGTTCATGGACGTCTTCCCCCCTCGCGGGGGAAGACAGACGCCGAAGGCGTCAGATGAGGGGGACGTGAAGCACGGGTGCCATCGGGATTTCGACGCCCCGTCCGACCGGCTCAGGAGCCCGACGGCCGTCCTGCTCGTCGTGCCCCTCATCCGGCCCTCCGGGCCACCTTCCCCCGCCAGGGGGGAAGGACGTCATGATGGCCTCTCAACTCCCTGTTCGATCCGCCAGAATCCAAAGGCACATCCGTCGGCCCGCCTCCTCCCGTCGCTTCGGCGACTCATGGCGGGTCTCGGCGAAGGCTGCCGGGAATTTCGAATTTCTGAAATCCGGCTGCACCTCGCCGCGATCTTACCCGAATGACGCGATCGTGATCTTTGACATCCTGGAATCGGAGGGCCGCGGGAAGGGTCGAGGGGACCGAAATCGGGCCCACGATCTCCCGACATGCCCGCACTCAGGTCGAGCCGCCGGAGAGGCTTCCACCCCCGAGGTGCCGTCGGTCCCCGGTGCGAGCGAAGGAGGATTCGCCGTTCGTGCATTCGAAAACGACGAACAAAGCCAAATTCAGCGAGCCCGGGCGACATCGCAAACAATTCGCCGTCATGGATTTACGCCGTGAACCCGGAGCAACCCAATTCCCACCGGCCCGGCGAACGGACCCGACCGGAGCCAGGGTCAGTAGGCGGGCTGGTGCTGGTCGACGTTGGCCTTGTTAATGAGGCGGAGGGGGGTGACGACCTCGCGGTCGACGGCCTCGCCCTTGAGGTGGGCGGCCATGACCTCGACGGCCTTCGCGCCCTGTTCGCGAGGATCTTGCAGGATGGTGCAGGCGAGGCGGCCGTCGCGGACGGCGTCGAAGGCGGTCTTCGCGCCGTCGAAGCCCAGGACGGCCACGTCCTTCCAGCCTTCGGCCAGGGCGACCTCGGAGGCGGGGAGGGCCATCTCGTCGGACTGCGCCACCACGGCGCGGATCTCGTCGGGCTTGAAGCGGCGGACGAGGTCGGTCATGACCCCCTTCGCCTTGTCTTCCTGGAAGCCGGCGAAGCGGCTGTCGGCCAGCTCGATCTCCGGGTGCAGCTTCAGGACCGCGGTGAGGCCCGCGTTCCGCTTGCGCTGGGGGCTGGAGCCCTCGGTCCCTTCCAGGTAGAGGATCTTGCCCCCCTTCTTGCCGAGGAGCCGGACGAGTTCCTCGCCCTGGAGGACGCCCCCCTCGGAGTCGTCGGCGCCGACGTAGGCGACGACCTCGCCGCCGTTGATCCGCCGGTTCAGGGCCAGGATCGGGACGCTCCCGCGATTGGCCGCCTCGACCGCCGGCACGAGGGCGTCCTCGTCGCGAGGGCAGAGGATGATCGCCTTGCAGCCCAGGTTCAGCAGCGTCTCGACCTGGCCGACCTGCTTGGCGTCGTCGTCCTGCCCGTCGCGCACGTCGACGTCCAGCTTCAGCTCCTTCGCCTTCGCCTCGATCCCGTCCTTCATCGCGAGGAAGAAGGGATGGCCGAAGGTGGGGAGCACCACGCCGATCCTGGCCGGGCCGGCCTTCGACGGCCCGGTGTCCACGGCCGATCCGGGGCCGGCCTCGCCGCCGCAGCCGGGACCGAAGGTCGCCAGGGTCAGGAACGCCAGCAAGGCCGGCCGGTGCAGCCGATTCGTCGTCTTCATCGTCCAATCGCTCCGCGGCACGACGGGTCGGGCGGGGGTCGCCTCGCACTCCGACCCATTGTGCCGCCGGCCTCAACGCAGTTCCAGGGGCTCGATCGTCACCTTGCCCTGGACGCGGAGGATCGGCAGGAACGATTCGAAGGGGGAGACCCCCTCCAGGCTGGACTCGGACAGCTTGATGTGGGTGGCGTCGACCGTCGACTGGTCGAACGAGCTGTCGAGCGCGACCCAGCGGCCGTTGACGAAGACCTCGTGCCACATGTGGAAGCCGAAGCCCTTGGCCTTCATCTCCTTGCTGTCGACGTAGATCAACCCCACGGCCACCCGCGCCGGGATCCCCTTGGCCCGCGACATCGCCGCGGCCAGGACGGAGTGCTCGGTGCAGTCGCCGGTCAGGTTGAGGGCCGCCTCGCTCGCGGGGGCGAAGGTCGTCTCGAAGTTGCTCCGCACGTTCTGGAAGACCCAGTGGTTGATCGCCACGGCCTGCTTCCAGGGGTCGATCTCCCCCTTCACGGCGCGGTCGGCCAGTCGGATCACGCGGGAGTCGCCGCTGGTGATCATCGCGTTGGGGCGGAGGTATTCGGGGTCGGCCGGAGATCCGGCCTCGCCGTCGGCCGGGCCCATCGACTGGATGACCATCGTGGCCGACTTGCCGTCGCCGGTGGGGGAAAGCGTCTGCCGGCGGTCGTTGGGGATGACCTGGGTCGGGTCCTCGTCCTTCAGCGTGAGGCGATACTTGATGTAGGTGGTCTGGTAGGGGTTGGGGATGTCGCGCTCGGACTTGACGATGGTGTTGCGGATCTGGTCGTACTTGATGCGACCCCCCGGCATCTTGGCGCCGGCCTCGGTGGTGCGGTAGGTCGTCATGCCGCCGAGGAGGTCGACGTCCTGCTTGAGCACCTGGCCGGCCGGGTCGACCCAGAGCGTCGAGCCCAGCTCGGGCCGGATCTTGCCGTCGAGCGTCGCGATCTGCTCGATCTTGCGGAGGGGCCGCTTGGCCCCGTCGCCCAGCTCGATGTCCGAGGTCGCGCCCGCCTTCAGCTCGATGTCGACCACCCGGTTGAGGTCCGGGATGTACATCTTGAGGGTCCGACTCTCCCCCTCGGTCATGGGCTTCTTCGCCATGCTCTGCTCGGCCGCGTAGGGACCGCGGACCTCGGGGCCCCAGGGGATCACCTGCTCCTGGCGCTGGTTCGTCCCCTCCAGGATCAGCTTCATCTGGCCCTTGATCGCGTCGCCGTAGACGCGGATCTCGTTGTCGCTGGTGAGGGTGCGGGTGTCGAGCCGGAGGACCTCCCCCTCGGGGGTCTCGATCGTGCCGTACATCATCTTCTGGACGACCGTGTCGTCGCCGCGGCGGAAGCTCAGGACGGTGTCGACCCGGACGCGGTTCAGGGGCTTGTCCTTCTCCGTCACCTTCTCGATGAAGGTGTGGATATAGCCGATCTTGTTCCCGGCCAGGAACACGGCGTCCCAGGAGTCCTCCGCGCGGGCGGCCGGCGTGACGAGGACCAGGAGAGACGGCAGCAGCCCAAGCACGCGCAGGCGACGGCGAATCCGGTTCATGGCGACCCTGACCCTCTCCCTGGACGGGATTCCAGCTCGACCCGGCGCGTCCCTCGCGCGGACCCTCTCCGGTCCACTATCGGCGAAACCGGGCCGGCCTCTCAAGCTCAAGTCGACCTCGATCCCGCGGGGCTTGTCCCGGCGTATAGACTTGATGCGCCGAAGACCCCGCCCCGCCGACCCGCCCAACCGAAAGCCCCCGCATGGAGACCCTGGAGACCGAGCGCCTGATCCTCCGCCAGTTCCGCGAGGACGACCTCGACGCCTATGCCGAGATGGTCCGCGACCCGGAGGTCATGCGCTACCTGGGCTCGGGCCCGATGAACCGGGCCGAGGCGTGGCGGAACATGGCGATGATCCTGGGCCACTGGCGGCTGAGGGGCTTCGGCATGTGGGCCGTCGAGGAGAAGGGCGGGGGGGCGATGATCGGCCGGGTCGGCTGCTGGCGGCCGGAAGGTTGGCCCGGGCTGGAGATCGGCTGGGCGCTCCGGCGCGAGTTCTGGGGGAAGGGCTACGCCACCGAAGCGGCCCGGGCCTCGATGGACGCGGCGTTCGGGAGGCTCGGCGAACGCCACGTCATCAGCATGATCCACGGCGAGAACCGGGCGTCCATCCGGGTTGCCGGACGCCTGGGTATGCGGCTGGAGGGCCGCACCGAGCTGTTCGGGATCCCCGTCGCGGTCTTCGGCGTCCGGCGCGCGGAGGGCCCCCCCGCGACGCCGGGCCGTGGAACCTGATCGACGCCCGCCCCATCCATTAAGTTAAGTGGAAGCCTTCTTCTCCTTGTTCCGCTTGCGCGTGGCCGCGGCCTTCTTGGCGGCCTCCGAGCGTGCCGAGGCCGGTCGGGCGGCCGACGCCGCCCCGCCGAGCTTCCCCCCCTTCTTGCTGGAGACCTTGGTGTCGGGGACGCCGCGGCCGCTCCCCGACTTGTTCCCGCCGCCGCTCTCCTTGTTCACGGTGGCCCAGGCCCGGCGCTCGGCCTCCCCCTCGGGGACGCCCCGGTCCTCGTACCCCTCGGCGATGTGCTCCGCCTGCCGCTTCTGCTTGTCCGTGTATTTCGACTTGTCGCCCCGTGGCATGGCTCAAGGCTCCTGTCGCTCGAACGGGAAGGTGATGCAACGAGCCGGGCGGCTCACCGAAGGGATTCCCATTCAAGATGCGGGCCACGACGCCCGAGATTCCCGGAAAAAATGCCGATTCCGCGGATTCGGCGACTCCCGCGGCCTGGCCCACTCCGGGCGAGGCCGCTAAGATGGAGGTTTTTCGAGAATCCGCCCGAGAACCCGGAATCGATCTACCATTGCGGCCGGGTTGATCCTATACTTTGGCTTGGTTGGAAACCGAACGAGCGCGTGCCGTAGATCCCAATAGAGCTTCTCGTCTGCCTCATCCGCCTTTCCACCGCCTAGGGCCGGACACCGGCCCCTTTCAGAGACCCGGAAAGTGAGTACGAGGGTCGAGTCGCCACGCTACGCTAGGAGTTAGCAGGTGGGCAAGAAACTGTATGTCGGGAATCTCTCGTACCGCGTGAACAGCTCGGACCTGGAGCAGCTGTTCTCGCAGTTCGGCACCGTCGAGAGCGCTGAGGTCATCTCCGATCGCGAGACCGGCCGCAGCAAGGGGTTCGGTTTCGTCGAGATGAGCTCGGACGCCGAGGCCCAGGCCGCCATCGACAACCTTCACGACCATGAGTCCGACGGCCGTCGCTTGACGGTCAACGAGGCGCGGCCCCGCGAGCCTCGCTCGGGCGGCGGCGGCTACGGCGGCGGTGGTCGCTCCGGCGGCTACGGCGGCGGTGGCGGCTACGGTGGTGGTGGCGGCGGTGGCTACGGCGGCGGCGGTGGTGGTTACGGCGGCGGCCGTGGCGGCGACCGGCGCGGCGGCGGTGGCGGCTACGACCGCTATTGATCGTCGACCGAGACGACCCTGAAACACCGAAGCCCCGCGAGCCCCTTCTAAGGCTCGCGGGGCTTTTCGTTGCCTTTCCTTCAACCTGATCCTTCGAACTCAGGTCCGATCCGACCCGAATCAGGCGTCGGGCTTCTGCCGGGCGACGGCGAGAGGCCTCAGGACCGCGAGCATCGTGTTGAGATGGGCCAGGCGGGGCCCGAAGCGGTCGACGAAATCGCTGAGGGCGAAGTCGCCGTCGACCAGGTTCTCGTGGTTCTCCTCGACGTAGTCGGCCATCTCGCCGATCAGCGAGGCGTGCACCTGCTCCAGCCGGCCGAGGGCCTCCCGGCTGGCGTCGAGGACGCGCTGGTGGCCGTTCTGCCACCGTTCCAGCTCGGCCGACTGCCGCGCCCGCTGCTCGCGGTTGACCTGGACGATCTCGCGCGTCAGCTCCAGCTCCTGGCGGTTCATCTCCAGGTTCTGACGGAGGACGTCCAGGGTCTGGTTCTGGAGGTTGACCAGATGGTGGAGCAGGACGATCGGGTCGTTGGGGCCGTGGACCGACGCCGAGGGGTTCTGGCCGGTCGGCGAAACTTCCATGCGGTACGTCCAGGACGCCGAGGATGGGTTCTCGGGGGCAGACACTCCGACCTCCTTCGCTGACGGACGGGCGGGGCAGACGGATGGGACGCTCGCCGAGGGATTCGCCCGAATCGTGCGGAGATTCGGGCGCGGAGAGGCTTCCAAGTATATTCTACGAAGGTCCGATCGTACAGGCGACGCCCCTACGCAAGCGCCGCGCGGACCGGCCCCGAAGGCTCGCGAGCATCCGGCTCAGAGGGTTAGGTCGGGATCGTCATCATCGTCATCGTCCTCATCCTCGTCGTGGTCGTGGCCGTCGACGCCGTGGTGGAAGGCGTCCGGGAGGGCGTCGACCACGTCCCCGGCGACCATGCCGACCTCGCCGGAGTGGTCGCGGGCGATGTCGCCGGCGATGCCGTGGGTGTAGACCGCGAGCTGGGCCGCCTCGAAGGCCGGCAGCTTCTGGCCGAGCATCGCCGCCACGACCCCCGTCAACACGTCCCCCGCGCCGCCGGTCGCCATGCCGGGGTTGCCGGTCGTGTTGACGTAGACGCGATCGCCGTCGGTCACCAGCGTCCCGCTCCCCTTGAGGACGACCACCAGGTTCGGGTTCCGCGAGGCGAACGCCGAGGCCCTCGCCTCGCGTTCGGCCTGGACCTGCTTCGTCGTCGCCCCCAGCAGCCGGCCGAACTCGCCGGGATGCGGCGTGACGATCGTCGGCGCCTTCAGCTTCTCCACCAAGCCCGCGTCCTTCGCCAGCGCGTTCAGGGCGTCGGCGTCCAGGACCAGGGGCCTGCCCACGGACTCGATCGCCCAGCGGACCAGTTCGAGGACCGCGTCGGACTCCCCCAGCCCGGGGCCGACGGCCAGGACGTCGGCCTTCTCCGCCAACTTCTCCAGGGCCGGCCGCGCGGCGCGGAAGTCGACGAGGCCGTCACTGTCGCAGGGCAGGGGGTAGGTCATGTAGCACGCCTCGAACGAGGCGACCGTCGGCTGGACCTCGACCGGGCACGCGACGCGCACGAGCCCCGCCCCCGAGCGCAGGGCCGAGGCCCCGGCGAGCGCCGCGGCGCCGGCCATGCCCCGGCCGCCCGCCACGATCAGGATGGAGCCGTAATCCCCCTTGTGTCCGTCGTGCGACCGCGCGGGGAGGGAGGGGATCGATTCGATCCGTCGGAGAGCCATGTTCGGAGAGTCCTCAGGCAGGGGTCCCGTCAGCCTCGCCGCGCGCCTGGCCGGCGCGACGGGCGATGAGGCCGGCGACGTAACCGCCGTTGAATCCGGCGTCGATGTTCACGACCACCACGTTCGACGCGCAGCTGTTGAGCATCCCCAGGAGCGCCGCGAGCCCCTGGAAGTTCGCCCCGTAGCCGATGCTCGTCGGCACCGCGATCACGGGGCATGGCGACAGGCCGCCGACGACGCTCGGCAGCGCCCCCTCCATCCCCGCCACGACGACCAGGGCGTCGGCCTCGGTGAGCCGGTCCAGCTTGCTCAGCAGCCGATGGAGGCCGGCCACGCCGACGTCGGCCAGCAGGGTGACGTCGCAGTTGCGGGCCTCGGCCGTGACGCGGGCCTCCTCGGCAACGGGGAGGTCGCTGGTCCCGGCCGTGACGATCACGACCCGTCCCACCTTCGGCCCTCGCGCCTCAGGCCCGGCGCGGCGGAAGGTCCGGGCGACGGCGTTGTATTCGCCGTCCGGGAACGCGGCCGTCAGGCGTCCGGCGACGTCCGGCGCGACCCGCGTCACCAGGCAGCCCTGGCCGTGCTCGACGAGCTTGCCGAGGATCGCCTCGATCTGATCCGCCGTCTTCCCCAGCCCGAAGACGACCTCGGGGAAGCCGCACCGATCGCGGCGGTGCAGGTCGACGTGCGCGAACCCTCCGGCCTCGGCGAAACCCTGGCGGGCCTCCACCTCCTTCGCGGCGGCGTCGGGCGTGATCGCGCCGGACGCCAGGGCGTCGAACAGTTGAGCCAGGTGACGTGGGATCATGGGGCGGTGCCTCGGCAGGGTCGTCGGGTTCCGATCAACCGTAGCCGGACCACCCCGAATCCGCAACCTGTCGACGGCCCCGTCGGGTCACGCAGGCGACCGATCACGCCGCCCTCGCCGCCGGGCTCGAAGCCCCAGGGCGATCGAGCCGGCGGCCAGCCACAGCAGCGACGGCTCCGGGATCGGCGTCGGCGCGGCGACGCCCGGCGGCGTCAGGATGAAAATCTCTGCCAGCGAGGAGTCGGGCGTCCCGTAATCTCCCGAGGGGATCGCCGAGACGAGGATGTCGCCGCGGGCGGTCAGCCCCTCGACGTCCAGCCGGCCGTAACGCCCCCAGAACTCGGGGTCGATCAGATCCCGGAGCGAGGTCGCGATGCCCGTCGCGGCGTCGATCAGCCGCGTCTCGATGTCGGCGCCCGAGGACCCCCAGGTCACCGTCCGGATCAAGACCTGGTCGGCGGAGTTCAAGAGGATCGTCGCATCCGCCCCGACGCCGTTCGTCAGGCGTTGGAAGTCGGAGTAGGTGCCGTCCTCGTCGCGGGTCGCGTAGCCGGTGAAGACGGAGGACCAGGGGAGCGCCTGCGAGGCACCGGACGGGATCATGCCGACGACGGTGCCCGTGTTCGGGTTGATCCAGTACCCCCGCATCGCGAAGGTCTCGACGAAGGGATACATCCCGCCTCGCAGGATCGTCGTCTTCGGGAGGTCGAGGGCCGCGGACCCCGGGGCGTCCAGCGCGATCGCGCCGGAGTCGACGTCGTAGGCGACGCCCGTCGTGCGGTCGACGAGCTTCCTCCCCCCGTCCCAGGAAGAGTCGACGTCGCGATCCCGGCCGACGTATGTGGGCGTATAATAAGAGGCTGCGGACGCGACATCGACGGCCAGGGCGGCCGTGACGAAGGTGATCGCCCTCAACACCGACGCCCCAAACTCCCAACGCATGACGCCTCCTCCGTGAGCGTTCATCGATGCCAAGGGCGGCGCTCTCCACGACGGCCCTTCGTCAGGATTCAGAAGATGCCCATGTGAGCGATCGGCGTCAATCCACGAATCGATGAGACCCGGTCGCGATCGCCGCCCCCCTACCGGCGGAGGCCGTCGGCCTGCTAGATTCGGGGTGGATAGGCCGCCGACGTCACTCCACCCCAGAGACTTCGCCCCCATGTCCACGCCCCCCCAGGCCACTCCCGGCCCCGGCGACGACCGGGGCCGAGTCCCGGTCGCGTATCCGCCGCGGGAGCGATCTCGGACGCCAAAAGCCGACGGGCGGCCGGTCGTGGCCATGCCGTCGCTTTCCGAACCGGTTTCGCCCCTCTTCGCGAACCTCGGGACGATCCCCACCCTCAAGAGCTGGGGCGGTTCGTTCGCGTTCCATGCGGCGGCCCTGCTGATCCTCGCCTTCTGGTACTTCACGCCCCCCGTCCGCAGGCCGGTCGAGTTCGACACGAGGCTGGGCGGCTCGCCCGACGGCTTGATCGACGGGACCACGTTCGCCGGGGGCCTGAACACGCCGGAGGACGAGATCGGCATGGCCGAGGCCAGCGTCATGGCCGAGCCCGAGCCGATGCCCCTGCTGGACCTATCGCCCTCGAACGGCGAGCGGCCCGCCCCGCTCGCCCACGGGTCCCCGCGCAGCGCCGGGGGCGGCGCGCCCAACGACAACCCGGGGGCCGGGGGCGGCGAGGGCTTCGGCGTGGCCCGGTTCGGCGACGGCTCGGAGTCGATCAAGGGGATCCAGGTCAAGGTGGGCGACCCCCAGTTCACCCTGATCTGGGACAACGACGTGGACCTCGACCTCCACGTCGTCGAGCCCGGAGGCAAGGAGATCTACTGGGAGGAGCGCAAGGGGGACCACGGCGGCGAGCTGGACGTCGACAACACCCGCGGCTACGGGCCCGAGAACATCTACTGGCTGACGGAGACCGACGACCCCGACGGGCCCGAGGTGCGCGGGGACGGGCCGCCGGGCGTCTACAAGTGGTTCGTGGTCTACTACGGCGGCTTCGGCGGCATCCCCAAGCCGACGCAGTGGCAGGTGCGCATCAAGCACGCGGGCCGGGTGTCGACTGTCCGGGGCAAGCTCCGCGCGCTCGACGAGAGGACGAAGGTCTACACGCTGACCGTCGGCCCGAAGGCCGCCCCCGACGAAGGCCCGCTCCTCCCGCCCGAACGCCCCTGACGCCTCCACGCAGGACCGCTTGCTGAAAATCCGTAAACCTTGGGAATCCGGCGACGTCCGCGTCGAATGACGACGGTACACTCGGGTACGAGTGAACAGACGCGACGATCGACCTCGCGTCGGAATGCGACCGCCTGTATAGTCGCCGCATGCTGATCCGTCGCGACCCGTCATGCGTCGCGACCCCCGCCTTCAACCGAGGCCCGCGATGGCGAGCAATCTGCGCGAGGAGTTGGCGTCGCTCCGGATCGAGAGGAAGAAGACGGCGAGGCCCGTCGTCGACCGCGACTTCGGCCACGCGCCGGCGCCGGCACCCTCGTCGGCTCCGCCCCGGGCGACGGCCGGCGCGTATCGCCGTCGCCGCGGGATCGGGCTGCGGCTCCTCTCGATGCTCGTCTGGCTGATCCCGCTGGGCGTGGTGGCCGGGGCGGGGGTCGTGGGCTATCGGCAATACCAGCAGGTGCGAGCCAAGCCCGAGGTCACCATCGGCGTCGTGCAGCGGATGACGCTGGGCGAGGCCGAGAAGCTCCTCAGCTCCAAGGGCTACCTCAAGTCGCGCTTCCAGGCGATGATCGGCACCAAGATTGCCGGCCGCGTCGAGGAGATGCGGGTCCGCGAGCGGGTGCAGGTCAAGAAGGGGGAGATCCTCGCCGTCATCGAGCACCACGACATGGACGCCATGCTCCTCCAGCGCAAGGCCGGCCTGCTGAAGGCCGAGGCCGAGCTGGAGGAGGCGAAGGTCGACCTTTGGGACAAGGAGCGCCAGGAGCAGCGGCTGGCCCGGCTGCTGGAGCGGAAGATGTCGCCGCAGGAGGACTACGACAAGGCCCTCGCCGCGCGCAAGTCGGCCGCGGCCCGGATCGCCGCCACCGAGGCCTCGATCCAGGTCACGAAGTCGAACATCGAGGAGATCGAGGCGATGATCCACCACCAGATGTACCTCTACGCCCCGTTCGACGGCACCGTCGTCGAGAAGCAGGGGGAGGTCGGGGAGATCATCAGCCCGATGGCGATGAGCTCGTCGCTGGGCCGCTCCGCCGTGGTCACGATCGCCGACCTGACGAACATGGACGTGGAGGCCGACATCCCCGAAGAGCAGATGTATCGCGTGACCGAGGGGCAGCCGGCGGAGATCTCCGTCACGGCCGTCCCGACCAAGCGCTACCGCGGCAAACTCCGGCAGATCACGCCGATGGGCGACCGCACCCGCGCCACGGTCAAGGTCAAGGTGGAGATCCTCGACCCCGACGACAAGCTGTTCCCCGAGCTGGCGGCGACCGTCCATTTCCTCCCGGACGCGAAGTTCGCCGAGTCGGACGCCAACAAGGCGTTCCTCTACGTCCCCAGCGAGGCCGTGTTCCAGGAGGACGGCCACGACTGGGTCTGGCAGGTCGACCGCAACAACCACCTCGCCCGCCGGCAGATCGAGGTCGCCAACTCGAACCGCGGGTCGACCCGCGTCGAGTCCGGCCTGCAGGCCGACGACAAGGTCGTGCTCAATCCCCCGCGCGGGCTCCGCGACGGGGACGCCGTGCGCGAGTCCGTCCGCTGACCGCGGCGCGGGCCGCCCTGATCTCACACGAACAACCCACGCCCAACCCTACGAGGCCGTTCATGGGAGCGTCCCCTTCGATCGAGCTGCGCGGAGTCGAGAAGGAATACCGCCGCGACGAGTTCGTGGTCCCCGTCCTCCAGGGCCTGGACCTGACCGTCGGCGAGGGCGAGTACCTCGCGCTGATGGGCCCGTCGGGCTCGGGCAAGACGACGCTCCTGAACCTCGTGGCCGGCCTCGACGTCGCGACCCGCGGCCAGGTGATCGTCCACGGCCAGGACCTCGGCCGGCTCTCCGAGTCCGAGATCACCCGCTGGCGGGCCGACAACGTCGGCTTCATCTTCCAGACCTACAACCTCATCCCCGTCCTCACCGCGGCCGAGAACGTCGAGCTGCCCCTGCTGCTGACGGGCCTGTCGCGCAAGCGACGCCGCGAGAACGTGGCCACCGCCCTGCGGGTGGTCGGGCTGGAAGGCCGCGAGCACCACTACCCCCGCCAGCTCTCCGGCGGCCAGGAGCAGCGCGTGGCCATCGCGAGGGCCATCGTCACCGACCCGTTCCTGCTGGTGGCCGACGAGCCCACCGGCGACCTCGACCGCAACACGGCCGACGAGATCCTGGAGCTGCTGGAGCAGCTCAACAAGGAGTTCGAGAAGACCATCGTCATGGTCACGCACGACCCGCTGGCCGCCCGCCGCGCCGGCCGGGTCCTCCACCTCGACAAGGGTCGTCTCGTCGACGACGTGATCAACGAGCCCCACGCCCCGGCGGCCTCCTGACATGAAATACCTGACCTACATCCTCCGGAACGCACGCCGCAACCCCGTGCGCACCGGGCTGACGATCGCCTCGATCGCGATCTCGATGTTCCTGATGATGATCCTCACGTCGTTCTTCGCCGCCATGCAGGAGGCGAACAGCGCGACCAGGGACTTCAACCGGATCATCGTCATGAACGCCAACGGCTTCGCGGGCCAGGTCCCCATCGCCCGCGTGCGGCAGGTCGAGGCCATGGAAGGCGTGGTCGCCGCGACCCCCTTCTCCTGGTACGGCGGCAAGTACCAGAACCAGCGCGTCCTCTTCGCCCAGTTCGGGGTGGACGCCGACAAGGTGTTCCAGACCCTGGACGAGTATAAGCTTCCCGACGCCCAACTCGCCGCCTTCAAGGCCGACAAGGCCGGCGCGGTCATCGGCCCGAAGCTCGCCCGCGAGTACAACCTGAAGGTCGGCGACCCGATGCCCCTCCAGGGGGACATCTACCCCGTCGACCTGAAGCTCAACATCCGGGGGATCTACGAGTCCCCCCGCAACACCGACCAGCGCATGGTCCTGTTCCACCACAGCTACCTGGACGACCAGCTCCGGCAGATGGGATCGTCCGGGGGCGGGTCGGCGACCACGCCGTCGACCGGCGCGGGGAACGCGGGGATCGTCTTCGTGAAGTGCAAGAGCGCCGCCGCGACGGCCTCGCTCTGCAAGAAGATCGACGACGAATACCGCAGCACCGACTTCCCCACCCGGACGCAGACCGAGGAGGCGTTCGGCCAGATGTTCTCCGAGATGATGGGGGGACTGAAGGACACCGTCTTCTGGATCGGCTGCGCGGTGGTCGTCTCGCTGCTGTTCGTCGCCGGCAACGCGATGGCCATGGCCATGCGCGAGCGCACCACCGAGGTCGCCGTCCTGAAGGCCATCGGCTTCAACAAGGGCCTGGTCCTGGGCCTGGTCCTGGCCGAGGCCGTCCTGGTCTCCGGGCTGGGCGGGGCGCTCGGGACCCTGGGGAGCAAGGCGTTCTTCGACGTCGTCGACATCTCGCCGTTCACCGGCGGCTTCCTGCCGTTCTTCTACGTCCCCTGGACCGTGGCCCTGGCGGGCCTGGCCGTCTCGCTGTTCGTGGGCTTCGCGAGCGGGGTCGTGCCGGCGATGCTGGCCGCCAACTCGTCGGTCATCAACGGTCTCCGCAAGGTCGTCTGAGGTCGCCATGATCCCGTTCAAGTACAACGTCCGCAACCTCCGCGTGCGCTGGAAGACGACCCTGATGACGGTCCTGGGGACCGCGCTGCTGGTCGCGTCGTCGTGCATCCTGTTCGGGCTGGTGGAGGGGCTGGAGCACAGCCTGAAGGTCTCCGGCGACCCGCTCGACCTGATCGTCCTGCGCCAGGGGGCGACGGCCGAGACGACCGGCGGCTTCGAGGGGAAGAAGGCCGACGAACTGCTGACCCTCGGCGGCATCCTCCGCGACGGCGACGGCCCGGTGGGGGCGAAGGAGCTGCTCAACATCGCCGTGGCGGAGCGCGCCTCCGGCACCTACAACAACCTCATCATCCGGGGCGTGCAGCCGGCCTCCCGCAAGCTGCGCCCGGACTTCAAGATCGTCGCCGGCCGCGACCTGGAGCCCGGCAAGGGGGAGTGCATCGTGCCTCGGAGCGTGGCCCGGCTCTACAAGGGGGCCCAGATCGGCGGCCAGCTCCTCTTCGGCGAGAAGGAGAAGTACCGCGTCGTCGGCATGTTCACCGCCGGCGGCAGCCAGGCCGAGAGCGAGGTCTGGGCCGACCTGAAGGACGTCGAGCGCAACACCGGCCGCGACGGGTCGGTCTCGTGCGTGCAGCTCCGCGCCTCGGGGCCGGCGGAGTTCGACCAACTCCGCAAGGAGATCGAGGACGGCGCCCAGTTCCGCCTGGCCGCCCACCCCGAGACCAAGTACTTCGAAAGCCAGTCCGACACCAGCACCTTCTTCAAGGCCGCCGGCACGCTCATCGCGATCCTGCTCACCTTCGGCGCGATGTTCGCCGCGGCGAACACGATGTTCTCGGCCGTGAAGTCGCGGACCCGCGAGATCGGCACCATGCGCGCCCTGGGCTTCTCGCGCGGCGACGTCCTCATGTCGTTCCTGGGCGAGTCGGTCCTGCTGTCGCTGCTCGGCGGCGGGCTCGGCCTGCTGGCGACGATCCCGATGAGCCTCATCTCCATCGAGACCATGAACAGCAGCACGTTCGCCTCCGTGAACATCAACTTCCGCTTCGGCCCCTGGGTCATGGCCGTGGCCATGCTGATGACCCTGGTCATGGGCCTGTTCGGCGGCATGCTCCCGGCCCTCCGCGCCGTGCGGCTGGAGGTCATCTCCGCCCTCCGCGAGCTTTGACCGCTCAGCGGGCGTAATCCAGCCGGACGATCGTCCGCCGCCCCGGCAGCGACGCCCGGTCGATCGCGAACTCCGACCCGCCGGCCCGGACCACCGGGTCGTCGGGGAGGCGCGCCAGGAACTCCTCGATCGGCCGGATGTCCAGGTCGATCTTCGGCGTCTTGTAGTGCATCGGCACGACGACCTTCGGGCCGATCGAGTCCAGCAGCGCCGGCACGTCGTCCAGCGCGATCGTCGGCGTCCCGCCCGCGGGGGCCAGGACGACGTCCGCGCCCCGGATCGGCGCCAGCTCCGCGTCGGTCAGCAGGTGTCCCAGGTCGCCGAGGAAGGCGACGTGCAGGCCCTCGGACCGGAAGTGGATGATCGTCACCTCGTCGCCGGCGAGTCGTTCGGGCGACTCGAACACGGGGACGGCCCGGAACGTGGTCCCGCGGAACGTCTCGCCCTCCTCGGGGAGTCCCAGGGCCCGGATGACATGGAACGGCGGCGCGATCTGGCCCAGGTGGCTGTGATACTTGTCGTTCTCGTGGCTGACGACGACCACGTCGGCCGGCTCGGCGATCGGCCCATAGCCCCCGCAGTCGGGCGAGCGGTAGGGGTCGAGGATGATCCTGACGCCCTGCGTCTCGATCAGGAACGCGGCGTGACCGTACCACTGGATGCGCATGGGGGCGACTCGGCGGACGAGGGGGCGATTCGAGCTTCCCGGGGATGGCCCGGGACGCCGGTTCGGTTTAGTCTAGCGACGGCCCCCCCGCCACGCGACCCGGTCGGTCGCGTCCGGCGGACGTCCCGACGCAGGAGTCTCCATCCCTCGTGCCGATCCAAGACGCCCTCTCACGCCAGGTCGACCTGGCCCCGTACTTCCAGCGGCTCGTCGAGATCGTCCTCCGACGACCGCTCTGGACGTGCGTCTGGCTGGGTGCGGCGCTCCGGGTCTGGGTCTACCTGCACGGCCGCGCGTACTGGATGGACGAGGGCTCGCTCCTGGGCAACCTCAGGGGCCGCGCCCCGTTCGACTTCACCGGCCCGCTGACGTCCGACCAGCTCGCCCCCCCGGGCTTCCTGGCCGCGGAACGCTTCCTGATCGGCCTGCTCGGCGACTCGCCCTACGTCACCCGGCTGATCCCGATGGCCTGCGGCCTCGCGGCGTTGGTGCTTTTCATGAGCCTGGCTCGGCGGCTCCTCGGTCCTTCGGCCGCGATCGTGGCGATGATCCTCTTCGCCTTCTCGGACGACCTGACGTATTACTCGAACGAGTTGAAGCCGTATTCGGTCGACCTGGCGATCGGCCTGGCGATCACGCTGCTGTCGCTGATGGAGTTGCGCGACCCGCCCGATGCGAGGCGGCTCGGCGTGCTGGCCGCCCTGGCGGTCGCGTCGCCCTGGCTCTCGTTCCCGTCGGCCTTCATCGTCGCGGGCTGCGGCCTGACGTTGATCGTGGACCGGCTGCGCGAAGGGCGACGATCGGACGCGGCGCGGCTGGCGGCGATCGCCGCGGCGTGGGGCGCGAGCCTGTTCCTGGCGCATCGGGCGTCGAGCCGGCTGCTGGGGCCGTCGACGTCCATGTACGTCTTCTGGAACTTCGCCTTCCCGCCGTTCCCGCCGACGTGCTTGGCCGACCTGGCCCGGACGGCGGGGACCCTGCTGGAGACGTTCGTCACGCCGCTGAACCTGGTCCCGCGCCTCATGCCCTACGCCTTCGCCCTGCTCGCGGCGGCCCTCGGCGCGAGCGGCGCGCGCCGAATCGGCCGGAAGGACGCGGCGGCGCTGGCGATCCTCGTCGCGCCGGCCGCGCTGGCGCTGGCCGCGGCGGCGATGCGACGCTACCCGTTCCACGGCCGCCTGATCCTCTGGCTGGCCCCCGCGGCCTTCGCCCTCATCGCCGAGGGCCTGGCCGAAGTCCACTGGCGACGCGGCCGGGCCTGGTTCGCGTTCGTCCTGGCCTTGATGCTGACCTATCCGGTCCTCGACGCGCTTTACCAGGCCGTGCCGCCGCATGCGAGGGATTTCAACCCTCACGGCGACTTGCGCCGGAACCGCTTCATCGACTAGCCTGTCGACCCATCCCGACATCGCCGGCCGATGATCGGGGAAAGCAGCCCATCCGGTGCGGGACGGGCGTGGGGAGCGGAGAGGGGGGGATTCGAACCCCCGAGACCCCTTTCGGAGTCTAACGGTTTAGCAAACCGTCGCTATCGACCACTCAGCCACCTCTCCTCGGCGGTCACGCCCCCGGTCGAAGTGGGGCGTTGCGGGGATTGAAACTACCAGAGCCTCCCCCTTTCGTCAACGCGCCCCGGCCCCGACCGTCGAGATTCCGCGCCGGTCTTCCGGCGAGGGACCTCGGCCGGCTACATTCTGATGCCCATGACTGGGTGAAAGGTTTCTCAGGACCGGGAAGAGGATGGCCCGAATGGTCGAATGGAAGCCCTGGACGGCCTCGGCGATCTTCGCCGCGGTCTATGCCGCGCTGGCGCCCGGGAAGGTCCCCGGCCTGCGGATGGACCGGCCGACGATCGCCCTGGCGGGGGCGGCGGCCATGCTGGCGTTCGGGGTGATGGACCTTCGCGAGGCGGCCGGCTCGGTCGACTCCAGCACGATCGTCCTGCTGTTCTCGATGATGATCCTGAGCGGCTATCTCCGCCTGGCCGGCCTCTTCGACGCGGCCACCGAGGCCGTGGCCGTGCGCAAGCCGGGGCCGACGGCGATGCTGGCGATCGTGGTGGCCCTGTCCGGGATGCTGTCGGCGTTCTTCGTGAACGACGTCGTCTGCGTGGCCCTCACGCCGCTGATCATCGGCCTCTGCCGACGCCTGGGGCGGCCGACGGTCCCGTACCTGGTCGCGTTGGCGACGGCCTCGAACGTCGGCTCCACGGCGACGATCACGGGGAACCCGCAGAACATGATCATCGGCTCGCTCTCCGGGATCTCCTACGCGCGATTCGCGGCGCGGCTGGGGCCGATCGCCGTCGCGGGGCTCGCGATCACGTTCGCGATGGTCGCCCTCGTCTACCGCCGGGCGTTGCGCGAGGAGTCGCCGCCGCGCCCGGCCCCGCCGCCGCTGAGGCCGTGCCGGGCGCGTCGCGGCCTGCTGATCCGCAGCGGCCTCGTCGCCGCGGCGACGGTCGCGGCCTTCTTCGCGGGCGTTCCCGCGGCCGGCGCGGCGCTCGCGGCGGCGGCCGTGCTCATGCTCGACCGCCTCCGCCCGGGGCGCGCGTACGAGTCGGTCGACTGGCCGTTGCTGGTGATGTTCATGGGGCTGTTCGCGGTCGTCCACGGCTTCGAGTCGAACGTCGTCCGCCTCTGGGATCTCTCGCGGCTGATCGGCGAGGGGTCGTCCGTCGTGCCCCTGAGCCTGGCCTCGGTTTTCCTCTCGAATTTGGTATCGAACGTGCCAGCGGTCCTCCTGTTCGAGCCGCTCCTCGCGGCGATCCCGGACAAGGAGGCGGGCTGGCTCGCGCTGGCGATGTCGAGCACGCTGGCCGGGAACCTCACCCTGCTCGGCTCGGTGGCGAACCTCATCGTCGCCGAGGGCGCCCGCCGAGAGGGCGAGGACCTGGGCTTCCTGGAGTACCTCAAGGTCGGCGTGCCCTTGACGATCGTCACCGTAGGCGTGGGGATCGCCTGGCTCGCGCTGACGTCCTATTGACCGGAGCGCGCATGAGCGTCCCCGCCCCTCGGCCCCCCGCCTGCGAGCCCTCGGCCCGCAGCATCTATTGCCTCGACGGCCTGAACTTCTTCCTCGCGGACGTGCGGGACGGCCTGGGTCCCTACCTGGCGATCTACCTGACCTCGCGGCAGCACTGGGACCCATCGAAGGTCGGCGTGGCGATGGCGGCGATGCTGGTGGGGACGATCGCCACGCAGTCGTTCGCCGGGGCGCTGATCGACCGGATCCGCTGGAAGCGGGCGGCGGTGGCGATCGCGGCCGGCGCGGTCGCGGCGGGCTGCCTGGCGATGATCCTGCTGCCGAGCTTCCCCGTGGTGGTGGCCTCGCAGGCGCTCATCGGGGCGGCGGCCTCGATCTTCCCGCCGGCGATCGCCGCGCTGACGCTGGGGATCGTGGGCCACGCCTGCCTGGCGAACCGGACGGGCCGCAACGAGGCGTACAACCACCTGGGGAACGTGGCGGCGGCGGTCGCGGCGGGCGCGGCGGGATACCTGCTGGGCTACTGGTCGATCTTCGTCCTCGTCGCCCTGATGGCCGCCCTGAGCGCCGCGACGGTGATGGCCCTGCCGGAAGGCGAGATCGACCACGCCCGCGCCCGCGGCGCCGGGGAAGGGGACGACGGGAAGGCGGGGGCGGAGTCGGTGTTCGAACTGATCGAGGACCGTCGCCTGCTGATCTTCACCGCCTGCGCCGTGATGTTCCACTTCGCCAACGCGGCCATGCTGCCGCTGGTCGGCCAGAAGGTGACGCAGGGGATGGACCGCGGGACGGCCGTGCTGATGTCGGCCTGCATCATCACGGCGCAGGTGGTCATGATCCCGGTGGCGATCGCGGCGAGTCGCCTGGCCGAGACGTGGGGCCGCAAGCCGGTGTTCCTGATCGCGTTCGCCGTGCTGCCGGTGCGCGGGCTGCTCTACACGATGACCGCCGACCCCTACGCCCTGGTGGCGATCCAGCTCCTGGACGGAATCGGCGCGGGGATCTTCGGCGTGGTCTCGATCCTGGTCGTGGCCGACCTGACCCGGGGTACGGGCCGGTTCAACCTCACGCAGGGGATGATCGCGACCGCCACGGCGATCGGCGCGGCGCTGAGCAACGTCATCAGCGGGTACATCGTGAAGGCCGGGGGCTTCGACGCCGGCTTCCTGACGCTGGCGGGGATCGCCGTCGCCGGGCTGGCCCTGTACGCCCTGGGGACGTCGGAGACCCGCGACGCCGCCGCGGACGTCCCGGCGGGGGACCTGGCGCCGCAGCCCTCCTGAGCCCCCGGCGAGTCGGCTGGTGGCGATCCGGGAGGCCGGGTAAGGTGTCAGAAACCCGACGCCCCGGGGCTTTTGGATGCGCCCCGGGGTCTGGAGGCGGGGGATCGGGCCCTCGACGGAGAGGCACGGATGATCGCGATCACGGGGGCCGCCGGGTTCATCGGTTCGAACCTGGCGCATCGGCTGTCGGCGGCGGGGCGGGAATTGATCCTGGTCGACCATCCGCCCACGGCCGCCTCGGCCGTCAACTGGGCGGGCCTGGGCCGGTTCCGGTTCGTCCCCATGGAACACTTCCTCACCGACCTGGAGCGGGGCGAAGGGAAGGGGATCGAGGCCGTCTTCCACCTCGGCGCGTGCAGCTCGACGACCGAGACCGACTGGGACTTCCTGGCCAGGAACAACGTCGGCTACACCCGCAGCCTCTGGACCTGGTGCGCCGCCGAGGGCCGGCCGTTCCTCTACGCCTCCAGCGCCGCCACCTACGGCGACGGCTCGAAGGGCTTCAGCGACCGCACGCCGCCGGCCGAGCTGGAGCCGATGAACCTCTACGGCAAGAGCAAGAACGACTTCGACATCTGGGCCCTCGAAGAGATCGCCGCCGGCCGGCCCCGGCCGCCGATCTGGGCGGGCCTGAAGTTCTTCAACGTGTACGGCCCGCGCGAGATCCACAAGGGGAAGATGGCCAGCGTGATCTGGCACGCGCGCAAGCAGATCCTGGAGACGGGGGAGGTCCGCCTCTTCCGCTCCAACGACCCGGCCTATCCCGACGGCGGCCAGCGCCGAGACTTCGTCTTCGTGGAGGACTGCATCGACCACATGCTCTGGCTCCGCGCCAACCCGGACGCCTCGGGCATCTACAACAGCGGCACGGGGGCCTCGCGCACGTTCCTGGACCTGGTC
Source organism: Planctomycetales bacterium 71-10 (assembly GCA_001898385.1). Classification (GTDB taxonomy): domain Bacteria; phylum Planctomycetota; class Planctomycetia; order Isosphaerales; family Isosphaeraceae; genus Paludisphaera. The sequence goes on from MKTT01000124.1 coordinate 81,041, forward strand.
CACGCCGTCTTCGCCGCCCTGGGCCGCGAGCCCCGCGTACAATTCATCGACATGCCGCCGGAGCTGGGCAAGCAGTATCAGAACTACACGCAGGCCGACATGAGCAAGCTCCGCGACGCCGGCTGCCCCAAGGTCGCCACGCCCCTCGAAGAAGGGGTCCGCCAGGCCCTCGCCTGGCCCGACGCGCCGCCGATCCCGGCCGCCGGCTGACGGCCGTCCCCCGGAGGAAGCCCGATGACGACGACGACGACGATCGAACGCGAGCGGACCGACATCCAGGCCGACCCGGGGCCGCCCCCGGGCGCGACGCTGCTCATCCCGGCGGACGTCCGCATGATCGTCGCCCACGACGACTTCGAACGCCTGTGCGCCGCCAATCGCGACCTTCGCCTTGAACTGGAGGCCGACGGGACCTTGATCGTCATGACGCCCGCATCGACGGACGGCGGCGGCCGAGAGCTGACGCTCGGCGCCCAACTCTGGAACTGGAGCAAGGCGAACGGCCAGGGCAAGGCGTTCGGGCCGTCGGCCGGGTACACGCTCCCGGACGGGTCGGTGAAGGCCCCGGACGCCTCCTGGATCCGTCGCGAACGCCTGGACGCCCTGCCGCGCGAGGAGCGCGACCGCTTCGCGCGCATCGTCCCCGACTTCGCCGCCGAGGTCCGCTCGCCCAGCGATGGCCTCAACGAAGTGCGGGCCAAGATGGCCGCCTACATCGCCCACGGCGTCCGCCTGGGCTGGCTGATCGACCCGATCCGGCGGACCGTCGAGGTCTACCGCCCCGGCCGCGAGCCGGAGACGCTGACGGCCCCGAAGTCCCTCTCGGGCGAGGACGTGCTGCCGGGCTTCACGCTCGACCTGGCCGACATCCTGGATTGACCGCCCCGGAGGAAGCCCGATGACGACGACGATCGAACGCGAGCGGACCGACGTCGGGACCGGCCCGGAGCCGCCGCACGCGACCCTGCTCATCCCGCGGGACGTACGCCTGATGGTCGCCCACGAGGACTTCGAACGCCTGTGCGCCGCCAATCGGGACCTGCGCCTCGAACTCAAGGCCGGTGGAGAACTCGTCGTCATGTCGCCCGCGGCCTCGGACAGTAGCCGGCGCAATCATCTGCTGAACGGCCGGCTTATGATCTGGAATGAGGCCGCGAAGCTCGGCGTCGCGTTCGA
>MKTT01000125.1 GCA_001898385.1 Planctomycetales bacterium 71-10
TTGATCAACCAGATTTTGCCGTCCTAGTTTTTTTTCGCGACCGTCCCGGATGCGGGGCGGGTGGTCGTGGGCGTAGAGGGCTACTCGCCCCGCTTCCAGATCGCGACGAGGGCCAGTTCGAACCGGATCACCGGGTTCTTGGGGTCGGCTGTGGGGTCCTTCGCCCGCTCCTCGACGCCGTCCTTGACGTTCGAGAGCCCGCGGACGACCAGGTAGACGGCCGAGCCGAGGGCGAGCAGGTTGGCCGCCCCGTTCGACTGCCAGGCCGAAGCGGTCTCGTGCGCGAACGCCAGCGCGAACAGGGTCTCCATGACCCCGTACGTCGCCTTGCAGGCGTACCGCATCTTGAACAGGAAGCAGCCGATCCCGAAGATCCCCGCGACGAGCAGGATCCGCTGCGCCGCGCCCAGCTTCTCCCCGCTCGCCAAGCCGAGGAGATGGACGACGAACCGGACCTCGAACACGACCGCGAGCTGGACCAGCGCGAGGACGGCGATCACCCACGCGACGCGGATCGGGCCGCCGGGCTTGCGCGGCGGTCGTGCAGCTCGGCTCGTGCTCATGACGGGATCGGGCGAGACCTGGGATCGGGCGGTTCGGCGGCGTGCGGATGATGCGGGAGGCGCGTTCGGCTCACTTCTTGAGGTACGGGCGGATCCGCTCCGCGAACAGCTTGTATCCCTCGGGCGAGAAGTGGAGTGCGTCCTCGACGAACAGCTCGCGGCGGGGGAGGCCGTCGGGGCCCATGACGAAGGAGGCGGCGTCGATGTAGCCGACGCGGGGCATCTCCAGCGCCATCGCGCGGACGAGGCGGTTCAGTTCGAGGAGCTTGTCGGTCTGGCCCCAGCGCGCGGGGGAGGGGTTCCAGCCGATGAAGAGGATCTCGGCGTCCGGCAGGCGGCCGTGGATCAGGCGGACGAACTCGGCGAAGTCGGCCGCCACCTCGCGGGGGAGCCGGCCGGCGTTGATGTCGTTGCCGCCGGCCCGGATGAAGATCTGCTTCGGCTCGTGCGGGAAGACGAGGCGGTCGGCGAAGTACGAGGAGTCCGTCAGTTCAGACCCGCCGAAGCCCCGGTTGATGACGTTGTAGCCCGGGAAGTCGTCGGCCAGCGTCTTCCAGAGCCGGATCCCGGACGAGCCGACGAAGACGATGCCTCCCTTCGTCGGCGGGTGTTCGCGGTCGGCCGCCTCGATCGCGGCGATCTCCTTCTCCCACTTCGCGAAGTCGTGGACCGGGGCCTGCCAGGCGAGCAGGGCCGTCGACGGGGCGACGGAGAGGAGACCGAAGAGGACGATCGCGACGGCGGGCCGGGTCTTCATGGGGGGCGCCTCGGGTGAGATTCGCGCCGACCACGTCGAGCGGCGCGACTCTCATCCTAACGGGGCGTGCGGGCGTCGCAAGGGCCCGTCAGATCTCCCAGCCCTTGCGATACGTCCCCTTCACCAGCGCGTCGGCGGCCGGGCTGTTCGTGACGCGGCCCGTCGCGCCGTCGTACTCGATCGTCTCGCCGGTCCGCATGGCGATGTTGCCGAGGAGGATGGCCTCGGTCTGGACGGCGGCGTAGTCGAAGTTGGAGTACGCGACCTCCGGCTTGCCGGCGCGGATGGCCTGGAACCATTCGAGCTTGTGATTGTCGTCGTTGTCCTTGCCCCCCCGGATGCGGGGGATGGTGGGCGCGGGGGCCTTGAAGTCCTTGAAGCGGTCCTCGGGCCAGAGGATGCGGCCCTTCGATTCGCCCCGGGCGGAGCCCATCGTCCCCCGGGTCCCGATGCAGAGCCAGCCGTTGTCCTCGGGCTGGAATCCGGCCGGGAAGAGGTCCGCGGGCGGTCGGTTCGGCTTGCCGTCCTTCGCCCCCTCGTACCAGGTGAGCCGGACCGGCGGGAGGCCGCCGCGGGCGGGGAACTCGTAGACGACGGTCGCCCAGGCGGGGAAGGTCTCGGGGTTGATCTCGCCGTTGGTGGACGAGACCCGCGTCGGGAGGCCCAGCTTCAGGCCGTGGAACGGGACGTTGGTGTTGTGGCAGCCCATGTCGCCGAGGACGCCGGTGCCGAAGTCCCACCACCCGCGCCAGAGCATGGGCGTGTAGACCGGGGCGTAGGGGCGCTCGGGGGCCCCGGCGAGGAAGAGGTCCCAGTGCAGGCGGGCGGGGACTTCGAAGGTCCCTTCGGGGCGGGCGGTGATGTAGGGGGCCTGCTTCCAGTATTCGCGGGGGCGGTCGGTCCAGACGTGGACCTCGGCGACGTCGCCCAGGACGCCCGACTCCAGGATCTCGACGCTGGCGCGGAGGCCGTCGGTGGCGGACCCCTGGTTCCCCATCTGGGTGCAGACGCCGTGCTTGCGGGCGGTCTCGCGCATCAGCCGGGCCTCCCAGACGGTGTGCGTCAGGGGCTTCTGGCAGTAGACGTGCTTGCCCAGCCGCATCGCCGCCACGGAGGCCGGGGCGTGGACGTGGTCGGCGGTGGAGACGGTGACGGCGTCGATCTTGTCGCCCAGCGCGGCCAGCAGCTCGCGGAAGTCATGGAAGGTCTTCGCCTCCTTGAAGCGTCCGGCCTTGGCCTTCAGGGTGTCGTCGTCGACGTCGCAGAGGGCGACGACGCGGCCGTGGTTGCCGGCGTGGTCGGTGTCGCTGCTCCCCTTGCCGCCGACGCCGATGCAGGCCACCTGGATCACGTCGTTCGGGCCGACGCCCGCCGCGCGGCCGTTGCGGCCCTGGCAGAAGATCCCGAACCCTGCGAGCGAGGCCCCGTACAGGAACGCACGACGATCCATGGTCGGCCGAATCGACATCGATGAAGCTCCGAGGAGGGGGATCGGGCGGGGACGTCCGGCCGGTCCGCGGCGGGCGGGGGCGACGTCGGGCCCAACATAGCGCGCGCCGGCCCGCGACGCCAAGGAAATCCCGCCCTTCAGGCGGGCGGGAGCAGGGAGATCAGCGCCTCCTGCACGTCCTTGAGCTTCACCGGCTTGGAGAGGACGGCCAGCCCCTCGGCCGGCGGGAGCTTCTCGCGCAAGTCCCCCTGGCGCGGGCCGAGGATGACCAGGACGCGGAACGGGATCGCGTCCTCCTCGGCCTTGGCCCGCATGTCGGCGAGGTAACGGAGGGCGTCGGGGCCCAGGCCGTCGAGGTCGAACAGGACGAGGTCGGTCGGGCCGTCGCGGAAGCGTTCGGCGGCGCGTTCGGCGTCGGCGATGAGCAGGACGCGGTAGCCCTTCTTCGCCAGGTTCTTGCGGAGGGCGTCCTGGATCTCGGCCTGGGCCTCGACGCAGAGGAGCGTGGTCCGGGCGATCGCGCCGACCTCGCCGGCCTCGGGCGCCGGCTCGACGGGCGGGGCGGGGGCCTCGGCGACTTCGTCGGCGGGGAGGCCCAGGATGCTCGCGAGGTCGGTCGGGTCGTCGGGCCGGGTTTCGAACGTCGCCAGGTCGAGCCCCAGGGCGTCGTCGGCCGCGGCGTCGGGCGGCTCCGGGGCCGGCGGGGGGGCGTCGGGATCGTTGCTGAGGAACGGGTTGCGGAAGATGGCGCTCCCCAGCTCGGGGTCGATGGCCAGCTCGCCGTCCGACCCCGACTCGGCGGCGGCCCCGAAGCGGCCGTCGCGGTAGGTCTCCAGGTCGGCGACGACCTCGGCCATCGACTGGTAGCGGGCCTTGAGGTCCATCTTCATCATCTTCTCGACGATGCGGGCGAGCTTCGGATCCGGGGCGTAGGGGTGCTCCGAGATCGGCCGGATGCCGCCGAACGACCGCTTGAGCATCTTCTTGAGCGGGTCCTTGCTCTCCGAGTCTTCCAGCGGCACCTGGCCGGTGAGCATGTTGTAGAAGACGCAGCCGAGGAAGAAGACGTCGGATCGCAGGTCCCCCTTGGGGCTGCCGCAGGACCGCTCCAGGGCGGAATAGTCGACGGTGCGCTGGGACTTCATCCCCTGGCCGTCGGCCTCGATGTTGGCCAGGCCGAAGTCGACGAGCTTGGCGGCGCCGGAGTTGGCGATCAGGATGTTTGTCGCCTTGAGGTCGCGGTGGGCGACCCCGTGCTCGTGCGAATATTGCAGGCCCTCGGCCAGCCCGATCATCAGCGGCAGGGCCTCGTCGCCGCGGAGCCGCTGGCGGAGGCGGAGGAATTCGCGGAGGTTCATCCCCTCGACGTATTCCATGGCCATGAAGTGCTTGTCGTCGCGGCGGCCGAAGTCCAGGATCCGGACGATGTTGTCGTGCCGGAGCTTCATCCCGGCCTCGGCCTCCTTGTGGAACGAGGCGACGGCGGCGGGGTCGGACGCGAACCGGCCGCGCAGGACCTTGATCGCCACCGGCTGGCCGGTGTCCGACCGCTCGCCGCGATAGACCCGCGCGAACGTCCCTTCGGCCAGGTGGAACAGGGCGCGGTAGGGCCCGAAGAAGAAGTTCCCGGCGTCCCCCCTCTTGAGCCGGTCCACCTGCCAGCTGGTGATCCACCCCTTGCGCAGGCACGAGCGGACGACGGCCTCGGGCGAGCCGTCCTCGGCGTCGGCGCGGGCCTCGCGGAGCTGGTCGCGAGAGATCAGCCCGATGAGGGCCAGTTGGTCCACGAGCGATTCGGCGTCGATTTCCGGCATGGGCGTAGTCCTGGCCGAGAGCGAGGGAGGGTCGTCCTTGAGGCCGAGCCCGGGTTTCGGCCGTGCGCCAACCCTTCATTACATACATGCGGTTGTGTCGTGACGCGAGACCCCATTTTTCGAAAAACCGCCGCCCGCGCCGGGGCCGGCCGGCGGGAAAAACGCCTCGACGTGTGCCGACGGGCGGGCGCGGCGTCGTAGATTCCCCATGTGCAGCCGGCCGACGACGCGGCGAGGCGAGGGCGCATCGCGACGCGAGGGGCGATCCCCGGGCGCGACGCTCGCGGCCCGGCCGCCACGACGGCGGCCCTCGCCGGCGCGCCGTTGGCAAGCAAACATCAGGAGCATTCAGCTATGTTCGAGGCATCAGGACGAGCGCAGGCGGCCCCCATCGCGACCACGGCGAGGACCTCCCTCATGGCGAAGGCGAAGCCGACCGACTTCACGCCGACCCCGCCCGAGCCCTCGGAATGGCTGAACCGCCGCGCCAGCGAGCAGGCGTCCCGCGCCGCGATCGCGAGGCAGGCCAGCGGCCGTCGGCGTTTCGTCGACCCGACGACCTGCGAGCGCGACTACAGCGAGGCCGAGATGGAGTTCATGATGGCCATGAACGCCTACAAGCAGCGGAGCGGCCGGATGTTCCCGACCTGGAGCGAGGTTCTGGAGGTCCTGCGGGGCCTCGGCTACGAGAAGCCCGAGACGGAGGGCCTGCTGGACTGATCCGGTCCGGCGGTCATCCTTCGGCGTCGGCCTCCGGGCCCGGGGCGGCGAGCCGTCCCAGGGCCCGGCCCCACTTGCGCGGGACCCGGGCGCGGCCGAAGTCGGCGAGCCGGGGCTCGAACTGGTTCCAGGTCAGGACCGTCAGGCAGGAGCCGTCCTGGAGGATGGCGACGAGGACCCGGCCCCGGTACAGCCCCAGGGCCGCGATCGCGCCGTTGGCCGGGTTCCGCCCCAGCCGCCGCGTCCGCCCCAGCGCCTCGCGGAGCCGGGCCTCGGCCTCGGCCGGCTCGACGCCGAACCGCTCGACGAACCGCTCGATCGCGTGGCGGGAGAGCCGGACCGAGCCGTAGTCGCGCTGGCCCTTCGGGGTCATCGCACCGCCGCGGGCTCGCCGGCGCGGGCCGCCCGGGGCGGGGCGGCCAGGCTCGGCGCCGACGACTCGGGACGGCTCGCCAGCAGGCCCGTCAGGTCGAACGCGTGGTACGGCTGCTCGGCGGCCGGGTTGCCGTCCTTGTCGGCGTTGGCGACCCAGAAGCGGCCGGTGTCGGTTTCGAAGAGGACGTTGTGCAGGTTCGACTTCATGGCCACCGGCCGGTCCATCAGCTTGCGGGCCGAGTCGGCGTCGAAGCCGCCGCTCCCCTCCTTCACGCGCCGCGAGAGTTCGGCGTAACGGTCGCCGGCCGAGAGGACGACGGCGTCGGGGATGGCCTCCGGCAGCTTGGGATGGGCCTCTCCCATCGCGATGACGGTGAAGACGTCCCAGGACGCCTCCATGCCGACCGCCTTACCGGTCTCGCCGTCGGCCGCGACGAAGTAGTATTCGCAGGTCCGCGGGTTGTCGCGGAAGACGGCCACGGCGTCGTCCAGCGAC
>MKTT01000126.1 GCA_001898385.1 Planctomycetales bacterium 71-10
TCTTCCCCACGCCTCCTTTCTGGTTCACGATTGCCAAGATACTCACGATGCGCAACTCCCTCCTGTATAACGGTTTGCTTAGACTGAATTCCAGAAGGGAGTAATTCAGGCATTTCACCTTTCCCCCATTCCAGAATTCACCCGGCAGTAAAGCGGAAGTGGAGGCTCGGGTCAAGCCCGAGGGCCTGGCGGCCGAAAGTTATTTGCAGGCTATGTGGCTGAGCGGCGGAACCGGCAAGCGGAGGAATGGCATGGCGGCAGATGTCACGGGACAGTCAAGCGGCAAGGTACGGAAGCGTTCTGCCGCTAAGATGGCTAACCGGCCCGCCGCTTCCAAGGTTAAGGCCACAATCCATCTATCCGCCGACGCTTCTCAGCGGCTAACCGTCCATGCGGCGATGCTCGGGATGGACCGTTCCGAGCTGGTGGAGTCGCTAATCAACCAGCATCTACGCCGCTTCGTTGTCAGCGACAGGGGAGGGGGGGACGGCGGCAATGGAGGAACGGCAGATAGCGGGAATGCGTGAAAGCGGGAATTCAGGCATTCCGTTTTTCTGGAATCGGACGAACTGCTGGCTGGCGACAGGCCCAAGCGCGGCAGTTCAGGCATTGCTGAATTCGGGCATTCCGCCTTTCTGGCTTATTAGCCGAGCACGAGGATAGGCTGCGGTCCGGGCAGGAATTCAGGAATGACTGAATTCCTGCTTTCCTACTTTTGGGCCTTGCGGCTGGGCCGGGACCCCGCAAAGAAGCGCGGCGTTCGCGGCCGGGGCAGGGGCTTTTCGGCGACCAGCGGGAGCGCCGGTAGAAACCGCGATACCCTTCTCTCCCTTTTAACTCCCCGCCTCCCCCGCCGGGGGACGGGAGGGGGTTCGTAGCGGAAAGTGGGAGCGTAGCGACCTTCCGCGTTCGGCAAAGCCGGCCGGTTTCACCCCCCACAGAGGATTGGGGGGAAATCGAGCCGGAACGATGACCGGGCGGGAGCGAAGCGACCCGCGATCAGGCGGCG
>MKTT01000127.1 GCA_001898385.1 Planctomycetales bacterium 71-10
CCGCGACCTGCTCGACTTCCTCGTCCAAGCCGTCTCCGCCCACCGCTCAGGCGGCGCGCCGCCTTCCCTCGTCCCCGCCGGGGCGTGAACGGTTACTGCCAGAGCGGCCATTCCCCCCGCTCCTGGAGCGCCCGGACTCCCGGGGCCGAGGCGTACATGAGGTCGGCGTTGACGGTCCAGATGAAGAGCATCCCGGCGTCGTGGACCGTCTTGATGACGCGGTCCAGCTCCTCGGCCGGCGGGCGGGGCTCGCCGGGGGTGCCGAGCCGGTGCATCTGGAACAGCGCGTAGCCCAGCCGCGCGACGTCGAGGATCTCGGCGTCGGTGGGGTAGGGGTTCTTGTCGTCGCCGATCCAGGCGAACATCCGGAGGTCGGGGCTGCGGCGATGGGGGATCCGGTTGGGGACGACGCTGAGGCCCAGCCGGAAGGAGAACGGCTCGCCGGCCTTGAGCCGGAAGCCGTCGTCCGAGGGCCGTTCATGGACGACGTACTGGGCCAGGGAGACCGTCGCGTCGTCGCCGTCGCGGCCCGCGACCTTCACGGCCGCCGTGTCGAGGCCCTCGGACGCGCGGGTCGCGCCGCGGTCGGTGAAGATCGCCAGCCCGGCCTTCGGGCTGAAGACTTGCAGGCAGGACGTGAGGGTCGAGAACGTGGCCGCCCCCCCGGCCGGCGGGAGGGCCGCCCAGGGGGAGTCGAAGCCGTTGGAGTCCCTCGTCTTGTGGAGGTGGTGGCGGAAGGCCCCGGCCGCCCGGACCTCGTGGCGGATCTCGGCGACGGCCGCATCCTTCTTCGGCAAGAGCGCGACCTCGCACACGACGACGCCGTCGTTGTAGAACGTGGTCGTCAGCCGGTAGGGGAGGTCGTCGCCGGGCTCGGCGGACCGCAAGGCTCCGCTGGTGGCCAGGACGATCCGCTCCGCGCCCCGGGACGTCGCCGTGGTCTCGCCGACGCCTCCCGGCAGGGCCGAGTCGTAGGGCCCCACGACCAGCCGCGCGGGCGCGACGAGCCGGACGACGTCGCGGCCGTCCCGCCGGGCCCGGAGCGCCGCGATCATGCCGGTGGTCGGGTCCACGGAGTATTCGAACGTCGGCCCCGCGACGACGATCCGGCCGTCGCGCTCGGCGTAGGTGAGGTCCTCGGGCGGGAGCGGCTCCCGAAGCACCTCGGCGATCGGCCGGCTCCGCGGCCCGTCGTCGGCCCGCGCCGTCCCGCTCCACGTCGCCGCGAGGATGAGAAGCCACCGGAAGCGCAGGCGATTCATCGAAGGACTCCCTCGTTGCAGGGGCGGTGTTCCAACGTCGCATCGCTGGAGCATGAGCGATGATCCGCGTGGTCGCAAGATTCCGGCGAGGTGGGACGAACGCCCCCGGCCGCCGTCGCGCGGAGGGCCTCGACGTCCGGCCGGGTGCGGGCGGGCGGGCGGGCGGGCGGGGAATTGTCCCCACCCCGGGGCCGCGGCCTGTAGGATGGTCTGACGAGCGTGACCACCAACCTTCATCGAGGAGAAGGCGCATGAGCATGGAACCAGAGGACGAGGGCCGGGCGTCGGGCGTCTCGCGGCGGGGCTTCGGGGCCGCGACGCTGGCCGTGGGCTTCGCGGCGGCCGTGCAGCCGGTCTCGGCGCAGACGATCACGACCGACGCGGAGGGGCTGGACGCCGGCGCGGTGGAGATCCCGACGGCCGACGGCAAGATCCCCGGCTACCGCGCGATGCCGAAGGGGGCCGGGCCGTTCCCGGTGGTCCTGGTCGTCCAGGAGATCTTCGGCGTCCACGAGCACATCAAGGATCTCTGCCGCCGGCTGGCGAAGCTGGGCTATTACGCGATCGCCCCCGAGTTGTACGCGCGGCAGGGGGACGTCTCCAAGGAGACCGACTTCCGCAAGATCATCGGGGAGGTCGTCTCCAAGGTCCCGGACTCTCAGGTGATGTCCGACCTGGATTCGGCCGTCGCGCTGGCGAAGTCGGAGAAGGGGGACGTCGAGAAGCTGGCGATCACGGGCTTCTGCTGGGGCGGTCGGATCGTGTGGCTGTACTCGGCCCACAGCCCGGCCCTCAAGGCGGGCGTGGCTTGGTACGGCCGGCTCGTCGGCGACAAGGACGACCTGCACCCCAAGAACCCGATCGACGTCGCGGCGCAGCTCAGGGCGCCCGTCCTGGGCCTGTACGGCGAGGCCGACGGCGGGATCCCCGTGGCCACGATCGAGCAGATGCGCGAGGCGGCGAAGGCGGGCAAGGCCGAGGTCGAGATCCACGTCTACCCCGGCGCGCCGCACGCGTTCAACGCCGACTATCGCCCGAGCTATCGCAAGCTGGAGGCGGAGAACGGCTGGAAGCGGATGCTCGCGTGGTTCGCGAAGCAGGGCGTGCCGCCGAAGGCGTGAGCGCCCGGATTCCCAAACGGGGGCGTCGCGCGACGCCCCCGGCCTGCACCCGGTCGCGCATGAACAGGGGGCGCCCGGGGACCTCCGGATACCCCGCTTCCCGTCTTGAGAAAAGCGCGCGCCAATCCCGATTTCCCGCGAACTCCGCTTGAAATCGGCCTCGACGGATCGCTAGACTCCACCCGCCTCGAACGCTTCGGCCCACGGAAGGGACGCAGAGAGACGGACAGGCTCGCCCCCTTCCCCCGGGTCCACCCGAAACCATCACGAGACCCCCCGGTCTTCGCTCCGAGCCCCGGCCGCCCCCCGGCCCGGCTCCGCCGAATCAGAGTCGCATCGCCTTTGCGAGTCCTCCGGGCCGCGCGCCGGATCGCGCCGCGCCCCGTGGGGAGGGAACGGATTCAGCCAAGCTCAACCAACGGAAGGGACTCCGCCATGGACAACCGCCCCCTCATCGGCGTCAACATGGATCTCCGGGCTTCGGCCAAGAGCCGCACTCCGCACAGCCTCATGCCGACGGGCTACTACGACGCCCTCCTGACCGCCGGCGCCCTGCCGATCATGATCCCGCCGGTCACGCGGGAGAGCGACCTGCTGCCGATCCTGGACAAGCTCGACGGCGTGGTCCTCACCGGCGGCGACGACCTCGACCCGCGCAAGATGGGCCTGGCGCCGCACCCGTCGGTCAACGTGATGTCCGAGCGCCGGGAGCTGTCCGACCGGCTGCTCTGCAAGCTCGTCCAGCAGGAGAAGATCCCGACCCTGGGCATCGGCCTGGGGATGCAGGAGTTGAACGTGGTGGCCGGGGGCGGCCTCTTCGTCCACCTGCCGGAAGACCTGCCGAAGTGCATCCCGCACTTCGACCCCCACGGCGGCGCGCACCGCCACACGGTCGTCATGCGGCCCAAGACGCGGCTGGCCGAGATCTACGGCCCGGGCGAGATCCGCGTCAACAGCTACCACCACATGGGCGTCCGCAAGCTCGCCGCGCCGTTCCGCATCGCGGCCCTGGCCCCGGACGGCCTGATCGAGGCTTATGAGGGGAAGGACCCGGGCTGGTGGGTCGTCGGCGTGCAGTGGCACCCGGAGAACGAGGGCCACATCTCGCTGGACATGCAGCTCATCGAGTCGTTCGTCGAGTCGGCCCGCGGCTTCCGCAGCGCCCCGGCCCTCGCCCGCGTCGGCTGACGCCGGCCTCGCGACGGCCCCCGAGAAACCCCGATCGGCCCCCGCCCCCCGGAGCGGGGGCCGCGTCGTTTCGAAGCCTACCCTTCGGCGACCTCAGCCTTCGGAGCCCCGGGCTTCGGGTAGCCGAAGAATCCGCGCTCCTTGATGAGGCCGGCCACGGCGGGGGGGACCATCTCCTCCCACGAGGGGTCGCGCTCGGCGATCTTGCGCAGGACGTCGCGCGAGAAGATCCGCAGGTAGTCGCGGTTGTAGAAGTCGATGCTCTCGATGTAGCCGTTCTCGCAGAGGTGCTCGTACAGGCCCTGGAGCCGGGGCGGGACCTTCAGCCGCTGCACGGTCACCAGCTGCCGCGTGGACTCGTCGAACAGCGGGTAGACGTAGAGCTTCAGGTCGTTGCGGAACAGACGGCCGAACGACTCCAGGATCCCCCCTTCGAGGTGCTCGTAGTACTGCTCGTCGAAGAGGTCGATCAGGCTCGGCACGCCCATCGTGATGCCGATGGGCCGCTTGGTGCAGCGGCGCAGGTACGAGGCCAGGCGGTAATACTCGAAGTAGTCCGAGATCAGGACGGTGGCGCCGGTGGCGGCCAGGACGTCGGCGCGGGCGAGGAAGTCGTCGTAGTCGATCTCGCCGTCCGCGCCGCAGGTCGAGCGCAGGTTGCGCATCGTCAGCTCCATGAGCGTGACGACCTCGGGCTCGGCCGACGCCCCCTCCTGCAAGGCGACGTGGTTGACGAACTGGAGCCGCGCCGCCTGGAGCATGTCCAGGTTGACGTTCGTGACCGGGCGGAACGACCCGCGCTCCACGAGGATGGGCTTCTTGTGCAGCACCTCGGAGGGCTGCAAGACCTCGCCGTCGGCGGAGAACATGGCCGCGTCGCTGAGGTCGAGCTGCACGAGCTTCAGGCTCATCAGCCGATGGTCGATCGAGCCGAATTCCGGCCCGGAGAACTTGACCATGTCGATCTCGATCCGCGCCGAGGACAGGTCGTCGATCAGGGCCCGGATCAGCTCGTCGGGCCTGTCGTACAGGTAGAGCGCTCCGTGGATCAGGTTCACGCCGACGACGCCCAGGGCCTGCTGCTGCGAGATGTTGTCCTTGTCGAGCATCCGGACGTGCAGGACGATCTGGCTGGGGGCCGCGCCGGGGGTGGCCTGGAACTTGATGCCCATCCAGCCGTGGCATTCGTTGGTGCCGAGGTAGTTGCGCGCGGCCACGGTGTCGGCGAAGGCGAAGAAGTCGGTCTCGGCCCCGCGGCGGGCGCCCAGGCGCTCCTGGAGCAGCGCGTACTCGTAGTTGAGCATCGTCTCCAGGCGATCGCGCGAGACGTAGCGGATCGAAGGCCCGTAGATGGCGTCGCTGACCGTCATGTCATAGGCCGAGATGCTCTTGGCGATCGTCCCGGCCGCGCCGCCCGCCTGGAAGAACCAGCGGACGACCTCCTGGCCGGCGCCGATCTCGGCGAACGTGCCGTACTTGCGCTTGTCCAGATTGACGGCGAGCGCCTTCTGCTGGGTCGTCAGGTCGTCGTGATCGGTCTTCGCTTCCAAGCTCTCGCCCCCCTCGGACTCTCCCGGCCGGCCCAGTGATTGTAGCAAGACCGACGCCCGATCGCGTCGGGCGAGGGATCTCGTGAAATCCCGAGGATTCTTGAAACCGCGCCGCCCATCTCGCGGACCCTACCTCATGAGAGATCCTATCGTTCCTTGACAATTCGGCCGCATCGCAAGAGCCCCCCGACCGGGCCCCGGGGGGCCGAGACGCGCCGAGGCCGGCCTGGAGGGACGATGAAGGGGAAACGGCCGTCCTCGCCGATCCCCGCGGCTCGCCGTCGAAGGTTCCCGAAGTTCGTCGAGAAAGGTATTCGAAAACGACGACCGAACCCACGTTAAAATCCACGCAAACCACAAATTCGCAATCCTTTGCGTCAAGCCATGGGGCGGCCGGCGAGGACGATCGAACCCAGGCCGGCGGCCCTGCGACCGAGGGGCCGACGAAGCCGCGGACGTCACGGAGGGGGCCTCGCTCGCGATCCCCGGATACGGCGGGACCGGCCTCCAGGATCTCGAACGGCGCCTCGGGCCGTCGGCCGCTGGACCGTCGCGGGCCGTCGGGGCAGAATGGTGGCGTCGCGCGTCGCAACCGGCCAGCGCCCTCTCCTCGTCCCGCGGAGCCGCCGATGGAATCTCGTCACATGTCGCCCGGCCGCTGGGCCGCGGCGGGGATGATCGCCCTGATCCTGGGCCTCGCGCCGGCGCTCCGCGCGCAGACGAGCCCGGAGGAGTCGGCGCGGAAGGCCCGGCCGGCCGAGGGCCTGGAGGCGACGCTCTGGGCCGCCGAGCCCCTGCTGTCCAACCCGACCAGCCTGGACGTCGACTCGCGGGGCCGGGTCTGGGTCGCCGAGGGCCTGAACTACCGCCTCACCCGCGGCGGCAACAAGCGGTTCCCGAAGGTCGAGGAGGCCGACCGGATCAAGATCCTGGAGGACACCGACGGCGACGGCAAGGCCGACAAGGTCACGGTCTTCGCCGACCGCATCTTCCCGATCCCGATGGGCCTGGCCGTGGAGGAGCGGTACGACGACGCCGGCAAGTACGCCGGCTGCCGCGTGTACGTCGGCAACAGCCCGAACATCCTGGTGCTTGAAGACACCGACGGCGACGACAGGGCCGACCGGCGGTCCAACCTCCTGACCGGCTTCGGCGGCCTGGACTCCGACCACGGCGTCCACGGCATGACGCTGGGCCTGGACGGCAAGCTCTACTTCACGCACGGCGACGGCTGCTGCTCCGTGCAGGAGGACCGCTCCGAGCGGACCCAGAACTTCGACGTGACCGACGCCTCCGGCCGCCGCGTGCGGGCGAACCGGCACGCCAACACGCTGCGAGTCAACCGCGACGGCACCGAGTTCGAGGTCGTCTGCGACGGCCAGCGCAACAACTACGAGACCTGCCGCAACGCCTTCGGCGAGGGCTTCACCAGCGACAACGACGACGACGGCAACCGCGGCTGCCGCGTCATCCACACGATGGACGGCGCGAACTTCGGCTACCGGACGCCCGGCTCCCCCCGCCACTGGGGCGAGGACGTCCCGGGGATCGTCCCCAAGCTCGTCGGCACCGGCAACGGCAGCCCGTGCGGCATCGCCGCGTACGAGTCGCACGCGATCCCCGGCCTGTTCGGCGGGCTGCTGGAGGCCGAGGCCGGCACGCGCCAGATCAACGCCTTCCCGCTGACGCGCCACGGCTCGACGTACCGGACCGAGGCGAAGGTGCTGCTGGCCAGCGACGACCCGTGGTTCCGCCCGTCGGACGTCGGCGTGGGCCCGGACGGATCGGTGTTCGTCGCCGACTGGTACGACGCGGGCGTCGGCGGCCACGCCTTCGCCGACCAGGACACCGGGCGGATCTACCGCGTCTTCCCGAAGGGGTCGAAGCCCGCCGCGCCGAAGGTCGATTTCGGCACGGTCGCCGGGCTGATCGAGGCCCTGAAGCTGCCGAACGTCGCCGCGCAGGACGCCGCCCGCCGCGGCCTGCTCGCGAAGGGCGACGCCGGGGCCGACGCGCTGCTCGCGCTCATCCAGGAAGGTTCGCCCGAGGAGGCCGGCCGCGCCGTGCAGGTGGCCGCGTCCACGGCGAAGCTCGCCGGGATCGCCGCCGAGATCATCCGGCGTCCCGCCGACTTTCAGAAGGGCGACCCGCGGATCCGCGAGCTGGCCGTCCGGCTCCTGGGCCGCGACTGCCGCGAGAACGGGGCCGTCGAATACCAGAAGCCCGAGGCGAAGAAGGCCCCCGCGGCGCTCGACCGCCTGGACGTCCTGCTCCCCCTGGCGACCGACCCGGACGCCGGCGTGCGTCGGGAGCTGATCCTGGCCTTGCGCAACGTCCCGACGCCCCAGGTCGCCGACGCCCTTCGCAAGCTCGTGGCCGGGTGGGACGGGCGCGACCGCTGGTACCTGGAGGCGCTGGGCCTGGCCCTCGAAAATCGCGAGGCCGAGTTCGTCACGAGCCTGATGGACTCGTCCCTGTTCGGCGACCCGGCGAAGCTCGACGCGGAATCGACCGACGACAAGGTCGCGCTGCCGCCCTATTTCCCGGTCGACCGCAACGAGACGTTCATCCCGGCCGGCGCCCCCGAGCCGAACGTCACCGGCCTGGGCAAGTATCTGGGCTTCCTCTGGCGGCTCCAGCGTCCCGAGGCGCTGCCGGCGCTGGAGTCGCTGCTCCCCCGGCTGAAGGCCCCCGGGCTCCAGCAGGCGGGGGACGACGTCCTGACGCGGATCCGGTCGCCCTACTCGGCCGACGTGGCGGCGATCCTCGCCGAGCGGTCGGACGAGCCGGCCCGCCGCGCCATCCTGTTCGAGATGCTGGCGACGCAGCTCGCCGGCCCCTGGAAGGAGGCCAAGGACCGCCCGCCGGTCCAGCGGGTCATCGAGCGAGCCCTGCGGGAGCCGTCCCAGGCGCGGCAGGGGATCGCGATGGCCGCCGCCACCGGCGAGGCCCGCTACCGCGCGAGGCTGGAGGCGATCGCCCTGGATCCCGCCGCCCCCGACGAGGTGGCCGCGGCGGCCGTGGAGGCGATCGGTGCCGTCGGCGGGCCCCCCTCGCGGATCCTCTCCGGGCTGGTCGCCGGCTCGCGCGGCAAGGAGTCGAGCGCCCGCGCCGAGGCCGCCGTCCGGACGCTGCCGAGGTTCTTCGACGCCCGCGACCGCCTGCGCGAGATCCTGACCGACCGCGCCTTCCCCGCCGCCATCCGCCGCGAGGCCCTCCGGACGCTGGCGAAGCTCCCCGAGGGGGGGCTGCGGCTGGTCGAGATGGCGAAGGCCGGCACTCTGCCGGAGGACCTGAAGACCGAGGCGACGACCACGCTGAACGCCTCCGGCGACCGCCGCGTGCGCGAGGCCGCCGCGGCCGTCCTGCCGCTCCCGTCCACCGCGAGCGGCCGGCCGCTCCCCCCCATCGAGGAATTGCTCCGCCGCGAGGGGGACCCGGCGCGGGGCGAGGCCGTCTTCTTCCGCAAGTCGGCCGAGGCGTGCGCCTCGTGCCACCGGGTCCAGGGCCGCGGCCGATGGGTCGGGCCCGACCTCTCGACCATCGGCGTGAAGTACGGCAAGGGGGAGCTGCTGAACTCGATCATCAACCCCGGCGCGGCGATCAGCTACAACTTCCGCTCCATGATCCTGGCCCTGACCGACGGCCGCGTGGTCACCGGCCTGCCGGTCGAGGAGACGCCGCAGAAGCTCGTCGTCAAGACGGCCGAGGGCGAGCGCGTGGCCGTGGCCCCGGGCGAGATCGAGGAGCGCAAGTTCGCCGAGACGTCGCTGATGCCGGAGAACCTGGCCGGGACGATGAGCGACGGCGACCTCGTGGACCTGCTCGCCTACCTGGGGACGCTCCGGAAGCCGGTCGGCGTGGTCGGCCGGCTCCGCGCGGTCGGGCCGATCGCGGGCGAAGGGCCGAGGCCCGACGCCTCGGGGGAGGTCGACGCGGAGGCCCCGGTCCCCGACGGCGCGGGGCGGTCGCTCCCATGGCGGCGGGCCGACGCCGACGCCGAGGGGCGCGTGGACTTCGGTCCGTTCCTGGCCCCCGGCAAGGCGGCGTTCGCCGTCGCGCCGATCCAATCGCCGGCCGCGCAAGAGGCGACGCTCGTCCTGGACGGGGCGGCCGACGTGCTCGCCTGGCTGGACGGCCGCCCCGTCGAGCTGAAGCGGGCCGAGGCCGACGGCCCGGCGACGGCCTCGGTGTCGCTGCCGGCCGGCCGGTCCGTCCTCCTGATCCGGGCGACGGCCGGGCCCGGCGGCGACGGGGGCTCGCTGGCGACGACGATCGTCTCGGCCGCGCCGGTGGCCTTCGACGCCGAGGCGGGCCGTTGATGGATCCCGGCCCCCCGCGGGGCGTCCCGAAGAGGCTTGGCGCAACGACCGTGGAAGCATCCCCAGACCCCGCGAGGCCGCCGAAGGTGGCCGTCGCCCTGCCGTGCTACAACGAGGCCGCCGCGGTCGGCCGCGTCGTCGACGACTTCCGCGCCCACCTGCCCGGCGCGGAGGTGTTCGTCTTCGACAACGCCTCCGACGACGGTACGGAGGCCATCGCCGCGGCGCGCGGGGCCCGCGTCGTCCCGGTCCCCGACCGCGGCAAGGGCTTCGCGGTCCGGGCCGCGTTCGACGCCCTGGAGGATTACGACGTCGTCCTGATGGCCGACGGCGACGGCACCTACCCCGCCGAGGAGGCGCCCCGGATGATCGCCCCCATCCTGGAGGGCCGCGCCGAGACGGTCGTCGGCTCGCGCCGGCCCGTCGATGGCGCGCGGGCGATGGCCCCGGTGCGGGCGCTGGGGAACGTGCTGATCCGCGGGGCGTTCCTGGCCTTCATCGGCCCCGGGGCGGGGGACCTCCTGTCGGGCTACCGGGCGTTCAGCCGGCGGTTCCTCCGCGAGGTCCGCCTGCGGTCCGAGGGCTTCGAGGTGGAGACCGAGCTGGCCGTCGCGACCGCGGCCGGGGGCCTGGCGGCGGCGGAGGTGGAGGTCCCGTACCGGCCCCGGATCGAGGGGACGGAGAGCAAGCTGCGCGCGTTCCGCGACGGGCGACGGATCCTGGCGACGATCGTGCGGGAGGGCTTCCGCCTCCGCCCGTTACGGGCCTCCGCGATCGTCGCGGCGGCGGCGGCCGGGCCGGCGGCGCTGGCCTACCTGGCGCTGGCGGGCTGATCCGGGGCGACCGGCGGGGCCTCCCAGACCTTGACGGTGTGGTCGAAGCTGGAGGAGGCGAGCCGCCCGCCGTCGCGCGAGATGGCCAGGCCCGTGACGGCCGCGCCGTGGTCCCGGAGGGTGAGGATGGCCCGGCCCCCCTCGACGTCCCAGACGCGGACGCACTTGTCCAGGCCGCCGGAGATCAGGCGGCCGTCCGGGCTGAAGACGAGGGCGAGCACGTCGCGGGCGTGGCCGTCGAGGCGTCGGGGGGCTCCGGGGCGGCGCGGATCCCAGAGGAGGATGGAGCCGTCGCGGACGGCCGCGGCGAGCCATCGCCCGTCGTCGGAGTACGCCAGGGCCAGGACCTCGGCATCGGCGGCGAGGACGGGGCCGGGCCCTCCCGTGGCGGCGTCCCAGAGGCGGACCGTCCCGTCGTCGGAGCCGGAGGCGAGCGTCCGGCCGTCGCCGGAGAGGGCCAGGCGGCGGACGCCCTCGCCGTGGCCCTCCAGGATCATGAGCCGGCCGGCGGTCGCGGAATCCCAGACGTGGACCTTGCCGTCGCCGCCGGCGGAGGCGATGCGGCGATCGTCGAGGAAGGCCACGGCGTCGACCACCTCGCCGTGCGCTCGATAGGTCGCGACCGGACGGCCGTCGGCCAGGTCCCAGACGACGACCTCGCCGCGGGCGGGCCTGGGTTCGCCCGCGGACGCGGCCAGCCGGCGGCCGTCCGGGCTGAACGCCAGGGCGCGCACGCCCGAGTCGGAAGCCTTCAGCCGGTGGAGCAGGGCCCCGGTCGCCGCGTCCCAGACGTGCGCGACGCCGTCGTAGTGCCCGGAGGCGACGAGTCGGCCGTCGCCGGAGAGCGCGACGCAGGCGGTGGCGCCGCCGAAGGGGACCGCCGCCGGGGCCTCGAAGGTCCGCGGCTGCGCCGGGCTGCGGGCGTCCCAGACCTTGGCGACGCCCTCGGGCGAGGCGGAGACCAGGGCCCCCCCGTCCCGGCCGGTCGCGAGGGCGCGGACCCCCTCGGAGTGGCCGAGGAACTTGTGGAGGGGGCGGCCGGCGGCCGGGTCCCAGAGCCGCACCGAGTTGTCGTTCCCCCCCGAGGCCAGCCAGCCCCCCGCGCTCGGCCAGGCGAGGCAGAGGGCCCCCCCCTTGTGCGCCGCGATCACCGCCTCGGCCGCCCCGGCGGCGACGCCCCAGATCCGGACGGTGCCGTCGAGCCCGGCCGAGGCGAGCCGAGACCCGTCCGGGCTGTACGCCAGGGCGCGGACCTCCCCCTCGTGGCCGCGCAGCACGTGCAAGAGCCTGGGCTCGGCGTCGAAGGTCCAGAGCCTGACCTCGCCGTCGAGGCTCGCCGTGGCGAGGGTGCCGCCGTCCGGGCCGACGGCGACCGCCGCCACCGGCCCCCCCAGCCGCTCCAGTGGACCGGGCGCGAGCCGGCCGGCCTCGACGTCCCAGACCCGGGCGGCGTGGCCCGCCAGGCCGGCCGCCAGCCGCGAGCCGTCGGGCGACCACGCCAGCGACAGGACCGCCACCTCGCCCTCGTCCAGCCGGCGCAGGCGCTCGCCGGTCGCGGCGTCGTAGACGCCGATCGCGCCGTCGCCGCCGGCCCCGGCCAGGCGGCGGCCGTCCGGGCTGTACGCCAGCGCCAGCACGCCGACGCGGAGGTCGGAGTTCCGGCCTTCGGCGTTGGGCGCGCGGATCGTCAGGAGTTCGCGGCCGTCGGCCGTCCCCCAGATGCGCATGGTCCCGGAGGGGGCGAGCGTCGCGAAGGAGGAGCCGTCGGGGTGCATGGCGACGGCGACGAACGAGTCCCCCGGAGAGCCGACCTCCCGCAGGGCCTCCGAGTTCAGCCCCAGCAGGTGGCGCCACTCCCAGCCCCGCCGGTCGACCGCGCCGGCCGCCGGCCGCATCAGGTCGAGCAGCGAGCGGTACTGGCCGTAGTCGTCCGCGGCCCACGCCGCGCCCGCGAGGCTGGCCCGGGTGTCGTAGAGCGTCCGGTCCTCCTCGTCCTGGGCGGCCTCCAGGTCGCGCAGCGCCCGCTGGGCCAGGCGGCGGGCGCCGGCCTCCTCGTCGCGGGCGCGGCGGGCGGCGTCGGCGAGGAGGCGTTGCGCCTCCGCCTGCTCGCGGAACCGGCCGGCCGCCGCGAGCGAGCCGGCCGTCGCCAGGACGAGGACGGCCGTGAGGATCGCGCCCAGGACGGCGATCGCCGGGTTCCGCCGCGCCCATCGCCAGTAGCGCTCGGCCGGGGAGGCCCGCCGGGCCAGGACGGGGCGATCCTCCAGGAACCGGGCCAGGTCCGCGCCCAGCTCCGCGGCCGAGGCGTACCGGTCCTCGGGCCGGCGCTCGATCGCCTTGTGGACGACCGTCGCCAGGTCGAGCGGGATCCGACGGTCGAGCTTGCGCAGGCGGGGGGGCGACGCCTGCGAGACCTGGCGGATCAGCCGGGCGCGGTCGCTCTCGTCGAACGCCGGGCGCCGCGCCAGCAGCTCGTAGAGCGTGAGGCCGAGGCCGTAGACGTCGCCGGCGGGGCCGTAGACGCCGTCGAACGCCTCGGGGGGCATGTAGCGGAGGGTCCCCACGACATCGTCGCTCTGGGTCAGGTCGTGGTGGTCGCCCCACTTCGCCAGGCCGAAGTCGGTCACCCAGAGGATCCCGCGGTCGTCCAGCAGGAGGTTCGAGGGCTTCACGTCGCGATGTAGCACGCCCTGCGAATGGGCGTAGTCGAGCCCGCTGGCCGCCTGGACGCCCAGCCTGGCCACCCACTTCCAGCGACGCGGGCCGTCTTCGATCCCCTCCGGCGGCCGGGCGGGGGGGGGCGGATCGGCGACGGTCGCCTCGGCCGAGGGGCCGCTCGCGCCTGCACCCGCGTCGACGTCGGTCCGGGGCGACGGGAGTTCGGGGGGCTCGGGCACGGCCTGCGCGGTCGGGTCGGCGACCGCGTCGCGGCCCTCGGTGACGTCCGAGGCGGCGGACGACTCCGCGGCGGCCTCGGTGGAGGCGAGTCGCGCCGCCGCGCGGCGGGGGTCGTCCAGCGCGGCGTCCAGGCCCACCCCCTTGATGCACTGCATCACATAGTAGGGGATCCCTTCGTGCTCGCCGAAGCCGAAGACGGGCACGATGTTCGTGTGGTGCAGCCGGCCCGCCGACCGGGCCTCGCGCTCGAATCGGCGGCGACGGCGCGAGTCGCCCAGGCCCTGCGAAAGCACCTTCAGGGCCACCCGGCGCGCCAGCGAGGCCTGCCACGCCTCGTAGACGACCCCCATGCCGCCGCGGCCGATCTCGCGGAGGATCCGATAGTCGCCGAAGACCCGCGGCGGTCCGGGCGCCGGCCCGGGCTCGGGCCCCGGGATCGGGCCGGCGTACGCCCCGGGCTCGGGCCCCGGGATCGGGCCGGCGTACGCCCCGGCCTCGGTCGCCTCGCCATCGGCCGGGGCTGGACCGCCCGGGGCGCTGTCGTGGTCGCTGCCGCAAACGGTCGGCATTCTCGCCTCGCCCCGGGCCCCGGGGCGTCGTCCGAAGGGTGGTCGAGCGGGGTCGAAACGATGCGAGGGCGGCGGGGGGGGCCGCCGGGTGGAGGGGCCGCCTCGCCCGAGGGGCCCGACTCCATCCTGACCGCCCGTCGCCGTTTTTTCAAGCCGGCCCGCTCGGGCCTTCAGGACGCCCGCACGCGACCGGCCGCGACCGCGGCCCCCTCGACGGCGTCGGCGGCCCGCCGGTCCGGCGCGGCCGCCGGCATCGTGTCCCCGGCCTCCAGCATCGCCAGCAGGTCGGTCTCGATCTTCAGGCAGAGCTGGTCCAGCGGCAGGTGGTTCAGGCTCGACTGCGAGAACGGGAATTGCAGCTCCGTGCCGATCTTGTCCAGCGCCAGCGTCGGTGCCGCGACCAGCATGGTGGCTAGGGGGGTCAGCCAGCCGGCCTCCTCCAGCAGGGCGAACGGCAGCGTGATGAGGAACAGCAGGATGAACCGGCGGATCTCGATCCGGTACGCCAGCGGCAGCGGCGACGAACGGATCCGCTCGCAGGCCCCCATGTGGTCGATCAGGATCGCGCGCTGGTCCTCCGCCCGATTGAAGGCGAACCCGCTCATCCCCAACTCCTCGTGGGCGCGACGGAGCAGGGCGCCCAGGTGCAGGCAGACGGCGTTCGACATGTGGTGCGAGGCGAAGAGGACGTCCGCCGCCCCCCGCCCCAGCAAGGCCACCAGCGACGTGCTGCTGCGCTGGTCGCGCAGGCCCAGCCGGATCGCGTGCGGCAGGGCGGCCGACCAGCGGATGAACTGCTCGCGCCATTCCCGATCCTCGGGCCCGTACGACAGGCCCGCGATCGCCAGGTTGCGCGACTGGTTGACGATCCCGCCCCACAACTTCCGGCCTTCCCACCAGCGGTCGTAGCCGGCGTTGGTCCGGAGGACCAGCAAGAGGCCCAGCGCAGCACCGGCGACCTCGTGGGGGCCGACGCCGACGTGCAGGTTCCAGTTGTCCAGCCCCAGGTGCAGGGCGGTGACCAGGGTCGCGAACGCCCCGAAGACGAGCACCCGCAGGAGGATGAGCGGCATCGCCGAGCCCTGGATGCCGAACACCTCCACCCAGAACAGCAGCTCCTTGTCGCGGAATCTCACGGGCCCGTGCCTTCTCCGAGTCCGCCCCTGCCGGGGCCATGTGGGTCGAATTCCGATGCGATCACGGTTCCAGGCGGTACGACGGCGACGCCAGCACGGCGGCCCCGCGCCCCCCCTTGTCGCGGTCGGGGGAGTCCAGCAGCAGCACGGCCTCCCAGTGCAGGGGCGGGTGCGGCACGCCGTCGCCGGCGCCGCCCCAGCGGCCCCCCGGGGCCGAGCCGTCCAGCGGGATCCGGACCAGCTTCCAACCTTTGAAGTCCAACCTACCCAGGTCGGGCTGGAACGTCTGCCCCGAAGCGTCGCCGATCCGGCAGCGGACGTAGGCGTTCGAGCCGTCCCCCTTCAGCCACATCAGCACTTCGCGCGCCTTCTCCGGGATCGGCAAGGGTTTGCGCGGCCGGGCCACCAAGTAACGCCAGCCGGCGTCGAATTCATAAATAATTTTTAGTACGCGCTCATCCCGCCTCCCGGCCGTGTCGATCGTGGTCTTCAGGGGCTTGCCGCCCGTCCCGGCGTTGTCGACGTGGAGGTCCGCCTCCAGGTCGTCCAGCACGTCACGACGGTCGGGCCCGAGCAGCGGTTCGAACCGCCCCGCGATCGGCTCCAGGACCGGCGAGCCGTCGGCGTCGACCAGCGCCACGTCGAACTTCGTCGCCTTCAGCTTGAGGCTCGCCTCCCCCTTCGGCCGGCCCTTCGGGATGTTCACGACGGCCGACGCCAGCTCCTTCCCGCCCGGCCCCTTCGCCACCAGCCGGCCGTGGAACGGACGCTTCGACGGGTTGTCGATCGTCGCCTCATACGCCCCCCCGCGCGGGGCGAACGCCAGCGACAGCGGGTCGGACCGCCAGACCTGGATGGGGTGGATCGCGGGGAGGGGGCGGCCGTCGTAGGTGATCTCCAGCGGGATCTCGCGATGGGGCGTGCGATAGGGGTTCGTCGGCAGCTTGTAGACGAGGGCGGTGTAGGCACCCTTGCGAGTCTCGTATTCGACCTTCAGAGGCTCGGTCGCCCCGGCGATTCGGCAACCGAACGCCTTGGCGTCGGCGACGCCGAGGGTCACCGCCAGATGCGAAGGCGCATCTTGGCCCTCGGCCCTCGGGCCGGCGTCGATCCGAATCGCCGCCAGCGCCTTCATCCCCGCCGCATCCGAGTCGGAGTCGTTCACGACCTGGACTCTCGGCGACCGCGCCGGTTCCGGCGCGCCCATGTCGGTCGTCCATGAAACCACCGCGAGCGATTCGCCCTTCGCGAACAGCAGCTTCCAATCGGCCGGCGTCGCGCCGCGAAGGCGATGCGTGAAGGAATACCCCTTCAGGTCGCGAATCAGCGCCTGGGCGGCCAGGAACGAGGGCTTGGGCGAGAGGTCCTGGCGGACGGTGCCGAAGCGGTGTTCGTTCTCCTTCGGGTCGGGGCCGTCGTCCTTCCAGTCGTAGAAGATGGAGAGGTTCACGCCGTTGGCGAGGTTCGACAGATACTCGCGGACGATGTAGCGGGCCTGGTCGGCCTCGCTGAACCGCTTCTCGGCCGTGGAGTAGCCCCACTCGCCGGAGACGATGGGGAGCATCGGCTTCGTCGGCGGGGCGTGGCGGGCGATCAGGGCGCGGAGGCGGCCGTAGTCCTCGGCGGCGGTCTCGGGGTGGCTCTCGCGGTAGGGGTGGACGGAAACGCCGTCGACGTGCTCCAGGATGCCGGAGGCGAACAGGGTCTCGAAGAAGTCCCAGGGAAAGCCCGACGAGCCGGGGATGAGGATGGTCGCCTTGGGGTCGGCCTCGCGGACGGCCTTCACGGTCTCGACGGCGAGCTTGGTGTAGTCGTCGGCGTTGGGCCTGGGCTTCCAGAAGCTGATGTTGGGCTCGTTCCAGACCTCCCAGATCACCCCCCGACCCTTGAAGTGCGCCGCGGCGGCCTTCGCGAACGCGGCGAACGCCGCGCGACCGGCCGGCGAGTGCGGCGACAGGCCGTCGTCGTAGAGCCGATGGCCGTAGTCCAGGATGAAGTACGCGCGGGCGCCGACCTTGTCGAGATGCCCCATCAGCCGGTCGTAGGCCGAGAAGTCGTACACCCCGCGCTCGCGCTCGATCCCCTCCCAGAAGAAGTCCATGCGGACGAACTTGAAGCCGGCCTCCGCGAACCGCTCCATCTCGCCCGGCTGGGGGTCGGTGAAGTGGATGTTGACGCCGAAGCCGTCGGGGACGGTGGGGCCGGGGAGGCCCTCATCGGGGGGGGCCGCGGCGATGAGCGAGACGGCGAGGAGCAGGCAGGGGGATCTCATGAGGAAGCTCGGTTGAGAGGTCGCGGGCGCGAAGCGCCTCGCGGGATCGGGCCGCTGAGGGCCGGCATCGTTCACCCCGCCTCCGGCCGGCCGATCTCCTCGCGGAGCGCCTTCGCCTCGGGATGGTCGGGGTCAACGTCCAGGATCTCGTCGACGGCCGCCTTCGCGTCGTCCTTGCGGCCGGCGTCGAGGAGGGCGCGGGCGATCTTGAGCCGGATCTCGGCGGGCTTCTTGGGCTTCAACTCCAGCGCGACGCGGTATTCCGCGACGGCCTCGGCGGGCTTCTTCCCGGCGACGAGGGCGTCGCCGAGCAGCGTGTGCGAGGTCGGGTTGTAGACGTCGACGTACAGGCACTCGCGGGCCCACTTCTCGGCCTTCTCGGCGTCCTTGGCGGCGAGCCAGCGCTCGGCCAGGGTGACGCGGACGGGGAAGTTGTCGGCGTCGTTGTCGGCGATCCGGGCCATGTCGGCGAGGAAGGCGTCGGCCTTCTTCTGTCGCAGGTGGACCCGCGCCAGGTTGGCGATCCATTTGGTGTGCTGCGGGTCCCCCCGGTGGGCGGTCTCGTACAGCTTCTCGGCCTCGTCCAGCCGGTTCGCCTTCAGCAACAGGTCGGCCAGCAGGTCGACGACCCGCTCGTTCGGGTGCTCGGGGTCGAGGGCCGGTTCGAGCAGCTCGAGCGCCGCGTCGTCGTCGCCGATGGAGGTCAGCAGCCGGGCCTTGACGTAGCTGGCCAGCGGGTGATGCTCCTTGAGCTTCAGCGCCTTGTCGGCCAGCGGGCGGGCGGCCTTCAGGTCGCGGCGGGCGAAGTGCTCGTAGGCCATCCGGGCGTTGAGGTCGGCGTCCTCGGGGTTCGCCTTGAGCTGGCGTTCGAGCTGCGAGAATTTCACCTCGTCCTGGGAATCCGCCCGCGCGTCGATGGTCTTCACGACCCCGTCGAGGTGCTCCAGATACCCCTTCTCGAAGTCCTCCTTCGACACGCCGAAGCAGTCGCGGATCGCGGATTCGGTCGTCAGGCCGCGGCGATAGGCGGCGAGCATCTTGATCTGCGCGTCGTCGCCGAAGCGCTTGGCCATGTATTGCGCGTAGAGTTGCGCCTGGCAATAGGCCATCTGGCGATCGTCGGGCTCGTCGGGGCGGATGAATCCGAGGTTGATGTTGTCCAGGTTCAGCAGCTTCTTGCGCGAGGGGACGCGCTCCCGCAGCATCTTGTTCCACTCCTGGGGGCGGGGGCTCTGCTCGCTCTCGACGGCCAGGGCCTCGGTGTACCAGTGGGGGATGTTGAACTCGGTCTGCTGCAAGGTCACGACGTGGGTGAACTCGTGCTTGATGACCCGGGCCCAGTTGTACGGCTTGTTGATCGTGCGGGTGCTGGCCATCGCCACGACCTTCCCCGTGCAGGCGCCGACCGTGGGGATGAACGGCAGGGCGACGGTCCGGCCGCTGAACCAGCCGTGGTCCTTCATGATCTCGATCTTCGTCCTCTGCGGCGGCGTGTAGCCGAACATCGCCGTCAGCTCGGGCATGACCGATTCCAGGTATTCCGACATGTATTTCGCCAGCAAATCGTCCTGGCCGGGGAGGTAGGTCGTGATGAAGTGCTCGGTGTCGATCGCCTTGTAGGCGCTCATGTGCTTGAGCACCTTCATCATGTTGTCGGCGCGGACGTTGAAGGGGTCGGCGGCGAAGGCGGTGTTGAAGAGCGCGGCGGCCTCGTCCTCGCGGCCGATCTGCATGTAGAGCATCCCCAGGCCGATGGGTACGTCGGCGCGGCCGGGGTCGGCCTGGGCGGCGAGGAGGAACGCGCGCTCGGCCGTGTAATACTTGCGGCGGTCGGCCAGCCGCTCGGCGAGCGCCGCGTAGAAGTTCGCCGGGCGGGGGTTGTTCGCCAGGGCGGAAAGCTCGGCCGCCGCGGCGCCGACGGGGTCGACGAGGAGCCGGCCCGCGGCGGCGACGCGCGCCAGCGCGTCCTCGTCGCGGGGGTTGGCGGCGACGGCCTTGTTCGCGGCCTCCAGGGCGTCGGCGAAGCGCTCGTCGGAGATGTTGAGGTCGGCGATCAGGACGTGCGCCGGGCCGTAGTTCGGGTTCGTCGCCAGGGCGCGCTCGGCCTTCTTTCGGCCGGCGGCCAGGCGGTAGCCCTGCAAGTCGGCCTGGCCGAGCGTGACGAGGACCTCCGGCGCCAGCGGGTTGAGCTGCGAGGCCCGCGCCAGCTCCTTCGACGCGGCCCGCTCGTTGTAGCCGGCGAGGAACATCCGGCCTTCCAGCCACGGGGCCTTCCAGCAGGCGGGGTCGGCCTTCAGCGCGGCCTCGTAGATCTCGTTGATGACGTCGTTGAGGGCCTCGGCCAGCTCCTCGCCGCGGGCGCTCGCGCGGTAGTAGCGCTCGGCGGCCTGGCCGATCAGGACCAGGACCTCGGCGTCCTCGGCGTATTTCTCGCGGGCCGCGTTGTAGCGGTCGACGAACCACTGGCACGCGGCGACGGACTTCTCCAGCTCGCCGCGGGCCTCCAGCAGGCGAGCGGCGGTCCAGCGCGCGACGAGGTCGTCGGGGTCGATCGCCAGGGCGCGAGCGACGGCCGCGTCGGCGTCCTCCCACCGGCCGCGGGAGAAGTGGAGTTCGGCGATCTTCGCGGGGACCTTCGCCGACTTCGGCCCCTTCGCCTCGGCCGCCTCCAGCAGGGCGACGGCCGCGTCGGCCTCGCCCTGCGCGGCCCTGGCCTCGGCCCGGCCGAGCGCCACGGCGAGGGTCAGCTCGGGCGAGAGCGCCTTGGGGTCGGCGTCGGCCTTCTCGGCGAGGGCGTCGAACGCCTCCTCGGCCTCGGCGTAGCGGCCCTGTTTCATGAGCCGGCCGGCCCCGTCCGCGTCGACCGGCCCGCCCGCCTGCGCCACCAGCGCCGCGAGCACGACGAACGTCCCGTAACCCATGGCAGATTCCTCCTGCGAGTCGGTCGTTTCACGTTACCAGAAGGCCGCCGGGGATGCGCCCCCGTCGGCGAATCGGCGGGGCGGGCTTGCACGGGCGGGCCTCGGCGTTGTACAGTCCGGCGAATCCGAATGGGCGTTCGGCCACATATCGCCGAACAGGAAGCCGGTGAAATTCCGGCGCGGGACCGCCGCTGTAAGCGAGGAGGTCCCCGGACGACGTGCCACTGCGGGCGAGAGCCCGCGGGAAGGCGTTCCGGGGGCCGTCCGACTCGCGAGCCAGAATACGGCCCTTCGGACACCCAGATGATGCTTCGGCCTCAAGCATCCGGGGGAAGGCGATAGCCCGTGCGCCCTGCGCGTGGCGTCCCGTCGCCTTTTCGTTCCGCGAGGCCGTCCCCGAAGGCCCCGGAATGGCTCGACTCCAGGACGAACCGGCCCCATCCCCCCGGCCCGCGCGCGGCGGGACCGTCGGACCTTCGCGACGCTTCGGCAGGGCGTCGCGCGGGCCGCGGCGACGCCGCGCGCGGACCCGGGCGATGGGGACGACTCCGACCTGAGCCGGCCGCGCCGAGGCCCCCGCGGGACGAGCGCCGACGCCCGAACCCCGCCCCGTCGCGAAACCGACGGGGCGAGGGCGTGGGGATCGTGCGCGCCGAGACGTCCACATAGGTCCGATTCCACGAAAGGGAATGCTCATGCGCCTCGCGAAACTGCGCCTCCTGCCGGCCGTCGCCCTCCTCGCCGTCGCCTCCGTCGCCCAGGCCGACCCCGTGCTGTTCGACCCGCAGGTCGGCCAGGCGGGATCGAAGGGGATCAGCAAAGACAGCGCGCTGTTCCAGGGCTGGGCGACGTCCGTGGTCGACGTCCGGCGCGGCCCCCAGGACATCGCCAACCCCTCGGGCCCGCTCGCCTCGTTCGGCGACCCCTCCACGGCCCTCGGCTCGCTCAACGACCTGACCTACGGCGTCGTCTCGCTGGGCGACGGCGGCTCGATCACGCTCGGCTTCGACGCCCCGATCGCCGACGGGGCCGGGGCCGACTTCGCCGTCTTCGAGAACGGCTTCCTCTCCGGCGGCGCCGGCTACGCGTTCCTGGAGCTGGCGTTCGTCGAGGTCTCGACCGACGGCGTGAACTTCTTCCGCTTCGACGCCACGTCGCTGACGCCGACGGCCACGCAGCTCGGCGGCTTCGCCACGATGGACGCCCGCTACATCAACAACCTGGCCGGCAAGTACATCTCCGGCTACGGCACCGGCTTCGACCTCGCCGAGCTGGCCGGCCGATCGCCGCTGCTGGACGTCATGGACATCAACTTCGTCCGCATCGTCGACGTCGTCGGCTCGATCAACCCGGCCTACGGGAGCCAGGACGCGTTCGGCAACATGGTCAACGACCCGTACTCGACGCCGTTCGCGTCGTCGGGCTTCGACCTGGCGGGCGTGGGCGTCATCAACTTCGCCTCCCCGTCCGCCGTCCCCGAGCCGGCGAGCCTGGCGACGGCCGCCATCGGCCTGGGCCTCGTCGCCGCCGTGGCCCGCGCCCGGCGTCGGAGCTGACCCCCTGCGCGTCCCCTCCCGCGCGGGAGGGGACGCGCCTCACAGCGTCTTGAGATACTCGATCAGGTCCGTCCGCTCGGCCTCGCCGAGCTTGTCGCCGAAGGTGTGGCCGCCGACCCCCAGGCCGTAGCGCGAGGCGTCGAAGACGCGCCGAGGATCCTTCGGGTCGGGCGGCCCTTCGGGGGCCTCCACGAACTTCCAGCCCACGTCGCGCCGGTCGTAGTGCTCGAAGTCGGTGGAGGGGGGCCGGAGGTAGCGGCGGGGGCGGCGGGGGGAGTCGAGCAACGCCCGCAGCGTCGGCACCGAACCGTTGTGGAGGTACGGGGCGCTCGCCCAGATCCCGACGAGCGGAGGGGCCTGATACCCGCGCTCGACGGTCGGGTCGACGGGGTGGTCCTCGGCGAACCAGGTCGCGTTGTAATGCTCGACGGCGCGGTCGGAGAGGCCCGCGATCCGCGCGGGGTCGGTCCCGATCACGTCGAGCGGGACGACCTCGTTGGGATAATCCACCGTCGCGCCGTAGGTCCCGTGGCAGCTCGCGCACGAGGCTTCGAACACGCTCCGGCCGCGATCGGCGGCGGCGCGGTCGATGGGGAAAGGGTACTTCGGGGCCTCGATGCTCCGGATGTAGGCGTGGATGTCGGCGAAGTCCGGCTCCAGCTCGCGGAACTGCTCGGCCGTCTTCTCGGCGAGCAGGAACTGCATGATCGAGCGGACCGACGCGGCGGGCGTGCGGCCGTCGTAGTACATGGTCCGCTTGTACTTGAGCACCCACCACGGCGGCGCGTCCAGCTCGGGGAGGTTCGACCCCATCGGCATCGGGAACGTCCGCATCGACAGGTCGGGATTCCTGATGCTCATCAGCGCGACCGACATCATCCCCGCGTTGGTCGTCCCGCGCGACGTGTTGAGCACGAACGGGAGCAGAGGGGCGCGACGGCCGTCGGCGCGGAAGAGGTCGGGGAAGAACCCGGCGTAGTCGACCTGCGTGTTCGGCAGGCCGACGTAGCTCGTCCCGCCGATCGACCCGCCGTGGCAGACCAGGCAATCGACCTGCATCCCGCGCGTCTTGCCGTCGGCCTTCATCGACCGCTTCAGGCCCATCGGCAGGCCGTCGTTCGGGAACGGGGCGGGGTGGAGGCCGTACCGCCTCGCGAACGCCCGCGCGTAGCCCTCGGGGTCCCCGTCCGGGTCGGGCGCGGGTTCGCCCCACGCCTTGCCGACCGCCCTGTACGCGGCGTCCGACCACTCCGCCTTCAGGAATTGCCGCCCCTCCACCAGCCGACGGCCCCGCTCCACGGCCGCCGGGTCGGGGGCGTCGGCCGCACGGGCGACGATCGGGACGAATAGAAGGAGCAGGCCCGCGCCGAGGCGTTGGATGTCGATTCGCATGGTCGTCCGTCGATGGGGCCGATCGATGGGTTTCCGTTCACCGGTTGATTCTACACGCGGCCCCCCGTCCGGCAAGAGGCCCCGTAACCGCCGGCCATGTGCAGAGAAACCTGCACTTCGCGCTGGACGCGGCGGCCCGATGTGCGGTACTGTCTGCACATCGAGATGGAGGTCGACCCATGGCGAGGCTGACGCAGGGCGAATTGAAGGTGATGCGACTCCTGTGGGAGCACGGCGAGATGAAGCCGGCGGAGTTGCAGGCGAGGTATCCGGAGCCGATCAAGAACTCGGCGCTGCGGTCCCACCTGGCGACGCTGCTGGAGAAGGGGCACGTCACCCGCCGGCTGGTGGGGAAGGCGTACTTCTACAGGCCGACGACGCGGAAGCGGTCGGCGTTCCGGACGATGCTGGGCGAGCTGGTCGACGCCTACTGCGGGGGCTCGATCGAGAACCTGGTGATGAACATCATCCGGTCCGAGAAGCTGAGCGAGGACGACCTGATCGCCCTGCGCCGGCTGGCGGACGCGGAGGGCGAGCCGCCGCCCCCGGCCGGCGGCGGGGGGCGCAAGCGATGATCGGGCTCGACCGTCTCGCGGAGGCCCCGACGGGCCTGCTGCTCGTCCTGAAGGCGACGGCCGTCCTGGCCGCGGCCTGGCTCGCCCACGGGGCGCTGGCGAGGGCGAACCCGCGCTGGCGGGTCCTGGCCTGGCGGGGCGCGACGCTCGGCCTGGCCGCCGTGGCCGCGCTGGCCTTCGCGCCGCCTCTCGTGACCTGGCGCGTGGCCGCGCCGCCGACGACGGTCGAGCCGGCCCCGGCGATCGCGCCGACGCCGATCCCAGGGCCGAGGCCGCCCGCGCGTCCACCGCTCCCCGAGTCGGCGGAAGCCCCGCCCCTCGCGCCGGCCGCCCATCTCGAGCCGCCTCGCGCCGTCGCCCGCATCGCCTCGCCGACGCCCGCCGCGCCGATCGACCCGGCCGCGACGTTGGCCACTGTTTGGCTCGCGGGCGTCGCGGCCGGACTCGCCCGATTCGCGTTCGGCTCCTGGCGGCTGTCCCGGGTCATCCGCCGGGCGGACGAGGCGTCGGCCTCGGTCCTGGCGGCCTGCCGCGCGACGGTCGAGGGCCTGGGGATCCGGCGTCGCGTGCGGGTCGTCGTCGCGCCGGGGGTCGCCTCGCCCTGCCTGGCCGGCGTGCTGCGGCCGACGATCCTGCTCCCGGCGGGGATGGGGCTCGACGCGCCGGGGCCCGACCTGGACGCGGTGCTCGTCCACGAGTCGACCCACGTCCGCAACGGCGACCTGGCGTGGAACGACGGACTGCACCTGACGACGATCGCGCTGTGGTTCCACCCGCTCGCCTGGCGGCTCCGCGCCGCGCACGCCTCGGCCTGCGACGCCGTGTGCGACGCCGTGGCCGTCGACCGCCTGGGCGACGTGGCGACCTACGGCCGGGCGCTGGCGCGGCTGGCGCTGCAAGCCTCGGCCCGGCCGGCCCCCCGCGGCCTGGCGATGGCCCGCGCCTGCGACGTGCGGCGCCGCGTCGAGTCCCTGCATCGCATGGTCCATCGATCCCCGCTCCCCCGGAGGCTGGTCATGCCCGCGCTCTTGCTCTCGGCCGCCCTCGCCGCCCTCGTCGGCGGCGCCGCCGTCATCCGCGCCCAGGACGAGCCCGCCAAGCCGGCGGCTCCCCCGAAGCCTGCGCTCATCGTCCGCGTCCTCGACGCCGCCACCGGCGCGCCGCTGGAAGGGGCGGAGGTGGAGTCCTCGTTCTTCGACCCGAAGGCCGATAAACGAGTGAAGGCGACCGCGACCACGACGGCCGACGGCGTCGTCCGGGTGGAGCACGAGCCGGGCGTCGAGCCGACCGTCCTCTGGTTGATCGCGCGCAAGCCCGGTTACGTCCCGGGGAGCTTCTACCGCGGGCGAGGGGGATGGGGCGAGCCGTTCCCGATACCCGAGTCGAAGGAGTTTCGGCTCGCCCACGGCGTCGAGTTGGGCGGCGTGGTGGTCGACGAGGCCGGTGCGCCGATCGAAGGGGCGACGGTCGAATTGTCGACGGCCTTCGCCGACTCCGACTACCCGCCGCTCAAGATGACGATTACAAGCCTGAAGACCGACGCCCGGGGCCGGTGGCGATCGGCCGAGGTCCCGGACGCGCTGGGGGACGTCAGCTTGAGCATCAGCCACCCGGACTATTATCAGGCTGCGGGCGAACATCCGTCCCGGGGCGACCTCCGTCGCGTGCTCACCCGGGGGGAGACCGTGACGGGCCGGGTCGTCGGCCCCGGCGGCCGGCCGATCGTCGGGGCGAACGTCAAGCTGCGATCCGGATCATCCTCGGCGGGGATCGCGGACGCGAAGACGGACGCCGACGGCCGGTTCGCGCTCCTGCACGCGAGGCCGGGCGAGTTCCACGTCATGGCCGAGGCCGACGGCTTCGCGCCGGCCTTCCGGGACGTGCAGGTGAAACGGGGCGGCGGTGCGGACGCTGGCGAGGTCGCGATGGAACCGGGCGCGACGCTCCGCGTGCGGGTCGTCGACGCCGAGGGCCGGCCGCTGTCCGACGCACGATTCTCCCCGTCTCTCGTGCGCGGACGGGAATGGGGCTCGTCGTTCCGGGCGAAGACCGACGCCGAGGGCCGCGCCGCCTGGAAGGACGCCCCTCCGGGCGAGACGACCTATACGTTCTCGTGTCGGGACATGATGACCATCCGAACGCCGCTGACGCCGGGCGACGAGGAGCGCGTGATCGTGATGCACCCGCCCCTGGTCGTCTCCGGGGCCGTGGTCGACGCCGTCACGAAGCGGCCGATCCCGAAGTTCCGCGTCGAGTACGGGGTGATCGGGGAGGGGAGGGATAGGCCGTCCTGGCAACCCGACGTGAAGGACGCCGCCGACGGCCGATACTCGCTGACCTTCGAATTCCCCCAGGTCTACACGATCCGGATCACGGCCCGCGGCTACAAGACGGCCGAGTCTCCCGGATTCCACGTCGACGACCCGGGCGCGGCGACTCGGGACTTCGCGCTGGAGCCGCGGCCGTGGCTGGAAGGCGTCGTGCGACGTCCCGACGGCCGTCCCGACCTCAAGGCGCAGGTCGCCCTGCTGACGCCCCGCGCCTCCGCCGCGCTCGCCGGGGCGGCGTTCGCCAAATACCAAACCGCCTCCTTCCTCGCCGTCGACGCCGACGGCCGCTACGCCTTCCCGCGGCCCGAGCCGCCGTTCCTGCTGGCCGCGGTCTCCGAGGCGGGATATGTCGAGGCGAAGCCCGAGGACGTCGCGAAGGTGGCCGACCTCCAACTCCGGCCCTGGGCGCGGATCGAGGGGACCGTCCGGGTCGGCGAGAAGCCGGGCGCGGGCGAGTGGGTCGAGTTCCTCGCAGACCGCCGGCCGCTCCGGGCCTCATCCTCGGCCTCGGATCTTTGGGTCTCCAGCCGCGACCGAGTCCAGGCCGACGCCCAAGGTCGCTTCGCGCTCGACCGGATCATCCCCGGGCCGGGTCACGTCAGTCGCACGCTCGCCACGCAATCCGATCGCACGCGCTACCTGATCGGGGCGGAGCCCGTGGACCCGAAGCCCGGCGAGACGACGCACATCGATATCGGCGGCGGGGGCCGGCCCGTCGTCGGCCGGGCGACCTTCGACGGTCCCGTCGACTGGACCCGCAATCGCCCGGCCCAGATCATGACCGAGTACGGGAGCATCGAACGGCCCGAAGGGGGCCTGCTTCACACGAAATCTTATTTCGGCGTGTACGACCGCGACGGCCGTTTCCGCATCGAGGACGTGCCGCCGGGCCGCTACCGTCTGACCATCCAGGTGGATCCCGCCGTCCCCGCAACCCCGCCCGCGCAGAACGAATCCCTCGCGAAGACGGTTCGATTGCTCGTCGTCCCCCCGGGCGACCTCGCGACGCCCGTCGAGGTCGGCGAAATCGCCGTCCGTCCCGAGAGTATGCTGAACGTCGGCGACCCGGCTCCGGCGCTCGACCTGGAGCGGATCGACGCCGCCGGGGGGCGGTATGTCCTCGGCGATCGGCGGGGGCGGCTGGTGGTCCTCTGTTTCTGGGCGTCGTGGGCGAAGCCGTTCGCCAGGCTGATGCCGATGCTCAAGGAATTGGAGAAGGCCCGCGGCGGCGACCCCCGGTTCGAGTTGGTGGGCGTCTCGTGCGACGACGACCCGGCCGAGGCCGCCCGCTTCGCCCGCGAGAACGGCCTGACCTGGGCCCAGACCTACGCCGGGCCGGTCGGCGTGGGGGCGACGGCGGACTTCGGCGTCACCAATCCCTGGTCCATCGTCATCGTCGGCCCCGACGGCCGGATCCTGGCCCGCGGCATGCCCTTCGACAAGCTCCAGGAGGCCGTGGCGAAGGCCCTGGCGGGGATGGAACCGTCGTCGACGCGCTGATTCGGGAAATCTGCACGGAAGTCCATCGACGGGGGACATGCGCGCGCCTAGAATCGGACGGAAGGTGGGGAGAGTCGCGCGTCCGTCGTCCGACCGGGAGGCCGTGCATGGGACCTGCGGAGATCGTCGACAGCTTGCAGCAGCTCTGCGAGGAGAAGGGCCCCCGGCTGACCACCGAGCAGATCGTCGACTGGATCGAGGACCTCAACGGCTTCGAATCCGACGCCGAGTTGATCGCCTTCGCCAAGAAGATGAAGGCCCGCCAGTACGCCCGGCTCCTCGAATACGACGACCCGGACTACGGCCGTCGGTTCAAGCGGCTCTGGAGCTTCCGCGACAAGCGCCGCAACCGTCGGTTCTACTCCGACATCACCCAGCTCCCCGCCGCCGAGCGCCGTCGGCTGCTGGAGGAGTACATCAAGTTCGCCGGCCAGCTCCGGACCGTCCGCCGCGCCATGAACGACGCCCTCGCCGGCCAGAACTTCTTCGAATTCTACGGCGACGAGGACGAGGTGGACGAGCCGGCCGTCGCGGAGGCGTGAACGGGCCGGTCGTTCAGTAGCAGTCGCACGAGACGACCTCGCCGCCCCGATAGGTGGCGTGGGAGCCGTAGACGGGCGGGGCCATCGAGTCCTTCTGGAACCGGACGGAGCCGTCGACCATCGCGAAGTTCGCCCCGCCGGGATGAGGCCCGCGGAACGCCGCATGATCGGCCTGCATCGAGTTCAGGCCCCGGGGCGACCGATGCGACGGGTCGGTGAAGCCCAGCACCATCGCGCAGGCGTGGCCGGACGACCGGACGGGCCACGCCGGATCCGTCGCGTGAACCGCCCCCGGGACCACGCCGACCCACGTCGCGTCGGCCAGGGCCCGCGATCGTTCGCCCAACAGGAACGTGTTCCCCGTCCCGTCGGTGACGTCGCGCAACGGCCGCGCGACGTCCCTATCGAACACGCCGTCGCGGATCCCGTCGGGAGGGTCGACGACCGTCCCGCCGCAGCCGACGTAAGAGGACGGGGCCAGATCCGTCGGTATGCCGACGGCCGACTTCGCGTGGAACGACGCGGGGGCGGTCCGCCCTTCGGACGGGCAGAGGAGCAGGGGCAGGGCCGCCGTGCGCACCGTCCACGACTCGGGCGCGGCGATCGGCCGATGGAAATTGCAGGCGTTATAGAGGTGAGACTGTTCGACGAACGGCAGGGCCAGGGTCCCCCACGCCCATCCAGGCCCGGCCTCGAAAGTCCCCGAGCCGTCCGGCGTCGTCCGGGCCTCGCTGAAGTATCCCGGCGGGAAGGCGCCCCACGCCATATGATAGTTGTGGAGGCCCAGCGCCAGTTGCTTCAAATGTCCCGCGCATTGCGCCCGCCGCGCGACCTCGCGAGCCCGCTGCACGGCCGGCAGCAGCAGCGCCATCAGCACGGCCAGCACGCCCACGACGATCATCATCTCGACCACCGTGAACGCCCCGCGAGCCGCCTCGGATCGTCTCATCACCCCCTCCGATCGGCCCATGAAGGCCCGCCGTCCGACATCTGTAATCCTACAGATGTCACGGCAGGCGTCAAGGGCCCTCTCCGCCCCGGGGGGGGCGGTGCGGATGGGCGCAGCAACCCGTCTCCTCCCGATGCCGGCGACGCTCACCCTTGCTGGAGCCGCTTCACGACGGCCTCGGCGACGCCCTGGGTGCTGGTGGGGTTCTGGCCGGTGACGAGGCGGCCGTCCTCGACGACGTGGTTGCCCATGGCGAGCCACGCCTTGCTGTAGCGGGCGCCTCGGGATTGTAACTCCTCTTCCAGGTTGTAGGGGACGGCGTCGGCGCGGTCGAACTTGACCTCCTCGTTCCAGGAGAAGCCGGTCACGTCCTTATCGGCCACGAGGTAGGACCCGTCGGCCGTGCGGACGTTCAGCAGCCCGGCGGGGCCGTGGCAGACGGCCGAGACGACCTTGCCGGAATCCCAGAAGGCGGCGACGAGGCCCTGGAGTTCCTTCGAATCGGGGAAGTCGAACATGACGCCGTGGCCGCCGGTCAGGTAGATGGCGTCGTACTTCGCGGGGTCGGCGTCGGCGAGCTTCAGCGAGCGGTCGAGCCGGTCCATGAAGGCGCGGTCCTTGTACCGCTCCAGGGTCGCGGCGTCGAGGACCGAATGGGCCAGGCTCTCGGGGTCGAGCGGGACCTTGCCCCCCTGCGGGGTGGCGACGTCCATCGCGTATCCGGCTTCCTCGGCCACGTCGTAGAAGTGCGTCAACTCGCCGAGCCACAGGCCGGTTCGATAGCCGACCTTTTCATATTCGTCGACGCTCGTCGCGATGATGAGGATGTTGTTCGTCGCGGCCATGGTGAGGATCCTCGCGGGGATGACGATGCCACTCGGCGTCCATCACGCAAACGCCGGTCCATGAAACGGCCCGGGGCCGCCCTCGCGATGGAGGGGCGGCCCCGGGGGAGCCTGTCGGATCTCGCGGCCGATCGGCTCAGGCGTGGATGGAGAAGCCCTTGCGGTAGTCGCGCTTGATGAACTTGTCGGCGTCGGGGTTCCCCTTCACCTTCATGTTCTCGGCGTCCCACTCGATCCGGCCGCCGACCTTCAGCGCGACGACGCCGAGGAGGACGGTCTCGGTGAGCCGGCCGGCGTAGTCGAAGTTGGAGAGGGCCTTGGAGGGGTCGTTGGCCTTGATGGCCTCGACGAACTCCTTGAAGTGGCCGGGCGAGCGAGGGAGGCTCGGCTCGGGCTTCTTGAAGTCCTTGTACTGGTCCTTGGGCAGGAGGGTGTACTCCGCGCCGTAGTCGTTCTTGGAGAAGAACGAGCCCTTGTCGCCGACGATGAGCAGGCCGCTGCCGGTGGGGTCCTCGCCGTGGAGGAGCGACCGGTAGGCGCGCTTGTCCTCGGGGAGGTTGTTGCCGCCGTCGTACCAGGTGAGCGTCAGCGGGGCGCGGCCCTCGCGCTCGCCGAAGTGGGTCTTGATGATCGACCACGTTGGGTAGGTCTGGTTGTCGACGATGCCGGAGGTCTCCACGACCTCGGCGGCGACGGGGTCGAACAGGTCGAGGCCCTTGGCGGCGACGTTGATGGTGTGGCAGGCCATGTCGCCCAGGGCGCCGGTGCCGAAGTCGAGCCAGCCGCGCCAGTTGAACGGGTGGTAGCCGTCGTGGTAGGGGCGGTCGTGGGCGGGGCCGAGGAACTCGTACCAGTGGACGTGGTTGGGGATGCCCGGGTAGTCCGAGAAGCCGCCGATCCCCTGGGGCCACACCGGGCGGTTGGTCCAGACGTGGATCTCCTTCACGCGGCCGAGGGCCCCGGCGCGGAGGAGTTCGGCACCCTCGCGGAGGCCGTTCTCGGCGGTGCCCTGGTTGCCCATCTGGGTGCAGAGCTTCTTCTCGGCGGCCAGCGTGCGGAGGACGCGGGCCTCCTCGATGGACCAGGTCAGCGGCTTCTGGACGAAGGCGTGCTTGCCCATCCGCATGGCGCGGACGGCGGCCGGGGCGTGCGAGTGGTCGGGCGTGCTGACGGTGACGGCGTCGATCTTGTCGCCCATCTCGTCGAGCATCTTGCGGTAGTCGATGTACCGCTTGGCGTTGGGGTACTTGGCCCCCATCTTCTCCAGGGTCTTCTCGTCGATGTCGCAGAGGGCGACGATCTCGCCGTGGCGGCCGGCGTCGTTGGTGTCGCTGTCCCCCTTGCCGCCGACGCCGATGCAGGCGAACCGGACCTTGGAGTTGGGCGACTCCTCGGACGCCCGCGCGATCGCCGGCGCGCCGCCGCGCAGGAATCCGGCCGAGGCCCCGGCCAGGGCCGAACGGGTCAGGAAATCACGTCGCTTCATCGGGCACGACTCCGGGGGGGGTGGGAGGGGGCCGCGTCCCGCGCGGACGGGCCCGGTCGGCCTTCAAGATGCCGCGCGCGGAGGGCCGCCGCAAGCGCCCGGTCTCGCCGCTCACCTTCCGCCCCGCCCCACCGCGTGACTGTCGGCGCCTTCCAGATGACCGGGCTCGATCACCCGGGAATGCTCGCGATCCACAGATCGCGCGACCCGTCTCGGCCTGGAGGCGCAGCGCGAATTCCTCGGCCGCGCGGTTGCGATAACGTCCGGCCTTCCAGTGGGCCGCCACGACGCCGTCTTTCAGCTTGACGGGCATTCCGTCGAGGGTCGGCTTCCCTTTGGCGTCCAGGACGCCCAGTTCACTCAGCAGTCGGCCCACGACAGCCATGTCGAGAGGCCCTTCCACCTTGGCCGTCTTCGGGTTGCCGGGCGTGAAATGCCCCATCGTCAGCAGGTGGATCATGGGAATCTCCCCTGGACGTCGCGAGGGAAGCCGCGCCGGCCGGATGGACCTCACTCCGCCCGCGTCGCCGAGGCCCTCAGCATGGCGGCCATCCCTTCGAACAGGGCACCGAGGGTCTCCGCGGTCTCCGGCGGGGCCTCGATGACGACGCCGCCGGAGTCGCTGCGGCGGATGCTGAGGCTGGTGAACAGCCGGCGGACCTCGCCGTCGTCGATCGCGGGGCCCGTCCGCACGGCGGCGGCGGGCGAGGGGAGGGCGGGGGCGTCGGCGGGGGCGTCCCGGTCGCCGCCGTCGACCAGCTCGTCGACCGGGTCGGGGACGTCGTCGGCCACCTCGTCGTCGACCTCCAGGTCGGAGGGGTCGAACGGCTCGACGTCGGCCGAGAAGCCGCCGGGGGCCGGGGCCTCCCCCTCGTACATCTTCTGGGCGCGGCTGAGGAACGAGCCGGCCTGGTCGAAGTGGACGGCGTCGCTCTCGCCGTCGAACAGGCCCTTGAAGAACGCCTGCTTGGAGCCGACGAGGTCCGCGATCCGCGACTCGATCCCCTGCTCGGCGACGAGGTTGTATACGTCGATGGGCGACTCCTGGCCCAGCCGGTAGATCCGCCCGATGCGCTGCTCCAGCACGGCCGGGTTCCAGGGGAGTTCCAGGTTGACGACGCTGTTCGCCGCCCGCTGGAGGTTCAGCCCCACGCCGCCGGCGTCGGTGGCGAAGAGGATGCGGAACGCCGGGTCGTCGTGGAACTCGACCACGTTCTGCGTCCGCCGCTTCGAATTCTCGGCCCCGGTGAAGTAGCCGGCGCGGAGCTTCCCTTCGGCCAGGATGTCGCCGACGGCCCAGTGCGCCAGGTGGAGCATCCGCCGCCACTGGCTGAAGATCACGACCTTCCGCCCCTGGTCGAGCACCAGTTGCCGCACGAGCTGGCGCAGCTCCAGCAGCTTCGGCGCGGCCAGGCTCTGGAGCAGGGCGTCGTCGGGGCGGCGGCCCTTCAGCGTCGGCCAGACCTCGTCGAACCGGAGCTGCGCCAGGCCGTTGGAGATGATCCGCTGGGTGGTCATCAGGCTCATCAGCCGCAGGAATTCGGCCTGCTTGAGCGGTCGCCTGCGGGCGATGGCGAGGAGTTGCAGGATCTGCGGGTCGAGCGCCCGGTGCTCCTCCACCTGGGCGTCGGTCAGCTCGACCGGCACGCGGACGTCGGTGCGCGGCGGGAGTTGGCTGAGCACCTCCTTGCGGACGCGCCGGAGCATGCACGGGGCCAGGCGCTCGCGGAGCGTGTCCAGGTTGCGGACGCCGACGACCTCCTTGCCGCCGTCGGCCCGGACGGCGTGGACGGAGGGGAGCCGCCATTTCGGCTCCAGCGCGTCGTCGTCGACCCACTCGACGACCGACGCCAGCTCCTCCACGCGGTTCTCCATCGGCGTGCCGGTCAGGACGAGCCGGTACTTCGGCTCCAGCCCCTTCACCGACAGCGCGGTCTTCGTCTGCCAGTTCTTGATCCGCTGCGCCTCGTCCAGCACGACGAGGTCCGGGGCCCAGCCGCGGGCGAGGTCCAGGTCGCGGAGGAGTTGTTCATAGTTGATGATGAGGAACCCTTCGCGGGTCTCCTCGTAGGCCGCCGCGCGCCCGGCCGGGGAGCCGTCGACGACGCGGATCGGCAGGTCGGTGAAGCCGGCCCACTCGCGGGCCCACTGCGGCTTGAGGCTCGCCGGGACGATCACCAGCCCCTTCTTCACGCGGCCGAGCTTCTTCAGGATCGCGCAGCAGGCGATGGCCTGCGCCGTCTTGCCCAGGCCCATGTCGTCGGCCAGGAGCATCCGCGTGCGCCGGAGGAACAGCGAGACGCCCTCTTTCTGGTAGGGGTAGAGCGGCCGGGCGACGTGCTTGAACGCCGTCTTCAGCTCCGACGGCCAGACCGCGGCGTCGACCACGCGGCGGAGCCGGGCCTTCTCGCGGGTCAGCAGGGCGAGCAGGGCCGGGTCGAACCGGGGCGATTCGGGGCCGGCGGGGGCGGCCTTCAACAGCGTCTCGACCAGGTCCAGGCGCTTCTCGGGGGCGTCGGGGAAGGTGTTCCGCAGGGCGACGCGGCCGGGGCCGGCCTCCTGGAACAGATAGCGGACGTCCCCCTTCGCCTGGGCGTACTTCGGCAGCTTCTCCGAGCCCTCGTACGACACGCGGTCGAGCCAGTCGCCGGCGCCGACGAGGGGCCGGATCGGGTCCCACGCCAGGCCCTCGGCGGGGGCCGCCGCGGCCTGCTCCTTGAGGGCCTTCGCGAGCAGGTTAGGCCGGTCGTGGATGAACCCCAGCGCGGCGAGGACGTGCTTGCAAACGCCCAGCGAGTTCTTGAGGAAGTCGGGGCAGTCGCAGCGGGCGTCGATCGGGTCGACGCCTCGGATCAGGGTCCGGTAGGGGCGCTGGACCCTGGTCCCCTTCCGACCCGTGGCGTACAGGCCGAGGGCCCGGCCGCCGCCGGGACGGGCGCGGACCTGCAACTCCTCCTTCCGGGCCGAGTCGAGCCGGCGCATCAGGGCGTCGATCGCGTCGGAGCGCACCGGCCATTCCTCGGCCGGGACGATCGCCAGGACGTGGCCCACCAGCAGGTCGGCCGGGATCGGCTTCGCCTTGTTCCCGACCTGATCCCGGAGCGCCTGGAACGCCTCCAACTCGCGGTCGACCTGCTCGACCTCGCGCGATTCCAGGACT
Source organism: Planctomycetales bacterium 71-10 (assembly GCA_001898385.1). Taxonomy (GTDB): domain Bacteria; phylum Planctomycetota; class Planctomycetia; order Isosphaerales; family Isosphaeraceae; genus Paludisphaera. The sequence goes on from MKTT01000127.1 coordinate 34,408, forward strand.
TCCCGCGCCCTCTCCAGCAACTCGACGATGGAGCTCATGGATCTCTATCTTTGCATCTGAAACCGTGTCGACTTCCGTGCCTGTCGACTATACCGCGGCCATCAGCCATCGTCAGAGAAGAATTTGCGGCATCGGGTCGCCCATCTCGTCGCCGCCCCGGGACCGGCGGGGCGTCAAGGCCGGATCGTCATCGCCCGCGCCGGAGGTTCGCCGCGACGCCGCAGAGGGCCAGGCACCACGAGACGCCGTAGATGGCGTAGGCGTAGGGGTCGAACGTGGCCATGAGGAGGCCCGTCGCCCACATCTGCACGGCGGGGATGAAGAACAGGGGGGTGAACAGCCACGCCAGCGACGCGAAGAAGAACGTGCTGAGCGTGCACCACACCGCCTTGAACCAGGGGTGCTCGATCCCCACCAGCGAGTTCAGCGAGACCACGTTGAACGACAAAATCAGGAACGTCGTCCAGAGCTTCGCGACCACCGCCACCGCGGCGTTGCGGCGGATCCAGTGACGACCCGCGAACATCCGCATCGTCACGAACACGGCGACCAGCTCGACGAACCAGATCGCCAGGTAGCGGAGGTCCCGGCGCGAGACCGGCTCGGCCAGCGCCTGGCAGACCAGGAACGCCGACAGGTGGACGACGCCCACGCCCATCAGGGCGCGCGACCAGCGCGCGTCGGCCATCTCGCGGGCCATGTCCTCGCGCAGCAGCGTCCGCCAGGCGGCCAGCGCCGCGGGGGCGTCCTGGGCCGACGCCCGGGCCGCCCGATCCTCGGAGATCCCGACGTTCGCCCTCGGGTTCGCCTTCTGTTGAGCCACGATCGCCATTCGGTCCACTCCCTCGATCCATCCCGACGTGCGGCTTCGCCCCGCCGTCCCTGCGAATCGCCCTCAACTCTAGCCGACCGCGTGGTAAAATGAGTCGGATGCGGGAAATGAGCCGCTTCCGATTCTGCCTGCCGAACGGGATGGACCACCTGGCGCGAGGTCATCCGACACCATGGCGCACGCGACCATCGAGAGCGAGGGCGAGACGGCGGCCGACTGGTCCTGGGAGCGGACGCACCGGGCGCTCGTCCCGCTGCTCCGGGCCGACGACCGCACGAACATCGGCTACATCCTGGGCGAGTACGTCGGCCTGATCGGCTCGCTGGCGGGATGCGCCTGGGCCTACCGCGCGTGGGGCGAGGGGACGCTCTCGACGTGGGGGTTCGCGGCCCTGGCGACGCTGGGCGTGGTCGCGGTGGCGGTGTTCCAGCATCGGCTGTCCGGCCTGGGGCACGAGGGCTCGCACTACGCCCTGTTCCGGAACCGCATCGCGAACGAGCTGGCGTCGGACCTGCTGTGCATGTTCCCGCTGATGGCGATGACCCAGCGCTTCCGGGTCACTCACATGGGGCACCACCAGTTCCTCAACGACCCCGAGCGCGACCCGGACGTCGCCCGGCTGCACTTCGACGGCGACCGCTACCCGTTCCCGATGCCCCGGCCGCGATTCTGGTATCGCTACGTCGTGCAGGCGGCGTGGTGGCCGACGCTCGCCCGCTACCTGTTCGGCCAGGCCAGGAACGCCAACGTCACGATGGGCCTGCGCGAGCCGAAGGCGCCATATCGGTTCAAGGTCGGCCGATGCCTGCGCGGGGCGTACTGGCTGCCGATCCTCGGCCTCGTCCACGTCACGGGCTCGTGGCCGCTCTTCTTCCTGTTCTGGGTCCTGCCGCTGGTGACGGTCTATCCGTTCCTGATGCAGCTCCGCGAGATCGCCCACCACAGCAACGCGCCGACCGACGGCGAGTTCACGCACTCGCGGAACTTCCACTGCAACCCGCTGTTCAACTTCTGCGTCTTCCCCTACGGCCAGGACTGGCACCTGACGCACCACGTCTTCGGCCTGATGCCCCACTACAACCTGGCGGAGGCCGACCGCATCCTGCGGAACTACCGCCCGTACCGCGAGCAGGCGATCTCCTGCCACGGCTACTTCTTCCGCCGCTGGGGCAAGCCGGGCCCGACGGTCCTGGAAGTCCTGGCCGACCGCCGCGCGGCCCCCTCGGCGTGACCCTCAGCCGCCTCAATCCGCGGCGACGGGCGGGGTCCAGGTGGGGAGGTCGCAGAGGCCGCCGCCGAGGAACAGGTGGTGCCAGAGCTGCGTCGTCGCCACGCACGTCAGGCCGACGTCGAAGACTCCCCGCGGGACCGTGATCCGCGGCATGCGGACCTGGAGCGCCCGCTGGCGGGCCACGCCCTCGGGGTCGAAATAGCCGGTCCTCGCCAGCGATTCCGGGCTCAAAAGCTGGTCGACCCACGCCGACCGATGCGGGCCCAGGAACGTGCCCGACATGCTGGTGCGGAACATCGTCTTGGGGCGGTTGGCGATCTTCTTCGGCAGGATCCGCGCGGCGACCTGGCGCAGGATCCACTTCTCCGTGAACCCCCGCAGCTTGTACTCCGGCGCGATCCCCTGGGCGAAGCTCACCACGTCGTCGTCCAGGAACGGATAGCGGGCCTCGACCGACGCGTTCATCGCGATCCGGTCCCCCTTGGAGATCATCAGCAGGCCCGCCAGCATCACCTTGTAGCCGACGTACAGCGACTGGTTCAGCGGGTCCCATCGCGACATCCTGTCGTTGGGGACGTCGAGGTCGCCGTACGGGTCGTGGCCGGAGAGGTCGAGCTGCATCCGGTCGGAGTAGAGGATGGGCTTGGTCTGCGCGATCATCTCGTACATGTCTTGCTGCGCCGTGCGGACGCCGTGGATGGCGCCCTCCGGGGGGACGGCGAAGCGACGGCCGCTGATCGAACGGCCGGCGATGTTGCGGGCGATCCGCGGCAGGGTCCGGCCGACGACCTTGTAGGCGGCGTCGCGGACCTTCTGCGACTTGTACCAGACATAGCCGGCGAGCGCCTCGTCGGCCCCCTCGCCCGTCAGCGTCACCTTGTACCCCTGGCCGTGGACCGCCTGGGCCAGCCGCAGCAGCGCGGCGCACGAGGTGTCCACGATGGGCCCCTCGGCCGCGACGACCAGCTCGGGGAAGGCATCGGCCACCTTGGCGCGGTCCATGACCACGGTCGTCAGCGGCGAGCCCAGCGCCTCGGCCGCCTCGGTCGAATGCGCCCGCTCATCGGGCCCGGCCCTGTCCAGGCCGATCGTGAACGCCGGGATGGGCTCCTTCCGCAGCCGGCTGCACAGGCCCAGGACGACCGTCGAATCCAGCCCGCCGCTGATGTAGGTGACGACCGGGACGTCGCTCCGCAGCCGGCGCTCGACGGCCGTTTCGAGCCGCCCTTGCAGCTCGTCGATCAAGGGCGTCGGGTCGTCCATCCGGGCCTCGTCGCCCGCGTCGGGGAAGTCGAGGTCCCAGTACACGCGCTTCTCGATCCGGTCGCCCCGCACCTTCAGGAAGTTGCCGGGGGGGAGCGAGGTCACGCCGTCGAAGAACGTGCGCGAGGTCCCGGAGCAGAAGAACGTGAACAGGTGGTCGATCCCCCGCACGTCGGCCTCGGCGCGGACCAGGCCGGAGGCGAGGATCGCCTTGATCTCCGAGCCCCACAGCAGCCAGCCGTCGGCCTGCGCGTAGTAGAGCGGGCAGATGCCGATGCGGTCGCGGCCGAGGATCAGCGTGCGGGTGTTGCGGTCCCAGAGCGAGACCGCGAACTGGCCCCGGGCCTCCTCGAACATGGCCTCGCCGCGGTCTTCGTAGAGGTGGACCCAGGCTTCCGTGTCGCAGCGGGTGGCCAGCGTATGGCCGCGATCCAGGAGCTTCTGGCGCAGCTCGGGATATTCGAACAATTCGCCGTTGAACGCGACCCAGACCGAGCCGTCCTCGTTCGAAAGCGGCTGCCGGCCGCCGGCGAGGTCGATGATCGCCAGCCGGCGCGCGCCCAGGGCCACGCCCGGCTCGATGTGGACCTGCTCGTCGTCGGGCCCGCGGTGGGCGATGGCGGCCGTCATGGCGAGCAGGCGACGCCGGGGGAATTCGCGAAGGCCGGTGAGGTCATAGGCTCCGGCGATGCCGCACATGGGGATTCCTTTCCGTTCCGTTGCGTGGTCAGGGCCTCGGGGGCCGTTCTCGCCCCGGCGTCGGGGCGTCGGTGGAGGGCGTCTCGATCCGGCGGACGGCCTCCCTGGCGGCCCGTCGACGCCCGGGGTCTTCGAGCTTCACCATCTCGCGAAGCCGGGGCAAGGCGGGGCTCGCGAGCGGGCCGAAGCGGCCCAGCGCCTCGGCGGTCGCGGCGTGGAGCGTGATCGCATCGGAGTCGAGGGCCCGGACCAGCGCGGCGACGACCTCCGGCGCCCGGGGCGTCCCGGGCGCGAGGAGCGCCAGGGCCTCGGCGGCGCGGGACGCGACGCGTCGCCGCGCGTGGACGTCGTCGATATCGAAGCTCGTCGTCGGGCTCCCGGCGGCATGGGCCGTCGCGATCCCGCCCTCCAGGATCGCGAGGAGCCGCGGGACGGCCGCGGCGCCCGAGGCACCGGGGAATCGCGCGAGCGCCAGGGCCGCGCCCACGTCCCGCTCGGCGGACCGCCGGGGTTCCAGGAAGACGGCGGCCAGCGCCTCGGCCGCCTCGCCCTCCTTCGGCGTCCCGGGGGCGACCCGCCCGAGGGCCTCGGCGGCCAGGGCGGCGGGCGGGGCGAGGATCGGGCCCGGGACGAGCTTGCCGGGCCCGTCGTCGGCCTCGCCGAGCATGGCGACCAGGGCGGGGACGGCGGCGACGGCCTCCGGGCCGATCTCCCCCAGGATGGTCGCGGCGTGCGCGCGGACCGCCCGATCGGGGTCGGCCGAGGCCGCGATCAGGTCGGGGACCAGGGCCGCCGACCGGCGGGGGCCGTCGGCCCGGAATCGGAGGGTCGCCAGGGCGGAGCCGCAGGCCCCGACGACCTCGTCCCGGCCCGATTTCAGCCCGCGCAGCAGGGCGAGCGTGGCCTCGTCCCCGTGGTCGGGATAGCCGCCCAGCGCCCGGGCCGCCGCCGATCGGTCCGCCGTCGAGGCGCCGCTTTCGAGGACCTTCACCAGCGCCCGCACGCCGGCCTCGCCGGTCCCGGAGGCGGCCAGGGCGACGATCGCGACGAGTCGGACGTCCTCGATCGGGTCGTCCACCAGGGCGGCCAGCGCGTCGGACGCGATCCGGGACCTTCGGCCCGCCTGCGGCGGGACCCTGAAGGTGAACGCGGCGGCGGTCGCGCCGCGCACCTCGGGCCGGGGGTCGCGCAGCCCGGCGGCCAGGGCGTCGGCCCACGACCGGGCCAGGTCGCCGTCGGCCTCGGCCTGGATGAGGGCGGCCAGGGAGTGGGCGGCGCCGGCGGCGACCTCCTCGTCCGGGTCGGCCAGCGCGGCGGCCAGGGCCTCGGCCGCCTTCGGCCGGAAGGCCGGGCCCGCCTCGTCCTCGCCCAGCCCCTTCGCCGCCTCGATCTTCTGCTCGGCGTCGCCGTTGCGGAGCATCCGCACCAGGTAGTTCGCCGGCTCCAGCGCGTCCCGCGTCGCCCGCGCGACCCAGAACAGGGCCGCGCAGGCCGCCGCCAGGGTCAGGATCGTCTGGAGCCCGGGCAGGCGGCGGGCCTCGGCGGGGCTGGTCGGCACATCCTCGGCGCGATGGCGGCTCATGGTCGATCCTTCACGGCCGACGTCCGCCGGCCTTCGCCCCAGCGTAGCACTTCGGGCGGACGGCCGCCAGCCGCGCGGGCTACGGCGAGTCGGAGGCCATGCCTCGCTCGATGCTCCGGATCGCCGACTCGACGTGGGAGGGGAGGGTCGGGGCCGACTCGGAGGCCAGGCCCCTCATCGCGCGGAGCCGGGGCAAGGCGGACGCCGCGGCGCGCGGCCCCATCCGGCCCAGGGCGTCCGCCGCCTGGATCGAGGTGTAGGACCGGTGGTATTCCATCGCCTGCACCAGCGCGTCGACGGCCTCGGCCTCGGCGGGGGAGCCCGGGGCCAGCCGGCCCAGGATCTCGCAGACGCCGTCCCAATCGGGCCCCCTCAGGTCGTTCCTGGAGGGGTTGTTCTCCTTCAAGAGCCCGGCCAGCGGGCGGACGGCCTCCCGCGCGAACGGGGGGGAGAAGTTCGAGAGCGCCAGGGCGAAGGCGAAACGACGAGGCGGATCGTACGGGGTCGCGTCGATTGCGGCGATCAGCGCGCTTGCGGCCTCGGCCTCGCGGGGCGTGCCGGGGGCGATCCGCGCCAGCGCCTCGGCGGCCTGGACGGCCGGGCCCCAGGGGCGGTGCCGCATCTCGGGCCAGGCCTGACGATCCGCCTCGGAGGGGCCGTCCGGATCGCCGAGCCGGGCGACCAGGGCCGGGACCGCGGCGACGGCCCCGGGGCCGACGTCGCCCAGCGCGGACGCCGCGCAGGCCCGCGCCGCGGGGTCGGCGTCGGACGTCGTCGCGATCAGCGCCGGGACGATCGCGGCCGACGGGCCGCGCCGGTCGGTCCGCCGGCGCAGAAGGGCCGTCAGCGACTCCGATCGGGCCCGGGGCCGATCCGAGGCCAGGCCGCGCAGCAGGGCGAGCGTGGCCGCGTCGCGGCCTTCGGGGTAGAGCGCCAGCGATCGCGCGGACGCCTCGCGCACGGCCGTCGCGGGGTCGTGCATCAGCGCCTTCGCGAGCGCCTCGATCCCGCGGGGGCCCGTCCCCGCGCGGCCCAGGGCCGTGGCCACGGCGGCGCGGGCCTCCTCGTCGGGGTCGTCGAGGGCCGCCGCGAGGGCGTCGGAGGCGGCGGCGGACGACTTGCCGGGGGCGGGGATGCCGAGGCCGACGGCCGACGCCCGACGCACCTCGACCCTGGGGTCGCGCAGGCCCGTCGCCAGCGCAGTCGACCACCCCCTCGCCGCGTCGTCGTCCGGCTCGGCCTGGATGACCGGGGCCAGCGACCTCGCGGCGGCGACGGCGACCTCGGCGTCGGGGTCGGCCAGGGCGACGGCCAGCGCCTGCGCCACTCGGGGCCGGATCGTCGCGCCGATCGCCCCCTCGACTTCGCCCAGGTTCGACGCGGCCTCCCGACGCTGCTCGGCGTCCCCCTCGGCCAGCAGGTGCAGCCAACGATAGGACGGCACCGCCGCATCCCGCGCCACGCGGACGCTCCAGGCGACGGCCGCGCAGACGCCCACCAGGAGCAGCAGCGTCCGGAGGCCGAAGGCCCGGCCGCAGCCGTCCCCTTTCGATGGGTTCGCCGCATCGGTCTCGCGTTGCACGTCCATGACGCCCCCCTTCGACGATCGGGCTCGCCGGATCGTCGATCAGCGTAGCACGCCGGGGGGAGGGGTCGCCAGGAGGTGCGGCGCGGTCACTCGGCGTGGAGGGCGTCGAGGAGCGGGCGCGGGAGCGTGGGGTTGATGAAGGCCGGGTCGCGGCGCTTGCACGCCTTGCGATAGGCCACCCCCCCCATGATGCCGATCAGGAAAGTGCCGAGCCGGAAGACGCCGCCGCGAGGGCCGAGGGGGACGTAAAATGCCACGACTTCATACCTCGCTTGGGATGGACGGTGACGGGGGCGATGAGGAGATCGGGGTCGACGCCGGCCTTGCGCGAGACGCCGTGGCGGCCGTCGCAGATGCTGCTCAGGCCGGCGAAGCGGTCGCGGATCGTCGTGTGCAGGAGCGGGATGCGGGTGTTGGTCTCGCCGCACTGGTTGGCGAAGACCACGGGGATCCCCAGGTCGTCGGCCACCCGCGCCGGGATGTCGCTGCACATCGGACCGACGCGGCCCAGGAGCCAGTGGGCGCGGCCGGTGACGCGGTCGGAGAACTCGGGCCAGGCGGCGGAGACCACCGCGAGGTCGATCCGGTCGCGGTACTCCTTCCACACCTTGCGGTAGATCATGTCGGCGCAGACGGCGAAGCCGATCCGGCCCCAGGGGGTCTCCACGACGAGCGGCCTGTGGCCGGGGTAGAACCGGAACCGCTCCCAGAAGACGAGGTTCCGCTTGCGGTAGACGTGCAGGCCGCCGTCGGGCGTGCAGAAGGCGAGCGAGTCGTAGAGGTGGCGTCCCTCGCGCTCGACGTAGCCGGCGGCGATGTGCATCTTCCAGCGGCGGGCGCGGTTGCGGAGGTACGAGAGTGTGGGCCCCTCGGGCGTCTCGCTGTGGGGGCCGAAGTCCGGGCAGAGGCTGTACCCGGTGTTGAACAGCTCCGGCAGGACGACCAGCTCGGCCCCGGCGTCGCGCGCCCGGCGCAGCAGCCCGTCGGCGCGCTGGAGGTTGGCCGAGAGGTCGAGCAGGTCGCTGGGCATCTGGACGGCGGCGGTCGTCAGCTTCACGGGAGTCCACCTCCACATCCGTGGGGTCGGCGAACGCGATCGGGGGTCTCCGCCGCATCCGAGGGATCGGCCGCGGCGGCCCGGCGACTTGAGCCCGATCCGTCGGGCCGCGCCGGTCGTAGCGAACGGGTCAGTCGAATCCGAGCCAGGCCAGGAAGCCGCGGCGACGGGGCTTGGGCGGGGCCTGGGCCTCGGCGCGCATCGCCTCGGCCCGGCCGTACAGGTCGCTGGAGGCGGGGGGCTGGGCGGGCTCCAGCTGGTAGACGAACTCGCGCTCGTCGCGGAGCGTGAAGGGGACCAGGTTCTCGGAGAAGAACTCGGTGAGGAGGTTGTCCCACCAGGGCGCCGCGACGGGCTGGATGACCGTCTTGGTGGCGTAGTTGTCCTTGATGAGCGTGATCTCGCGGTCGCCGTAGTAGGTGAACGCCTTCGAGACGGGCGTCGGCCCGATCTCCTCGTCGTTGACGATGACCGTCGCGCCGGGGGGCTCGGTCCGGATCGTGTAGCGCCGGATCACGCAGCCCGTCTCCAGGCTCAGGCAGGCCGCCGCGAGGGCCGTCGCCGCCGCGACCCGGCCCGCTTTCGGGGTCTTCACCATCCTTGGCTCTCCCATCCGGCCGGCCCGACCCGGCCACTCGTTCGAGGCCGACCCGCCGGGGCGCGTCGGCGCTCCGGGGGTCGAGGGCGGCGGGATTCTAACCTTGACGCCCGGCTCCCGCAAGGCGGGGATTTTCGCGATATGCTGAGGGTCGTCGCGACGCAAACGGGGCGGGGGAGGGCGGGCCTTGGGGACGTTCATCATCGATCCGATCGCCCGCGCGGGGCGGTCCCTGGCGTTCGCCTGGCGGGTGCTGCTCGCCCTGCCGGCGGCGGCGTTCGGCCGGGCGGGCGAGGTCGCGCGGCAGTTCGAGCGCGTGGCCGTGATGAGCCTGCCGATCGTCGCCGGGGCCGGCCTGAGCATCGGCCTGGTGACGTGGTTCCAGGCCCATCGCCTGCTGGCGGCCCACGGGGCCGAGGCCGCGCTGCCGAGCTTCCTCTCCGTGGCCGTGGTGGTGGAGTTGGGCCCGCTGCTGGCCGGCGTGCTGGCCGCCGGCCGCGTCGGCGCCGGGCTCGCGGCCGAGCTGGGGGTGATGAACCTGAACGAGGAGATCGACGCCCGCGTCGCCCTGGGCTCCGACCCGATCGCCGGCCTGGTCGCCCCCCGGACGCTCGCGTGCGTCCTGGCCCTCCCCCTGCTCACCGTCCTGGTCGACGCCTCCGCCCTGGTCGGGGCCCTGGCGGCCGAGGCGGCGGCGGGGAAGCTCTCGCCCGAACTCTTCTGGCGGCAGTCGCTCGTCTTCCTGCGGCTTTCCGACGTCGTCCCCGCGACCCTCAAGACGGCCGCGTTCGGGCTGGCCGTGGGGGTCGTCGCCTGCCGGGTGGGCCTCGAATCCGAGCGATCCGCCGAGGCCGTCGGCCGCGCGGCGACGCGGGGCGTCGTCGCGTCCACCCTGGCCGTCTTCGCCGTCAACACGGCCCTCGCGCCCGCCCTTCCTCGAATCATGGCCGCCCTCGGGCTGGCGGGGGCCTGAACCTGGGGGGATGCTTCGTCGTCACGGGGGCTGCGAGCCGGCGCATCTGGTCTCCGCGACCGCCGGGCGCGAGCGGGCGAGGGTGCCATCCGTCGAATGCGTCCTCGTCCGTAATCGTCGAATCTCACACGGACGCCCCTCGCGTCGTTTTTTGTATTCAATACGCCCGTCTTGAACCAGTCACGTTAAAATCCACTCGCAATCGCGATACCACCACGCACGGACCAAGCCCGCAATGCGTCGATGGAGTCGTCGCCGTCATCCACCTCAAGGTAAGGAACCCCTGCATGAGGAAGTCTGTGTTCGCCGTCGCGATCGTCTCCGCGCTGCTGGCCTCGGGCCCCGCCCGCGCGGACCTGATCTACGACAACGGCCCCATCGTCGGCACCGGAAACTGGAACATCTCCGGCTTCACGGTGACGAATTCGTTCACCGTGTCGGCCGACGCCACGCTTACATCCGCGACGATCGGCGCGTGGGTGAGCATCGGCGCAACCCCCCTGACGACGACCTGGGCGATCGGCACGTCCGCCTTCGGCTCCGAGATCTCCTCCGGGGTCTCGTCGCTCACGAACACGTACTGGGGCAGCTATGCCAACGCCTTGGACATCTATTCGTCGTCCTTCTCCATCGGCGGGGTCGTCACGGCCGGGACCTACTGGCTGACGCTCACGGGCACCACGACCAGCGACGGCTTCGGGGCCTACTGGGACCAGAACTCCGGCCCTTCCACGGCCTTCCAGACGCTCACGGGGTCGATCCCGTCGGAGTCCTTCCAGATCTACGGCACGACGGCCGTGCCCGAGCCGGCGACGTGGGCCCTGATGGGCCTCGGCCTCGCGGCCGCGCCGATGTTGAGGCGGGGCCGTCGGGCCGCCTGAATCCCGGCACGTCCCGGTTCGGGTCGCCGGGGGATTGGATCCCGTTCATCCCGCCGGAATCGCCCGACCTGGGCCCGGGACGTGCGTTAGAATGGAGGGCGTCGACGACTGCGCCCTCCATTCCGTGCTTCCCTGGAAAGACCCGCACCATGAGACGCCTCGCCCTGCTGGCCTCGGCCGCCGTCCTGGGGATCGTCCCGACCGCCCGCGCCCAGGCGGTGCCGTCGGCGGGGGCGGGTCGGGTGAGCGATTACTACGCCGCCCCCGGGCTGTACGGAACCAGTTACGGCTACGCCAGCTACGGCGTGCCGCGGACGCACACGTCGTTCTCGGCCAAGCCGTGGTCGCCCTACTACGCCAACTATCCGCCCACCGGCTTCATGCCGGGCCCCTTCGGCGTCGGCCTCTGGCGGCCGGGCGCGTCGGCGACGGCCTCGGGGGCGAGTTCCGTCTACGGCCGGCCGGTCGGCGCCGGGTCGTACCGGACGTTCCCGGTCACGGCCGGCACCGGGCTGACGCCCGCCGACATCGCCCCGCCGCCGCCCTTCGGCGTTTACGCGCCGGCGTATGGGCCGGGCGTGGGGCCGTTCGGCGAGTGAGCCCGATCGCTATCGGCTGATGTGGGCGCTGGGGCCGCCGGCTCGGGCCTCGGTGTCCAGGCCGATGATCTTGCTGCGGGGCCGGCTGCGGTCGACGATCACCGGCGAGCCCTCGGGGGTCTCGGCGAAGCCCTTGTTGTGGGCCTCGTCGACGGCCTCCACGCGGACGTGGAACCGCGGAGGGAAGTTGGGCGGGACGGCCCACACGAACTGGCCGGCCGGGGGCTGACCCTGGGCGTCGGCGATCGGGATCCAGGGGTCGCCGGGGCGGTCGGGCCGCCAGAAGAGGGACACCCCCTTCTCGCCCAGGTGGCCGTCCTCGGCGCGCCAGGCGATGGCGATCTTGCCGGCGTGCTGGCCCGACCCGATCTGCGGCGGGTAGAGATGCACGCGGGGGGGCGTGGAGTCGATCTCCACCCAGGTCTGGGGGCGGTCGCCCGGGGCCGGGGGGAGGTCGCCGAGGCCGGAACTCGACTGGGCCACCAGCGAGAGGCCGACGGTCCCCTCGCCGTCCGGGAGGTTCACGTCGAAGGGGGACGTGCGATCCTCGTCCGGGCCCAGGCGGCTCCAGTTCCGGCCGCCGTTGCGGGTGATCCAGAGTTCCACGATGGCCGGCTTCCCGTCCGGGCCGGCGTCCTGGACGTCGTACTTGAGCCGGAACCGCGGGCCGCCGACGAGCATCGTGGGCACGTCGCCGCCCGTGTCGACCGGCGCGGGGGCCGCGGCGGCGGGGGCGGCCGCGCCCGAGAACGGGTCCGCGAATCCCGGCGGTCGCGAAGGGGTCGAGAAGTCGGCCGGGGGCGCGGGGGCCGGGGCCGTCGCGAAGCCGCCCGGGTCGGCGTTCGAGTTCGACGCGGAATCCCAGTCGGGGGCGGGCGGGGCCGAGGTCACCAGCGCGTCCGAGCCGGCGCGGGCCTGGCGGGCGATCGGCCGCTTCGCGCCTTCCGTGCCCCATCCCCCGGCCCCGCGCGGGGCCGGCTTCGGCGCGACGTCCTCCTCGACGGGCGTGAAGCTGGAGTCGGCCTCGATGGGCGAGCGAGGGCGGCCGATCGGCCGCACGGGGGGCGCACCGGCGTCCGTATCGAGCGCCGCCAGGTTCGGCGGGGTCGACGCCCCTTCGGGAAGCTCGACCTCGGCCTCCTTGACGTTCCCCGCCTTATCCGCCACCGTCCCGCGCACCCGGACGGCCTCCACCGTGCCGGCGTCCCAGCTCTCGGAGCCCACCAGCGCGGGCCGCTTGAGGGGGACCCGCTTCCAGTCCCGCGCGCCGGCCACCTGGTATTCCAGGCTCAGCGTCTTCAGGTCCAGATTCTCGTCCTTCGCCTCCCAGCGCACCTTCGCCAGGCTGCCGTGGCGGCCGTCGGACTCCAGGACGAGGCTGGGGGCTCGCATGTCGACGATCACCTTGAGGGCGGGCCGGATGGTCTCGTCCGAGGGGGGCGAGAGCTGGCCGGCGGCCGACATGGTCCGGACGGCGAACCAGTATTCGCCGTCGCGGCGGGCCCGGAACATGAACTCCTTCTGATCGGGGGTGGCCCGGCTCACCTGGTTCCAGTTGAAGCCCGAGTCTTCCGAGACCCAGAGTTGCAACTCCTTGATGAGCCGGATCTTCTCGCCGTCCAGGTCGAACGGGATGCGGAACGAGCGGTCCTTGTGATAGATCGGGGCGACCCCGTCGCGGTCGTCCCCGGCGGCCCAACCTCGGGGCGCGAGGAGGCCGAGCGTCAGGGCCCAGGCCCCGACCGCGATCGACATCCAAACGCCCCTGGTCGCCGCTGTCGCCACAGCTTCCGCCCTCCGTCCCTTCACGGACCCGTCCCCCGCCGATGGCGCGGGCGCACGGCTCATGCCGGCTTTATCGACCCGACGCGAGGGGCGGCTTGAAACGATTCGTCCGGACGGCCCGATCGTGCGGCCTCCCCGTCGATGCATCACCTCCCCCGTTCCAGGTCGAGGCCGTCCCGGGACCGGTCGCCGGAGACCGGGTTGGGGCGGGCGACGGCCCGGCCGGGCAGCTCGACGCGGTAGCCGGTGAAGCGGGGATCGGGGGCGGGGTAGTCGGTGCTGACGAACTGGGCCCCGCTGGCCAGGGCCTTGTCGCGCATGGCGGTGGAGCCGTCGCGGGCCTGGCGGGTGTCGGCGTCGGCGCGGGTGCGGACGAGGAAGCCGGCGGCGACCAGCCGGCGGATTTCGTCGTGCTGGCCGATCGGGTCGTTCCGCTTGAACCAGGCGGCGGCGGGATCGTCCTCGTCGACGCTCGCGAACATAAGCCGACCGGCGAGCGCGCGGTGGCCTTCCAGGTAGGCGTCGCGCTCGCGGCCGGTGTTGTCCAGGGCGAACATCACCCGCCCGCGGACGTCGTCGAGCCGCGGCCAGCCCCGCGTGCGGAGGGCGTCGGGGAGGGTGTCGGAGTCGCCCCGGACGTCGTCGGGCGTGAGGATCTCCGGGCGGGGGAAGACGGAGAGGATCTCGGCCTCCAGCGCCGCCAGCCTGGGGGCGTCGAACGGGACGATCTCCGCGAGGCGGGGCTCGTCGGGCGTCTTCAACTCCAAGAGGATGAGGATCGGGACGTGCCGCGGGTGGGCCTTCGACCAGCCCCGGACCTGCTCCAGGGCGTCGACCAGCGTGGGGGCCGTGGTGCGGTAGTCGATCCCCGCGACGTGCAGCACCTTCATCCCCGGCCGGCGGAGCTTACCCCCCTCGTCGGGGTCGGGGCCGACGTCCTTCCCCGTCAGCGCGGCGAGCTTGCGGATGGCGGGCTCGGCGAAGCGGCCCCCTTCCGGGTCGGCGAAGACGTCCAGCTCGATCTGGCGGATCCCGCGCTCCTCGAACTGCTCGGCCAGCGGCGGGTGGGTGT
>MKTT01000128.1 GCA_001898385.1 Planctomycetales bacterium 71-10
CAGATCTCGTCGTTGATGAGATATCGCATGGCGGGCGGCTCCGTCCTCGGTCGTCGATCCGCCTTAAATCCTTACCGGATCAGCCCCCGGACAGTCAACACGGCCTAAGCTACGTGCTCTCGACCCAGACGTTTCGCGAGAAGCTGCGGGGGATTGCAACGGGAACCAGCGGTAGCATGAAGAATATATCGAAGCCGGCATTCCTGGCTTTGACGGTCGGCCTGCCTCCGCTGCGCGAGCAATCCGCCATCGCCTCCGTCCTCTCCGACATGGACGCCGAGATCGCCGCCCTGGAGGCGAAGCTCGCCAAGGCCCGCCGGGTCAAGCAGGGCATGATGCAGGAGCTCCTCACCGGGAGGATACGACTCGTATGAAGGAGAGCCAGCACGTCGAATGGAAGGAGTCCTGGCGGGACGAGTACCTCAAGTGGCTTTGCGGCTTCGCGAACGCCGAGGGGGGCGTGCTGGTCGTCGGCAAGGACGACAAGGGCAGGCCCGTTGGGGTGTCGGACGCGAAGAAGCTGCTTGAGGACCTCCCGAACAAGATCCGCGACGTGCTGGGCGTCATGGCCGACGTCCGCCTCGTGCAGGAGGACGGCAAGGATCTCATCGAGATCCGGGTAGACCCCTACCCGAACCCGATCAGCTACAAGGGCGAATACCACTACCGGACCGGCAGCACCAAGCAGGAGCTCAAGGGGGCGGCGCTCGACCGCTTCCTGCTGCGGAAGTACGGCCGCACCTGGGACGCTGTCCCCGTGCCGGGGGTGGCCGCGCGGCAGCTCTCGGCGGCGGCCTTCGCCACGTTCCGGAAGCTGGCCAAGCTCAGCGAGCGGATGACGGCGGCGGACCTCAAGGGCTCGCGCGAAAGTCTGCTGGAGAAACTCCGGCTCGTCGAAGGAACGTACCTGACGCGGGCCGCAGTGCTGCTTTTCCACTCCAATCCGCAAGAATTCTTCTCCGGGTCCTACGTGAAGATCGGCTTCTTCCGCGACGGGAGCGACGTCGTCTACCACGACCTGATCGAGGGCGACCTCTTCACACAGGCGGCGGAGACGGTGAAGCTGATCCGCGCCAAGTACATGAAGGCGGCCATCACGTACCAGGACATCCACCGGGTTGAGACGTACCCCGTCCCGTTCGAGGCTCTCCGCGAAGCGGTGTTGAACGCCATCATCCACAAGGACTACGCCGCGCGCGCCCCGATCCAGATCAAGGTGTACGAGGACAAGATGACGATCTGGAACCCCGGCCAGCTCCCCGAGCACTGGACGCCGGAGAAAGTGAGGCGGCGACACTCCTCCAAGCCGTTCAATCCCGAGATCGCCAACACGTTCTTCCGCTCCGGGGAGATCGAGATGTGGGGGCGCGGCATCGAGCGCATCTTCGAGGAGTGCAGCGCCGCCGGTTTCCCCGAGCCCGCCATTGAATACGACGCGGGAGACTGGCGGACGGAGTTTGCGTACCCGAAAGCGGTCCTGGATCGCCTCGGCGGCGAGCGGGCGGAGAGCGGAGAGCCGGGTCCGGCGGGAGAAACCTTCAGGGGAAAGCTTCAGGGGAAAGCTTCAGGGAAGAAACTCGGTAAGACCGCCCGGGCGGTCGTCGAACTGATGTCGGCGAAGCCGAGGATCACGATCCCCGAGATCGCCGAGAAACTCAGCCGATCCGAACGGGCCATCTTTCTCCAGATCAACAAGCTCAAGGAGGATGGGATCATCCGCCGCGTCGGCCCCGACAAGGGCGGCTATTGGGAGGTGCTGAAATGAGCCAGGTCGGCAAACTCGAGCGCATCACCCAGGACCGCGTCGTCAGGCTCATCCGAGAAGAGCTCGGCTACCGCTATCTCGGGAATTGGGCCGACCGCGAAGGCAACAGCAACATCGAGGAGGCGATCCTCTCCGACTGGCTCGCGAAGCGCGGCACCTCCCCTACCCAGATCTCGGCCGCAATCCACAAGCTCAAGACCGAAGCCCACAACCCGAATCGCTCGCTCTACGCCAACAACCAGGCCGCCTACGACCTCCTCCGCTACGGCGTGAAGGTGAAGACCGACCCGGGGAAGCCCACCGAGGACGTCCGGCTCATCGACTGGGAGCATCCCGAGGCCAACGACTTCGCCGTCGCCGAGGAGGTTACGCTCAAGGGGGGCCTGGAACGAAGGCCCGACGTCGTGCTGTACGTCAACGGGATCGCCCTCGCCGTCCTGGAGCTCAAGCGCAGCACGGTGACGATCGGCGACGGCGTCCGCCAGATCCTTTCGAACCAGGGCCCCCAGTTCAACGCCTGGTTCTTCGGCACCGTGCAATTCGCCTTCGCCGGCAACGATTCGCAGGGCCTCCAGTACGGCACGATCGGCACGCCCGAGAAGTACTTCCTCAAGTGGAAGGAGGACGAGGCGGACGATTCGCGCCACAAGCTCGACAAGTACCTCCTCAAGATGGGCCGCAAGGAGCGGTTCCTGGAGCTGATCCACGACTTCGTCCTCTTCGACGGCGGCGTGAAGAAGGTCCCGCGCGTCCACCAGTACTTCGGGGTGAAGGCCGCCCAGGAGCACGTCCGCGCCAAGAAGGGCGGGATCATCTGGCACACGCAAGGAAGCGGCAAGAGCATCGTGATGGTGCTCCTCGCCCGCTGGATCCTGGAGAACAACCCGAACGCCCGCGTCGCCGTGATGACCGACCGCGACGAACTCGACAAGCAGATCGAGGGCGTCTTCGCCTCGGCCGGCGAGGCGATCTCCCGGACGTCGAGCGGCCGGGACCTGATGCGCCAGCTCGGCCAGGCGAAGCCCCGGCTCCTCTGCTCGCTCGTCCACAAGTTCGGGAAGAAGGGCAAGAAGCTGAGCGACGCCGAGTTCGACGAGTATCTGGAGGAGATCAAGAGCCAGCCGAGCCCCGCCGTGGGCGACGTCTTCGTGTTCGTCGACGAGTGTCACCGGACCCAGAGCGGCCGGCTCCACAAGGTCATGAAGGCGATGCTGCCGGACGCCGTGTTCATCGGCTTCACCGGGACCCCGCTCCTCAAGAAGGACAAGGAAACGAGCCTCGAGACCTTCGGCGGCTACATCCACACTTACAAGTTCGGCGAGGCGGTCGAGGACGAGGTGGTGCTCGACCTCGTCTACGAGGCCCGCGACATCGACCAGCGGCTCGGCTCGCAGTCGAAGATCGATTCCTGGTTCGAGGCCAAGACCCGGGGCCTGAACGACTGGCAGAAGCTCGAGCTCAAGAATAAATGGGGCACGATGCAGCAGGTCCTGAGTTCGAAGTCGAGGATGGACCGCGTTGTCGCCGACGTCGTCTTCGACTTCAGCGTGAAGCCCAGGCTCTCGAGCGAACGCGGCAACGCCATCCTCGTGGCGTCCAGCATCTACGAGGCGTGCAAGTATTTCGCCCTCTTCCAGAAGACGCCGTTCCGCGGCAAGTGCGCGGTGATCACCTCGTACAACCCGCAAGCCCAGGACGTGACGAAGGAGGAGATCGGGGCGAACACCGAGACCGACAAGCAATTCGTCTACGGCACCTACACGGAGCTCCTGAAAGACGTCGCCGCCGAATCCGGCATGACGAAGACCGAGACGTACGAGGAGCGGGCCAAGCTGCTCTTCAGCAAGGAGCCGGCCAACATGAAGCTCCTCGTCGTGGTCGACAAGCTGCTCACCGGCTTCGACGCCCCGCCGTGCACGTATCTCTACATCGACAAGTCGATGCAGGACCACGGTCTGTTCCAGGCCATCTGCCGCACCAACCGCCTCGACGGCGACGACAAGGATTTCGGCTACATCGTCGACTACAAGGACCTGTTCAAGAAGGTCGAGAACGCGATCGCCGTCTACACCTCGGAGATCGACCACAGCGCCGGCGGCGCCGATCCCGAGGTCATGCTGCAAGATCGGTTGGCCAAGGGCCGCGAGCGGCTCGACCTGGCGATCGAGGCGATCGAACTCCTCTGCGAACCGGTCGCCCCACCGAAGGGCGATCTCGAACACATACGCTACTTCTGCGGCAATACCGAGATTCCGTCGGATTTGAAGGAACGCGAGCCCCAACGCGCCGCGCTGTACAAGGCGACCGTGACGCTGCTCCGGGCCTTCGCCAACATCGCCGACGAACTGGCCGGCGCGGGCTACTCGGACGCCGAGATCGCCCGAATCCGCGGGAAGGTCGACCATTACGTGAAGGTCCGCGAGGTGGTCCGGCAGGCGAGCGGCGAGGTGCTCGACTTCAAGCCGTACGAGGCCGACATGCGGCACCTGATCGACACCTACATCGAGGCCGACGAGCCGAGGAAGATCTCCCCCTTCGACGGCATCGGCCTGCTCGACCTCATCGTGAAGACCGGCATCGCCGACGCCATCGCCGAGCGGCTGGGGTCGTTGAAGGGGGACCGGAACGCGATCGCGGAAGCCATCGAGAACAACGTCCGGAAGAGGATCGTCAAGGAGCAGCTCACCGACCCCGCCTACTACGACCGGATGTCGCGGCTCTTGGACGAGATCATCGCGGCCAGGCGCGCAAAGGCCGTCGAGTACGAGGAGTACCTGCGGCGGATCGCGGAATTCGTGAAGAAGGTGGACGCCGGGAAATCCGAGGACGCGCCCGTGTCGCTCGACACCCCGGGGAAGCGGGCGCTCTTCAACAACCTCGATCAGGACGAGCGGCTCGCCCTGCGGGTCGACGCCGCCGTCAGAAACACGCGTCCCGACGGCTGGCGCGGCGTGCAGGCCCGCGAGCAGGTCGTGAAGGCCGCCCTCTTCGGCGTGCTCCAGGACGGGGACGAGGTCGAACGGGTCTTCCTGATCGTCAAGGCGCAGGCGGAATACTGATGGCGTCCAGGATCAAGCTTGGCGAAATCCCGGTGGACGTCACGTTCAAGGACATCAAGAACGTGCATTTAAGCGTCCTGCCGCCGAGCGGCCGGGTGACCATCTCCGCGCCGCGCCGGATGCGGCTCGACGCGATCCGAGTCTTCGCCGTCTCGAAGCTCGATTGGATCAAGCGGCAGCGGATCAAGATCCAATCGCAGGAACGCGAGCCCGAGCGCGAGTACGTCGACCGGGAGAGCCATTACGTCTGGGGGAAACGTCACCTGCTCCGCGTGCTGGAACGCCCCGGCCCTTCCGGCGTCCGGCTCGAACAAGGAAGGCTCATCCTCGAAATCCGTCCGGGGCTCGACGCCCGGAGGCGCGAGGCGTTGGTCGAGACCTGGTGCCGCGAAGAGCTCCGCCGCGAGGCCCGGCCGATCGTCGCCGCGTGGGAGAAGCGCCTCGGGGTCGAACTCGCCCGCTTCGACGTGCGGCGGATGAAAACCCGCTGGGGAAGCTGCAACCCGCGCCGGGGCAGCATCCTGCTCAACACCGACCTCGCGAGGAAGCCCCGTGAGTGCCTCGAGTACATCGTCGTCCACGAGTTGACGCACCTGATCGAGCCGACCCACAACGCCAGGTTCGTCGCCCTGATGGACCGCCACCTGCCGTCGTGGCGGTCCGCCAGGAAGACGCTCAACAGGCTCCCGCTGCGTCGTGAGGATTGGGAGTACTGAAATCTCGGCTTCGGAGTCGCCGAGGCATCGGCTAGCCCTCAAACGGATGGCGGCGGAGAGAACGTCGCAGAGCACTACTTCTCCTGAGACGGCATACGAACGAAATCAGGCCCGATCCGGGAAAGATGATTGCCTGCCTGCTGCAACAGTCGGCTTGCATAGAGCCCGCGGAGCTGACCGACCACCCGAAACTCGAAAGCGTTGGCGTGAAGCTTGTCTTCCTCAGCCCGCAACAATCGCGTGGCCCTGAAGCGGCTGTTCGTGATTCTGCCCATGCCGTCGAGGAGAAACATTTCCAACTGCGGCGTGGGATGTTTCGGGTTGACTAGGCCGTGTTGACGGTTTCAGCGAGCTTGCGGACGTGGATGAATCCGAAGACGAGGCGGGCCACGCCGAGGTAGACGTCCTTCAGTTTCTCATATCTC
>MKTT01000129.1:0-25433 GCA_001898385.1 Planctomycetales bacterium 71-10
GGCGGGACCGTCGGCGGCCAGGGGACCGTCGACGCCAACGGCCACTCCATCTCCGCCTATCAACTCGCCCTCGGCTCCGGCGGCACCAACCTCGTCGACCGCGGCGACCTCCGCATCTCCTCCCTCCTCGACATCAACGGCCCGCTCCCCGGCTTCGAGATCACCGCCGGCGACACCATCGGCTCCCTGCGCCTCTCCAACCACTCCATGACGCTCGGCGAAGGGGTCCACATCGGCGGCCTCACCCTCCAGAACGGCTCCTCGCTGACGACCACTAGCACCGGCAACGTCACCAGCGGCGTCAACGTCGGCTCCGGCTCCACCCTCTCACTCGGTGCCGACCTCGCCTTCGCCTACGGCGCGAGCATCTCTGGCCAGGGGACCATCGACGCCAACGGCCACGCCATCTCCGCCTATCAACTCGCCCTCGGCTCCGGCGGCACCAACCTCGTCGACCGCGGCGACCTGAACCTCTCCTATCTTACCGTCAATGGCGCGGGCGCCGACTTCCATTTCAACGCGGCCGACTCCGTCGGCGCTCTCAATCTCAACAACGGTTCTCACGCCACCACTTCCGCGACAGGCAATATCACTTCCGACCTGGGCATCTCCGAGGGGTCTACTCTCAGCCTGGGCGCCGACCTCGCCGTCAAGTGGTTCATCAATGCCAGCGGCACCATCGACGCCAACGGCCATGACGTCTACGGCGTCCGCTTCACCCTCACGGGTCCCGACGCCAACCTGATTGACGCCACGGTCAGCGCGTCGGGACTCACGCTGAATGCCGCGGATATCACCCTGAACGCCCTGGGGAGTTCCGTGGGGGGGCTCGATCTCAAGAACGGATCGACCTTGACCTTGATCCAGACGATGGGCGACGCGGCCGGCTTCTCGGTCGACGGGAATCACTGGCTCGCGATGGGAGGCGTGGCGATCGATAGCTCCAGCACGCTCGCCCTGATCTTCGCCGATACTCCCGGGGAGAGTTGGCTGTTCCGGTGGCAGGGCTCGTGGTTGAGCGAACTCGACTCGATGATCGCCGCGGGGCGGATCACGGTGGCCACGTCGTGGGAGTACGACGTGGTGGAGCGCAACGGCTACACCTACATCATGCAGACCTCGGCCGCGGTGCCGGAGCCGGCGTCGGTCGTGATGATGGGGCTCGGGGTCGCCGGCGGCGTGGGCGTGCTCGCCCGGCGTCGCAAGGCGACGACGACCGCCTGAGCCCGTCGGATCGGCCTTCACGCTCGCGCCCGGCCGCGGTTGGCGTCGCCGCGGCGGCCGGGCGGCGGTATCCTGGGGGATCGCCCGCAATGCGGCGGGCGTCCCCTGGGGTTCGAGTTCGTGGAGGCGTCGTTGAGACCTGGACGGGCCGGGCTGGAAGCGATCTTGCGCGATTGCGGCGTGGAATTGGCGTCGAACCAGTATGACGCGCTCTGGACCTACCACCAGATGCTCCGCGCCGCCAACGCGTCGCTGAACATGACGCGGATCCACAACTTCGAAAACATGGTGCTGAAGCACTACGTCGACAGCCTCCTCGTCCTCGACTTCCTCGACCTCCCCTCGCCGATCATCGACATGGGCTCCGGCCCCGGGCTCCCGGGCGTGCCGCTGAAGATCGCCCGGCCCGACGTCCGCATGATCCTCTGCGAGCCCCGCTCGGCCCGCGTGGAGTTCCTGTCGCAGGTCTGCGAGAAGCTGGGCTTCGAAGGCGCCGAGGTCTACGGCCACAAGCTGGGGCCCGACTACCCGGGCCGGGTGAAGGGCGTCGTCACCCGCGCGGTGGCGTCGATCGCCGAGACGTTCGAGCGGGTCGCGGCGTGCATCGAGCCCGGCGGCCGGATGATCTTCATGAAGGGGCCTGGCTGCGACCCCGAGGTCGACGAGGCCCGGCGCGACTGGACGATCTGGTTCCGCCTGGAGGCCGACCACCCCTACACCATCCCCGGCACCACCCACGACCGCCGCCTGGTCGTCTACGAGCGCACCGACGCCGACCCGCCGCTGATCGAAAAAGACGCCTCCGCGCGCGTCGCCCGGTCGTTCGCCGGGACGGTCCGCGAGATCACCAGCGAGTCGAACGCGACGTACCGACTCCTCTCCGACCTGCTCACCGGCCGGGGCGTCCGCAAGCACGGCCTGGCGATCTTGTCCGGCCCTCGGATCACGGCCGAGGTCGCCGAGAAGTTCCCCGGCCGCGTGGAAGGCTGGATCACCGACGCCGAGGGCCCGCCGCCGGCCGACCCCTCATGGACCTGGCACCGGCTGGCGTCGCCGCTGTTCAAGGCGCTGGACGTCGCCGGGACGCACGCCCCGCTCTTGCTGGCGAGGGCCCCGGTAATCGACGCGTGGTCGGACTCGTCCCCCTGGCCGGCCGGCTGCACGCTGTTCGTGCCGTTCCAGGATCCGGAGAACGTCGGCGCGGTGATCCGATCGGCCGCGGCGTTCGGCGTCCCGCGCGTGGTGCTGCTCCAGGAGGCCGCCCACCCCTTCCACCCCCGCGCCAGCCGCGCCGCCGGCCCGGCCCTGTTCCAGGTCGAGCTGATGACGGGCCCGTCGATCCGCGAGTTGTCCTCGTCATCGCACCCCCTGATCGCCCTGGACGCCTCCGGCGAGCCGCTGGACGCCGAGCCGTTCCCGGAGACCTTCGGCCTGGTGGTGGGCGTCGAGGGCCCAGGCCTGCCGGAACATCTGCGACGAGGCCCCAAGCGGCGGGTGCCGATCGTCGAGGGCGTCGAATCCCTCAACGCGGCCACCGCGACGGCCGTGGCGCTCTATGCGTGGTCGCGGCTCGCGCCGGGCTGAATGTCAATCGCCACACGCGAGACATCGGCATAAGATCATACCAAGCATCATTCTCCTCTTGAGGGAGAAGGTGGCCGAAGGCCGGATGAGGGGCCGACCGCCTCCGCATCCCGCGGCTCGCTTCCCGTAGGCTGGGTCGGGACCCAGCCCGGATGAGGCGTCGCATACCCCGGGCTGGGTCCCGACCCAGCCTACAAGGACCCGAAGTCCGAAGCGTCCGGTGGGTCCACCCCTCATCCGGCCCTCCGGGCCACCTTCTCCCTCAAGGGGAGAAGGGTTCGATGGCGGTGCCTTCCCCGAACTCCGACGACCCTCGCCCGGCCCTTCGGGCCGCCCTCTCCCGGCGGGAGAGGGGACTTCTTATGCCCAACTATTCATGTTTTCCTCGCCTCGCGCACCAGGTGCGGCAGCTCCGGCAGGATGATCTTCGTCATGGCTAGTTCCACGGCCGCGCGGGAGCCGGGCATGAGGAGGACGACGGCGGAGTCCACCAGGCCGCCGACGGCCCGGCTGAGCATGCAGGCGGATCCGATCTCCTGATAGCTCAGCATGCGGAACAGCTCGCCGAAGCCGGGGATCGTCTTGGTCAGCAGGGCCGAGACCGCCTCATAGGATTGGTCCCTCGGGCTGACGCCCGTCCCGCCGGTGATCAGGATGGCGTCGACCGGCGGACCGCCGGGGCGTCGGCCGGCGTGGACTTCCAGGAACGACCGCAACGCCTCGGGCTCGTCCGGCACGATCGCGCGGGCGACGACGCGATGGCCGGCGACCTCGGCCAGCTCGACGATCAGCGCGCCGGACGCATCCGTGGCCGTCGTCCTCGTGTCCGAAACGGTCAGGACCGCGAGGGTCAGGCTCGCGGGGGATTCCGAACGGTGCTGGTCGACGCTGGGGCTCTGGCTCACGATCGGGCCTCCCGTCGGCCTGCCGAAGACGAAGACAGGCCGAGCGACGGTCTTCCCCCCTCGCGGGGGAAGACAGACGCCGAAGGCGTCAGATGAGGGGAAGGACGAGCACGAGCCTCGTCGGAATTCGAAGGCCCGTCCGACCGGCTCGGCGGCACGACGGCCGCCTCGCGCGTCTTCCCCCTCATCCGGCCCTTCGGGCCACCTTCCCCCGCCAGGGGGGGAAGGACGTTTCATGCTACCTCTTCCGGCGTGCATTAGGCCAGGATCGAGCGGACGACCCGGCCTTCGACGTCGGTCAGGCGGAAGTCGCGGCCGGCATAGCGGTAGGTCAGGCGCTCGTGGTCGAAGCCCAGCAGGTGGAGGATCGTGGCGTGGAGGTCGTGGACGCTGGTCGGGTCCTCGACGGCCTTGAAGCCGAACTCGTCGGTCGCGCCGTGGACCGTCCCCCCCTTGATCCCGCCGCCGGCCATCCAGACGGAGAAGCCGTAGTGGTTGTGGTCGCGGCCCAGGTTCGCCTTGCCGCCGCCGTCCAGCTCGACGGTCGGCGTGCGGCCGAACTCGCCGCCCCAGACGACCAGGGTGTCCTCGAACATCCCGCGCTGCTTCAGGTCGGCGATCAGGGCGGCGATGGGGCCGTCGATGTCGGCGGCGTGGGCGCGGTGGTTGGCGGCGATGTTGGCGTGGTCGTCCCAGGGCTGGCCGGCGCCGTGCCAGAGCTGGACGTAGCGCACGCCCCGCTCCAGCAGGCGGCGGGCGATGAGCGTCTGGCGGCCGTGGACGGTGTCGCCGTAGAGGTCGCGGATGAGCTGGGGCTCGCGGTCCACGTCGAAGGCGTCGGCCGCCTCCATCTGCATGCGGAACGCCGTCTCGAACGACTGGATGCGGGCTTCGAGCCGGGGGTCGGACCGCTCGCGGCGGTGCTCCTCGTCCATCGCCCGCAGGAGGTCCAGTTGCCGCCGCTGCGCCGCGCGGGAGGCGTGGGGGCTGCGGACGTTCTCGATGAGCTTGTCGACCTCGCGGTTCTTCGGGTCGACGAACGTCCCCTGGTACACGCCGGGGAGGAAGCCGCTGCCCCAGTTCTCGGCGTCCTTGATCGGGAAGCCGCCGGGGCACATGGCGACGAACCCCGGCAGATTCTGGTTCTCCGTCCCCAGCCCGTAGAGGACCCACGCGCCGACGCTCGGCCGGGGCAAAACCGAGTCGCCGCAGTTCATCAGCATCAAGGACGGCTCGTGGTTCGGCACCTGCGCGACCATCGAGCGGATCACGGCGATGTCGTCGGCGTGCTCGGCCGTGCGGGCGAACAGCTCGGAGATTTCGAGCCCGCTCTCGCCGTAGCGCCTGAACTTGAACGGCGAAGGGAACGCCGCGCCGGTCTTGCGCTCGGTGGCCAGGTTGATGGGGATCGGCTTCCCCTCGTACCTCGCCAGGGCCGGCTTGGGGTCGAAGGTGTCGACCTGGCTGGGGCCGCCGTTGAGGAAGAAGTGGACCACCCGCTTCGCCTTGCCGGGGAAGTGGGGGGCCTTCGAGGAGAGGAACCCGCCGGGCGCGGCGTCGGCGGCGAGCGCGCCGTCCTCGCCCAGGATCGAGGCCAGGCCGAGCGCCCCCATCCCCAGCGCGGAGCGCCGGAGCAGGTCTCGGCGGCTGATCGCGGCCGGTCCGCGGGGATCGTCGAGCATCGTTCGGCCCTCCCGTCAATCGACGAACATGAACTCGTTGGACATCAGGAGCACCTGCGCGAGTTGCCCCCAGGCGTCGAGCGGGCGGGGCGCCGGCCCGTTGAAGTCGCGGCGGGCGTCCCACGCGGACGGCGTCGAGGGCTCCGCGGCGACGGCCCGGATCGTCGGGGCCCAGAGGTGGTCGTCGTGCGAAAGGTTGTCGCGGACGTCGACCACGAAGTCGATCGTGTCGCCCGGCTCGACGACGACGGTCGCGGAGAAGTCCTCGCAGCCGTTGTGGACGGCGGCCGTCTTGAGGACGCCCATCCGGTTGTGGACCAGCCACGCGCGGACGCCGTCGCCGGGCTCCGCCTCGTGGACGAGCGTGGACGTCACGGCGACCTCGCCGCGGATCGGCGAGGTCCAGCGGCGATAGATCGAGCGGGCCAGGTCGTCGCCGGGGTGGCCCCCGTCGGCCGTGATCCGCGCCCAGCCGAGCTTGGGGTCGGGCCAGCGCGGGCCGCCGCCCCAGCCCTTGCCGTCGAAGTGGGGCAGTGGGGCAAACGCGGCGGGATCGGGGCCCTTCGTCGGGTCGACCG
Organism: Planctomycetales bacterium 71-10; assembly: GCA_001898385.1. Taxonomy (GTDB): domain Bacteria; phylum Planctomycetota; class Planctomycetia; order Isosphaerales; family Isosphaeraceae; genus Paludisphaera. The sequence continues at coordinate 5,974 of MKTT01000129.1, forward strand.
GGCCGTGGCCGTAGCTCCACGCCAGCGTCTCGGGGGGCGGAGGGGGCTCGGCCTCGCTCGCGGCGGCGGCGACGAACGCGACGGCCGCCTCGCGCTGGGCGGGCGTGGGCTCGCGTCGGTGGATCCGCTCATACAGCCGCGCGACGGCCGCCGCGGGGTCGTCCTTCGGGAGACTCTCGGCGAGGGCGCGGGCGCGGTCGGCGACGAACGGGTGGTTGAGGGCGAAGAGGGCCTGCTGGGGGACCGTCGTCTCGCTGCGCGACGGCGTGTGCAGGTCGGGGTTCGCGAAGTCGAACGTGCGGTAGACGCCCGCGAGGAACTGGCGGTCGATCAGGCCGTAGAGCGTCCGCCGCCGGTTCGGGGCGCCGTCGATCAGCGGCGCGGCGCGGCCGCCCATGCGGGGGTCCAGGTCGCCCGAGGCCGCCAGCATCGAGTCGCGGAACTCCTCGAACGTCAGCCGGTGTGGGTTCATGCGCCCCAGGAGCCGGTTCTCCGGGTCGACCTCGTCCGCCTTCGCGCGGACGGCCGCGTCGCCGGGCGGGCCCGAGCGCTGGCGGTAGGTCGCGGAGAGGACGATGAGGCGATGGATCGCCTTCGTGCTCCAGCCCCCTTGCACGAGCCGGCTCGCCAGCCAGTCGAGCAGTTCGGGATGGCTGGGGGGCTCGGCGCGGAGGCCGAAATCGCTGGGGGTGCGGACCAGGCCGGATCCGAAGTGCCCGGCCCAGATCCGGTTGACCCAGACGCGGGGGGTCAGGGGGTTCGTCGGGGCGACGATCGCGCGGGCCATCTCCAGCCGGCCGCCGCCGTCCTGGAACGGCTTCGCGTCCGGGCCGGCCACGACCTTGAGGAAGCGCCGGGGGACCTCGTCGCCCGGGTTCGCCGGGCTGCCTCGGCGGAAGACGCGGGGCTCGCGAAGCTCGGCGCGGTCGACGACGGCCACGGCGAACGGCGGCGCGTTCGGCTGCAACAGCAGGGCCTCGACCTCGTTTTGAAGCTTCCACATGGCGTCGATCGTCGACGTGGGGAAGTACAGCTCCGTGGATACGATCGGCTCGTCGGGGACGACGCAGGGGGAGTCGTCGGCGTAGAGGACCAGACGGAGGGCCTCGGCGTCGGGATCGGGGAGCGACGTCGCGGCCGGGTCGGCCTTCCGCGCCTCGTCCCACTGCTCGTCGACCTCGGCGAAAAGGCGGGCGTAGCGCTCGGCGGCCTCGCCGATCGTGGCGGGGGGCGTCGCGAAGGCCGACGCCACCTTCGGGTTGATGGCCGGGGTGCCCGGGGGGGAGGGCTCGGCGAGCGCCGCGGCGGCCCTCGCGGGGAAGTCGGCCTCGGGGATCGCGGCCAGGCGACGCCAGGGGCGGAAGACGGGGTCGTCGGCCTTCGCCCGCTTCTCCAGGTATGCGGCCCAGCGCCGGGCGTAGGCGGGGATCATGTCGTCCGGGCCCACGACGATGTCGAAGCCCTCTTGCAGCACCTGGGACGGGTCGAGCTGCGCGAGGAGGTAGTCGACGACCTTCCCGCGGGCGCGCTGCGCGGCCTCGTCGCGGGACTCGGCCATGCCCCGGCGCATGGCCTCCATGCGCTTCGCCAGCTCGGCCTCGAACTCCTCGCGGGCCTGGCCCTCCAGCGGGCCGTCGCCGACGCGCGTCAGGCGCTCGGTGACGTTCATGAAGACGCCGTACAGCGCGTAATAATCGGCGGTGGGGATCGGGTCGAACTTGTGGTCGTGGCAGCGGGCGCAGGCGACGGTCAGGCCCATCGTCCCGCGGCCGACGACGTCGATCCGGTCGTCGATGACGTCGTGCGACACGCCCAGGAAGCGACGTCCGACGGTGAGGAAGCCCATCGCGGCGAGCTGCGCCGGCTCGTCTGGGGAGGCCCGGTCGGCGGCGATCTGGGCGACGAGGAAGCGGTCGTAGGGCATGTCGTCGTTGAACGCCCTCACGACCCAGTCGCGATAGGCGGGCGCCGGGACGAGGAACCGTTCCTCGCGGGCGTAGACGTATCCCTTGGTGTCCGAGTAGCGCGCCACGTCCAGCCAGCGCCGGCCCCAGTGCTCGCCGTACGCCTTCGAGGCCAGCAGCCGGTCGACGAGCTTCTCATAAGCGTCGGGCGACTCGTCGGCGACGAACGCGCGGACCTCGTCGATCGTCGGCGGCAGGCCGGTGAGGTCGTAGGCGAGGCGTCGGATCAGCGTCCGGCGGTCGGCCTCGGGCGAGGGCGGCAGGCCGGCGGCGTCGAGCCGGGCGCGGATGAAGGCGTCGACCGGCGTGCGATTCCACGAGGCGTCGGACGTCGACGGCACGGGCGGGTCGGCGACGGGCTGGAACGCCCAGTGCTTCGACCAGGCTTCCTTGCGGCCGGCGACGGCGGGGGCCTTGTCGTCGGGCCACGGCGCGCCGGCGGCGACCCAGCGATCCAGCGCCGCCACCTGATCCGGCGTCAGCTTCCCCTTCGGCGGCATCTTCAGGTCGCCCGCCTGCCGTACGGCCTCGATCAGCAGGGACTTCTCCGGGTCGCCCGGCTCGACCGCCGGGCCCGAATCGCCCCCCTCCACCAGCGCCGACCGGGCGTCGACCCGCAGGCCCCCTTTCTGCTTCTCGGGCCCGTGGCAACCCTGGCAGTGCTCGACGAGCACGGGGCGGACTTCGGCTTCGAAGGCGTCGTCGGCGAGGGCGGGGGCGGCGAGCGGGGCGAGGGACAGGGCGAGCCAGAGGGGAGCGGATCCCCGTCCCCTCTCCCGCCGGGATAGGGCGGCAGAAGGGACTTCGATCGGGCGGCCCTCGCCGAGGCCGAGATGGTTCGGGTGAATCTCAACCATGGTCCGCCCCCCGGCTGCCATCCTCGGACGCCCCGCCCATGCTCCAAATTCTATTCAACATTCCGCGCAGCCGCAACGCGGCGAGGGTGCCGGGCCGACGGCGCAACCTCCCGGTCTCCCCAGCTCCCCCCGCCCGCCGAACGACGTTCTGAACCCGTCCAGATCCACGGTTGTCGCTGCGAGATCGGCGTCCCTACAATGGATCCGGCGGCGTGGGATCCGGGCGGTCCGACGGGGGGCGATGCGATCATGAGATGCGCGGCGCTGGTGGTCGGGATGTCCGTCGTCCTGCCGTCATCTTCGGCGCGGGCCGACGTGATCGTGCTGAAGGGGGGCGGTCAGGTCCAGGGGAAGGTGATCGCCGACCCGACGTCGAAGAAGGGCGATCGCGTCCAGGTCGTGCTGCCGCGGGGGAAGACGCCGCTGAACCTCCGCAAGGATCAGATCCTGGAGATCCTCCCCAAGCCCGGCCCGCTCGACGAGTACGCCGCCCGCCGCGAGAAGCTCGCCCCGACCGCCCGCGCCGATTACGAGCTGGGCGCGTGGTGCGACGCCCACCGGCTCCCGGACCTGGCGCAGGTCCACTTCGAGGCCGCCCTGAGGCGCGACCCGGAGTTCGCCGAGGCGCGGACGAAGCTCGGGCACGTCGCGAAGGACGGCCGCTGGCTCACGCCCGACGAGCAGCGTCGCGAGGCCGGGATGGTCCTGCATCGGGGGAAGTGGGTGACGGAGGACGAGAAGGCCCGCGAGGACGAGCAGGCCCAGGAGTCCGCCGGCTCGGCCTCGTGGACGCGGCGGATCAAGATCATCCTCCAGGGCCTCGTCTCGGAGTCGGCCGACCGTCGCCGCGAGGCCGAAGATCAGCTCATGGAGCTGAAGGACCCGGAGGCCGTCGGGCCGCTGGTCAAGGTGCTGGGCGGGCAGGACGCCGACGTCCGCATCCTGCTGGCCCGGGCCCTGGGCGCGATCCCCGGCGACCCCGCCTCGAAGGCGCTGGTGGACATGGTCCTCCGCGAGCCCGAGGACCACGTCCGGGCCTCGATCCTGGAGCCCCTTCGCCGACGCGAGGGGAACCTCGTCCCGTCGCGGCTGACGCGTGCCCTGAAGTCGCCCGACGTCCGCGTCATCAACCGCGCGGCCTGGGCGCTGGGGAACCTGGACGCCTTCGCGTCCGTCCCCCGGCTGCTGGACGTGCTGATCACGGTGGAGCAGCGGGTGGAACTGGTCCCTTCGGGAGGGCCGGCGTACAGCGGGCCCCCCGGCGCGCTGATGGCGTTCAACGGCAGTTCGGCCGCGTATCTGACCGGGCCGGTCGTCGGCCCCGGCGTGGCGGCCTTCGGGGCGACCGTCGTCCCGAACACCTTCGCCCTCGACCCGTTCAACGGCGGCGCCCCCATCACCTTCGGCGACGGCATGGGCCCGCGGTTCGTGGGGGCCGACAAGGGCCCCCAGCCCCAGCTCATGACGTTCACGTCGCAGAACGTCGAGGTCCTCGCGGCCCTGAATCGGCTGACGGGCCAGGACTTCGGCTACGACGTGGACGCCTGGCGGGCCTGGGTCTCCCGGTCGTTCAACCCGAAGCCCGTGCCGGACCGCAAGGCGCCCCAGCCCTGACTTGATCGATCCGCGGCCTCGGCGTACCATCCGGTCGCGAAGCCGCGAACGGAGGAGACCTTGGCCGAGATCGACGCGGAAGCCGGGACGGATCCCTACGAGGAGGAGCGGGCGAGACTCGTCCGCCAGGTCCGCGCCCGCCTGGAATCCCTGGCCCGCGCCGGCGTCGCCACGCTGCCGAAGTCCCCCGAGCGCCCGCCCGTCCCGCGGCCGGCGCCGGCGATCGTCGAGTCGGCGCCCGGACCGATCGCCGCGCCGCCGATGACGCCGCCGCCCGTCGAGCGCCCCCGGCCCGCCCCGACGCCGCCCACGCCGCCGCAAGCACCCACGCCGCCCCCCGCCCCGAAGCCGGCCGCCCGGCCGGTCGCGGCGCCGTCGCTGTTCGGGTCGAACGAGTTCAAGTCGCCGTTCGTCGAGCCGGCCGACCGCCCCGCGGCGCTGGAGGTCCTGAGGGCGGAGGTCGCGGCGTGCGTGAAGTGCGCCAACCTGGCGGCGACGCGGACGCAGACCGTCTTCGCCGACGGCAGCGCCACGGCCCGGCTGATGTTCATCGGCGAGGCCCCCGGCGCCGACGAGGACCGCCGCGGCGTCCCGTTCGTCGGCAAGGCCGGCCAGCTCCTCACCGACATGATCACCAAGGGGATGGGCCTGCGCCGCGAGGACGTCTTCATCGCCAACATCCTCAAGTGCCGCCCGCCCGAGAACCGCGACCCCACGCCCCAGGAATCCTCCAACTGCTTCGGCTACCTGGAGCGGCAGATCGAGATCGTCCGCCCCGAGTTCATCTGCCTCCTCGGCCGGATCTCCGCGAGCACCCTCCTGAACACGGCCCTCAGCATGAGCCGCCTGCGCGGGCGCTGGCATCGCGTGTACGGCATCCCCACCATCGCCACCTACCACCCGGCCTACCTCCTCCGCACGCCGACGGCCAAGAAGGACGCGTGGGAAGACCTGCAGATGCTCATGCGGGCGATGGGCCTGGTGATCCCGAAGAAGAAGGGCTGACCGGGGCCGGGCCGCGACGATTTCGGACGATTGTTGGAATGTCGCGAACCGTCCCGCCATAATCGTCCCCGGCGGCCGCCGCGGCGCGGTCGGAGGTGGTCCGTCCGGGGGCCTCGTCGCATGACCGAGAGCGGAGCCGAAGGGACGCAGGGGCCTTCGCCGTCGGAGTTGGCGCGGATCGCCGACGCCTGCGCCCGGTTCGAAGCCGCCTGGGGCCGCGGCGAGCGGCCGAGCATCGAGGAGAGCCTGGCCGCCGCGGGGCCCGAGGCCGGGTCGATCCTGTCGCACCTGCTCCCGCTGGAGCTGTCGCTCCGACTGGGGGCGGGCGAGTCGCCCTCGCCGGGCGAATACCTGTCGCGGTTCCCGGGCTCGCGCGGGCTGGTCGAGGCCGCGTTCGCCGACCACACCACCGTGGCCGACGCCACGGCCGCCGCGCCGCCGAGGCCGCCGACCGGGGCCGGGACGGCGTCGAACCTGCTGGTGGGGATCCTGGCGCTCCAGAACGGCTTCATCGACCACGTCGCGCTGATCGCGGCGATCCGGGCCTGGGCGGCCGACCGCTCGCGGGGCGTGGGGGCGATCCTGGCCGCCGAGGGGAAGCTGGACGATCGCCAGATCCGGCTGCTGGAGGCGCTGGCCGAGGAGCACCGGCGACGCTACGGGGACGACCTGCCGAGGAGCCTGGCGGCGTTCGGCTCGCTCGCGCCGGTGATGCGGGCCGTCGAGGGGATGGGGGACCCGGAGGTCGAGGCCGGCCTGACGATCGAGCCGGAGTCGACCGTCGTGGACGAGGAGGCCACCACCGCGCACGGGGCCCCCCCGGGCGACGCCCCGAGCGCCGAGCCGGGGTCGGGGTGGTCGGCCTCGCGGTTCGAGGTGCTGAGCTTCCACAACGCGGGGATGCTGGGCAAGGTCTTCCTCGCGCTGGACCGCGAGCTGAACCGCAACGTCGCGCTGAAGGAGATCCAGGAGCGGCACGCGCACCACCCGGTCAGCCGCGAGCAGTTCGTGCTGGAAGGGATGGTCACGGGGGCGCTGGAGCACCCGGGCATCGTGCCCGTCTACAGCCTGGGGGCGCGCGAGGACGGCAGCCCGTTCTACGCGATGCGGTTCATCCAGGGCCCCAGCCTCCGCGAGAAGCTGAAGCAGCTCCACGACGCGGCCGACGCCCCGCCGCTCGCCGACGGGGAGGAGCGGCCGACGCTCCCCCGGCTGCTGCGGCACTTCGTCAACGCCTGCCACGCCATGGCCTACGCGCACAGCCGGGGCGTGCTCCACCGCGACCTCAAGCCGGAACACGTCCTCCTCGGCCCGTTCGGCGAGACGCTGGTCGTCGACTGGGGCCTGGCCATGCCGATCCGCGGCGGGCCGGGCGCGACCGGCGTCCCGCTCGAATTCCCGACCGGCCGCGACGCGGCGCTCGCCCAGGACGGCGTGGTCGTCGGGACGCTGCCGTACATGAGCCCGGAGCAGGCGCTGGGGATGCAGGGCCGGCTCGACGGGCGGAGCGACGTCTACGCGCTGGGGGCGATCCTCTACGCCCTGCTGACCGGCCGCGCGCCCATCGCCGGGGGGAGCTTCGCCACGATGCTGGCGCAGGCCCGCAAGGGGGAGTTCCCCCGGCCGCGCGAGGTCGCCCGCCAGGCCCCTCCCGCCCTGGAAGCCGTCTGCCTCAAGGCGATGTCGCACGACCCCGCCGACCGCTACGCCACGGCGACCGAGCTGGCGCGCGACGTCGAGCGCTGGCTGGACGACGAGCCGACCGTCGCCTACCCCGAGCCGCTCGCCGCCCGCGCCGGCCGCTGGCTCCGCCGCCACCGCACCGCGGCCGTGGCGGCGGCCGTGGCGCTGCTCTGCACGACCGTCGGCCTGGCGGCCCTGAGCTTCCAGACCTCCCGCGCCAACGTCGAGATCCGCCGGCAGTGGAAGCGGGCCGAGGACGCCCGCGCGGAGGCCGTGACGGCGCGCGACCAGGCCGAGGCGGCGAGGGTGCGGGTGGAGCGGAACTTCCGGACCTCGATCGAGCTGGTCAACCAGTATCTCCTGCGAATCGTCAGGACCGACCTCCCCAACGTCCCCGAGTCGGTCCTCCTCCGCCGCAACGTGGCCTCCCTGGCGACGGGGTTCCTGGAAGAGTTGTGGAAGCAGAAGCCCGACGACCCCGAGACGTGCCGGCTGGCGGCGGTCCTCTATCGCGAGCTGGCGAACCTCCAACGGCTCGTAGGCCGGACCCTCGGCCCGGCCTACGGCCGCGCCGTCGGGCTGTTGCGGCGGGCGGGCGCGCTGAGGCCGGACGAGCCGCGATATCGCGACCTCCTCGCGGAGACGCTCCAGGACCTGGCGTCGTCCCTCCAGGTCGAGAACCGGCCGGCCGCCGCCGAGCCCCACCTCCGCGAGGCCGTCCAGATCGTGCGGGGGCTCCGGGGCGAGGCCCCCGATCGGGTCGACTACCTCCGGACCGAGGCGAGGGCGTCCAACGGCCTCGCGAACAACCTCCTGCTGACGGGCCGATTCGACGAGGCCGCCGACCTGGCCAGGCGCGCCGTCGCGATCATGACGCCCCTGGCCGACTCGGACGCCCCCGGCCCCACGGACGCCCTGGAGGTCATCCTGTATCAGGACTCGCTGGGCGAGGCCGAGCTGGGGCGAAGCCGCCATCCCGAGGCCGAGGCGGCCCTCGGCGCGGCGCTCCGGCGCATCGAGGCCGCCCTGGCCGGATCGCCGGATTCCGACGACCTCAAGATGCTCCGGGGCTCGGCGCGGCTCAAGCGGGCCGCGGCCGTCGCAGCCCTCGGCCGGGCCGATGAAGCGACCGAAGACCTCGGGGCGGCCGTGGCGGAGTTCGGGGCCCTCGCCGAACGCTCGGCCGAGATGGCGACCTATCGCGAGTTGCTCGCCGAGGCCCTCCTGGCCAGGGCCGAGATGTCGCCCCCGGGGCCGGCGCGAGCCGACCTCGCCCGGGCCGAGGAGACGGTCGACGCGCTCGCGAAGGGACAGAAGGACGACCCCGCCTATTCCGGGCTCCTCGGGCGGATCCGCGGCCGGGCCGCGATGCTCGACGCGGCCGGGCCCGACCCGGGGACGGCGCGGGCCCGCCTGGAAGGGGCGCTCTCCCTGCTCCGGTCGGCGCTGAAGGTCAACGACAAGCACCCCGCTTCGCTCCGCGCCGCGGCGGAGTTCGAGGCGAAGTTGAAGGCGTTGGGTGCGCCCGCGGAATGACGCCGCCCGCTCAGGTGTTGAGGATGACGTCGTCGTCCGGCATCGTCGGCGTCTCGTCCTCGTCCTGGACCGGATCGTCGTCCTCCCCCGCGATCTCCACGTCCTCGGGCTCGTCGTCGACGGGCTGGTTCGTGAGCGTGATCAGGAGCCTCGCCTGCAACCCGGCCTTGGGCGGCGTGGGCGGGACGTCCATCTTCTGCTTCGAGTATTTGAACCATACGACGAGCAGGTCGTAGGTCGATCCCGGGAGGTCGATCCTCCGGATGATCGTCCGCTGCACCTCAAACACGTCGTCCTTGATCGTGACGGTGGGGGTGCTCCCCTTCTTGATCTTCACCTGCCCCAGGCCCTTGACGAGCTGGGTCGCGACCCCGCGCCGCGACTTGGTGAAGAACCGGACGTAGGCTCCATCGGGCATGGTCGTCGTCCCTCGGGATGTGGTCTCGATCGGGCTCGCCCCCCGCGCCGGGTCGGCTCGCCGTCAGGGCGTCGGGTCTTCTCCGTCCTCCGGGTCGGCGTCGTCCTGGCTCGTATCGATCTCCGTCTCCCGCGGCTGGCCTGTGGCGGGCGGGTCGTTCGTGATCGTCACCTTGAGCCGAGCCGCCACACCGCGAATCACTCCGCCCTTATCCTGGAGGAGTTCTTCGTAGGCCGCCAGATTGGCCAAGACGTAGCGGAATGACGCGACGACGACATACCAGTTCGAATTGTTGCCGAGCGAGATCGTCCGGTATCCAAGCTCGTCGGTGACTTTGCCATCCTGCCCGTCGATGACGACCTTGCCGCCCGTGAGGAGAGCCAGCCTCCTCGGCTTCTTGACGAAGAAGGTGACGACGACGATCTTTTTCTTTAGAAAGAAACGAACTCCCGCTTTTGCCGTCATTTTGACCCTCCGCGACTCGACGAGGCGCGAATTCATCGCCACATTGTCAAACGATACCGCCCTTCCGGGTCGGCCGCAAGGATCTACCGGACTCGTCGGGATCGTCGAGGATTCCCATCGCGGCGAGGCCGAGCGTCGGGCTTCACGCCTCCCCCGCCAGCCTCTCGAACTCCGCCTCGTCGAGCACGACCACGCCCAGGGTCTTCGCCTTCTCCAGCTTGCTCCCCGGGTCGGCGCCGGCGAGGACGTAGCTGGTGGACTTGGAGACGGAGCCGGTCACCTTGCCGCCCAGGCTCTTGATGATCGCCTCGGCCTCGGGGCGGGTGCGCTTCGGGAGCGTGCCGGTCAGGACGAAGGTCTTGCCCAGGAAGGGGAGGTCGGTCGACGTGGAAGCGGCCGGTTGGTAAGGCTGCGGGTCGACGCCCAGCTCCGTCAGCTCGTCGAGCAGGCGCTGGTGGTCGGGGTCCTGGAAGAACTCGTGGACGCTCGCCGCGACCACGGCGCCGACCTCGGGGACGGCCTCCAGGTCGGCGAGCGAGGCGGAGCGCAGGTCGGCCAGGGCTTTGAAGCGGTCGGCGAGGACCTCGGACGTGCGGACGCCGACGTGGCGGATGGCCAGGCCGTTGACCAGGCGGTCGAGCGTCTTCGTCTTGCTCCGCTCGATCGCCGCCGTCAGGTTCTCGGCCGACTTCTCCCCCATGCGGTCGAGGTCGGCGAGCGTGGGGACGTCCAGGCGGTAGAGGTCCGGGATGCTGCGCACCAACCCGTTCTTCACGAGCTGGTCGACGAGCTTGTCCCCCAGGCCCTCGATGTCCAGCGAGTCGCGATGCGCGTACTGCCGCAGCCGGCGCTCGAGCTGGGACGAGCAGGCCGACGGCTTGTTCGAGCAGCGGTAGTCGACCTCGCCCGGGTCGCGGACGACGGGGGCCTCGCAGCTCGGGCAGCGGTCGGGGAACTCGAACTCCTTCTCCTCGCCGGTGCGCGCCTCCTTCTCGACGCGGACGACCTGCGGGATGATCTCGCCGGCCTTCTGGACGACCACCGTGTCCCCCTCGCGGACGTCCTTGCGGCGGATCTCGTCGGCGTTGTGGAGCGTGGCCCGTTTGACGGTCGTCCCGGCGAGGCGGACGGGCTCCAGGTTGGCGACGGGGGTCAGCTTGCCCGTCTTGCCGACCTGGACGGTGATGCTCACGACCTTCGTGACGGCCTGCTCGGCCTCGTACTTGAACGCGATGCACCACCGCGGCGACTTGCTGGTGTAGCCCAGCCGCGAGCGCTGGGACAGGTCGTCCACCTTCACGACGAGGCCGTCGGTCTGGTAGTCCAGCGTGTTGCGGCGGGTCTCCCACTCGCGGGCGTGCTCGATCACCTCGTCGATCGACTCGTAGCGGGCCAGGTGCGGGCTGACCGGCAGCCCCAGCGCCTGCAACTTCATCAGGATCTCGTAGAAGGACGACCCGCCGAGGCCGCGCGCCTCGCCCAGCCCGTGGCCGACGAACCGCAGCCGGCGCTGGGCGCAGAGGCGGGAGTCCAGCAGTTTGAGCGAGCCGGCGGTGGAGTTGCGGGGGTTCTCGAACGGCTTCTCGCCGGCCGCCTTGCGGATCTCGTTCAGGCGGACCAGCTCGGCGTTCGTCATGTAGACCTCGCCGCGGACTTCGAGGACGTCGGGGTGCTCGCCCTTGAGGGTCAGGGGGATCTCGCGGACGGTGCGGAGGTTGGCGGAGACGTCGTCGCCGCGCTCGCCGTCGCCGCGGGTGGCGCCGAGGACGAACCGTCCTCCCTCGTACCGCACCGAGACGGCGACGCCGTCGACCTTCAGCTCGACGACGTAGCGCACCGGCTCACCGGGGTTGAGGCCGCGGCGGACGCGGGCGTCCCACTCGCGGACCTCGTCGAAGTTGTAGGTGTTGTCGATCGAGAGCATCGGGACGGCGTGGACGACCGTCGCGAACTGCGCCAGCGGCGCGCCGCCGACGCGGCGGGTCGGGCTGTCCTCGACGGCCAGCTCGGGGTGGTCGGCCTCGATCTCCTTGAGCCGATCCAGCAGCCGGTCGTACTCGCGGTCGCTGATCTCGGGCGCGGCCTCCAGGTAGTAGAGGCGGTTGTGCCGCTCGATCTCGGCGCGGAGCGCCTCGGCCTCGCGTTCCAGGTCGTCCTTCGCCATCGTCGGGCCTCCGTGGGATTCCCTCATTATCGGATGGGAGGCCCCCCGACGATCAAGGCGAGGGAGCCGTCGCCTCGATCAGCCGGCCCTCGACGGCCTTCGCGTAGTTCAGCAGGGCGTCGCGCATGGCGCGGATCATTTCGACCGGCTGGTTTTCGAACGTCGGCGGCGGGGGCATCTGCGAGGGCCCCCGCGGCGCGATGTTCTGCGGCATGCCGGTGTAGGGGACGAGCCGCCGGGGGTTGGCCAGCCAGCGTTCGAGGTAGTCCGGCCGGAGGCGGTCGGCGACCTGGCGGAGGTCCGGGCCGTTGACGGCGTCGGGGCCGGCGTCGGGCTTGAACGGGCCGACTGCGTGGCACTGGATGCACGGCGACCCCTTCGCCGCCATCATCGCGAAGCCCGAACCGAGGTATTTCGGGTGGACCCGCTCGCGCCCGGCGACGTACCCCTGCAACTGGTGCGGGATCGTCTGGTACGGGAACTCCGCGCCGTCGACCGCGGCGAAGTAGTTCGCCAGCGCGTCGGTCTCCTTGCCGACGCGACGGTAGTGATAACGCGGCATGCGCAACTGCGCCGCGGGGCGGATCGCGTACGGGTCCTTGAGGAACAGCGACATCCACGGCGTCTGGACCTTCAGGCCCTCGCGGATCAGCGGCGGCGGCAGGCGGTTCCAGTACGACTCGTACGGCTTGCCCTCCTCCTCCGATTGATACGCCGCGTAGAGCCACGCGAACCCGCCGCCGACGGCCGGCTCGACCTGCACGCGCGTCTTGTCGACCGTCAGGACGTCGCCGACGTCGAACGTATAGCCGCGGATGACGACGGGCTTCCAGAGCTGGACGGAGACCTCGTCGTCGATCTCGGCCGTCGGCATCCCCTCGATCGTCACGGGCGAGCCGTCGTCGGGGCCGAGCTTCAGGGCCTCCTCGACGTCGTCGCCCAGCTTCAGCGCCGGGTCGAACGTCGCGGGGGAGGGCGGGTCGGTCGGGAAGTCGGCGGCGCGGGCGTTGTACGAGCCGCGGAGGTTGGCCTTGAAGGCGGGCAGGGCGTCGGCGACCTTCGTGCCGGCGGCGATCGCGTAGCGGGGCATCTGCATGACGTGGCAGCCGGCGCACTGGTAGCGTTCGAGGATCTTCGCCCCCTCGGCGCGGGCGAGCTTCGCGTCGTCGTAGTGCGACCGCGCGACGTAGCGCGGGTGGACGCGCTCGCCGGTCAGGCCGAGAACGAAGGTCATCACCTCCTCCACGGCCTTCGGGTCGTCGGCCCAGGAGAACCGGGGCATCCGCAGGCGGTCGTCCCGGGTCTTGTAGAGCGGGTCGCGCTTCAGGTGGTCGAAGCTGCGGGGCCGGTGGAGCTTCTGGTACAGGAAGCCCACGCGCGTCCGGCGCTCGATCTGGTCGCGGTAGAACGGGTCGACGCCGTCGCGCGCCCCGGTGGCGTCGGGCATGGTCTCGGCGAGGGCGTCGGCGACGTGGCCGAAGTCGAGCTGGGCGAGGCTCTTGGAGCCCCAGTCCGACAGGGCCGTGCCGATGGGCCGAGCGTCCTCGAAGCCCGGGACGTCGTGGCAGCCGAAGCAGCCGAGGCGGGCGATGGTCTTCTCGCCCAGGAACATCAGCTTGTCGTCGGCCGACAGCCCGGCGACGAACGAATCGACCTCGCCCGGCGCGACGGCGACGGGTTCCCGCCCCTTCTTGTAGCCGCTTTTCTTCACATAAAGGCGCACCAAATCGTCAACGGCGTCGCGGACCGGCTTCGCGTCGGCGGGCGGGGCGTCGACCTTCGCGGGCCAGCCGCCGGAGACGGACATGAGCCAGGCGGCGACGTCGGCGGCCTCCTGGTCGGAGAGCTGCAAGTCGGGCATCCGGCTGTCCGGGTCGTGCGCGCCGGGGTCCTTGAGCCAGCCCGCGAGCCAGGCCCGCCCGCGCCCGTCGTCCGGGAACTTGGCGGCGACGTTCACGAGGTTCGGGCCGAGATCGGCCTTCGCGAACGGCCGGGCGGATTCGGGGAAGACGGACGGGTCGAAGGTGTCGGCGGGGTCGGGCCGGGACGAAGGATCGGCCGATTCGTACGGGCGGTGCTGGTGGCAGGCGAGGCAGCCTTTCTTGAGGAACGTCTCCTTGCCGCGGTCGGCGTCGGGCTCCTCGGGAGGAGCGGGGGGCTCGGCGGCGGGCTCGGACTTCGCGGTCAGGTAGCGGACGATCGCGTGGACCTCGGCGTCGGCCCGCGCGGCGTCGCCGGGCTGGTCGTCGTCGAGGCCGAAATAGCGCGGCATGCGGGCGCCGGGACGGAAGGCGAACGGGTTTTTGATCCAGCGGAACAGCCAGTCGGCCGAGACCTTGCCGCCGACCTTGCGCAGGCTTGGGCCGACGCGCGGCTCGTCGGCGAAACTCGGCGCCGGGGAGTCGCCGCCGCCGATCTCGTGGCAGCCGAAGCAGCCGTAGCGGGCGATCCGATTCCGCCCCGCCTGGAGCTTCGCCGCCTGGGGGACGTCGGTGACCTCCTGGTGGCACTTCAGGCAGCTCGACTCGACGAACCGCGCGGGGAGCATGGGATAGTCCCAGTGTTCGAGGGGCCCCCAGCCGTGCTCGGACCGCCAGCGGTCGGCGTCGGCGATCGAGTCGGGGGTGTGCGAGGCGTGGACGAAGTCGACGCCCGAGCCCTGGCCGCCGTGGCAGATGGTGCAGCCGTGGTCGTTCATCGGGTGCGGGCCGTTGGAGTCCAGGAACAGCCCGGCCGGGACGACCTTCCCCCGCGGGTCGACGGACGTCGCGCCGGCGGTCAGCGAAGGGTGCGACGCGAAGACCTTCGGCGTCGGCTTCCCCCCGGCGTCGACGTCGTACCCGGGCCGGTCGATCCCCAGGTGGCAGGTGGTGCAGCGGTCGCGGCGGGGGACGTCCTTGAAGTTGTAGCTGATGGCCAGGTCGGGGAGCGTGATCTGGTCGATCCTCGTCGGCGGGGCCGCCATGTCGACGCCCGGCAGGCCGCGGAGCCAGGCCGCGAGGCCGAAGTTGCGCGCCTCCTTCTGCTCGATCACGCGGCGGATCCGGTCGGCCTCGCGCGTGAGCTTCGCCCGCTCCTGCTCCAGCGCGTCGACGCCGCCGAGGAGGGCGTCGCGCGCGTCCTGCTTCGCCCTCAGCGCGGCGCGGGCCCGCTGGTCCTCGGCTTCGAGGTCGGCCAGCCGGCGCTCGGCCTCGGCGACCTGGGCGTCGAGGAACTCGCGGGCCCGGCGCGCGCGGCCCCCTTCGACGAGGCCGTCGTACTGGGTGCGCAGGCCGTCCAGCTCGGCCTTCTTGAAGCGCCTAGAGGTGTCGGCGCGCTGGGCTTGACCGGACAGGCGCGACAGCTCGGCGTCGATCGCCTTCAACTCGCCGGCGCGGCCTGCGGCCTCCTCCTTCGCCGCCCGGATCTTCGCGTCGACGGCCTCGATCGCCCCCTTCGTCGCCTCGGTCCGCTCGGCGAGGGCCTTCGCCTCGGCGGCGCGGAGCTTGGCGGCCTCCAGCTCGTGGAACTCGCGCTGGACCTTCTTCCACGGCCGGTCGTGGTCGGCCGCGATCATGCAGACCACCGCCGCCAGCATCCCCACCGACGCCACCGCGAAGATCCGGTGCAGCGTCGGCTGGTCGCGATAGGTCTCCTCGGCGGCCTGCATGGCATGGGTCCTCGAAGCGGCGGGATCATCGCCGCCGCCTGTACCTCATCAAATATTGAATCCCGGTATCGCCACCACATATTTCAGATTCAGCGTCCATCTCAACATCATCTTGAGCGGCAGGCCGGCCATGAGCAGCAGGAGCACCACGGCGACGGCGGCCCGCGCGGTCCCGGCCTTCGCGGCGTAGCCCTTGAACAGCGTGCGGAGGAGGATCGGCGGCAGCGCGAACAGGTAGAACGCCAGCAGCGCCAGGCCGGGCAGCTCGCGGAGCGGCGCCCACGACGGCTTCGCCCGGCCCAGGGCGCGGATCCAGACCAGGTCGGAGAGGTCCACGTTGTTCAGCGGGACGACCTTGTACGGGTCCCAGCGCTCATACGGCCCGAAGAAGTTCCAGTTCGGCCCGCGGAGGAACGTCCCCAGGACGATCAGGACGACCCACAGGACGAGGAAGCCGAACAGGAACGTCGCCATCGCGAACGGCCGCGAGGCCGCCGTGTAATAGCCGCGGCCCTCCTCGTTCACGTCGAGATACGGGATCGCGCACAGGCCCACGATGATGACGACGGGGATGCCCACGCCGGCCAGCCAGGGGTCGAAGTAGACGAGCATCTCCTGCAAGCCGAGGAAGTACCAGGGGGCCTTCGCCGGGTTCGGCGCCTCGGTCATCTTCGCCGGCTGCTCCAGCGGCGCGGGGAGCGCCACGGCCCAGGCGATCAGGAACAGGGTCATCGCGACCATGCAGATCAGCTCGATGTAGACCAGGTCGGGCCACGACAGCACCCGGTCCTGCTCCAGCGCCTCCAGCACGGGCAGGCCCTCGGCCCGGCGGGCGTCGTTGATGACGCCCCGCCGCAGGGCGAGCCAGGTGAAGCCGGCGGCCAGGACGATCAGGCCGACGATCGGCACGTTGTCGGGCGTGGAGACGATCCGGCGGAAGTCGCCGTCCGTGAGGCTCAGGCCGAAGGCCAGGATGGAGAGGTTCACGACGCCGAACGCGACCAGGCCGTTCGCGACGACGCGGCGGAAGCGCAGGGTCGCCGCGAACAGGAGCGCCGAGCCGAGGAAGAACGTCGTCGGCCCGGCCATCGAGTCGACCCCCGCGCGGGCGAAACTCGGCAGGACCAGCGGGCCGTGGAAGAGATAAGTCAGCCCGATCGCCTGGAAGACGACCGCGACAACGCTCCACACCAGGGCCCAGAGCGTGCGGTTGATCGGCCCCCCCAGCCCCGCCGCCGGGACGTGATCGTCGAGCGACGGGTGGGCCTCGTCGGCGTGGACGCCGCCCGAGGCCCGGACCTCCGCGAAGTGCGCCGCGTCGGCCCCGGCCGTCAGGGCGAGCAGGCCGTTCGCCAGCGCCGCCAGGCCGTAGGCGGCCGTCGTCCCGCCCGGGATCCAGCCCCGGAGGCCGAGGATCAGCAGCGCCGGACCATACAGGCCGACGAGGACCGGGCCCAGCCATCCGGGGAAGCGCCGCGTCCTCGGCGCGAGGCCGGCGACGTCGGCGCCCTCGCCGACCATTTCTGCATAGGCGACGTGCGCGGCGGCGGCGGCGTTCAGGGCCGAGGCCAGCAGGTAGTACCAGGCCAGGCCGGCCAGCACGCCCGGGTTGACGTCTTGGAGCATCGGTCGCTCGCGTGGGGCCCCGGCTCACAGGGGGCCGCTGATCCCCCCGTCCTTCCGGACGCGCCAGAAGTGGACCATGATCAGCAGCGACGCGGCCAGGGGGATCGCCACGCAGTGCAGGACGTAGAACCGATTCAGGGCCGCCTCGCCGACGCTCCGGCCGCCCAGCAGGACGTACTTCGCGTCCGAGGCCGGCGTGATGAGCTTCACGCCGTCGCCCAGCGTCAGCAGGTTGGCCCCCGGGCCTTCCAGCCCCAGGACGGGCGTCGCCCGCGCCATGTTCGAGCCCACCGTGATCGCCCAGACCGCGAGCTGGTCCCACGGCAGCAGGTAGCCCGTAAACGAGAGGAGCAGCGTGAGGACCAGCAGCATCACGCCGATCACCCAGTTGAACTCGCGCGGGGGCTTGTAGCTGCCGGTCAGGAAGACGCGGTACATGTGCAGCATCACCGCGATGACCATCGCGTGCGCCGACCAGCGGTGCAGCTCGCGCAGGACGCCCAGCGTGGCGACGTCGCGGAGGGCGAGCACGTCGTTGTAGGCGTGCTCCAGCGTCGGCCGGTAGTAGAACATCAGGAGGACGCCCGTGACGACCTCCACCAGGAACAGGAAGAACGTCGCCCCGCCCATGCACCAGGTGTAGCTCAGCGCGATCCCCTGCTTCTGCACGCTCACCGGGTGCAGGTGCAGGAAGAAGTTGGAGAGCATCACCTGGACCCGGTTCCGACGATCGGTCGGCATCGGGTGGCGGAAGACGCTCTTCCAAAGCTGGGTCCGGGCGATGCGGTCGCGGATCGGCATGGGGGCCTCGCGGGCGGGGCGGTCAGACGGCGAGGAAGCTGTCCGGGTCGGACCACTGGTCGAGGTCCTTGCGGAACGTCTGGGCCCTGTCGACGACGATCTGGCCGTCGTCGGCGAGGCCGATCCTGTACCGCTCCAGCGGCCGGGGGGCGGGGCCCTCGAAGTTGACGCCGTCCCGGGAGAACCCGCTGCCGTGGCAGGGGCACTTGAACTTGCCCTCGCCGGCGAGCCAGATCGGCGGGCAGCCCAGGTGGGTGCAATAGGTCTGCAAGGCGAAGATCACGTCGCGGCCCCGGTCGTCGACGTCGCGGACGATCCAGAAGCCCCAGCGATCCTTGAAGCGCTCGCTGACCTGGCCCGGCTCGTAGTCCGAGGGATATCCCACCTTCACGGTGCTGGGGGGCTCGGCGTCGGCGTTGGGGAAGAGGAAGCGGACCATCATCCACGACAGCAGCGCGATCGCCGCGCCCAGGGCGACCCACGCGACCACGAACCACCACGTCGCATAGACCAGCATCCCGCGGCGGTCGACGCGGACCTGCGACGACGGCGGCGTCTCGATCGGGGTCGGGGCCGGTCGCGCGGCCGGCGAGAACGGCCCGCGCGGGAGGACGGGCGCCGAGCCGGGCGGGCGGCTCGCGGCCTCCTGGTCCTTCTTCGCCCCGGCGCGGCGGAGGGCTTCCGCGAGGTCCTTCGGGTCGGCGATCTCGGCCAGCGGCGGCAGCGCGCGGTCGGCCGGCGCGACGGCCGGGGCGGGCGTCGCGGCGACGGCCTCCTCGGCCTTCCCCTCCGCGGGCTTCGGCGCGAGCCCCCGCGCGGCGGCCAGCTTCTCCTGGATCGACATCCCCTTCTTCGACGGCGACGCCGCGGGCGCGGCGGGGGCCTCGGCCGGCGCGGCCGGCTTCGGGGCGGCGCCCCCCGCGCGGGCGGCGGCGAGCTTGTCCTGGATCGACATCCCCTTCGACGCGGCGGCCGGCTTCGGCGTCGCGGGGGGCTGGGCCGCCGGCGCGGGCTTCGCGGCGACTCCGCGGGCGGCGGCCAGCTTCTCGGCCGTCGTCATCGAGCGAGGGGCGTCGCCGGCCGGCGCGGCTGCGGCCGGCTTCGCCTCGGGCGTCGCCGGCTTGTTGGCGCGGGCGGCGGCCAGCTTCTCCTGGAGCGAAAGGCGCTTCGGCTCGGCCGGGGCGGGCGCGGGTGCTTCCGTCGCCTCGGGTCCCGACTCGGCGGCGGGGGCCGTCTCGCGGATCGGGTGCGTGGCGCGGGCCCGTTCGAGCTTCTCGCGGATCGAGAGCTTGCCGTTCGCGTCCGACGCGGGGACGTCGCCCCTTCGCGCGGCGATGCGGGCCTCGCGCTCGATGCGGGACTTCTCCAGCTTCTCCTGGAGCGTCAGCCGCCTCGGCGCCTCGCCCTCGGCCGCGGGCGTCGATCCGGCGGACCGGGCGGCGATGCGGGCTCCTCGCTCGGCGGCGGACTTCTCCAACTTCTCCCGGAGGGTCAGGCGGGCCGGGGCCTCCACCGGACCGCGACGGGCGGCGATGCGGGCCTCGCGCTCGGCGGCGGACTTCTCCAGCTTCTCCCGGAGGGAGAGACGGGGCCGGGGGCCCTCGGTCGCGGAGGGGGGCGGGGCCGCGGCCGGCGGGGGAGGGGACGCCGCGGACTGGGGGGCTTCGGCCTGGGCGGG
>MKTT01000129.1:25446-27589 GCA_001898385.1 Planctomycetales bacterium 71-10
GCTCGAAATGCCCTCGGGACGGCCGGCCGTCCTCGCGACGTCGGGCGTCGATTCGGGCTCGGTCGGGCCCCGCCCCGGGGACGATCGCGCGTCGCGGGCGTGGACCTCGGTCGGGCGCGGCCTCGGGTCCGAGGGGGACTGTCAACGTCGCCTCGATCCCGGCGCGCCCCGTGGTGGCGAGCGAAGGGCCGCGGGCCCCTCGATCCGTCGCTGCGGACGACCTCAAGCCTATCACCGAGACGCCCCGGGTTCAAGGGCGGCGGAATCCCCCGGCGAGCCCCAGGGCCAGCCCGGCGACGACCGCCGCGGCCCCGGCCGCCAGCGGCGCGGGGTACCAGTCGGCGAGGGTCGGCGGATCCGTCCACGGCACTTCGACCGCCTCGTCGACGACCACCGGGCCGTCGAGCAGCGCCTCGGGCGCGAACGCCTCGTCGGGGATCGGGCCGAAGCGGCGCTCGACCACGGTCCAGTCGACGACCCGGTCGTTCTGGCCGGGCCCGGAGCCGGTCAGCCGCTTCGAGACGAGCAACGGAGGATCGCCGTCGTCGTAGCGGAAATCGGTCCTCGACTCGCCGCCCCCCTCATGAGCCTGGACCTCCGAAAGGATCGCCAGGCCGCGGTCGGCGTCGAACACGCATTCGGACGATCGGAGTTCGTAGGCCGCGACCGGGCCCTCGGACTCGAAGCGGACCCGCACGCGACGCCCGCCCGGCCCCTCGGACGGCTCCAGCGACGTCGCGCGCAACCGCGTCAATTCGAACGGCCCGAAGACGCCGGGGCTGGGCGTGAGGGCCGACGGACGACGCCCGTCGACCTCGACGCACATCCGGAGGTAGGCGGCCTGAGGCGTGCCGTCGGGGTCGCCTTGCAGCCTCCAGGCGTCCCCGGGCGGCTTGCGAGTCGCGCGGAACGATCGCTCCGGGGCGGCCGACCAGGCGGAAACTTTCCGGAACCCCGGGGGGGCCGACCATAGGTCCCCCTCCTTCGTCTCCGACTCTTCGAACACCACCGCGCGACGCGGGCCGGAACGGATCCAGGTCCAGCGGACGCCGCCCCCGGAGGGTCCCGCCGCCGCAGGCTTCGCCGTCCACGTCATCGCCACCACGGCGCGGGCGTGTTCGTAGACGCGATCCGACCGCCCGATCCCCGCGGCGACCTCGCGGGCGAACGCCTTCCATCGCCCCGCGTCGACGTCCGGGCCCAGCTTCAGGGAGGCGAGGGCGTCGCCGAGGCTCGACGCCGGCGGTGCCGCGCGGTCGACCTCGGCGCGGCAGGCGGCGTCCAACTCGTCGAGGCCCACGCCCAGGATGCGGCGGCAGTCGGCCTCGAACGTCCCGGGCCGGCACGTCCGGTAGAGTTCCAGGAACTTGTCGGGCCCGTAGGCATCAAGGATGTGATCGACGAGGATCGCCCCTTGCGGGTAGACGGCGCCGGCGTGGGCGTGATACCAGGCGGGGCCGACGAGCGCCCGCAGCGATCGCTCGTCGCCGTTCCTCCGCAGGTTCCGGACCTGGCGGCGGACCTCCTCGCGCGGCCGGCCGGCGTTGGCCTCGGCCCAGCCCTCCACGAGCAGGGCGGGAGGGTCGATCTCCAGGAACGGGACGACGCCGTTCAGGACGCAGTGCGCGACCTCGTGCCGGTCGAGGTAGGCGAGCGGATCGCCCTCCGGCCCGACCTCGCCGGCGCGGCTCCCCATGCACATCCCCAGCGCGGCGCGGCCCTCGGCGCCCAGCAGCGGGCCGCGGACCCAGTGGATCTTCTCGACGATCGGCCGGCCGCCGAGCCGCGCCCGGAGCGCCCGGACGTGCTCGTCCATCGCGGCGACCTACCCCCGCGCGATCGGCGACGGCGCGGCGATCATGACGACCGCGTCGCCCTCGGTCCGCTCCGGGTATCGGAACCGGGCCTCCAGGTCCATGATCGCCTCGCCGAACGGGGCCAGCAGCTTGATCGGCAGGTCCAGGACGATGAGCCGGCTGGAGTTGATCCGCAGCCCGTACAAGACGTGCCCCGCGACGATCAAGGCCGGGGCGACGCCCAGCAGGAGCCACGTCGCCGCCCGGAGCCGCCCCGGCCCGCGGGCCAGCCGCCCGAGCCCGACGACGAGGACGGCCAGGCTCGCGGCCGCGAACAGGCCGAAGAC